>NZ_JARVRF010000021.1 GCF_030209835.1 Arthrobacter sp. efr-133-R2A-120 | reverse complement strand
CATTAGTTGTCGTTATGGGACCCCAAAACGACAACAACTGCGAGCCAGTTGGGAACGTCAACTGCACATCTGAGGAAGGATCACTTCCATGATCGAAATCGACGGCAAACGGCTGCACCTGAGCGACATCGCGGCCGTGGCGGGTGGCGGGACAAAGGTGACGCTGGCGCCGTCGGCCGTTGAACGGATGGCTGCATCCCAACGGTCCGCTCGTGCGACGGCGCTGTCCCGTCCCGTCTACGGGCGGTCCACCGGCGTCGGGGCCAACCGCTCGGTGGCGCTGGACGCCGGGGACAAGGACCTCAACGTTCACGGCTTGAACCTCCTGCGCAGCCACGCCGTCGACGCCGGACGGGTCCTTGACCGGGAAACCGTCAGGGCGATGCTTGTCATCAGGCTCTCCCAGCTTGCTGCGGGATCGTCCGGCATCAACCCGTCCGTGGCCGACGCAGTTGTGGACATGCTCAACGCCGACGCTTTGCCCGAGGTGCGCGAATTCGGCGGAATCGGCACCGCGGACCTGCCCGCGTTGGCGGGAACGGCGCTCACCCTCCTCGGCGAGCGCCCCACGATGGACGGCAGGCGGGTCCCCGCACCGCTGGAAACGTGGGCCACCGAAGATGCGCTTCCATTCATCAGCTCCAGCGCGCTCACGATCGCCCAGGCAGCACTCGCCCACCAAAGGCTCTCCACACTCGTGGAAAACCTGACCACGGTGAGTGCCCTGTCCTTCGCGGCAATGTCCGGGAATCCCGAGGCATTGAGCCCTGAAGTCGCCCGGGCAGCTGATTCGCCTGCAGTCACCGAGATGGCCGGGGTGCTTCGCGGCCTCGTGGAAGGAAGCGGTGCCCCGGCGAGGATCCAGGACCCCTACTGCCTGCGCACCCTGCCGCAGGCCCTCGGCTCAGTGGTGGAGGAGCTGGATGCGCTCGGCACTCTTTTGGAGCGTTTGGTGGTGGCCGGTCATGAAAACCCGCTGGTGTACGGTTCCGCGGAGGACGGCAGCAATGGAGTAGCCCATCACGGCCTGTTCCAGATGACCAGCCTCGCCCGCCGCATGGATGCCCTGCAATTGGCCATCGGTGCGGCGTGCGCAACGAACCTTCGGAGGATCAGCCTGCTGTGCGATCCTGCGTACACCGGGCTCCACCGATTCCTTGCGGGCGACGACGCTGGCCAGTCCGGCGTCATGATGCTGGAATACGTGGCGGCGGCAGCGGTGGGCCGAATCCGAGCCAATGCACAGCCCGTGAGCCTGCAAACGGTGGTCCTCTCGCTGGGCGCCGAGGAAGATGCCAGTTTCGCGAGCGTGGCCAGCTCCCACATGGATTCCACCGTGCGGGCGCTTTCAACGGTGGTTGGCATCGAACTCCTTTGCGCGTCGCGGGCGCTCAGACTGCAGGGCAGGACACGGGAAGAGTTCGCGAGTCCACGGTTCCGAAAGGCCTTCGACGCCGGGCTTTCGTTGCCCGCCGACGTCCAGGACCGGGATCTGCGGCCCGATGTCGACGCCGCGGTCCACCTGACCGTGCTTCCCGAATTCGGGCGCTAAGCTTGCTTAGCTATGGACTGCCGCCCCGGACGGGCGTAGCTTAATATCCAAACACCGCACTGGGGAGGTGGAGTGTTTGGCCGGGTCTCTGGGGCGCCATGGCTTATCCGTGGTACGCCCTGTCCTTCTTGCCGTTTTCGGCGCATTGGCATGGTCGCTTTGGCTCGCAGGTCCTTCGCAAGCCACAAACGTCCTGCCGGCGATCCCGGCCGTGCCCGCAGTTTCCACAGTTACGACCGTTCCGCTGTCGTCGGTTTCGCTGTCCCCGGCCCCCTTGCCCGATCCGATCGGGCCCGTGGCTCATGGCCTGTCGTCCGTCATTCCAAGTCCGACGCAGGTGACTGCCCTTCCCGGAACCGTGTTCAACCAGCTGTCGGGCTCTACGGTGGCTCCTCTTGTCACCGGGCTCACCGATCCCACGAGTTCCTTGGTTGATACGGCGGTCGGCACAATTCCGGCATTGCCCGGGCTGCCTTCGGTACCGCAACTGCCTTCAGTGCCGGCCTTGCCGCCGTTGCCGCCGTTGCCGCCATTGCCTGGTGTCCTGGACCCTCCGGGAATAGGCCTTCCAATCGGCGCAGTCCCGGCCGTTCCGTTGATGGCTCGGACCGGCGAACTCGCGGCGGCTGATCCCACATCCCTCCGTACCGGCACGCTTTCGCCGGCCGCCGGACGCGGAACAGCAACGAGCCCAAGCATCCCCGGATTCATCCTGGCCGATCTTGTTGTCCTGCCCCCGGCAATGCTCGCGACGACGGAAATGTCGCCGGTTCCGGGAGGCCCTCCGCCCGGCAAACAGGTCCCTCCGGCCGCGCCTCAACAAGAGTCTGGCTCGACGCCGGAATCGCAGGGCGGCTCGGCTGCCTACGGCGCGGCAGACCTCCCGGAACAGCGTGCACTGGCACCGCCCTTCCACACCGCCCCCGTCCCCGATGGCGGGCAAGCCCCCGCAGCGGAACCTGCATTCGACCCGGGGTCAACTCCCGACTGAACAGGTCGCCCCTGCCTCATGGCAGGCACGACCACCTGCGCTAAACAGCGCAAGACCAAGTTTCAGTCAGGAGAAGACCATGCAAGACGCAATCTGTGCCACGAAGACATCAACCGGCCGAATCATCGGCAATTGGCCGGATCCTATGTAGAAGGGAGGTATCTATAGCAAGCATCGCGACAGGCGCTCAGCGCCCAAAGGGAACAACGACGCCGGCCGTACAGTCAGTCTGACTGCACGGCCGGCGTCGTTGTTCTGAAGGTATGGCCAAGTCCTTCTAGAACAGGCCGCCTACCACAGCCTGGGTGAGCTGGTGGAAGATGTCGGTGCGGGCGGGGATATCACTCTCGTCCTGGCCCTTGGTGTAGACCACGAACGCGTAGGAGTTGGTCCCGTTGGTGAGGATGCTGGCGTCGTGGAGTTCGTCGTCGAGCAGTCCGTACTTATGGAAAACAGTGATTCCGGCCGGCACTGCGGCGGGGATGAGTGATTCGTAGTTGGTGTTCTGCATGTAGGACAACAACTGCGCTGTGTCCTGTTGGTCCAAGAGCTTCCCGTTATAGAGGCCGGCCATGATGCTGGCCATTTCGCCTGGAGTCAGGGTGTTGTTCTCCGGGTCATAGCTGATCCCGATCGACGTGGCGTAAGCCTGCAACTCCGGGTGGCCTATGGTGTCCATGATCAAGGACCACGAATCGTTGTCGCTATCCTGGATCATTTCCTTTATTTGGAACCCGGAGGTGTAGTCCCCCAAGGGATCGTCAAGGGACGCTGCGCCTGTTTCGACCAGGTGGTAGTACGCAACAGCCGACAGGACCTTGGCAGTGCTTGCTGCCTCGAACGGCTCCTGAACCCCGTATTGGTGCGTCGATCCATCAGACAGATCAATCAGTGCGACGCCGATCTGGTACCCGTTGTTGGCGTCGATGATCGCATTGATTTGGGCATCAAGCGCGGGGGTCACAGTTCCTGCCGCCGTCGGGGCTGGTGCGGCGGCCACGGGGGTAGCAGGGGCCACCGGGGTAGCAGGGGCCACCGGGGTGGGAGCGGCAGCCGCTGCCGTCGGGGTTGCCGCCGTCGTTGGCTCGGCCGCCGCCGGGCCATCCGCGGGAGCCGTCGGGGCCGAGACGAAATCGGAAGCGGAGCGGGCGTGCGCAGCTGAATAGACCGTGGCCGTCAGGGTCAGGGCCAGAATGGCCGCGAAGGCTGTCAGCAAGGCCGATCGACGTCGGCGGGGACTCCAGCGGTTCCACCGACTTCTCTTTCGTCCGGACCCTTGGCCGGGACGACGGGGCTCTTGCTCATCCATAATGAAGCAACCGTAGCTACTGCAGCTATGTAAGAGCTATGAAAATCCTGTCCGTCAGCAACGTGTCGCCTGGGTGAATATCAGGCGTCGCGGATGGGTGAGCCCAATACTGTGAAGCGGGTGCCGCCCATCTCTCCGGACAGCATCGGCATTGCCTCAGCTATGGCGGCCCGGACGGTGTCCAGCTGCAGCGATCCTTGGTGCGCTTCAGCCGATTCCCACAGCTCGCAGACAAAGACGGTGTCCGGTGATTCTTCGTTGACGCCCACCTCGTAGAGCAAGCAGCCCGCGCCCCGGAGCTCCGGTTTCGGTCTGAGCAGGATAGCGACGACGGCGTCGCGTTGGCCGGGTTTCGTGCCGAGACTTCCCACGTTTGCAAAGGTCATGCGCCCATTGTGCTTCATCCCTCCGACGTTATTGAGGAATGGAGTATCGGCGGACAAAGTTCTTGAGGATCTTCATCGGTTCGGTCGCCCTGAACTTGCGGGCATCCGCCATCAGCTGTTCCGCGGCATCTGGCGGGAAGTATCCTGCGTAGCGGTAGGTGTCGATCCGGGTGACGAGCCCCTCGGCGTCGAGCTCCGGATGGAATTGTGTGGCGTAAAGGTTCCTCTTGACCCGGAACATCTGTACCGGGCAGGCGGCGGAACCGGCGAGTAGCACCGCGTTCCCAGGCAGGACCGTGCAGGCTTCCTTATGGCCCGTAAAGGCGACAAAGCGCTCGGACATGCCTTGGAGGAGCGGGTCTTGGAGGCCCTCCGCTGTGAGTTTGATGGTTACCCCGCCGAGTCCTTCACCGTAGGTACGGTCGATAACCGCCCCCTGGTGAAGCCCCAGGGTTCCGACCCCATAGCAGGCCCCCAGAAAGGGAAAGTCGGCGGCAACAATCCTGTCCAGCAGCTGCGCGAGTTCCTTCTCCACCCGTTTCTGTACCAGGCTCTTGTGCTCTGGTGGATCGCTCGAAGTGAAGGGGCTGCCACCCACAATCACGCCTGAATAGTCGGAGAGCTCGAACGGCGGGAGAGGCGCCGCCTCCATTCGAATGCGTTGCAGCTCCTCGGGAGCAAGCCCTCCAAAACGAAGATACGCCTGGTATTCTTCCTCGGCGGCGGCGTCTTCGGCACGAGACGCGAGCAGGAGAAACGGCTTCACAGGCTAAGTGTGCGCGCGGAGGCCGTGACGCGCCAGCGTTCGGCTGAAACATCCCTTTTGCTTGCGGTGAGCCGCCGTTCACGTGGAAGAAATGTCCGGATTTCCGTCCGCGTGGCAGGACTTCACCTTCTTCCACCATGGATTCCGCGGAATCACGGGGATCATGGGTGCCCGCTCCGGGCGGCCTCGCGGCCGTGCGGAGGCGGCGTTAACATTCCCGAAACACTCCCGTCATGCGTTCTTCACGCCAAGCCAAGTTATGTAACGTCCCCGCAATTTTTCCTCGCATTGCTTGAAACACGGGACCGGAAATATTGGGCGGGGGAAGAACGGGGCGACGCTGCGGCGGCCCTGCTACGGCATTCCGATCAGAAGGGAAGCGCACGTGAATATCACTGCGGAAAACGTTTGGGTGATGGTGTCGGCGGCACTTGCACTGCTCATGACCCCGGCACTCGGCCTCTTCTACAGTGGCATGACCCGGGCCAAGGCCTCCCTCAACATGATCATGATGAGCTTCATCTCCGCCGGCATCGTAGGCGCCGTGTGGATCCTGTGGGGCTACTCGATGATCAGCGGGAAGAGTGTCCTGGGGATATTCGGCAATCCGTTCAGCAGCTTCGGCTCGGCGGACCTGGTCGGTTCCACCGATCTCATCAAGCTCGGCTTCAGCGCTACCTTCGCTATCGTCACCGTGGCACTGATCAGCGGCGCCATCGCCGATCGCGCCAAATTCACTTCCTGGGTCATCTTCGTCCCCATCTGGATCACCCTGGTGTACTGCCCCTTGGCTTTCATGGTCTGGGGCGGAGGCCTCCTCAGCCCCGGCGGAGCCATCAGTTCGGTCTTCGGCCAGGTGATCGACTTCGCCGGCGGCACTGTGGTGGAAATCAGCTCCGGCGCCGCCGCGTTTGTCCTGGCATTGATTCTGGGCAAGCGCCACGGCTTTGGAAAAGACCCGAACCACCGCCCGCACAACCTCCCCTTCATCATGCTTGGCGCCGGCCTCCTGTGGTTCGGCTGGTTCGGCTTCAACGCCGGCGCGGCCACGACGTCGGCGCAGGCCGGCTTGATCTGGGTCAACACCCTTGTTGCCCCAGCGGGGGCCATGCTCAGCTGGTTGGTCACCGAGAAGATCCGGCACGGCCACCCCACATCCTTGGGTGCCGCATCCGGCGTCGTTGCCGGCCTCGTGGCTATTACTCCGGCCTGTGCCAACGTGGCTCCCGCCGCAGCCCTTGGCCTGGGACTGGTGGCTGGAGCTGCCTGCGCCGTGTTTGTCGACCTGAAACACAAGTTCGGCTTCGACGACTCCCTCGACGTCGTGGGCGTCCACCTCGGTGGCGGGCTTGTCGGAACGCTCGCCCTCGGATTCATCGCGCTGCCGGTGAACGGCAAGGGTGGAGGATTGTTCTACGGCGGCGGACTCCAGCAGCTCGTGGCGCAGATCGTCGCCATACTTGTCACCCTTGCAGTGTCCGGAATCATGACGGCAATCATTGGCCTTGTCATCCACAAGACCGTTGGTTTCCGGGTCAGCCACGAGGCGGAGCTCGCTGGGGTGGACTTGTCCGAGCACGCCGAGACGGCCTACGAATTCGGTGGCATGTCCCGGAGCCACTTCAACGCCCTCCCGCACGCCGCTGTCCTCCCCCACGTCAACATCCCGGTTGCCGCTGCGCCCGTCCCGGCTTCAGCCCGAGCCGCGGCCGCCGCTTCGGCCCCCGGGGCCACAGCCGCCGTCGAGCGCCAGCGCGAAAAGCAAGCGGACCCCGCTTAGCGGTAGCAGGCATTTCCGCGGCCGCGGGGGGCGCGTACGCTCAATTTGTGGATATCGTCGATTTCCTCTCTGACCGCCTGAATGAGGATGAGGCTGCGGCGCGGAAACTCCTGGGCGACCGTTCCGTCTCCGAAGCGGGCAAATGGTACGAGCGACGCCTTCTCCTGGAATGCGAATCCAAGAGAAGGCTGCTCAGCATCGTGGAATCCGCACGGCAGACGGCCCTGGCCACGATGGTTCGCGGCACGCTTGGGGATACCCCGCAGTGGATCCCGGAATCGATCGAATGGACCACGAAATCGTTGAATGCCCTCGCGCTGCCCTACTCGGACCATCCGGACTTCGAGCCGGAATGGCTCGCGGGGACGTAGCTGGTTGGCGTTTCCGCGATCCAATCTTCATGTAGAAATCGGCAGGATCTTGCCGAAACGGCCCTTAGGCGGTCCCATAGCAGCCTAAATCATCACTTTCGGCAGCATCTTGCCGATTTTGGCATATTGGTTCAGAATGAATCTAAGAAATAGCCAAATCGGCAACATCGTGCCGGATCATCGGAGACTCGTGGAAGACCTAGCGGCCATTGCGGCCACCATACGGAATGCACGCAAAGAGGCCGGAATCACGCAAGCAGACCTTGCCGACCTTGCCGGGACCTCCGAAAGGACCGTGCGGGCGATTGAGACGGCCACCGGAAATCCTTCGCTAGGGGCCGTCGTGGCAGTAGCGAACGCCGTAGGCCTGCACATGGCGGCGGGCTAATGGTCGAGGACTTTCAGGAGTTGAAGTTCGTCCGTGCAGCGGACGTTCACAAAGGCGGTGTCCTGGCGGGCCGGCTTGCCCGCACTGACCAGGGCGGGGTCAGTTTTTCCTACGTGGCGGAGTACCTGGCTTCCGGCCGGCCCGCCGTTGCCAGTTCCTTGCCCTTAACGGAGATTTCCGTGGAGACTCCCGCCGGTGCTCTTCCGCCGTTCTTCGCCGGCCTGCTCCCCGAGGGGCACCGGCTTAGCGTGCTCAGGGACGCCACCAAAACCAGCCTAGACGACGAACTCACCCTCCTGCTCGCAGTCGGAGCCGATGCCCCCGGGGACGTCCAAGTGGTCCCTGCCGGCGAAATTCCAGTGGAACCGGCACCCCTGGCCGACACGTCCAGGCCCGAGGAACTGGACTTCGCAGCATTTGCCAACGCAGTGGACCGCCATGCCATCCCCGGCATCCAAGACAAGGCAAGCGCCTCCATGCTGACCACGCCGCTGTCACTCAGAGGTCAACGGTACCTACTCAAACTCGACCCGCCCAACCATGCACATTTGCTAGCGAATGAAGCAGTGCATCTCTCCGCCGCCAAGGACCTCAAGATCCCTGTAGCGAAGAGCCGCATCATCACCGACATGCACGGGTTGCCCGGGTTGCTAGTGGAACGCTTCGACCGTGTCCGGGACAAGGACCACATCTGGGTGCGCTTGCCCATGGAGGACGGAGCCCAGGTCATGGGCCTGCCACCGGCTTCCAAGTATTCGGTGACATCGGAGGACGTCTCTGCTGCGCTTGCCGGGCGGTGCAAAGCCCCACTCGTTGCGAGCCGCAATCTGTACCTGCAGTTTATCTTTGCTTGGCTGACCGGGAACGGCGACCTCCATGCCAAGAATCTATCGATCCTCGGGGGCCGGCAGGGAGGATTCGTCATGGCCCCGATATACGACATTCCATGCACCTTGCTGTACGGAGACGACTCGCTCGCGTTGCCGGTGTCCGGGAAAACCAAAAACCTCAAGGCGAAGCACTGGGCCGATTTTGCCGCGGCCCTCGGCTTGCCACAACGCGCTGCCACCACCGTCAATGCATTGGCCCTGTCAGCTTCTGGAAAGGTCAAGTTGGAGGACCTACCGTTCACCGGGTCACCGCTCCGAGGTGCCCTGCGGGAATTGCGGTTCCGGCGAGGTGAGCTGGAGGGCTGACTGGCGCCTCGGGAAGCATTGCCTACGCTGGCTTAGCCACGTGCAACCTAGCATGGGCCACCAGCTGAGTGGTCAGGGGCGAGGCGTCGTTCCGAAGCCAGACCAATACCGTGGGCACAGGATAGGACACTCCGGCAAACGGGCGCCACACGACGCCGGGCGGATCACCGGGCACCACCTGATGCGGCGTTTTGAAGGACACACCAAGCCCGGCAGCCACCAGGCTCATGCTGGTTGCAATACTTGGCGACCAGCGGTGTGGGCCAGGGATCATGCCGCCGTCCATCATCAACCCGAGCACGTGCTCACGAACGTCGGGGTCGCCGTCGCGCTGTAACCAGATCAATGCCTGGCCGTTTAGATCCGTGGGACTGATCGCCGTCAAGCTTGCCAGCGGGCTACCCGACGGAACAGCCACACCCATTGGTTCCGTCTCCAAGGTCAGCACCCCTAGGCGTTCATCTCGGGGTGGCACTGCGTGGATGAAGACCGCATCAAATTCCCCGTCAAGAAGTTTCAAGACCCCTTCCCTCGCCGCCGCGGCTTTGATGTCTACTTCCGGCCCGGCCCCGTCCGTACCAAGACCGCTGAGCAGGGCTGCAAGCAGCGGGTATGCCACCCCTACGGCTACGCCCAGTTTGAGCGCGCCGCGTTGGGGACTGCGGATCTCTTCCATTGCTGTCAACGCGGCATCGTGAGCTTGAATGATGTGCTCCGCTTCCTCTTGAAGGCGGCGGCCGGCATCTGTGAGCGAAACGTGGTTGTGTGTTCGGTCGAGGAGCCTGAGCCCGAGCGATTTTTCCAAAGCCTTGAGTTCCTGGCTCAGCGCGGGCTGGGCGATGTGGAGCCTGACGGCGGCTTTGCCGAAGTGCAGTTCCTCGGCCAACACAAGGAATCGCCGGAGTTGGCGGATCTCCATGTCCCATCATAAGAATTTGTGATCGTCCGAGTCCATAGCCGTCTTGGACGCCGGAGGTCATCCGGGCGTCCAATGAAAGGGAAGGATAACAGCGATCGGAAGGGTGAAGACGATGAGCACCATTGAAGGGACAGCCTTGGTAGAGACCAACGGCACCACAATTCACGTTGAGGTATCAGGCCACGGGTCTCCAGTCCTCTTGGTTCCCGGCGCCGCCGGTGACGCCCGGCAGTACTCCGATCTGGCCCGGCTATTGGCCGAAAACCATAAGGTCATCTCCTATGACCGTCGGAACAATGCTCGCAGCCCCCGGCAAGAGGATTGGGAGAAGACCTCGGTTGAGCAGCACGCCGCCGACGTTGTTGCCCTACTGGAGGCGCTCGGGACCCAGCCATGCGTTGTGTTTGGAAACAGCACCGGGGCACTGATAACGCTGGCTGCCGTCCTGAAGGCTCCCAAGCTCTTTTCCGGGGCAGTCCTGCACGAACCAGCCCTCATGGGCGTTCTGGCCAACCCCAATGACGCCATGGCCACAGTGCAACCTGTTATTGCAGCCGGCATGGAAGACGGAGGGCTCGCCGGCGGAGCCGAGGCCTTCATCAGGTTCGCGGCAGGGGATGCCGCTGCCCTCCTGCCGCCAGACTTCTTCGAAGCACTCCGGAACAACGCCAGGGTCCTGCTTGAAGGGGAGTTCGGTGCCTTTGCGTCTTGGCGGCCCGAACCGGCAGCCTTGGCAGAACTGACCGTGCCACTGGCCGTGCTCAGTGCCGAGCAGACAGCACCTTTCTTCGTAGAAGCCGCCGAGTGGATAGCTTCCCATGCTGGCATCAGTCGCCGGACTGTGCCTGGCGGACACATGGGCTTCCTAGACCACCCGGCGGAGCTGGCCAAGGCGATCGATGAGATGTTTTCGGCAGCTACTCAAAACGGCTAGGAGGGTGGCCGCCTCCGCTGTTTCGCTTACAGAAAGCCTCGCGCTTAGTGCGTCGTCCCGAACTTTGTGTTGTACCGGTACATGAACGCCGCCATCGCATCCCGATTGACAGCTAGATACGGACGATAGGTCTTGCTTCCATCGGACTCGGTCCAACCCGTGCTGATGCCGCTGTTTGCGAGCCAGGTGATCTGCTTGTAGAACGGGTTGTCAGTAGCGACGTCGGTGAATGGTGAAGTCGCCGGCGCTGTGAAGGCCGGGCTACCCGCGAGGCGGTACATGAAAGCTGCCATGGCGTCACGGTTGACCGCCAGATATGGCCGGTAGGTTTTGCTTCCGTTGGCTTCCGTCCAGCCGGTACTGATGCCGTTGTGTGCGAGCCAGGTGATCTGCTTGTAGAACGGATTGTTCGTGGCAACGTCCGTGAATGGCGATGTCGCCGGAGGGGCGAACGCCGGGCTGCCCATCAGGCGGTACATGAAGGCGGCCATTGCGTCCCGGGCTACCGCCGTCAGGGGGTTGTAGTTCCTGGACCCGTCGGTTTCGGTCCACCCAGTGGAGATGCCACGGGACCCGAGCCAGTTGATTTCAGTCGTGAACGGATCACCGGAAATATCCGAGAAGATGGGGCCCGGGTTGGTAGCGAAGTCGGCCAGTTGGGTGAGTGTGCCGTTGAAGACGTCCTGGTCGCCGGGAAAGATGCCTGAATCGGAGTTCTGCCACAAGGTGTAGTCCGGCCAACTGGCCGGTAGCGGTCCGGGGTCAGTCGCCCAGGACGAGAGATGCAGGGGGTGGTTCCCGAATCCGGCCGCGCCTCCGGTACAGTCAGTCCACCAACTGGTGGAAGTGTAAATGGCAGGCAGGCGCCCGGTCCGGGAGAGGATGGTCGTGGCGAAATCGGAGATCCAATTCACCATCTCACCCTGGCTCAATCCGTAGCATTCGCTTCCATAGGGATTGGGTTCCAAGTCCAGCAAGGCAGGGAGGGTCTTCCCGTCCGGGGTCCAAGCCGCGCCGCTCTGCAGAAAGTAGCTGGCTTGGTCCGCTCCGGACGACGAAGGGTCCGGCAGCGCGAAATGGTATGCGCCGTGCAGGAGTCCGGCGTTTGCGGATCCCGCATATTGGGTTGCGAAGTACGGGTTGGCGTAGCCAGTTCCCTCGCTCGCCTTGACATAGGCGAACTTGGCGCCATTCGTGGCCGCGGTGTGCCAATCCACATCGCCTTGGTGGCTGCTGACATCCATTCCTGGCACGCCGGAAGCTACCGAAGCGGGCTCTACGGCCTGGGCAGACATCCGCATTGGCGTGGTGGGCTCATGACTGCGGATCGTTGAACCCATCGCGTGGTCATTCGAGGTACTTGACGTCGCGGACGGGGATGGAGATGGGGTAGTCGTCGCGGAAGCGGCGCCAGCTCCAGGCGCGCCGAGAACGATGCCCGCCACGAGAAGAGCTACATACCCGGCCATGCCCTTCCGGATACCGCGCCGAACGGGATTCTGCCGCTTGGGAGCGCGCGGGATCGACGCGTTCATTGGAATTTCCTTCCGTTTTGGCAACGGAAGAGACCCGCGCCTGCCACCAAACGCCCGCAGGAGCGGACGTCACGGATACTATCAGCTCAAATCAAAACGAATGACAAACAGGCGGGATCCGCCGTGCGGGTCCTGCCCCTCTCAGACAACGACGACGGCGGCGCTCCCGACAGTGCCGGCCGGCACCAGGACTACCTGGCGAAAATGCGTGGGCCACTTCCCCTGTCAAAGAATTAATCCAGAATCTATTCTGTTGATGGACCGGTACATTTGCGGTCCATCAGGCCACCGGCACGTCCCGGGAAGCCCATCCCGCTCCGGGGGCCGTCTCTATGAGGAGGCGTCCATGTCAACTCCCGATGTGCCGACCCGGGGGCCGGCAAGGCCCGGCCCGTACATTGCGGCCGGAATCCTGCTAGCAATCGCCATCCTGGTTCCGCTGTTCGTTCCGGCGTATTCGATTGATCAGCCCCGGTTAGCTGGCATGCCGTTCTTCTATTGGTACCAAATGCTCTGGGTTCCGATCACTGCGGGCATGGTGGGCGTCTCCTACCGGCTGGTGACCAAGGAGGACCGCCGTCGCCGCGAGGCAGCGCGGGGCGCACGCACTGAGGAGCAGGAACAATGAGCGCGCTGACCGTCCCGCTGGCGACCACAGCGGATCGGCCCGTCAACGGCGTCGCGCTCACCGTCGTCGTCGTCCTCTTTATCCTGGTGGCGGTGCTGGGCTTCTTCGCGGCGCGTTGGCGCGCTGGCAAGGAGACGGGCCTGCACAGTCTCGATGAGTGGGGCCTCGGGGGCCGCGGTTTTGGAACCTGGGTCACGTGGTTCCTCCTGGGCGGGGACCTCTACACGGCTTACACCTTCGTGGCCGTACCGGCGGCAATGTGGGCAACCGGTGCCGTGAGCGGATTCTTCGCGGTGCCGTACACGATCGTGCTGTACCCGATCGTATTCCTGTTGATGAGCCGTCTGTGGTCGGTCTCGCACCGTCATGGGTTCGTCACGCCGGCTGACTTCGTGGGCGGGCGCTACGGCAGCAGGGCACTGACAGTTGCGGTTGCCCTCACGGGCATTGTCGCGACCATGCCCTACATTGCGCTGCAACTGGTTGGCATCAAGGCGGTGCTCACCGTGCTGGGCCTCGGCAGCGCGGAGAATGTGCTGCTGACTGACTTGCCGCTGATCATCGCCTTCGTGGTCTTGGCCGCTTACACCTACACCTCGGGCCTTCGGGCGCCGGCGCTTATCGCCGTCGTGAAGGATCTGTTGATCTACCTCGCCGTCATCGTTGCTGTGATCTACCTGCCGATCAAGTTCGGCGGCTGGGACAACATCTTTGGTGCAGCCCAGACGAAACTCGACGCCATCAGTCCGGCCACAGGCAAGCCGGCCGGCGTCTTCATTCCGGGTGCCGCCAGCTATTCGGCGTACTGGACGCTGGCTCTTGGCTCGGCGATGGCGCTGTTCATGTACCCGCACTCGGTCACCGGAGTCCTGGCGACCAAGAGCAGGAACACCATCCGCAAGAACGCCGCGGTCCTTCCGCTGTACTCGCTCATGCTGGGATTCCTTGCCCTCCTGGGTTACGCGGCAATCTCTGCGGGCACCAAGCCCATTGACCTGAACGGTGCAGTCAATCCGCAATTGGTGGTTCCGCAGTTGTTCCTGGATAATTTCCCCGCATGGTTTGCAGGGATCGCTCTGGCGGCTATCGCAATCGGCGCCCTGGTCCCGGCCGCAATCATGTCGATCGCTGCCGCCAACCTGTTCACCCGCAATATCTACCGCGACCTGATCCGGCCCGACGCCGACCCGCGGCAGGAAGCGAAGGTCTCCAAAATCGCCTCGCTCGTAGTGAAGTTCGGGGCGCTGATCTTCGTGATCGCGATGGACCAGTCGGCCGCCATCAATATGCAACTCCTCGGTGGTATCTGGATCCTGCAGACCTTCCCGGCGATCGTGGCAGGGCTCTACACCCGATGGTTCCACCGCTGGGCGCTCTTCGCAGGTTGGGTAGCCGGCATCATCTACGGAACCGTCGCGGCATACAACGTGGTCAACCCAGTGACGAAGGCGAACTTCGGTGGTTCCATCGCCGCCATCCCAGGCACCAACGTGCAGGTCTACATCGCGGTCGTAGCGTTTGCCATCAACCTCATTGTTGCTGCCGTCCTGTCGCTGGTGTTCCGCGCGATGAAACTCCCCGACGGGAAGGACATCACCCGGAACTCGGACTACGGAGCTGACGAGGACGACCCCAAAGTTGCCCAACTCCAGCGCGAGTACCCGCTGGGCGAAACAGGAGGCGGCACGTTCTGACTGGATCTGTGCACAAGCTGGATCTGTGCACTAGGGCTTCATCGACAACCTTGCCACGGCAGCGATATCCCGCGGCGTCGTTCGGCAGCACCCGCCAATGAGGCGGGCCCCGAGGTCGTGCCAGGCGCCAACCCCATCGGCGAGGCTCGACGGGCCCCCGGCCCTTGCCCCGGCGACAGGTCCCCACGTCTTGGTGACAGCATCGTAGCTTTCGCCCGAGTTCGGGTACGCGAGCAGCGGCTTGTCCGTGGCATTGCGCAGGGCCTCAAGCGCTGGGGAGACCAAGTTCAACGGCACGCAATTCACGCCGATCGCCGCCACACGCGGCTGGGCTCCACAAAGCGCCGCCACCCGAGCAAGGGGCGTGTCGTCGCTGATGTGTCCGCCGTCCCGAAGCGTGAAGGAAAACCAGGATTCGACGTCGAACTCTTCCACGAGCGCCAAAAGGGCCTCAGCCTCCGCGAAGGATGGCAGCGTCTCACAGGCGAGCAGGTCCACCGAGGCCTCCACAAGCGCCGCAATGCGGGGCCGGTGGAACTCCTTGAACTCGCGCTGGGTGAGGACGTAGTCGCCCCGATATTCTGAACCGTCGGCGAGAAAGGCGCCATAGGGACCGATAGATCCGGCAATCAGCAAGGGCCCAGCCCCCGGGTTTTCCGCCAAGTGCTCGCTCCGAGCCTCGTCCGCCAAGCGAACGCTTAAGGCCACTAGCTCCAAGGCTTCCGCCTCGGCAATGCCGCGCCGGGCAAATCCCTGGGGCAGGGCTTGATAGCTCGACGTGATGGCGATTTCGGCGCCGGCGTCGAAATAGTCGCGATGTACCTGCTTGATCAGCTGAGGTTGTTCCAAAAGGACCTTGGCCGACCATAGCGGATCGTCCAAATCGCAGCCGCGTGCTTCGAGCTCGGTGGCAAGTGCGCCATCCACTGTCAGGTTTGCACCCGAATCAAGCATGCGGGACAAGCTGATGCTGTGGCTGCTCCTGCTGTCCATAGCTTGAGCCTACGATCCTTCTGCCGGGTTTGTTTGCCTAGGCGGGTTGGCGTAGTTCTCGTTGGTGGCGCCCGCGAAACAGGTCCCCGAAATAGTGCGCAGCCATGACTGGCGGGTCTCCGTTCACATGGGTTCCTGGCAGGGGTGGGGCTGTTGATCGGTAGTGGTGTCCGGTGGGGGTGCGGATGTCGAGGACATGCCGCGTGCCGGGGTGGGTTGTTGCTGTCCAGCCGGGGAGTTCTTTGGTCTGGTTGCAGGCTTCGCACAGGCCCGCCCCGTTCGCCAGGCTGGTGGGTCCGCCGTCGCGCCAAGGGATGATGTGGTCGAAGTGCCGGATCGGTGCGTCGCAGTAGGGGGTGCGGCAGGTGTCGTCGCGGGGTTGGATGAAGCGCCGCAAGCCGGCCGGGAAGAGCCGGGCCCGGGAATCGGCGGCGACAAGGTCCCCGGTCCCGGGGGCTGTGTAGAGACGCCGCAGCCAGACCTTGAAGGCCCGGTCCGCGGGCTGGCCGGGACGCGGGCCACCAAGTGCGGGCTGGCCGGGCGTGAGCAGGGTGCGTGCCCAGCCGGCGGGCACGATCCCGTAGCCCGGCAGGCGGGCCGGTTCACTCTCGCCCTGGAGAAGGGTACGGTCGGTCATGACGAGCTGGACTTCAACACCGCTGATCCCTGCGGTGGTGCCGGTGGTGCGTTCGACGAGGGCGTCAGCCATGATCTGTCCCCGGGTCCGGGTGTCCCCGCCGGAGCGCAGCGAGTCTGCATGCCGGGTCAGGGCCGCGTGAACGGCCACGCCCTGGGCGACGGGAACCAGCGCGGTCAGGTAGGTCATGGTGTCAGGTGCCGGGCGCAGGCTCACGTGCCGTTCGGTGGCGGCGTGGCTGGCGCGCTGGGTCACGGAACGGGGGTCCCGCCGGTACGCGGCGGCCCGGGCCGCCGCGATGATGGTCCGGTCCCCCGCGCCGTCGAAGGTTCCGGTGTCGGCGGCGAGTTCCTCGTCCACCGCGCACCGGTCCTCGGCGGACAGGCAGGCTGTTTCCTTCACCAGCAGGGTCGCCCGCCATTCGTTCAGCTGCCCGCTGTCCAGGGCGGCTAAGGTGTGCGGCATCTCGGTCACCAGCGCCTTCGCCAAGCCGAACAGCCGTGATCCGCGGGCCGGGGATTCCCGCCGGGCCAACGCAATTTGAGCTCCGACCCCGCGGCCGCGTTCCTCGGCCGGCACACCCGCTGCCGCGTCGGCGCTGCGCTGGGCGGCATCGAACGCGACAGCGATCCGGGCCTGCGCAGCAGCGGCCGCGGACTTCAAATCCTCCAGGGCACGCAACTGGTCAATCAATTCGGCGCTTTCAATGCCGGGCCGAAGGGAGCTCACCACATCGATCAGGTCCCGCAGCCGGACATCCGGCACGGAAGCATCCGGAACTGTGCCGCCGGTTGGCGCGCCCGTCCAGATCAGCTGCGTTCCCTGATTGCCGTCCATAAGAAAAGCCTCGCAGGGACCCCTGACATTATTAGGCTGGAGAACCGCGCCCAGGCGAAAATCTTGAGAAGCAGCCGGACTTTTTGGGGCGGGCCAGCCCCCGATAGCCCAGACCGCCGCCCAGCCAGAGGAGCCGCACTGTGGACACTCGAAAACTGAAGTACTTTCTAGCCGTCGTCGATCACGACGGGTTCAACCGCGCCGCCGAACACCTGCTGATCGCGCAACCTTCGCTTTCCCAGACCATAGCGAGCCTGGAGAAGGAACTCGGCGTTCCGCTGTTCCACCGCATCGGCCGCCGGGCGGTCCTCAGCGAAGCCGGCAAGGAGCTGATCGGCCCGGCCAGACTCGTCATGCGGGATCTCGACGCCGCACAATCAGCGGTCCAGTCACTCCAGGGGATCAGGAGCGGTCGACTCGACATCATCACCATGCCGTCCCCCGGCATCGAGCCGCTGACGTCCATGATCGCCGCCTTCACCAAGGTCTACCCCGCAGTCCGGCTCAACATCAGTGCCGCCTTCACTCCCGAAGAAGTGATCGAGTCAGTCCGGAACGGCAGCTCCGAGATTGGACTGGCCGGCTCGCCTACGCCGATCCTGGTCCCCGGCGTCCAGGTCCTCGAACTCGAAAAGCAACCGCTCATCTTGATCGTCAACCCGCGGGCCGACACCTTCGGCGCCGAGCAAACGGCAATCCAACGGGAGGATCTCGGAGGCCAGCGCATCATTGCCAGCCAGCGAGGCTCCCTCATGCGTTGGCTCGTCGATGATGCCCTGGCGCACGGCGTAGAGGTGGAGATCGTTGTCGAAGTCGCCCACCGGACCTCCATATTGCCCCTCGTTCTGGCGGGAGTTGGGCACGCGGTGATGCCGTCGTCGTGGGCTCCTACCGCGCATAAAGCGGGGCTGCGCACCCTGCTCATCGAACCGGTGAGCCGTCTGGACGTCGCGGTCCTCAGCCGCAAAGACAACCTCACCCCCGCGGCCAAGGCGTTTTTGAAGGTCGCTGCGGAACACACCGAGCGCACCAACGGCCAAAATCAATAGGCGCTGCCTATCAGTCGTATCGAAACTAAGTCTTGGACGCCGCCTACCCGCCGCCCGTCTACTTGAAGAGGAAAGCAGTGTGACTCTGCTAACAAACTCAACGAGGAGGTAGGCATGAGCGCCACCCAGAAATTCAGCATCGCATCGATCCCCGCAGACGGCGTCGGCAAGGAAGTTGTCTCGGCAGGCCGCCGCGTCTTGGACGCCCTTGCTGCGAACTCGAACGGCAAGTTCGCCTTTGAATGGACCGAGTTCCCGTGGGGCTGCGGCTACTACGAGAAGACCGGCCAAATGATGGACCCCAAGGGCCTGGACGCCCTCAAGGACTTCGACGCCATCTACTTCGGAGCCGTCGGCTGGGAGAACGTCCCGGACCACATCAGCCTCTGGGGTTTGCGCCTGAACATCACCCAGAACTTCGACCAGTGGGCCAACATCCGCCCGGTCAAGTTCCTCCCCGGCATCGAGTCCCCGCTCCGCAAGGCTGACAACACCGAGCTCGACTGGATCGTTGTCCGCGAAAACAGCGAAGGCGAATACGCCGGACTCGGCGGTCGCAACCTGAGCGGCCGCGGCCCGGGCAACGAAGTGGCGCTGCAAACCGCGCTGTTCACCGAGAAGGGCTGCGAGCGCATCATGCGTTTCGCGTTCGAGCTCGCCCGGACCCGCACGGTCAAGAAGGTCTCGTCCGTCACCAAGTCCAACGCCCAGCAGTACGGCATGGTCCTCTGGGACGAAACCTTCAATCGCGTCGCCCTCGATTACCCGGACGTCCAAACTGAAAGCGTCCTGGTTGACGCAATGAGCGCCAAGTTCATCCTGCACCCCGAGGAACTGTCGGTGGTCGTCGCGTCCAACCTGAACGCCGATATCCTCTCGGACCTCGGTTCCGCCCTCGCCGGCAGCCTCGGCCTCGCCGCGAGCGCCAACCTGAACCCGGAGCGCCGCTTCCCGTCGATGTTTGAGCCGGTCCACGGTTCCGCGCCGGACATCGCAGGCAAGGGCATCAGCAACCCGATCGGCGCCATCGCCAGCGCCGCCCTGATGCTGGACCACTTCGGCCTGCGCGAAGAAGCTCGCTTGGTCGAGGCCGCCATCGAGCAGACCACCGCCGCCGGGTACCTGACCCGCGACGTCGGCGGCGAAGCCAACACAGACGACGTCACCGAAGCGATCATCAAGGCACTTACGCACACCCTCGCCGCTGTCTAACGCGGAGGTCCCTCCCCAACACTCGCAAGCTCGCGTCGGGGCCCTCGGGACGCCGCTTACCCTTTCAGCATTCTCCAGAGATTTTCCACAATGAGGTAGGAATCATGGGACACATATCAACCGCCGGTCATCCGACTCCGGCACCCAAAAAACGCTGGTACCGGCAACTGTATTTCTGGGTTCTGACCGCCATTCTCATTGGCGTCCTGCTCGGCTGGCTCGCGCCGACTGCGGGCATTGCCATGGAGCCGATCGGGACCACGTTCGTCAATGCGATGAGGATGCTCATCGGCCCGATCGTCTTCCTGACCATCGTCGGTGGGATCGCGAGCGTCGCGGACCTGAAGAAGGTCGGGATGACGGGCCTGAAGGCCCTCACCTACTTCCAGCTCGGCACCATTTGTGCTTTGGTGTTCGGCCTGGTGGCGATCAATATCTTCCGGCTCGGCGAGGGCGTCAACGCCACTGCCGGCACCATCAAGACCACCGATGCCGCCGCCAAACTCATCGACGCCGGGGCGCACCAGGAATGGTGGCAGTTCCTGACCAACATCATCCCCACGAGCATCGTCCAGCCTTTCATTGCGGGCGATATTCTCCAGATCATCTTCATCGCGGTAGTCTTCGGGATCGCGTTGAACGCGCTGGGCAAGCTCGGCGCGCCGGTGCTCGACGGCGTGCAGCGGCTCACCGGCGTGATGTTCAAGATCCTGGGCTTCATCATGAAGGCCGCGCCGCTGGGTGCCTTCGGTGCCATGGCGTTCGCGGTCGGCAAGTACGGTGTGTCCTCCTTGACCAGCATGGGCGGGCTGATCGCACTCTTCTATGTCACTTCGATCCTCTTTGTGGTGGTGGTCCTCGGCTCGGTCATGGCGTTCCTCAAGCTGAACATCTTCACGATGATCAGGCACTTCAAAGAGGAATACTTGATCATTCTGGGCACCTCGACCGCCGAACCTGCGCTGCCGGGCCTGATGCGCAAACTCGAGCACGCCGGCGTCAAGAAAGAGACTGTAGGGCTCGTTGTCCCCACCGGCTACAGCTTCAACCTCGACGGCGCAGCGATCTACCTTTCCCTGGCCGCCGTATATATCGCCCAAGCGACCAACACGCACCTGAGCATCGGCCAGCAGTTGGGCCTCATCGCCGTCATGCTGCTTACGTCCAAAGGTGCTGCGGGCGTCGCAGGCGGCGGCTTCATCGCCCTCACCGCAACGTTGGCCACCATCGGTACCATCCCGGCCGCCGGCATCATGCTCATCTTCGGCATCGACAAGTTCATGTCCGAATGCCGTGCCCTCGTCAACTTCACCGGCAACGCTGTCGCCACGCTGTTCATCGCCTGGTGGGACCGCACCCTCGACGCCGACCGCGTCCGCCGCGTCTTCGCGGGCGAAGTTATGGAGCCGATTCAGGTTCCTGAAGTTCCGCCGCACGCTGCCGCCGTCGAGCCTTTTCAGCCCGCTGAACGCCGCCCGGCTTACTCGGACTCCATCTGACATGGCGAATGCATCCGCCCCGAAGACCGTCCTCATCGCGCCCGACAAGTTCAAAGGCAGCCTCACCGCCAGCGAGGTGGCGGACGCCCTAGCAGGCGGGCTGCGTTCCGTCGGAGCGATTCGGTGTGAGCTGCTACCGCTGGCGGACGGCGGTGACGGCAGCGTCGATGCCGCCGTCGCCTCCGCGTTCGCCCGCCACGCTTTCGTAGTCCCCGGCCCGACCGGACAGCCCGCGCAGGCGAGCATCGCGTTCGACGGCGTCACTGCTGTTGTGGAGGTAGCGAACACTTGCGGTTTGGGGCTGTTGCCGGACGGACGGCTTTTGCCGCTCGATGCGTCGAGCCGCGGTTTTGGCGAGGCTGTTCTCTTTGCCCTTTCGTTCAGGCCGGCGCGGATCGTCCTGGCACTCGGAGGCAGCGCCAGCACCGACGGAGGAATGGGCATGCTCACCGCCCTGGGCTACCGCTTCCTGGATGCCTCCGGCCGTTCTTTGGAGGGCAACGGGCGGAATCTTGGCCTTGTTCATTCCGTTGTTGTGGATGCGCTTCCTGGGCTGATTGGTGTGGAACTTTTAGTCGCGAGCGACGTGCACAACCCGCTGTCCGGGCCGGACGGTGCGCCTGCGGTGTTTGGTCCGCAGAAGGGCGCTTCGGTTCAGGATGTTTCAGCGCTCGACGCCGGTCTGACGCACTTTGTCTCGATGCTCACTTCGGGCGGGTTTGAGAGTGCGGCTTCCCTTGCCGAGCATCCCGGCGCCGGAAGCGCCGGCGGGATCGGCTTTGCGTGCATGTTGCTTGGCGCTTCTCAAGTATCCGGGGCGGACTACTTCCTGGACCTCCTGGACTTCGACGCCCGGAAGGAAGGGTGCGACCTTGTGGTGACCGGCGAGGGCAGCATCGACGAGCAAACCCTCGCCGGAAAGCTGCCGGCCGCCGTCGCGCGCCGCTCGGGCACCCGGCCGATCATCGCCGTCGCTGGCCGTTCGTTGCTGCAGCGGGAGCGGTGGTCCGAGATGTCACTTTCGCACATCTACACCCTGGCGGACTACACGGATCTGGACTCGTCGAAGGATCCTGTGCTCTCGGCGGAGCTGCTGCGGAGGATCGGGCGGGATATTGGGGAGGGGTTGGAGTGAGGTACTCCCCCAACCACCTCTCGCCGTGCAATCCACTGCGCGATATATTCGGAGGGTCTCGAACTGAGTTGTAAGAGCCTTGTCACCGGACTGGCCGAGCGAGGCTTGGTCTTCGTCCCTGCGCGAAGGAGCATCCCATGACTGACGCCAAACCGGTCCTCGTCGTCGGCGCCACCGGCCACGTGGGCGGCAAAGTGGTCGACGAACTGCTCGCGAGGGGCAAGAGTGTCCGGGCTTTGGTCCGGCCAAGCTCGGATGCAAGCAAGCTTGAGGCAAAAGGTGTCGAGATTGCCCGCGGCGACATGCTGGACCTAGATTCCCTCATCGCTGCGATGACGGGAGCCGACGCTGTGATCAGCTCTGCCGCCGGGTATACCCGCCGCGACAAGCGGGCTTTGGAGATCGACACCGAGGGCAACACCAACCTCGCCATCGCCGCGCACCGGGCCGGCGTCCGGCGGTTTGTCCTGGTCAGCATCCTCACCGCAGACCAGACACCGGGTGTTCCGCACTTCTGGCACAAGAAGCTCACCGAGGACAAGCTGGAGGCACTTGAGGTTCCGTTTGTCGCCCTTCGCCCCGGCGCGTTCCTCGACCAGGTCACCAGGATGGGTGGCGACCCGTTCGAGAAGAAGCGCCTCACATGGTTCGGCACCAAGACCATCCCGCTGACCTTCGTCCTCACCTCCGACCTCGCCGGATACCTCGCGGCAGCGGTCGACGCCGATGTCGCCGACGGCGAACGGATCGACATCGGCTGGGACCGGCCGGTCAGCATGCAGGAGGTTGCGGACATCGCTTCAACTTTTGCGGGCGGACCTGTCAGTGTCCGGTCGGTGCCCGCATGGTTTGTCAACGGGCTAGGCGCGGTGATGGGACCGTTCGTCCCGATGGTCAAGGACATGAGCTCCATGCTCGGCTGGTTCGAGACGGGCAGATACGTCGCGGACACCACGCGTCAAGCCGAAGTCTTCGGACCAGTCCCGACGCCGGAAGACGCCGTCGCGCGCTTCGCCGGGAGTTTGGGGCACTAAGGGATGGCACCGGTTCCACCTAGTTGTTGGCAGAGTCGCGCCGGTGTTGAGGGGGGCGGACCGGCGTTCAGCGCCGAGACCCTTCTCGCGAAAGTCGGACGGCGCAGTCAGTCCTCCGGAACCACGGTCTGCCTCGGGCGAACAAGGTAAGCCTCTAGCCCGGGGGCACTCAGCACCGCAGCGACCGCCGCGAACGAACCTCCAACGAAGACCGATCTCGCGTAAATGTCGTTCCTGACAAACCAGGCGCCATCGTCCGGTATCCAATTCATGGCAAGTCGGTCGGCGGAAAATCGATCGGTTCGAGAGCGAGCTCAATGCTTCCACTCCTGACATGCATGACCCTCTGCTCGCCAATGGTGATGGTTGGACTCTCGCGTACCTCCTCCAGCAGAGAGTCGTAACCTTCCCAGGCCAGGAAAGTGAAAGCGGAAGATTGAGTGTGCTCGGCGAAGACTTCCGACAGCCGCAGAGCAACTGAGCTGTCTATGGTGCCAGTCTCCGGTTCGTAGTATTCGTTCGGATCAGGGTTGACTATCGAAACGATTTCACTCCACTGGGTTTCGCTGTCGACGGTCATTGCGCTGCCCGCAATGACCGACCATCGCAGACGTTGGCCTCTGGAGGTCCTCACCGGATTCATAACGCGGGCAAAGGCGGGAAAGCTGTGGGGTACCAGCCCGGCAAGCGCAGCAGAAGGTTGCCCATAGATCTCCCCCGAGTACCAGCTGAGCACTTCTTCCTGATTCAGAACGATCACCATCCTTTGTACGAGAGAACTTGAGTACAGGGTGCTCGCCAATCCAAGTTATCGATTCAAGCAATACGACAGAGAAGACATTTTTGCGACCAGCTAGCCCTTCCCTACTGTCGCGCCATTTGGATAGATAACCATTGGACCCATATCGCAGAGGCGGCGCGCCTCGGCAAAGCCTGTGGAACTCATATGCTTGCACTAAGGGGGAGCTACAGGTCCCTCAGCGACGAATCCGCGTCGAGCCGAGCGAGTCTTGCGACGTGGCCAACGGCTCCAAGGCACAAGAACAAAGGCACGCAGAAGAGTGCTCCGAGCACGAGCAGCCAGTTCGGCATTGCCCACGCAGCCACCGGCAGGAGGTCGAGCTGAAGTCCGCTGAAGACCGCCGTTCCTACGACGGAGCAAAGCGTTCCCAAGAGCGTCCCAACTACGCCGATAATCAGACCCACTGCTGCCAGCTCGACCATGCAAACCCCTGCTATCGAAGCCCCCGACCAGCCTATGGCCTTGAGGAGACCCACTTCGCGGGCCCTCTGCTTAATCCAGCTGCCACCGACCGACACTCCAACCCCGAGGCAGAAGATGATGAGGAAGCCACCGATCACCCAGCTGACAAGGGCAAGAAGGGCAAACAGGCCTGACAGGGACCGGATTTGGCCCGCGACGCTGTTCACTGAGTATCCGAGCGCTCGGACTTGATTTTGTACATTGACCACTTCGTCTGCCGAGTCAACGCGAACATAAGCGCGGGGATAGGCCAGCGCTTTTTTATCCGGCCGGGCATTGGCAAGCGTTGACTTGAGTACCTTGCTGGATACGTACGCGGCTTGCGCGCCATCGGTACCAGGCGACGAGTTGTCATAGATGCCTGCCACGCGCAGAGATATGGAAACGGGTTCCCCGTTTCCGAGGCCGATTTCCTTTGTGTACACGAAGCTCATTTCCTTGCCGAGTAGCTGAGCATACTTTTGGCCTTGACCCTTGTCGGGAAGCAGGATCTGGCCTTCCCCAGGGCCGCCTCCGGAGACGTCCCCGAGCAGTACCTTCGGGGTGATACCGCTGATAAAGGGTGTAGCCATGAACGCGCCGGGGTTGTTCGGAGATGGCCAGTTCGCAGGATCATCTATGGCGAGGTCAATTTGTGCCCAGCCGGAGGACCCCACCACATGATCGATTTGGTCAAACCGGGACAACGAGTCGTCGGTGATCTCGCGAGCTGAGTCTGGACCTACTGAAGTTACCTCAACATAATTCAGGGCGGAGTTGGTGGTGATCTTGTTTGAGTATGAACTTATGCCGGCCCCCACGATGCTGTCGGCGAAAATGAATACCGCAATGCCAAGACTCATTAGTACCGCGAGCGGCCTCAATTTCGATAGAGAAAGCCGCACCGACCTCGCTGCAAAGACTCTATTTCTGTTCAATGAGCAACTCCTTCATCGGAAGCTGACGGTGGGCCACACGCTGGAAGCCTTCGTCGTGCGAAGCGACGAGGACACCGCACCCGCCGGCGGCGCCTGTTCGCATGGCGTCCAGGATGGCTTCAGTATTTGTCGCGTCAAGACCCGAACTTGGTTCATCTGCCAGTAGTAGTGACGGTTGGTTGATCAGTGCGCGGCAAAATGCGACTCTTTGCTGCTGCCCGCCGGAAAGCCTCTTCGCTTGCCGGTTAGCGACCGCCGCAAGGCCGAAGCGATCCAACTGCGCCGTAATCGTTGCGCGTGTCATGGGCTGCCTGCTGGCAAGGAGAACATTTTCCAACGCTGTCAGTTCGGGCAACAGGTTGCTGCTCTGGAAAACCATTCCAATTTGGCTCGAGCGGACAAGGCTCGCCGTCCGCGACGATGCATTGGTTCTGTCGTCACCGTTGATCCACACTTTGCCGGCATCGGGGGTTGACAGAAGTCCGGAAATATTGAGGATCGTTGACTTCCCCGAACCTGACTCGCCCCGTAGCCAGACGATTTCACCAGCCTCAACGTTCAGGCTGATTCCAGAAAGGACCAACTGTCGAGTCCCGCGCTCATCTGCAAAAGACTTCGCGATCTCCTCAAGACGCAATACCGAGGTCACTTGTTCTCCCCGAAGTCGTACGCACCCGGGACCGCGATCATGGCGGCTGAAAGCGAGAGGCTACACGGTGACGCTTTGTCTGCTTCCATGCGATACAAGGACGGATAGTTTTCGCAGCCTTTCAGAGTCCGGAGTCCCTCGGCCGCCTTGTCGAAGTCGTTTGATCCAAGTCCGGAGCGACTTGCGTTCGTCATCGCGGTCAATGCCCGAAAATAGTTCAGGCCGTTTCCTTTGGGTGAACCGATGAGCTGCGGGAGCGCGGACTGGACGGCTGGAAACATTGATCTCACTTCCTCGCTGTTTGAGAAGTACATGGAGTTGGAGAGCGCCATCAGAGCTCCGGAGAGTAGATCTTCAACTCCGGGGTCTGCATCGAACGCCTCCAGTCGCCCCAACCGGGCACTGGGCTCAAGCTGCACCAGAACATCCACCAACTCGATGTACCCGCTGAGATTCGCGAAGGTCACGGTGTCCGGAAGCGCGGACCTCCCGCGGTCGATGACCGCACCGTAGCTCCCCCAGGACGAGGAGCCAGAGCGCTTAAGTGCCACAAGGGCCTTGAGTTGAGCGATCAGATCGGTTTCGGGCGTCTTCAATACCCGTTCCAGTTCATCTCGGGTTCGCTCACTTGCGAGCTCTGGGAAGTTCGTGTCGAGGAGCCTCGAGGCAAGATACGTCCCGTGGACCGACCCTTTGGCGAGAGTCGACGAACGGATAAGTCCTGTCTTCTGGTCGACCCGCGGTGCAATCCTGTCCTTGACAAGTCGTTGTGCCTCGTTCTGCGCGTCCAGCAATTTCAGGGAGCGCAGCATTGAGGCGATCAGCGCGTCATCATGCACCTGCTTTGAATCCAGAAGCCCAACGATATGGTCTTTAGCATCATTGGGAACGACGAGATCCTTTCTAAGAGTTGCTCTCGCTTCGAGAGCAGCTTGAAAGTCAAGGGTCGATTCATAGTCGTTAGGGAGCTTCTTGGAATCCACGGTTTTCAACGCTCGTTCCAGTTCGCTGGGTTTTTGCATTTGCAGAGCCGAATAGGAATCGAAGAGCCGCCAAAGAAGATAGGGCTTGTTCTTGATCGAGTTGACGTCAATGGATCCAAGCCGAACGAGCACTTCTTCCCGAAAGGACCTTCCACCGATCGCGGACCAACCTTGCATCCTTCCGATATCAACCCAAAACCAGAGCGCGGCGATCTCGGCGCCTACATCCTGCTGCTTCGGAGGAATCGCGGCATCAACCAGTCCCGCATCCAATTCGGCAGGCAAAGTTGCGCGAGCAGCCCTAAGCAACTTGAGCGCCGACCAGAGCGTCGGCAGGTCGGTCGAGGTCTGCCCGCTGAGCGCCTCGCGGACGGATCTATTGGCGTCGTCTGCGGCCAGCAGGTAGGAACCAAGGTCCGCGGAGTACAACGCGGTGGTGTACAGATCCCCGCGCTCTTTGTCCTCCCCTTCGGGCATCCTTATTAGGCCGTTGATTCCCTGGAGCTTCTTCAAGTCTTCTTGTATGGCAGAAACATCGTTAGTCGGCGCGGCGAGACCGGCACTGCAGGCAGGCAGGCAACGCAAAGCTACGGTTAGCGCCGCCAATAGTTTGGCGTTTCGTGTGTGCTGTAACTTTCGAAGGCATATACCCGGGCTTCTTTTCATTACTGCAGTGCCGATCTCTTCGCTATACGCGTGCGGAAGCAGTGCGCAAATTGCCGTAGTAGTAAGCAGTGGCCGCCACATCCGCACCTAGGTAGAACGCTCCCCAACCCATGCAGACAGTGCCGCTCAGATAGGATCCGCGGGCACCGTTACTGTTGGTCCACTGAAGTGTCGCGGGATTGCTGGTTCCGGATCCCGATACGTTGACACCCTTGATGCTGATGGACCCAACTCCGTACTGGTAGAAGGATGTCGTGTTGCGGATCCAGTTAGGTGATACGTTCATTACCGCCGATGAGGAAAAACTCCCACAACCGCCATTTGAAACCGACTGAATCCACATATTTGCCGTGATCGGTTGCCTGTTATCGAAATAGGCGGTACCCGATGCGCTTGTGGCCTGCGCACCCGAAGCCGTCCCAATTGCCATGAGTGTCGTCAGCACGCCTGCCGTAACTGCCTTCCTTACATTCCTAACCATTTTCATTCGATTCCCCATTTTCAATTACCGGTCTGTCTTGGAATTCCAACCGCTTTTCCGGCCAGACATGAATATCGAAGATGCTCTCCACCCTGAGCCGATCGCACGGAACTAGTCCGGGAGCGTGCTCGCGAGTCCGTTACTACAAGTACGGGGAGCCCGCTCTCGACCCCAGATCAGACACGCCACGAACAGGACCGCCGCCAGCGCGAGAACGAACAGCCTTCCCATCGCCGATGCCTAGAGCCGACTGACGGATTTGTTTTGGGTCTCCTCTGGATCGACGACGAGTGTCATGGTTCCAAGACAGATCGCGCCGATCGTCCAAAGCCATATCGGAATCGATCCGGGGAAGCTAACGGTCGACGCTCCCATGAAAACGCCACTGCCCATCCCGCTGATCGCGAACAGACCAGCATCGCGCTTCGGACTTCGCTTTGTTGTGAGCACTAGGACCAAGGCAACCGCGCCAAGAGCCAAGGAGGTCCAGGCAAGCGGTGGTGTCTTCGGTTGGTGAAGGAGCCCGACAATAGTGCTGCCAGCGACACACGCGAGCACGAAGACTGTGGCCGTCCTGCGGATGGTTGATGAAAAGATCACTATCGAACCCTTTCTCTGGGGGGCCCGAGCGGCCGTCGCAGGGAAGTTGGCTACGGCCCCTCGGGCGACCGGGGTGACTAGGGTTCGCATGCGCGTTCGCCTTGTTTGTAGGCTTCGAAGGCGTCTTTTCGGGCCCAGGAGGCAACAAGCGCTCCGTGGCATACGAATTCGATGCAAACCGCCGGGACGATAACCCAGCTCGACACGCCGGCTCTGGCGAATGCACCGAATATCACGACGATGAGCACGGCACTAGCTATGTTGAACCAGCGTCGACCCGGAGTTGCGTTCATTGCCGTCAGGAGTTCGTCTAGGTAATAGAGCATTTCGATCCATTCCGAAGACTGCTGTCACCAGCAATAACCGCTTGCGCATCGGCACGCCGCAGCCCTGATCGCAGCGGGCCCGGGATCGCAGTAGCACGGGCTGGCGTTGCCGCTAGGACTTCCCGAGCAATCGAGACGCGATTTATCATGAATCCCCCCAATCGATCTGTAGTTCCGATTGGAAATCGAAACTGATACGGGAAGGCTAAGGGCGAAAAAGCCGTCTCAGTGTAAAAAAGGGGAAACTCAGTGCTGGGAGACCCGAATCTCAGTGTGGAATCGGGCAATCTCCGTGTGGTCGGTGGCGCATCTCCGTGTAGATCGAGGGTGAGCACGTAGAGAGGTGTCTCAATCGGGCGGCGAGGCCAGAGTGGACTTCGCGCGCCACCCACCCCTCCCACCGCACCCAACGGCGCCACTTGGTATCCCAAACCCCCTCCCGACGGAACACCCCTTGACTCCCACCCTCTCCTTCCCTAAACTTTTCATAAAGCAGAATCTAAATTCCACAAAGCGGAAACTCGCCACGGCGAACTGGCCCACGAGAACAAGCCAAGAGGAAGATGGATCCCAAGCCCTCCCGGAAGGACACCTACGATGACGTACACAGTGAACTGCTCCATCCTCCTGACGGAGCTCCCCCTGCTCGAGCGCCCCGCGGCCGCGAAGGCTGCCGGCTTTGACGCCGTCGAATTCTGGTGGCCCTTTGAAACCTCCGTACCGTCGGACGCCCAGGTAACCGAGTTCGAGAACGCCATCAAGGACGCTGGCGTTCAGCTCACCGGCCTGAACTTCAACGCCGGCAACATGCCGGGCGGCGACCGCGGCCTGGTTTCCTGGCCCGCCCGCTCTTCCGAGTTCCTGGACAACATCGACGTTGTCGCGGGCATCGGCGAGCGACTCGGCTGCAAGGCCTTCAACGCCCTCTACGGCAACCGCGTGGACGGCGAATCGGCCGAGAAGCAGGACGCCATCGGCGCCGAAAACCTGGCCAGCGCCGCAGAAGGCGTCGCACGCATCGGCGGCACCGTCCTCCTCGAGCCTGTCAGCGGCGCCCCCAAGTACCCGCTCCTCAAGGCCGCCGACGCCCTCAAGGTGATTGCCCGCGTCAAGGAAGAATCCGGCGCCACGAACGTCAAGCTCCTCGCCGACTTCTACCACCTCGCAGTCAACGGGGACGACGTCGCAGCCGTCATCGAAAACCACGCCAAGGACTTCGGCCACATCCAGATCGCCGACAACCCCGGCCGCGGGGCTCCCGGAACCGGCGAGCTTCCCCTCGGCGAATGGATCGCCCGCAGCCGCGAACTCGGCTACGAAGGCTACATCGGCCTCGAATACAAGGAACCGCAGGAAACGGCGTTCAGCTGGGCCATCCGCCAGCGCGCCACCTCCCACTAGTCCCCGCCCAACTGGGTAGCAATTGATGTCGTTTAGAGCCCTCAAAACGACATCAACTGCGAGCTAGTTGGGTCCAGCACACCTGAGCTAAAACAAAGACTTCAGTAAGGAAAATCATGAGCAACGTTGCAGTTATCGGACTCGGAATCATGGGCCTCCCCATGGCCATCAACCTGGTCAAGGCCGGCCACACCGTCACCGGTTTCAACCGCAGCCAGGACAAGATCGACAAGCTCGTCTCCGAAGGCGGCAAGGGTGCCACGAGCATCGCAGACGCCGTCAAGGACGCCGACGTCGTCATCACCATGGTGCCGGACTCCCCCGACGTCGAAGGCGTCGTGAGCGGCCCGGACGGTGTCTTCGCCAACGCGAAGCAGGGCACCCTCTGGATCGACGCGAGCAGCATCCGCCCGGACGTCGCCGCCCGCCTCTCGGCAGACGCCGTCGCAGCCGGCATCCGCCCGCTCGACGCACCGGTTTCCGGTGGCGAACAGGGCGCCATCGACGCCGTCCTGTCCATCATGGTCGGCGGCGACGCAGCCGACTTCGAAGCAGCACAGGATGTCCTCAACGCCGTCGGCAAGACCATCGTCCACGTCGGCCCCTCCGGCTCCGGCCAGACCGTCAAGGCAGCGAACCAGCTGATCGTGGCCGTCAACATCGAGGTCCTCGGCGAGGCTATCGCCTTCCTTGAGGCCTATGGCGTGGACACCGACGCAGCCCTCAAGGTCCTCGGCGGCGGCCTGGCCGGCTCCAAGGTCCTCGACCAGAAGGGCCAGAAGATGCTCGACCGCAACTTCGACCCCGGCTTCCGCCTTGCCCTCCACCACAAGGACCTCGGCATCGTCACCTCAGCAGCCCGCGAAGCCAACGTCGCAATCCCGCTCGGCGCCGTCGTCGCACAGCTCGTCGCCGCCACTGTCAACCAGGGCGACGGCGGACTCGACCACTCCGGCCTCTTCAAGCAGGTCCTTCAGCTCAGCGGTCGCAAGTAAAGCCAAGCGCTAAGTAGGCCACCCGCCCCAAAGGGCGGAAACAAGCGAAAACCAGCAGCCGGCGTCGGGCACTTCCGACGCCGGCTCCCCCAGACACACCCAAAAATCCGCCCGTAGCGGGCACCAAAGCTTTCAAGGAGCACACCATGACGAAGATGCGCACTGTAGACGCAGCCGTCGCTATCTTGGCTAAGGAAGGCGCCATCGAGGCGTTCGGCCTGCCAGGCGCGGCAATCAACCCCTTCTATTCCGCGATGCGGGCACACGGCGGCATCCGCCACACCCTGGCCCGCCACGTTGAAGGCGCCAGCCACATGGCTGACGGCTACTCCCGTGCAGCGGACGGAAACATCGGTATCTGCATCGGCACCTCGGGCCCCGCAGGAACGGACATGATCACCGGCCTGTACGCAGCCTGGGCAGATTCCATCCCCATGCTCTGCATCACCGGCCAGGCCCCGGTTGCCAAGCTGCACAAGGAAGACTTCCAGGCCGTGGACATCGAGTCCATTGCCAAGCCGGTCACCAAGATGGCCATGACCATCCTGGAACCGGGCCAGGTTCCAGGCGCCTTCCAGAAGGCTTTCCAGCTGATGCGTTCCGGACGTCCCGGCCCGGTCCTGCTGGACCTGCCGTTCGACGTGCAGATGGCCGAGATCGAGTTCGACATCGACGCTTACGAGCCCATCGCCGTCGAGAAGCCGAAGGCCAGCCGCAAGCAGCTGGAAAAGGCACTGGACATGCTCACCGCAGCCGAGCGCCCGCTGATCGTCGCCGGTGGCGGCATCATCAACGCCGGTGCCTCCGCGCAGCTGGTTGAGCTGGCGGAGCTGCTGAACGTTCCGGTCATCCCCACCCTGATGGGCTGGGGCACCATCCCGGACGACCACGTGCTGATGGCAGGCATGGTGGGCCTGCAGACCTCGCACCGCTACGGCAACGAGACCATGCTGGCCTCGGACTTCGTCATCGGCATCGGCAACCGCTGGGCCAACCGTCACACGGGCGGCCTGGACACCTACACGGCCGGCCGCAAGTTCGTGCACATCGACATTGAGCCGACGCAGATCGGCCGCGTGTTCTCGCCGGACTTCGGTATCGCGTCCGACGCCGGTGCGGCGCTGGACGGGCTGATCGAGCTGGCACGCGAGCGCCAGGCCGCCAAGTCCCTGCCGGACTACTCCGCTTGGGTCGCCGAGTGCACCGCCCGCAAGGGTTCCCTGCAGCGCAAGACCCACTTCGAGAACGTCCCGATCAAGCCGCAGCGCGTGTACGAAGAGATGAACAAGGCCTTCGGCAAGGACACCACCTACGTGTCCACCATCGGCCTCTCGCAGATCGCCGGCGCACAGTTGCTGCACGTCTTCGGCCCGCGCAAGTGGATCAACGCCGGCCAGGCTGGCCCGCTGGGCTGGACCGCCCCGGCCGCCCTCGGCGTCGTTCGCGGCAAGCCGGACGAGACCGTTGTTGCCCTGTCCGGTGACTACGACTTCCAGTTCATGATCGAAGAGCTGGCCGTTGGCGCACAGTTCAACCTGCCGTACATCCACGTGGTGGTGAACAACTCGTACCTGGGCCTGATCCGCCAGTCGCAGCGCGGCTTCAACATGGAACAGAACGTGTCCCTGGCGTTCGAGAACATCAACTCCCCGGAAACCAACGGCTACGGCGTGGACCACGTCAAGGTTGCCGAAGGCCTGGGCTGCAAGGCGATCCGCGTGGAGAACCCGTCCGACCTGCCTGCCGCGTTCGACAAGGCCAAGGCACTCATGGACGAGTTCAAGGTTCCCGTGGTGGTCGAAGTGATCCTGGAAAAGGTCACCAACATCTCCATGGGTGTTGAAATCAACGGCGTGAACGAGTTCGAAGAGCTGGCCGAGCGCGGCGAAGACGCCCCCACTGCGATCATCGCCCTGCTGGACTAGTAAGTTACTGAAGGAGGTACGGAATGCGTGTGGTCATAGCCCCGGACAAGTTCAAGGGATCGCTGTCAGCTCCCGAGGTCGCCAGCCGCTTGAGCGCCGGACTGCGGGCAGGTTTCGCCGCTGGCCGCGCAGCGGCGAGTTTGCCAGCCGAGGGCTTTGAAACCACGCTCATTCCAGTGGCCGACGGCGGCGAGGGGACTCTCGACGCCGCCGTCGGCTCCGGCTTCACCCGCCGCAGCGCCACGGTCACCGGCCCCACGGGCCACCCGATCACGGCCGAATTCGCAGTTCGCGGCGAGGAAGCCGTCATTGAAATGGCGGCGGCCTCCGGACTCGCGGTACTGCCGGGCTTCGGCGACGGCAGCGCCCCGAACACCGAAACGGCCAAGAGCTCCACCAGCCTGGGTACGGGCGAACTCATCCGCGCCGCCCTGGACCTCGGCTGCCGGCACATCATCCTCGGCGTCGGCGGCAGTGCCAATACCGACGGCGGCGCCGGCGTGCTGCAAGGCCTCGGCGCAGTCCTCCTCGACGCCGAAGGTAACGAACTCCCCGGCGGCGGCGCGGCACTGGCCCGCTTGGACCGGATCGACTTCTCGAACCTCGATGTCCGTTTGGAAGCCACCGAGTTCGTCCTGGCGTCCGACGTCGACAATCCCCTTTTGGGCCGCACCGGCGCCGCCGCGATCTTCGGACCGCAGAAGGGCGCGACGCCGGACGACGTCGCCTCGCTCGACGCCGCCTTGGCCCACTTCGTCCAGGTCCTCGCCAACGAGATCGGCTCCGAAGCCCAGGACGCCGCACAGGCTCCGGGCGCAGGCGCGGCAGGCGGCGTCGGCTACATCGCGATCGCGGCGCTGGGCGCGGCACGCAGGCCGGGCATCGACGTCGTCCTCGAATTCACTGAACTCGAGCAGCGGCTGGCGGGCGCGGACCTGGTGATCACCGGCGAAGGCAGCCTCGACGAACAGAGCCTGCTCGGCAAAACGCCCATGGGCGTGGCGCGCGCAGCGGCGCGTTCCGGGATCCCTGTGATTGCCGTCTGCGGCCGCAGTACGCTGAGCCCGGAACAACTTTCGGAGTCCGGTTTCGAGTCGGTCCACGCATTGACCGAGCTCGAAGCCAATGTAGAGAAATGTATAGCTGAAGCAGGGCCGCTGCTTGAAGAATTGGGTAAGCACATCGGCGTGCGCCTCTCTGAAAAATCGGCACCCACCCATGAAGCAGCGCGAACCGAGACCAAGGAGCAACTCCATGTCTGAAGAAACCACCACAGCACACGGCCCGTTTGACCTGGTCATCCGCGGCCAGCGCATCCTCACCACCGCCGGCATCACCGCCCGCGAAGTCGGTGTCCGCAACGGCGTGATCGTCGCCATCGAGCCTTTGGGCAACGGCCTGCAGGGCGCCGAAGTCATCGAGCTCGGCGACGACGAAACCCTCATCCCCGGCCTCGTGGACACCCACGTGCACGTCAACGAGCCCGGCCGCACCGAGTGGGAAGGCTTCGCCTCCGCCACCCGCGCCGCAGCAGCCGGCGGCGTCACCACCATCATCGACATGCCGCTGAACTCCATCCCGCCCACCACCAACGTGGAAGGCCTCAAGCTCAAGCGCGAAGTTGCCGAGGACCAGGCCTTCGTGGACGTCGGATTCTGGGGCGGCGCCATTCCGGGCAACAAGAAGGACCTCCGCCCGTTGCACGACGAGGGCGTCTTCGGCTTCAAGTGCTTCCTCCTCCACTCGGGCGTGGACGAGTTCCCGCATCTCGACGCGGACGAGATGGAAGAGGACATGGCCGAGCTCAAGTCCTTCGACTCCCTCATGATCGTCCACGCCGAGGACTCCCACGCGATCGACCACGCACCCCACCCCGGCGGCGCACACTACTCCACGTTCCTTGCTTCCCGCCCCCGCGGCGCCGAGAACAAGGCGATCGCGGAGGTCATCGAAAGGGCCCGCTGGACCGGCGCGCGCGCCCACATCCTGCACCTCTCGTCGTCGGACGCGCTGCCCATGATCGCTTCGGCAAAGCGCGACGGCGTGCACCTCACCGTGGAGACCTGCCCGCACTACCTCACGCTCATGGCCGAGGAAATCCCCGACGGCGCCACCGCCTACAAGTGCTGCCCTCCCATCCGCGAGGCCTCCAACCGCGAGCTCCTCTGGCAAGGCCTGCAGGACGGTACGATCGACTGCATTGTCTCGGACCACTCGCCGTCGACGCTTGACCTGAAGGACCTGGAAAATGGCGACTTCGCAGTGGCCTGGGGCGGCGTTTCCTCGTTGCAGCTCGGGCTCTCGCTGATCTGGACCGAGGCACGGCACCGCGGCATCTCCCTCGAGCAGGTGGTGTCCTGGATGTCCGAGAAGCCCGCAGCCTTGGCCCGCCTGCACAACAAAGGCCAGCTCGCACTCGGCTACGACGCCGATTTCTCCATCTTCGCGCCCGACGACGCGTTCGTCGTCGACGTCAAGAAGCTCAAGCACAAGAACCCGATCACGCCGTACGACGGCAAGGCGCTCTCCGGCGTCGTACGCAAAACGTACCTGCGTGGCAGCGAGATCGACGGCCGGACGCCCAGCGGCAAGCTGATTCGCCGCGGCGGCGTGTAAGGCCAAGCCATGGCCGTCAACGTCCATGCCCCGTACGGGCAACTGCCCGCACGGCTCAACGCCTCGCGGCATCAGCCCGCCCCCCGGCCTTCCGGGCTTCGGCCCGGACTGGTTCGGCCCGGGATGCTTCCGCGCGGCCTGGCCGTGTGGGTACAGCCCGGCGAAGGCCACGAGATCGATCCCGAGGTTTGGGCCCGGGCCGCGGAAGCGGTCCTGGCCCGGGCCCGCAAACTTGCTCCGGGGGCGGAAGTCCTCCTTTGGCCCGCCGCCGGAGCTGCAACGTCCGATGATTCTTCCGGCGTGTCCGACGGTGCTGAGACGTCCGACGCCGGTTCGGCGTCGGAAGCGCCCGACGCCGGAAACCGCCCCGCCGCTGCCAACCCGCCTGTGTCCCTCGCCGGCCGACGCAGCACCGTGGCAGTGGACCTGGCCGCGAACACCGTCCTCCTCGATGGGGTCCCTGTCAGCTTCACGGCAATGGAACACAGCCTCCTCCGCTACCTCGTGGAAAACCTGTCCCGACCCATCCCACGTGAAGAATTGCAACGTTTTCTGGAGTCACTTGACTGTCCCGGCGCGGCATTTCGGTCCATCGACGTGTATGTTGGACGCGTCCGGCGCAAGCTGGGCTCAGCCCGCCATGTCATCGCCACAGTGCGTGGAGGCGGCTACCAGTTCGTGCCCGGACCAGGCTCTACAGTTCGCGGACCCGCGGAATACTGCATCTAGGCAGCCCGTTACACCTATAGATTGATCGCCGGCCACGGCGGTTGCCCGACAAGTCAAGGATCGCAACATGACCCAGAAACTCCTCGCCGGAACCCAGGCCCCCGATTTCGCGTTGCTTAACTCCGAAGGCCAGAAGGTCTCGCTGTCCGATTACCGCGGACGGAACGTCATCGTGTACTTCTACCCGGAAGCCGCCACCCCCGGCTGCACCACCGAGGCCTGCGACTTCCGCGACAGCCTGTCCAGCCTGCAGTCCTCCGGATACGAAGTCCTGGGCATCTCGCCCGATGCCCCGGAAAAGATCGCACACTTCGCCGGCGACTATTCCCTGACCTTCCCGCTCCTCTCCGACGAAGACCACGCCGTGGCCCTCGCCTACGGTGCCTGGGGCGAGAAGCTCGTGAACGGCGAAGTGGTAGACGGACTGGTCCGCTCCACCGTAGTGCTCGACGGCGAGGGCAAGGTCAAGCTGACCCAGTACCAAGTCAAGGCCCAAGGCCACGTAGCAGCCCTGAAGGCCGAACTCGGCCTGTGACGCTCGCTCACATATCGGGCCGTCCGGCGTGACGCCCGCTCACATATGACGGCTCCCGGCCCGACGCTCGCCCACATATGACGGCTCCCGGGCCGACGGTCGCTCACATATAACGGCTCCCGGCCCGACGCTCGCTCACCTATAACGGCTCCCGGGCGGACGCCCGCTCACAAGTAACGGCTCCCGGCCCGACGCCCGCTCACAAGTAACGGCTCCCGGCCCGACGCCCGCTCACAAAAGTGGTCAAATAGTGAATCCTCCAGCAGCTCATCTGCTGGAGGATTCCGCTATTTTCCGGCCATATGTGAGCGAGCGTTTGGGATTTGGCCGTCATACGTGAGCGAGCGTCAGAGTTAGTTGCTGCCGGCAGTATTCCACGCCTCTTCGGACACGGGGATCCACCACTCGCGGGCCTTGCCTGTCCCGATGTATTCAGGCCAGCGGAAATCCGTCGGCGCGCTGAAATCGGCAGGAAGCAGCGGCGCCACGGCACCGCGGCGGCGCTTCTCGGCGTCGAACTCTGCCTTTGCCTTCGCCAGCACGTCCGGAGAAGTCAGCAGGTCCAGCACCATGCCGGCAATCATCTTGCCCGTCGCCGTGATGGTGGGGTCGATCGTCTCCGGCATTCCGCCCATCGCGGTCATGGCCCAGCCCGGGTATGGAGTACCTTTCTCGTCCGGCGCCAAGGTGGGCCGCGCCGTATAGAAGCGGATGGTGGGTGCGTACCAAGTCATTTCAACGTAGTCATCGCTGGTCCAGTTCTGCTGGGTTGCCGGGATGTGCCGGCGCAGCTCTGCTTCGGCGCCCTGCGGGGTGATGAGCTCGGCCGTTGCCGGATGGAACGGATTTTCCATGGGTTCCACTCCACACGAGGCTTGGATCTCTCGTCCGATCTTCCGGGCCCGCTCATCCAAAACCGGCGCGCCAACAGCGGCGATGTTCTCCCAGGCCACCTGCGCGACGGTGTGGTTCGCGATGCCCGGACGGTTGCGCGCCACCCAGCGCGAACTAACGCTGCAATGCGATGCGGCCGCGGCGAGTTCCGCGTTGCGATCCAGCACGGCGAGCACGGAGTCGGCCTCGGCGAGGCCCGGGCAGCGCCAGGAGTACTGGATCTGGGCGAGTCCCGCAGGCTGGTTGTCCGCCGTCGCCTGCCCGGCGGTGAGGATCGCTTCCGACAACGACCAGCCACCCGCCTGCGGCAGCATCGAATCCTGCGTCGTCTTGGTCAGCGAGAACATCGTGAACAGCGCGGCGTCCGCTCCGGGAGCCCGGGCGGCGGAGTGCGACGACGGGATGGGACTGTCGCCGTAGGTGTTGTTCCAGCCCTCCGGGCTGTCGCACGTGAAAGTGTAGATCTTGCTGTAGTACGAGCCGCAGTGAGTGTCCCAACGCGCGGTGTTGCACAGGGGCATCATGTAGAACGGGTGGTACGAGATGATGGCGTCCAGATTGTCGTAGTAGCCGCGGAGGCCGTGAACAACCTTGGATCCCTGGACCTTTTCGGCCGGCTCGCCCGTGTAGACCAGGGTGCCCGGAATGTTATGCCGCTCCATTGCATCTTTCGCCGCGAGGAAGCCCGCGAGCGTCGAGATGCCCAAGGCGGAATGCGGATCCGTATGGCCCGGGGCGAAGCGCGACATGCCGGTTCGTGGTTCCCTCTTAGTGGACGCTGCCTGGCAATTGCCCGGGATGGCATCGTATTCGGCATAGCCAAGGATCCGAGCGCCGGGACCGGCGGGGCTTGTCCACTCGGCGGCGAATGCGGTGGGCATGCCCCCGCTGCCTTCCTCCACGGTAAAGCCATGTTCTCGCAGCGTCCTGACGTACCAGGCGCAGGACTCGTACTCGCGCCAGGCTGGTTCGGCCAGTTCCCAAATATTCGTGTGCCAGGCGGAAAGCTGCTCTTTCTGCTGTTCCACCCACTCCCATGCAGTGCCCTTCAACTCAGCATTCTTGACCATCTCGCTCATCGTGTTCCTTCCTAAAGTCATGCAGATCCAAAACCGTTCCGCCCCACGCGCTCGCCCCCGGGAGACCCTCGCTCACATATAGGGGCTTCCCACCGGTCGCTCGCTCACTTACTTAAGGAAAGTGAGCGAGCATCCGCCCAAAGGGCGTCGTAAGTGAGCGAGCGTCGCAAGGGGGGTGGGGGCGTTGTGGGGGCTAATCGATGCTCACGTGGATGAGGCTGGGCCCCTTGACGGCGAGCGCCTGGGTCACAATCCCAGCGAGCTCGTCGAGGGATTCCACGTTGAACGCCGTCAGTCCGAAGCCTTCAGCCAGCCGCACCCAGTCCGGCTGCGCCAGGTTCACGCCGACCGGAGCGAGGTCCCGATCCTCCATGTTCTGCCGGATTTCGCCGTAGCCGCCGTTATTGACGCAAATGATGGGCAGGTCCACGCCCTGTTCCACAGCGGTGATGAACTCCTGTACGGCGAACATGAGCGCGCCGTCGCCGATCAACCCCACCACCGGACGATCCGGATCGGCCACCTTCGCGCCAATCGCGGCCGGCAGTCCATATCCCAACGTGGCGTACGCAGGCGTGTACAAGAGCTGATGCGGCTTCTGAACGGGGAAGAAGGACGTGGTTCCGAAATAGGTGACCTGCGAGGAATCGCCCGCAATAACGGTGTCGGCCGGCAGCGTGGCCGCGAGGATCTCGTTGATCCGTGCCAGCGCGGGCGCCATGGAACGGGCTTCCGTCCGCAGTTCGGCGCGCAAAGGGTCGAGTTCCGGGGCGGAGGCGGGCTCATGTCCGGCGAGCGCTTCGAGCAGTTGGGGTACGACGGCGGACGCGTTGCCAAGGAGCTCAACATCCGGCGCAACGTTGCACTGCAGTTGGGCGGGGTCGATGTCGATCCGGATGCACGAACCCTGCGGCACGATCTTGCCGCCCCACAGCTCCGATTCGCCCACCTTGGAGCCGATCACCAGCAGCGCGTCGGAAGCGTTGCACAGGTCTTGCGCCGCTGCCAGCCGGATTTCCGAACCGAGGGACAAAGGGTGGGCTTCGGGAATAGCGCCCTTGCCATTGATCGTGGTCACCACAGGGGCTTGCAGGAGTTCTGCAAGTTCGAGCAGCGCGCCGCCGGTTCCCAGCGAGCCGCCCCCGGCGAGGATCACCGGGCTGGAAGCGCGCCGGAGGATGTCCGCGGCGGTGGCGACGGCGTCGTCGGCTGCTGTTTTCGGCGCACCCAAGGGGCGGGCCTCAAGCACGGCGGTGTCGACGTCGGACGCCCCCTCCAGGACGTCCAGCGGGATCTCGATGTGGACGGGACGCGGCCGCCCGTGTGCGAAGAAGGCAAAGGCTTCGTGGATCAGCTCCACGGCTTCGCTGCCGCTGGACACACGCGTGCTGCGCCCGATCAGGGCGCGGACGGCGCCGGTGGGGTCCTTGGTTTCGTGCAGCAGACCGATGTCCGAAAACTCGCTGCCGCGCGGCGCGCCCGGGGACAGAATGATCATGGGCCGGGACTCGCAATACGAGGTGGCCGCAGCGGACATCGCGTTCAGCAGTCCGGGCCCGGACGTGGTGATCACGACGCCGGGAAGCCCCTTGAGCTGGCTCCATCCGTCGGAGCCGTACCCGGCTCCTTGCTCGTGGCGGGTGGTGACGGGGCGGATGCCGAGCGGCTCAAGGTGCCGATAGAACTCGAGGTTGTGGGTGCCGGGGATCCCGAAGATCGCGTCGATCCCGTAGTTCCGCAGCGTGGTCATGACGGCGAGGCCGACGTTGTTGGTGGGGATGGAACTGGTCAAGGTTGGAGTCCTTAAATCGTGGCCTAGAGAACTTTGGAGAGGAACGCCTTTGTTCGCTCGTGTTGGGGTCGGGAGATGATCTCGTTGGGATCGCCGGCTTCGACAATGACGCCGCTGTCCATGAATGCCACGACGTCGGCCACTTCGCGGGCGAAGCCCATCTCATGGGTCACCACGATCATGGTCATGCCGTCGCGCGCCAGGGCTTTCATGACGTCCAGGACTTCGCCGACGAGTTCGGGGTCGAGCGCGGAGGTGGGCTCGTCGAAGAGCATCAGGTCGGGCTTCATGGACAGCGCCCGGGCAATCGCGACTCGCTGTTGCTGGCCGCCGGAGAGCTGGGCCGGATAGTGGCCCGTGCGGTCGGCAAGGCCCACCTTCGCCAGGAGCTCACGTGCTTCGGCCTCGGCTTGGGCCTTGGGTACCTTGAGGAGTTTGACGGGACCCATCATCACGTTTTCGAGGGCTGTCATGTGGCCGAAGAGGTTGAATGACTGGAACACCATGCCAATGCGGGAACGTCGCTTGTTGATGTCCTTCTGGTGGGCTTCGATGAGCCTGTCGCCGTGGACTTCGTAGCCGATCATGCGCCCACCTACCAGGATGGTTCCGGAGCTCGTGGTTTCGAGGTGGTTGACGCAGCGGAGCAGCGTGGACTTGCCCGATCCGGAGGGGCCGATCAGGCACGCCACTTGTCCCGATTCGACCGTGAAGTTGATGCCTTTGAGGACCTCCATGCCGGAGAAATCCTTGTGCACGTTGAGGAACTGGACTTCAGACATTGCAGCTACGCCTTTCGTGCCTGGATGGTGTTGCCGCGGGAGTACCGCTTCTCAATGCGGGCCTGGACGAGCGAGAGGATGGTGGTGAGCAGGATGTACCAGAGGCTCGCAACGATCAGGAGGGGGATCTGCTGGAGGTTGCGGGCGTAGATCTGTTGGGTGTTGTAGAGCAAATCCCCGACGCCGATCACGATCACCAGCGACGTGGTCTTGAGCATGGAGATCGTCTCGTTGCCTACCGGCGGAAGGATGATCTTCATGGCCTGCGGGATGACCACGTGGCGCAGGGTTTCCATCCGGCTGAAGCCCATGGCGTGGGAGGCCTCGGATTGTCCCGCGGGAACACCCATCAGTCCTGCACGAACGATTTCGGCCATGTAGGCGCCTTCGTTCAAGCCCAAGCCCAGGATGCCGGCCACGAACAGCGGCAGGACATCGTTGGTGTTCCATTCCACCAGCATGGGACCGCCCGGGATCCCGATGCCGATGGTCGGAAAAAGCACCGCGGCGAAGCCCCAAAAGAGCATCTGCACCAGGAGCGGAGTGCCGCGGAAGAACCAGATGTAGGCGCCGGCCACGCCGCGGAGGAGCACGTTGTCGGACATCCGCATGACCGCGATCACCAGGCCGATCACGAGTCCCAGGACCATGGCAATGACCGTGAGTTCGATCGTGGTCAGGAGGCCGTCGAGGATGCGGACATCGAACAGGTACTTGGCCACGGTGGGCCAGCCGAAGCCGGGGTTGGTCACAATGACGTACGCGCCCATGAGTGCGAACAGTCCAACCACCACCATGGCGATCAGTTGCCCGGGCCGTTTGCGCTTGAGGACAGGCCGCGACGCCAGCTCCGCGAAGTCATGCCGTGCTTCGGCGGTGCTCGGCAGCTCAGACACGGTCATGACCCCACCGTCGGGTTGACCTCGGACTTGGTGATGATGCCGGACTTGAGGTTCCAGGCATCCATGATCTTGGCGTAAGTGCCGTCGTCCATGAGCGACTGGACCGCGGCCTGGAATGCCTTGGACAGGCCGCCGTCGTCCTTGGGGCTCACGACGCCGGACAGGGACGGTTCCACGAGGATGGAGTCCACGGAGGTGAAGGCGTCCGGCTGCAGCTGGGCGTAGTACCCGGTCAGCGCATTGTCGGCCACGAGTGCCTGGGCGCGGCCCGATGCCACGGCTTGGTTGACGTTGTCTTGCTGGGGCAACAGGAGGGAAACAGGCTTGTCCTTGCCGGCGTCGGCACACTTCTTATCAAAGGAGGGGAGCACGTTCAGGGCCTGGGTTGTCCCGGTCTGGGCAGCGACGGTCTTGCCGCAGAGGTCCAGCTCGGACTTGATGCCCAGCGGATTGCCCTTTTTGACCATGACGGACGTTCCTCCGCGCATGTAGCTGACCATGTTGACCTTGTCCTTGCGCTCCTCCGTGATGGAAAACGCTGCCCAGGAGGCGTCGTAGCGCCGGGCTTCGATACCGGCGAGGATGCCGTTGAAGTCGGCCTTTTCGATGTTGATCGAGACGCCCATCTTCTTCGCGACGGCCAAGGCCATGTCCGGCTCCAGTCCGACGATCTTGCCATTGTCGTCGGTGAAGTCGATCGGGGCGTAGGTGGGGTCCGTGACGAGGGTCAACGAGCCCTTGCTCTTGATCGCGGCCGGAAGGAGCGCCTGAACCTTGGAATCTGTTTGCACGGCCTGCGCGAGTTCCTGGCCGCTCTGGCTGCTTTGGCCGCTCGCCGATGCGTTGCCGGATACAGTAGCGGCCGCACCTTCGGTGTTGGAGCAAGCCGTTGTCAACGCCAGGAAACTGATGGCTGCCGCTGCAACGAGCGAGCTTTTCACGCCTTTGCGCATCATTTGTGAATCTCCGGTTCGAGTCGGGTTGAAATAACAATATGTTCAACTTATTGTGAGATGAGTAACAACGCGTGTCAAGGGACCATGGCAACATCGTGGAGAGATGACTACGGGCACCCACAAGGCGCCCCAACTGGACCAGCGCGACCAGACAAACGAAGGAGCAACGGCATGAGCGAGACAAACCCGGGCCGCCGCACGCGAAGCGTCACGGCGGAGGCCATGGCAGAACGCCGGCAGAGCATTCTGCAGCACGCCTCGCAGGTAATCTCCCGCGAGGGTGTGGAGGGCTGCTCCTTCGCCGAACTGTCGGAAGCTTCGGGTTTCAGCATCGGCATGATCCAGCACTATTTCCGGCACCGGGAACGGCTCATTGGCGCCGCGGTTGAGTACCGGATCGACGAATCCCTCGCCGAATGGCAGCGCATCTACGATCACGGCAGAAACGCCGTGGAACGCCTGCACGACCTCTTGACGTTCTCCATCCAGAGCGACACCCCGTTCGAAGAAGCCTGGGGCTTCTGGCTGCAGATATACGCCGCTGCCCACAAGAACTCAGAGATCAGGGAAAGCGTCGCAGCAGTCTGGACTTCATGGCGGGGCTTGTTCGTCCGGGCGCTCGAGGAGGCGGTGGACGAGAAACTGCTCCAACCGGCCCTCGATATCGACGAAGTGGCTACCTTGCTTCTGGCCACGATCGATGGCCTCGCGATCCAGTCCTTGAACGGGGTCCACAGCTTCTCACCTGCGGAGATGATCGAGACCCTGCACCGCTTTGCCGCCCGGGAGTTCGGCATCGACGCCGACGAATTCATCCATAAGAAGCGCTCCAAACTCGTGGACGCGCACTAAGACGCGCGCCAACTCGCGCCGGGAGAAGGTGCGCGAGTTGCGCACCGCAACGCGCGCCAACCCGCGCGCTGGAAAGGACCATCTGTGGGGGAACATCACGACGCCATGGCCGCCGAGGCCGTGGAGTTTTGCAGCACCTTGATCCGCATCGATTCCACCAACACCGGCGATCCCGCCACCATCGGCGACGGCGAATCGCGCTGCGCCGAATACGTCCAGTCGTTGCTCGCGGAATTCGGCCTCGAAGGCCAGGTCCTCGAAAAAGCTCCTGGCCGGGGCAACCTCGTAGTAAGGATGAAGGGCAGCGACCCGGAGGCGCCGGCCCTTCTGGTGCACGGCCATACCGACGTCGTCCCCGCCAACATTGCGGACTGGACCGTGGACCCGTTCTCCGGCGAGGTCAAGGACGATTTCGTGTGGGGTCGCGGTGCCGTGGACATGAAGGACATGGTTGCCATGACCGTGGCCGCCGTCCGCCAATTGCGCCGCGAAAACTTCGTGCCCCAGCGGGACATCGTCTTTGCGTTCGTGGCCGATGAGGAAATAGCCGGCGAGTTCGGTGCCCAGTTCCTGGTGGATGAGCACCCTGAACTGTTCCACGGCGTCACCGAGGCTATCGGCGAAATCGGCGGCTTCTCCCTTCAGCTTCGCGACGACCTGAGGCTCTACCTGCTCGGAGTCGCGGAAAAGGGGTTCGCTTGGGCGACGCTGACCGCGCACGGAAGCACAGGCCACGGTTCCATCGTGCCCAACGAAAGCAACGCCGTCGCGCGCCTTTCTTCTGCCCTGTCACGAATCTCGGAACACAAATGGCCGGTGGTCCGGAGCGCCTCGCTCTCCGCCTTGGTGGAGCAGTTGGGCGAGGCCCTCGGCCGGCCTTTGGATGGCGAAAGGCTCGACGACGAACTCGCCTCTCTCGGTTTGCTCGCCGCCATGCTCCTCCCGGGCTTGCGTACCAGCGCCGTCCCGACCCAGTTCCATGCCGGCTACAAGACCAACGTGGTTCCCGGGACTGCCACCGCCACGGTTGATTGCCGGATCGCCCCGGGCACCGATGACGAGTTCAAAGCGCAATTCATGGAGCTGTTGGGGCCCGGCATCGAGGTCAGCTGGGAAGAGGGGCGTTCGCTGGAATCACCCGCCCACGGCGCCCTTCTGGACGCGATGCGAGCGGCCATCACCGCCGTCGACCCCGCCGGGAAGGCCCTCCCGTTCGTCATGTCCGGAGCCACCGACGCCAAAGCTTTCTCCCAGCTGGGCATCAATTGCTACGGTTTCTCGCCATTACGGCTTCCCGAAGGCTTTGATTTCGCGGGCATGTTCCACGGCATCGACGAACGCGTCCCCGTCACGGCCATCCACGCAGGCACCCGTATCCTGCACCAGTTCCTCAGCGCACAGTAACCACCACGCAGTCCGGGGCCGCATCGAAGCGGCCACCCACCAACACCGAAGGACCACCATGACCCTCACCACAGAGCTGTCCCATACCGGCCGGATGGCCAAGCGTGCGGCCGGCTTCCAACCCTCCCCCGTCCGCGCAGTCTTCGATGTTTCCATGCAGCCGGGCATGATCTCCCTCGCGGGCGGCAACCCCTACCTGCCCGTCCTGCCGATGGAGCGCATCGCCGCCATGGCGTCCGACGTCGTCGCTCGCCGCGGACTGGAGGCCCTCCAGTACGGCTCGGGTGCGGGAACAGAGGAACTGCAGGCCCTGATCTGCCAAGTCATGGAACTCGAAGGCATCAACACGTCGCCGGAAAACGTGCAGGTCACCGCGGGCTCGCAAATGGCACTGGAACTCGTGACCAAGCTCTTCTGCGATCCCGGGGACGTGGTGATCGCGGAAGGACCGACATATGTGGGCGCGCTCGGCGTGTTCGAAGGCTTCCAGGCCGAAGTGGCCCACGTGGCGATGGACAACGACGGCGTCGATCCCGACCGCCTCCAGGACGTCATTTCCGGGCTCAAAGCCGCCGGCAAAGCCATCAAGTTCTTCTACACGGTCCCCAATTTCAACAACCCGAGCGGCATCAGCCTTTCCCTCGGGCGGCGGCAGCGCGTGGTGGACATTTGCCGGGCCGAAGGCGTGCTGATCGTCGAGGACAACCCCTACGGACTGCTGAGCTTCGACGGCACGCTCAAACCCGCCATGCACTCCCTCGACCCGGACAACGTGTTCTACCTCGGCTCGTTCTCCAAGATCTTCGCCCCCGGCCTGCGCGTCGGCTGGGTGGTGGCACCCCGAGAGGTGCGCGGCCGCCTCCAGATCGCCTCCGAAGCCACCACCATCTGCCCCTCGGTCCTGAGCCAACTGGTAGTGGAGCAGTACATCAGCAGCTTCGACTGGCGGGACCAGATAGCCGCTTACAGTGCCGTCTACGCCTCCCGCTGCAAAGCCACCCTGGACGCCTTGGCCGCCTACATGCCCGAGGGTACCCAGTGGACCAGCCCGAGCGGCGGATTCTTCACCTGGGTAACCCTGCCCGAGGGCATCGACACCGATCAAGTGCTCGCCGCGGCCATCGAGGCGGGAGTCGTGTTCGTGCCCGGTAGCGCCTTCTATGCCGACGGCGGTGGCAGCAACCAGCTCCGCATCGCCTTCTCCTACGCCCCGGAAGATCAGCTCACCGAGGGTGTCAAGCGCCTGGCTGAGGCTATCCGCCGGGTCTAAGCCCTGCCCACCCATTGTGAGGCACCCAACTGACTCGCAGTAAGTGTCGTTTTCAGCCCTGAAAACGACATTAAGTGCGAGTCAGTTGGGCCCGTCAAGCAACACGAAACCCCGACGTCGGCACTCACCGTGAGTGCCGACGTCGGGGTTTATCTGTGTCTACTTAGCCCGCGTACACCCGTACGCCATTGACCCAGGTCTCCACAACCTCGATGCCGCTGATGTCACCTTCGGAGGCCTCAAGCGGGTCCGCCGCCAGGATCACGAAGTCGGCCAGCTTGTCCGGCTCGAGGGAACCGAGGTCCTTCTCGCGACCCATGGCCCGTGCACCGTTGATGGTGTGGGCGCGGAGGGCCTCGACGACGTCGATCTTAAGATCATCCGAGCCCAACTGGACGCCGGAGCGGGTCTTGCGGGTCACGGACGTCTGGATGGCTTCGAGCGGACGGGGATCGGCCACGGGAGCGTCAGAGCTCATCGTCACGGGGACCGCTGCGGCCACGAATTCGCCGAGGGGGTTGAAGCGCTCGCCCGGGGATCCGATGGCATCCGTGACGCCGGGACCCCAGTTGTAGTAGTGCTGCGGCTGGTTGACGGGCATGATCCCGAGCTCCGCCATTTGGCCGATCTGCTCCAAGGTGGGCAGTCCGCAGTGCTCGATCCTGTGCCGGTGGTCGTCCCGCGGCAACACCGAAAGAGCCTCGCTGACGGCGTCGAGCACCAACTGAATGGCTGTGGGCGATTGGGCGTGGGTCGCCGTCTGCAGACCGGCACTGTGCGCCTTGGCGACGAGGGCGCGGTACTCTGCCGGCTCGTGGTAGAGCGAACCGGTGCGGCAAGGATCGTCGCGGTAGCCCTCCGGGAAGTACGCAGTCCAGCCGCCCAGGGTGCCATCGGCGTAGAGCTTGATCCCGGCGAAGGAAAGGAGGGAATCCCCGAACTTGTCCACGAGACCCAGTTCCAGGACCTCGTCGAGGAGGCTCGACAGGAAATACGCGTTGATGCGCGTCACGAGTTCGCCGCGCTCCACGAGATCCAGGTAGGCGCCAAATTCGCGCTTGGTCACCTGCGCGTCGCCGATGGTGGTCACGCCGTGGCTGAGGAACTCGCGTTGGGCGTGCAGCAGCTGGGCGCGGTGATGTTCTTTGCTGTCCCCGAGGTGGAAGTTCGGTCCGTGGTGCCCCAGCTTGACGCCTTCCACCCCTGTGAGGATGTCGCAGGCGGCATCGGAGAGTTCGCCCGTCAGCTCGCCGTCGGGGTCCCGGAAGAAAGTTCCGCCCGGCGGGTTGGGCGTGTCGCGGTCCACTCCCGCCTTCGCGAGCACGTACGAGTTCACCACTCCGCCGTGGCCGCTCGCGTTCATGACGTACACCTCGCGCGTGGTGGAAACGGTGTCGAATTCCTGCCGTGTGGGGTGGCGCTGCTCGGCAAGGTTGCGGTGCTCGTAGCCATAGCCCCTGATCGGGGTGTCCCCCGGATTGTCGTCCGCCGCCTTCGCCAGCAGTTTAAGCATGGTGGGGATGTCCGGCGCCGCCTCGGGACCGCAATCCACCCAGGACAGCAGTTGTCCGTACATCAGGGGATGCGCGTGCGGATCGATGAAGCCGGGCACCAACGTACGGCCACGGAGGTCGACGACGTCGGGCACCGCCGTCGTGAGCTTGAGCGCCGCGTCGCGGCACTCCTGTGGCGTTCCGACGGCGGCAACACGGTTGCCGATGACCAGCATCGCCTCCGCGATGGAGTTCAGGGAGTCAACGGTCCGGACGCGACCGCCGAAGAACAACGTTGCGGCGGGGGCTACGGGGGAAGTTTCATGGGATGCCAGGAATGACATGGGAATGACCTTTGCGTGTTGAAGTTTGCGGTACGGCCGGAACTCAGCGGGCGGGTGCCAGCTCGAACAAGGGGGTGTCCGGGACTCCTCTGCGGGCTTGGGAAATGACGTTGTGCGCCTGGATCCTGACGTATTCGGCCAGCGTGTACTCCGAGAGGAAGCCGACATGGGGCGTCACGAGGATCCGCGGGTGGCCCATGAGCGGGTGGTCGGCAGGTGCCGGTTCGACGTCGAGCACGTCCAGCGCCGCTCCACGGATGTGGCCGGAGTCGACGACGGCACGCAGGGCTTCGTCGTCGATCAGCTGCCCGCGGCTCACGTTCACCAAGTAACTGCCCGGCCGCATCGCGGCGAGGCTTCCGGCGTTGATGATGTGCCGGGTTTCCTCCGTAAGCGGCATGTGCAAGGACACGACGGCGGATTCCGCCAGGACTTCTTCCAAGCCAGTCCGGCGGATGCCTGCCTTCGCGAGCATCTCCCTGGTAGCCGGAGTGTCCGGGAGGTAGGGATCGTAGCCGACCACCTCGCCGAAGACTCCGGAGGCGAGCTCTCCGAGGCGGCTGCCTATCCGCCCGAGTCCGATCAGCCCAAGCCGCTCCTGGCTGAGCCGGAACACTGTGCTGTCCGGGCGGGCGTTCCAGTCCCCCTCGGCCACGCGTTCCTGGAAGAACGGGATTTCTCGCGTGACGGCGAGGGCAAGCGCCAGCGCGTGCGAAGCGACTTCCTCGGTGGCCACACCGGGAAGGTTGCTGACCCAAATGCCCCGCTCTTTGGCGGCATCCAGGTCAACGTTGTCTGAGCCCATTGAGACCAAGGCGATGATCTTCAAGCCCGGAATGGCGTCCATGACCTCCGCGGTGACCGTCGCGTAGCCCACCAGGAGGGCTTCCGCGTCCTTCGCCTGCTCCGCGATGACCGCGGGATCCTGGGTGCCGAGGTACCGGACGTCGTAACCGTTTTCTTCCAGGAGCGCGGCGCCGGCGGAGTAATCGAGGTCTTCCATGTCCGTGTAGACGGCGAGGGGGCGATGCTTAGTGGACATGGCTCAAGAACTTCCTGGTGCGTTGGTGCTGGGGGTTGTCGAAGAACTCGTCTGGAGTGGCCTGTTCCACGATCACGCCGCTGTCGAACAGGGTCACTTCATCGGCCACGCGGCGCGCGAAACGGACTTCGTGGGTGACCACGATCATGGTCATGCCGTCGTTGGCCAGGCTCTCCATGACCTCCAGGACTTCGCCCACCAACTCGGGGTCCAGGGCGGAGGTCGGTTCGTCGAAGAGGAGCACGTCCGGGTTCATCACCAGGGCGCGGGCGATGGCCACGCGTTGCTGCTGGCCGCCGGAGAGCTCCGAAGGGAAATGCCCGGCGCGATGCGAAAGACCCACGCGCTGGAGCATGGCCATGGCCTGTTCCTCGGCTTCCTTGTGATGGATGCCCTTGACGGAGGTCAGCCCGAGCATCACGTTGCGGCAAGCCGTCAGATGCGGGAACAGGTTGAACTTCTGGAAGACCATGCCAATGTCGCGGCGTTCCTTGGCGAGTTCGCGTTCGGGGAGGGCCACGGCTCCGCTTGCTTTCTCACGGACACCGATGCGCCGCCCGCGGAGCCGGATCTCGCCGTCGTCGGCTGGCTCGAGGAGCGCCATCAGGCGCAACATCGTGGACTTGCCGGAACCGGAGGGACCCAGCACTGCCTTGACTTGTCCCTGGCGGATATCGAACTCGACGCCGCGCAGGACGTTCTGGTCCTGGTAGCTCTTGTGGAGGTTCCGCACGCTCAGTACGGGGTCGTTGGTGGACCAGGTTTCCGGCATGGGTTCCGGGCCGCTGTGGGTCATGACTGCACTCCTTGGCCGACTGGTTCCAGGATGGAAGGCTTCTTGGATTTGGACCGTGACGTCCAGACGAATTTCTTTTCCACATAGCTTTGGAGAAGCGTCAAAAGGCTCACGATGATGAGGTAGTAGACGATTGCCGCGGCGTAGTACTCGGCGTAGCGGAACGTGATGTTCACTCCCACCTGGGCCGTGGTGAGGAGTTCCTGCAGGGAAATCACGGAGGCCAACGAGGAGAACTTCACGAGGCCGATGAACTCATTGCCCGTGGGAGGCAGGGCCGTGCGGATGGCCTGCGGGAGGACAACTTTGAGCATGACCTTGACCGGCGACATCCCAAGCGCCCTGCCGGCGAGGGCCTGCCCTTCGTCGATACTGAGCAACGCCGAACGGATGATTTCCGCCATGAAGGCCGCTTCCACGATGCCCAGGCCGATGAACGCGGCAATGAACGGGGAGAACCAATCCTGGCGCAGGACGGGGAAGAGCTGCGGCAAGGCGTTCCAGATGATGAGCAGCACCAGCAGCGCCGGGATGGCACGGAAGAACCAGGTGTAGATTCCTGCGACGCCCTGCGCGATCCGGATGCGGGAGGTGCGTCCCAGGGCGACGGCGAAGCCGATGGCCGTAGCCAGGATAAGTGAAAGCACCGCGACGGCGACGGACAGGAAAGCCCCGGACAGGTAGCTCGGATTCACGAGTTGTTGGACGAAGATGTTGACGTCGAATTCCATCACCAACTCCTTTCGTGTGGGGCGGAGGCCGCAGGGCTGTTGCGGGCTCCGCGGGGAGGATGGCTAGGGGACGTCGACGATCGTGGGGTCGAGCTTGTTGTCCTTCGCGATCTTGCCGAGGGTGCCGTCCTGGTGGAGTTCCTTCAGCGCCTGCGCGATGGCTGGAGACAACGGATCGTTCTTGCGGGTGAACACGCCGAAGGTGGTGTCGGCCGGAAAGACTCCGGGGGCCACCGCGAGCTTGCCTTCGTTCTGGCTGGCCATGTAGGCGGCCGCCACATTGGTCTCGATCAGGGCCTCGGACTTGCCGTTGAGGACCGCCAGGACTGTTTCAGCGGTCTTGGGGTATTCGGTGAGCTTGGGCTCGTCCTTGCCGGCTTTCTTGCACTCATCCTTGAGCGCACTGATGCGGGCGGCGTTGGACGAAGCATTCTGCGCTGCCACCGAGTGACCGCACAAGTCCAGTGCTGTCTTGTAATTCCCGGCGCTGCCCGGGGCCGAGAGGATCGCGGGACCGGCGTTCATCACGGCTGAAGCGTCGGCGACATCCAGGCGGGCCTTGCTCATGTACAGGCCACCGAAAATGGCATCGCAGCGGCGGGTCTGGAGCCCCGGCATGAGTCCGTCGAATGTGGTCACCTCGAACTTGGCATCGACGCCCCAGTGCTTGGCGAGCGCGCGGGCGGCATCGGCGTCGAACCCTACGATGTCGCCGCTGGAACCGTTGGCGTAGTACTCCAGTGGCGCATATTCGGGGTCGATACACAGGGTGAGCTTGCCGCTCGTGGTGAGTCCCTTCGGCGCGGTGGCGGATGCTTGCCCCGTGGAACTGGGGGAAGCTGCGGCGGAGCAGCCGCTCAACAGCAGGGCCAACGCAGCGGCCGCCAAGGCGGGCTTCGTGAACTTGAGCATGTGCAGATCTCCAATTGAACTGTTGGGGTCGCGTGGGAACGCGAGTCGGAGTACGCCGATGTGGCGCTGATCACGATGCTAGCGAAAAAATCGATCAATTCAAGCGAATCAGTTGTTTAATACTGATGTGACACAGTTTTTGTACTCACTTTGTGATTTTCTCATCCAAATCACTTGCCTATCGCTTGACTCGTGAAAGTATTGAGTACGACGGCGGCGCTCGGCTCGCCGGGGCGCCGCACCTTCGCTAAGCACGCACTGCCGCGGCCCAGAGACAAGGCGGTTATTGTGAAGACCATGCATGATCTGGACGACAGGCTGATCCGCCTGCTGCAGGCCGATGGCCGCGCCTCGTTCAGCGAGCTATCCAAGCAACTGGGCGTAACGCGCTCTGCTGTGACGGCCAAGGTCAATGAGCTCACGTCCTCGGGAGAACTACGGATTGTCGCGGCAGTCCATCCGCGCCTCCTGGGCCTGACCGCCGTCGCGCACATCTCCATCCAGCTCAACGGTTCCGCACGCGCTGCGCTGGAGAAGCTGAGCCAGCTGGACGGCGCCGTGTTCGCCTCGCTGACCACGGGCAAATACGGCATCATCGCCGAACTCCGCCTGCCCACGGTGGAAAGGCTCTACGAAGACGTCGAGGCCATCCGCCTGTGCGAAGGCGTGGCTGCCGTCGACGTCCTCATGTACAAAGAGGTGGTCCGCAGCCTCTTCCTCGGCAAGGAGCCGCCGGACCCCCGGCTCGAGCTTGACCAGGCGGATCTGCTGCTCATGAGCGAACTTCAGGTGGACGGCCGACTCGGTTTCGAGGCCCTCGGCGAACGGATCGGCCTTTCGGCGAGCGCTGCCAGGATCCGGGTCCTTCGCCTGCTGGAAGCCCGAGTCATGCAGATCGGGCCTATCCGGAGCCGCTCCGGTTCTTCACGGTCCATGGCCTTTGGCTTCGGAATCTCGACAGCAGCCGGAACCGAGGAGGCAGTCGACTTCTTCTCGGCGACGCCAGGAGTGGAGTTCATCGCCAGCTGTCTCGGCAGGCACGACCTCGTGGCCACCGTGGGCGTCAGCTCGCTGGACGAAATGTACGACATCCTGGACAAAGTGCGTGCGATGGACTCGGTGGCAAGCGTGGAATGCTGGCTGCACCTGAAAATCGTCCAGGAACGATACGCCAAGCCCCTCGACAAGATGCTCGCAACCAAGGCCCAATCCAACGGCCACTAGCCTCTCCCGACGCTCGCTCACAAACAAGACCGTTTGGTGTGACCCTCGCTCACCTATAGCGTCTCCCGGGCCGACGCTCGCTCACATAGGCTTTCGCGATCGCTTCTTCCAGCGCGCCAAGGACGAGCTTGACCGATGCCCTGTTGGCATTCGGACCCATCATGCCGATCCGCCAAACCGTCGAGGTAAACGCTCCCGCCCCGGAGCCGATTTCCATACTGAAGTTCTCCAGAAGGTAAGCGCGGACGGCAGCTGAGTCCACGCCGTCGGGCACTTTGACCGTGGTGAGGCTCGGCAATCTCGAACCCTCCGCGGCAAACAGCTCGAGACCCATCGCTTCGAGGCCGTCGCGCAACTCGGCCCCGGCCGCGCGGTGCCGCGCTTGAACAGCCGCGAGCCCCTCGGCCAAGATGCGGTCAAGTCCCGCCTCTAGCCCCGCGATCATGGTCACTGGCGCCGTATGGTGATACGTCCGGCTGCCACTCGCCGCGCCAACATACCCACCCAGAAGGCCGATATCCAGGTACCACGAACGCGGCTCCTTGATGCGCCGCTCGAAAGCGCGCTCGGACACCGTGAACGGGGACAAGCCAGGGGGCGCTCCCAAACACTTCTGCGTCCCGGCATACCCGACGTCGATCCCCCAGTCGTCAGCCAGAAGTTCCAGCCCGCCGATCGACGTCACAGCGTCCACGATCAATAGCGCGTCGCCCTTGCCGGCGCCAAGCGGCGCGACGTCGGACAGGACACCTGTGGAGGTTTCGGCATGGACGGCGGCAATCACCTTGGGATGGGGGTGCGCGGCGAGAACCCGCTCCGCATCCACGGGCTGGCCCCATTCATGGTCGACGCGAACTACCGTGGCCCCGCAGCGCCGGGCAACCTCACACATTCGCTCCCCGAAAAGCCCGTTGACCGCAATTACTGCCACGTCGCCGTCGGACACTGTATTAACAAAGGCAGCCTCCATGCCGCCGGAACCAGTAGCACTCAATGGCAGGGTGCGGGCGTTCCGGGTCCCCCACACCGCCCGAAGCCCGGCGCACGTCCGGTCCAGTCGCTCTATGAACACCGGATCCAGATGCCCGATCACCGGATACGCCAACGCCGCGGTCACTTCCGGATAGCAATTACTGGGACCCGGTCCGAAGAGATACCGGGAAGTCAGGACCTCTGGCATGGCGGAACTCCTTTGGCTCGTTTGCTGACATTCTCCACCAGACGGCAAACGTGAGCGAGGGTTTCGGTAGAAGCCACCAAACGTGAGCGAGCGTTTCGGTAGAAGCCACCAAACGTGAGCGAGCGTCGCAGGGGGCAGGGCGGGTGGGGAGGACCGGGGTGCGGTATTCTCTTGACACCACGGCAGTCATTGGATTCACTATTACGTATGCTGAAATAACAGTTCCATGATGTGGAAGGCCTGAAGTGCGGAGGCGCGCAGGTCCATCCGGCAGGAATCGCCGGAGTTCCGCATAGCCAACACCATGGATGCCAGCACTCGCACGAGGAATGAACAAGCATGCAGCTTGAAGTATTCAACAGCGTGGACCGTGCGGACGCCATCGACGTCCTCCGCCCATGCCTCGACATCCAGCGTTGGGTGGAGCACGTAGCAGATGCGCGCCCGTTCAGCGGCTTGGACTCCTTGCTCGATTTCGCCCGGGAAACCGCCGAGCCGTTCACGTCGGACGAAGTGGCGGCCGCGATGGCCCACCACCCTCGGATCGGCGAACGGCCCAAGGCACAGACCACCGAAGCCGCGATGTCCCGCTCCGAACAGGCCGGCGTCGACCCCGGCGATGACGGCGTCGTCACCGCCCTGGCCGAAGGCAACCGCGAGTACGAGGCCAAGTTCGGCCGCGTCTTCCTCATCCGCGCAGCAGGACGGACAGCCAACGACATCCTGGCCTCCCTCCACGAGCGCCTGAGCCATACCGCGGAAGAAGAAGACGTGATCGTGGCCGGACAATTGCGCGAAATCGCATTGCTGCGCCTTGCCGGCGTCATCAGCGAAGCCAGCGCGAGCAGCGAAGGAGTGCCCAGCAAATGAGCGTTTCCCAGATCACCACCCATATCCTGGACACCGGTTCCGGGCGCCCGGCGGCCGGCGTCGCCGTCGTTCTCTCCGTGCGCGACGGCGACAACTGGAGGCACGTGGCTAGCGGCACCACTGACGCGGACGGCCGGATCAAGGATCTGGGCCCTGAGCGGGTCGACGGCGGCAGTTACCGCCTGAACTTCGCGACCGGTCCGTATTACAAAGCACAGGGCGTGGACACCTTTTTCCCGGAAGTGGACTTGAGCTTCACGGTGTCCGACGCCGGCGAGCACTACCACGTGCCGCTCCTGCTCAGCCCCTTCGCGTTCTCCACATACCGGGGAAGCTAGCCCATCGGTTCCCCACCGGCCGGCGAGGAGGCCGGTGGGGAGCAATCGACGGGAACCTTCTAGTCGATCGGGGTGACGTACGCTCCCGAGATTCCGCCGTCAACCATGAAGGTCGAAGCGGTAATGAACGAGGCGTCGTCGCTTGCCAGGAAGGCGACCGCAGCGGCCAGTTCCTCGGGCTCCGCGAAACGGCCCAAGGGCACGTGGACCAAGCGCCGCGCGGCCCTCTCCGGATCGGAGGCGAAGAGTTCCTTCAGCAACGGGGTGTTGACCGGTCCTGGGCACAGCGCGTTGATTCGCACCCCCTTGCGCGCGAATTCGACGCCGAGCTCACGGGTCATGGCCAGCACGCCGCCTTTGGACGCGCTGTAGGATATCTGCGAGGTTGCCGCACCCATCACAGCCACGAAGGACGCGGTGTTGATGATCGAGCCCTTGCCCTGCTCCAACATGTACGGCAGCGCGTATTTGCAGCAGTAATAGACGCTCGTCAGGTTGACCTCCTGGACCCGGCGCCAGGCCTCGATTCCGGTGTCGAGGATGGATGCATCGTCCGGCGGCGAAATGCCCGCGTTGTTGAACGCGATATCCACGCTGCCGTAATGGCTCTTGGCGGCGGCGAAGAGGTCGATGACTTCCTGCTCGTCTGTGACGTTGACCTTCACGAAGATGCCATCGACGGCAGCCGCGGCTGCTTCTCCGGCTGCCGGATCGATATCGGCGATGACCACGTTGGCACCCTCCGAGGCGAAACGCTTTGCCGTGGCCAAACCGATCCCGCTGCCTCCGCCGGTGATGACGGCTGTGCGGTCCTTGAGTCGGTTTGAAATGAATTCGGTCATGGTGATCTCTCCTTGAATCATGGGGCTTCCAAAGTTGGTGGGTTCAGTGCGCGATGAAGACGTTCTTTACTTCGCTGAAGGAATCGAGGGCATCGGGACCCAGTTCGCGGCCCAGGCCCGATTGCTTGAAGCCGCCGAACGGCGTCGAATACCGGACTGAAGAGTGGGAATTCACCGAGAGGTTTCCGGCATCCACCCCGCGGGCCACGCGCAAGGCCCGCCCAATGTCTTGGGTCCAGATCGATCCAGAAAGGCCGTATTCGGTGTCATTGGCAATCCGTACCGCGTCCGCCTCGTCGTTGAAGGGTACGACGACGACGACAGGTCCGAAGATCTCCTCACGCACCGCCGGATCGTCGAAGGAGTCGGGTGCCAGGACGGTGGGCGGGAACCAGAATCCCGGCCCTTCGGGCACCTCGCCTTGGAAGGCTATGGGCGCTCCCGAAGGCACAAAGCCTGCGACGGTTTCCCGTTGCCGGGCGGAAATCAAGGGCCCCATGACCGTGCTCTCATCCGCCGGGTCGCCGACTTTGACAGCCCGGACAGCAGGCTCCAGGAGCTCGAGGAAGGCATCGTAGGCCGATTTTTCCACCAGGATCCTGGATCTGGCGCAGCAGTCCTGGCCGGCGTTGTCGAACGCGCCGCCGGGTGCTGCGGCAGCAGCGGCGGGAAGGTCGGCGTCGGCGAACACGATGTTCGCGCTCTTCCCACCCAGTTCGAGGGTCACGCGCTTCACCTGGTCGGCACAACCGGCCATGATCTGCTTGCCGACCCCGGTGGACCCGGTAAAGACGACCTTTCGCACCGCGGGGTGGGTGACGAAGCGCGCCCCCACCACGGAGCCCTTCCCGGGGATGATCGTCAGCACGCCGTCGGGCAGGCCGGCCTCGCGCGCCAGCTCGCCGAGCCTCATCGCGGTCAGCGGCGTAAGTTCCGCGGGTTTGAGTACCACCGTGTTACCTGCCGCGAGTGCCGGAGCGAAGCCCCACGCCGCGATCGGCATGGGGAAATTCCACGGCACAATAATGCCGACCACGCCCAGCGGCTCGTGGAACGTCACATCGAGGCCTCCGGCAACGGGGATCTGCCTCCCGAAGTGCCGCTCGGGAGCCGCCGAGTAGTAGCTGATGACATCGCGCGCATTGCCCGCTTCCCAGCGGGCGTTGCCGATCGTATGCCCCGCGTTGCGGACTTCCAGTTGCGCGAGGTTCTCCAGATCGGCGTCGACGGCGGCCGCGAACCGGCGCAGGAGCAGTGCACGGTCCGACGGCGACACTTTCCGCCAGGTCTCAAAGGCGGCGGTCGCGCGGGCAATCAGCGCGTCCGTTTCGGCGAGGGATGCCAGCTCAACGGTTTGAAGGAACTCTTCGGTGGCCGGATTGATGATGTCAAAAGTTGTGGCACTCACGCCCAGCTCTTTTCTGTCGCTTTGAATTCCGTCGATGGGTCGAGGCGCTCAGCGTAGAGTTCCCCGTCCCGGTACCTTCTGGCGGCCTCAATGAATCCTTCGAAGAGGCGCAGGTCGGAAGGATTTTGTTCCGGATGAAACTGAACGCCCAACGCCCAACTTCCCTGGGTCGATTCGACGGCCTCGACCGTTCCATCCGCCGCACGCGCGGTGACGCAAAGGCCTTCGGCAACCCGGTCAAGAATCTGGTGGTGATAGACCGGAGCCGATGCCTTTTCGCCTAGTAGTTGCGCGCTGATGCTGCCCGGCTGCGTGCGGAACTCCACCTCCCCGTAGACTCCGGGAGCAGGTTGGTAGTTCGCCTCGGGCAGCACGTCCGGCACGTGCTGGATGAGGTTTCCGCCCAGGGCCACGTTGAGGATTTGCGCGCCGCGGCAGATCGCAAAGAGCGGAATGCCCTTCTCCAAGGCCGCCAACGTCAAGGCGATATCGTGCTCGTCCCGCTCGGGCTGGCTGCGAGTGCTCGGGTGGGGCTCGGCGTCGTAGTTTCCGGGGTCGACGTCGGCGCCCCCCGCCACGATGAGGCCATCCACGAAGTCAAGGACCGAAGTGTCGGTGCCGATGGGCGGCAGCAGGAGAGGCGTTCCGCCGGCCGCTACGACGGCCTCCAAATATGTTGCCGGCAGCACGGCTGCCTGCGCGTCCCAAACCCCCCATTTCGCGTTCTGAAGATAGGTGGTCAACGCGATGCGGGGAGGCCGGTGTGAATCCGGTGCAGGAGCAGGTGCTTCGGTCTGAGTCATCGCCTACAGCCTTTCGAAGCCGCGGCGGAGCTCCCAGTCCGTGATGGCGGACTCAAAAGCTGCCAGTTCGACGTCGGCGTAGTTCACGTAGTGCCGCACCACTTCCTCACCGAAGACTTCCTTGGCGATCACGGAGTTGGCGAACAGATCCCGGGCTTCCCGCATCGTCGTCGGAACGGTGGGAGCGCCCGAAATGTAGGCGTTGCCGGTGGTTGCCGGTTCGAGTTCGAGCTCATTTTCGATTCCGTAAAGGCCGCCGGCAAGCATGGCCGACAGTGCCAAGTACGGGTTGACATCGCCACCCGGCAGCCGGTTTTCCAGCCGTGCGCTCTGCCCATGCCCCACGAGGCGCACGGAACAGGTGCGGTTGTCGAGGCCCCAGGCCACCGCCGTCGGAGCGAAGGAGCCTTTGACGAACCGTTTGTAGGAGTTGATATTGGGAGCGTAGAAGAGCGTGAATTCCCGCATCGTGGCCAGCACGCCGGCGATGAAGTGGTCGTAGGTCTTGGTGCGGGCGCCGGTGGCCTTGTCCCAGAAGACCAGCTCGTCGTCGAGCCCGCGAAGGGACAGGTGGATGTGGCAGGAATTGCCCTCACGCTCGTTGGGCTTGGCCATGAAGGTAATGGATTGGCCCATGTCATGGGCGATGTCCTTGGCCGCGGTCTTGTAGACGGAATGGTTGTCCGCCGTGGTGACCGCCTCGTCGTACTTGAAGGCGATCTCGTGCTGGCCGAAGTTGCATTCACCCTTTGCGGACTCCACTGTCATGCCGGCCGCGTACATCTCGTTCCGGATCCGGCGAAGCAGGGGTTCAACACGGCCGGATCCCAGGAGCGAGTAGTCCACGTTGTATTGGTTGGCAGGCGTGAGGTGCTTGTAGTCCAGGTCCCACGCTTGCTCGTAGGAGTCGTTGTAGACCACAAACTCAAGCTCGGTTCCTGCAAGTGCCTTCCAACCGCGCTCAGCCGCCTTGGCCGTCTGGCGCTTGAGCATGGCGCGGGGTGAAACTGAGACCGGGGTGCCGTCGGTCGTGGACAGATCGCACTGGATCAGCGCACTCCCCTCGCGGTAGGGAAGCACGCGGATGGTGTCCAAATCCATGTCGAAGAGCATGTCTCCATAGCCCTTTTCCCACGAGGAAATGTCATAGCCATCCACGGTGTTCATTTCGGTGTCAACGGCGAGGAGGTAATTGCAGCCCTCGGTGCCATGCTCCAGGACGGAATCCAGGAAGAATTGCGCGTGGAGGAGCTTGCCCTGGAGCCTGCCCTGCATGTCGGTGAAGCCGAGAATCACCGTGTCTATGGCGCCCTCGCCAATCTGCGCCTTGAGTTGCTCAACGGTGAGCATACGGTCATTGCGAGGGTGAACTGTGGTATCTACGGTGTTCGAAATGTCGTTCATGGTGCTGCTCATTTCAGTAGTCCCTTGAGTAGTGCGGCGGTGGATTCGCAGTGCAATTCCATGACGCTTCGGGCCGCTGCAGGCTCGCCGTCGAGGATGGCCTGCACTATCAATCGATGTTCTTGGTTTGAATGTTCGATGTTCCGTTGCAGGAAGGGGATTTCCGCCAGGAATTCGTGGATCTTGGTCTGGATGGTGGTGCTGGCTTTGTTCAGTTCGGACGACCCCGCAACAGCTGAAAAGGCCAGGTGGAGGCGGGCGTCCGCTTGCCTGTATTCCACCGGTGAACCCGCGTTTTCAACTTCAGCCAGGGAATCAATCAGGAGCTGGCGCTGATCCTCGCTGAGCCGCATCGAGGCCGCCCGCTGGCAGGCCCCGGGTTCGATCACGGAACGGAAGATGAGGATGTCGCTGATTTCCCCCTGCCGGTCCTTGTTGTCGAGGCGCTCCGGCGGCCGCGCGTTGCCAACCGGTTCCACGATGGTTCCGCCACCTCTCCCCCGGACAGTCGTGACGAAGCCCGCTGCGCGCAACGCACTGATCGCTTCCCGCAGGGTGGCCCTGGAGACCTGCATGCGCTCGGCCAAGTCGCGCTCGGGCGGGAGACGCTCGCCGGTTTTGAAGATCCCCAACTGGATTGCCGATCCCAAGTGCTCGACACATGATTCGAAGGCCATGTGTCCGCGTACGGGAAGCAAGACCGTCTCCAGCAGGGGGGATTCAATCGGTTCGGCGAACAACATGGTGGCCTTCCTTGTTGGGAGGCCACCGGCGGAGAACCGCCGGCGGCCCGCGAGTGTTGCTAGTTGAGCAGCTTATCCGCGTCGATCGTCAGGTGCTCCTGCTCGGCACTCGTCATGAACGTCCGACGCCCCGTGGTGTACCACAGCACGGTGGCAAGGAGGAAGACGACCACGACGGCGATCGGCGCGTAGTTGAAGGTGTCGATGGTGATATCTGCGACGGGCGGAAGAACGAAAAGAATCACAATGATGGCGACCCACACAATCGCTACCCAGTTGATGATGGGACTCCATTTCCCGAGGTGCCACGGGCCCGGTACGAAGTCCTTGTTGAGCCTGCGGAGCAACACCGGGGTGATGTACGCGATGTAGAGGCCAATGACGGCCACGCTCGTCACGGCAAAATACGCGGTTGTATTGAACAGGGCGGGGGACGCGAGCACAATCGCGCAGCCAACGCAGAGCCAGATTGAATTTGTGGGGGTACCACTCCGGGCGTTGACTTTGGCCCAGATGCGGGAGCCTGGCAATGCATTGTCGCGGGAGAAAGCGTAGGTCATGCGTGAGTTGGCGGTCACTGACGCCATGCCGCAGAAGAACTGTGCTCCCACCACGATGGCGAGGAGGAACTTCGCTACGCCGGGGTTGCCCAGCGCATCCAGGAAAATCTGTGCGGGCGGCAAGCCGGTCGGCGTAGCGCCAAGGGTGGTCAGGCCGTCCTCTGAGCCGTTCGGGATCGCCGCGACGAGTGAGTAGAGCAGAATCCAGCCACCAATGATGGAGATGACGACGCTCATGACAATCCCCTTCGGGGCCGCAATGGCTGCGTTCTTGGTCTCTTCGGCAACGTGGGCCGAGGCATCGTAGCCGGTGTAGGTGTACTGCGACATGAGCAGGCCCATGAGGAAGACGTACGGCCCGAAGGTGAAGCCGGTTTCGTTGTGCCACGCGGTCATCGTCCAGTCGAAGGACTGGTGGCTCGTAGGCATGATCCACAGCGCCGCCACGATGATCGCGACGCCCACGATGTGCCACCAGGCCGAGACATTGGACAGGAAACTGACAATCTTGACGCCGAAACTGTTGAGCAGGGCGTGGATGACCATGAGGACGACGAACAGCGCGAACGTACCGCCAGGGGTGGGCTCGACGCCGAAAGTCAGGGCCGCGAAAGCCATCATTGTGGTGGCGCAGCCGAAGTCGATCGCAGCCGTGACGGCGACTTCACCGAGGAAGTTGAACCAGCCGACGTACCAGGCCCAGGCCCTCTTGTTACGTTTGGCGAGCCTGCCCGCCCAGAAATACAGGCCACCGGCTGTGGGGTACCGGGAGCAAACCTCGGCCATGGAAAGGGCCACGCACAGGACCAAGAGACCGACGATGGGCCAACCCAGGTTGATGGCAGCCGGGCCGCCGGACTTGAGCGCAATGCTGAAGGAGGTGATGCAGCCAGCCAAAATCGAAATGATGGAAAACGAGACTGCGAAGTTGGAGAAGCCGGACATGCCGCGATGTAGCTCTTGCTTGTAGCCAAGCTCGGCGAGGGCCGCAGCATCTGCGTCTTGCACAGCCTGCACCTTCGCTGCCGTAGAACGATCACTCATGATTATTCTCTTTCTAAACGGAAGGGGGAACGGGCCGACACCGCTCGCATCGATAGTGACCCACTTCACATCGATCTGTCAATGGTCTGACTTCAGACCACAAACCAACCTTCTCGAAACGGTAAGCTGGAAGGCATGGTTTCTGAGGGTTCGAACGCCGACGGCACGTCACAAAACAGCACGTCACACAGCAGCACGGCACACAACGCCGCGCCACAGGACAGCGCCACCGCGGAACGCCGCGGGATCACGGTCCGCCGTGCGCCGAAGTTTGTTCCATTCATGGGACTGGGCGGGGTCCTCGGCATCATCGTCGCCGCATTCGTGGCCTACGGGATCCCGGGCGACGAGAGTTTCGACACCGGGGCGGTGTTCGGGTTCTTCCTTGTGAGCTTCGCCGCGGGCGGCGTGCTGCTGGGCGCCATCGCGGCCCTCGTCCTCGACAAGCTCAGCGTGCAGCGCTCCCGGCGTGCCGTCGTCGAGTCTGTACCCAACCCGACAGACGACGCCGAGGCATAGGATCCCGGTCACAATGTCGCGTGAGGGAAAGTACCACGCCAACATCATGCGACAATTGACCAGTGGCACGTGGCGACGGAAAACTTTCTCATGATCTTCTCCCCGACGAAAAAGGACCTCAGGACGCTTGTGGCGTCTTCGGGGTCTGGGCGCCGGGCGAAGAAGTAGCAAAACTCACCTATTACGGGCTGTATGCGTTGCAGCACCGCGGACAAGAATCGGCTGGTATTGCTACCAGTGACGGCAAGCGCATCAATGTCTACAAGGACATGGGCCTCGTGTCCCAAGTCTTCGACGAGACAACCCTGAACACCCTCACCGGGCACCTTGCCGTCGGCCACTGCCGCTACTCCACCACCGGAGCAAGCCACTGGGCAAACGCACAGCCCACCTTGGGCGCAACGGCCACAGGCACCGTTGCCCTCGCGCACAACGGCAACCTGACCAACACCGCTGAGCTCCGGGAAATGATCCTCGAACTCAACGGCGGTCAGCTGACCGGAGAAATGAAGCAGGGCAACACCTCGGACACGGCCCTGGTCACCGCCCTCCTCGAAGGCGAAGAGGGCAAGACCCTCGAACAAACCGCGCTTGAGCTGCTTCCCAAGATCCGGGGCGGCTTCTGCTTTGTGTTCATGGACGAAGGCACCCTCTACGCCGCCCGCGATACCTTCGGCATCCGCCCCTTGTGCCTTGGCCGCCTCGAGCGCGGCTGGGTTGTCGCGTCGGAGCAGTCCGCCCTCGCAACCGTCGGCGCGAGCTTCATCCGCGAGATCGAGCCCGGCGAGTTCATCGCCATTGACGAGAACGGCGTCCGTTCCCAGCGTTTCGCGGAAGCGACGCCGGCCGGTTGCGTTTTCGAGTACGTCTACCTTGCGCGCCCCGACGCTGCGATTGCCGGGCGCTCCGTGTACGAGTCCCGCGTGGAGATGGGCCGCCAGTTGGCCCGCGAAAACACCCAGGTAGCGGACATCGTCATCCCGGTCCCCGAATCCGGAACTCCGGCGGCAGTGGGCTATGCCGAGGAATCCGGCATCCCGTTCGCGCACGGCTTCGTCAAGAACTCCTACGTGGGCCGCACGTTCATCCAGCCCTCGCAGACCTTGCGCCAGCTCGGCATCCGGCTCAAGCTCAACGCCCTCGAATCCGTGATCCGCGGCAAGCGCGTGGTGGTGGTGGATGACTCGATCGTCCGCGGCAACACCCAGCGCGCCATCGTCAGGATGCTCCGCGAGGCCGGCGCCGCAGCCGTCCACGTCAAGATCTCCTCCCCACCCGTCCAGTGGCCCTGCTTCTACGGCATCGACTTCGCGTCCCGCGCTGAACTGATCGCCAACGGTGCCACCATCGAGGAAATCTCCCAGGCTATCGGAGCGGATTCGCTGGCGTACATTTCCGAAGACGGCATGATCGGCGCCACCCAGCAGCCGCGCGAACGCCTCTGTACCGCCTGTTTCACCGGCCAGTACCCCATCGCACTTCCGGGTTCGGACAAACTGGGCAAGAACCTCCTGGAGCGCACCGACCTCGGCGGGCTGCCGACGTCGGGCATCTCCGCCGAAGCCGTAACCGCGGACTCGGACGACCCGGCCAACAAGCCCGGTGCCACGGGCTGTGATCCCGGACCCGACGCCGAGTTTGAGAACCTGCTGACCGACGCCGATAAGAAAGAGTCTGTATGACCTCCGCATCCTCCGCCGCTGAGAACACAACCGGCATCACCTACGCGTCCGCCGGCGTCGACGTCGAAGCGGGCGACCGCGCCGTCGAACTCATGAAGGACGCCGTCAAGGCGACCCACAACAGCTCGGTGCTCGGCGGCGTCGGCGGCTTCGCCGGCCTGTACGACGTCTCGAAGCTGCTCACGTACAAGAGGCCGCTGCTGGCCACGTCCACGGACGGCGTCGGCACTAAGGTTGCCATCGCCCAGGCCATGGACATCCACGACACCATCGGCTTCGACCTGGTCGGCATGGTGGTGGACGACATCGTGGTGGTGGGTGCAGAGCCGCTCTTCATGACCGACTACATCGCGTGCGGCAAGGTTGTCCCCGAGCGCATCGCGGACATCGTCCGCGGCATCGCCGCCGCTTGCTCCGTGGCGGGCACTGCCCTCGTGGGTGGCGAAACCGCTGAACACCCGGGCCTGCTAGGTGAGCACGAGTACGACGTCGCCGGTGCGGCTACCGGTGTCGTCGAAGCCGACGCCCTGCTTGGCCCGGACCGCGTCCGCGCCGGCGACGTCGTGATCGGCATGGCTTCCTCGGGCCTGCACTCCAACGGCTACTCCCTGGTCCGCCGCGTGATCAACCACGCCGGCTGGGCCCTGGACCGCCAAGTCTCCGAACTCGGCCGCACCCTGGGCGAAGAACTGCTGGAGCCCACCCGCGTCTACGCCGCCGACTGCCTGGACCTCGCCCGCGCGTTCCCGGTCAGCGGCCTGGCTACTGCGCCGGCCGTCCACGGCTTCAGCCACGTCACCGGCGGTGGCCTCGCAGCCAACCTGGCCCGCGTCCTGCCGCAGGGCCTCGTGGCCACGGTTGACCGCGCCACGTGGGAACTGCCGGCCATCTTCAAGCTGGTCTCCGAGCTCGGCAATGTGCCGCTGGCCGACCTTGAGCGCACGCTCAACCTCGGTGTCGGAATGGTGGCCATCGTGTCCCCCGAAATCGCCGACGCCGCCGTGGCCCGCCTCAACGAGCGCGGTTTGCCGTCGTGGATCATTGGTACCGTAGCCGCGGACTCGGACTCGATCATCAAGAGCGGCCCGGACTACGTCCAGGGCGCCAAGGGCGTCGACGGCGGCGCGGTGCACCTCGTGAACGCCTACGCCTAAAGGGTCTTAAGCCAAAGAGTGCCCACCCAATTGCCGGATTCGGCAGTTGGGTGGGCACTCGCTTTTGCTTAGGAGCTTTCGCCGGCCATCACGCTGAAGGCCGCTCCGGCAGGATCGCCGAGAACTGCCATGCGGCCGATGCCGGGCACATCGAAGGCAGGCGCGAAGACCTGGGCTCCGAGTTCAACGGCCTTCGCCACGGACTCGTTGACGTCCGCAACATTGAAGTAGGTCATCCAGAACGGCGGCATTCCCTCCACGGGCTGCTTCATGGCGCCGGCCACGGACTTCCCGTCCACCACGAGCTGGGTGTATTCCTGCAGGTCGCCGGCCGCGGCCGTCTCGCTGGAGCACCCCGTCACGGATTCGTAGAAGGCCACAGCCTTGGGGACGTCGTTTGTCTGCAGCTCGCTCCAGACCACCGTTCCCGGTTCATTGACCAACCCGGCGCCGTGGTGGTTTCCGGCCTCCCAAAAACCAATCTGAGCGCCCGCCGGATCGGCGGCGAAGAACATCCGGCCGCTCCCGTTGGGGACGCTGTCCGGCGGGAAGAGGATGTTGCCGCCTGCCGCCGTCGCGCGCTCAGCGGCCTCATCCACCGAATCGACGGCGAGGTAGTTGGCCCAGAAGGACGGCGCCCCGGCCGCAGCCATGTCCGGCATCTGCTGCATCAGGCCCGCCACATAGCGGTCCTGCAGCTTGGCCATGTAGTAGGTCATGCCGTTGCCGGCATCCATCGCGTCCAGTTCCCAGCCGAACAGATCACGGTAGAAGGCCTTGGAAGCCTCGATGTCCGACGACGACAGGTCCACCCAACACGGAGTTCCCTGCTTGTAGCTATCAACCTGCGGCATTGCTATCCCTTCGTTGAGTAGCCTTGAGCTTAGGCGTGAACAGTCCGGCCCGTGAAAGCGACCAGGCGTTCCAGGCTGGATGACGTCTCGGCGACTTCCTGGGCCGGGGCGAAGCTGCCGCTTGCGCGGACCTGCTCGCTGATGGTGTTCTGCGCGAGGACCTCGACGTAGTCGGTGAGCTCATCCGCCACCGACACCTCGAGGCCCAGGGCCTTGGAGAAGTCCCAAGCGTGGACCAGGAACTCGAGGTTGAGGATGGAGGCGACCATCGCGGCCGGTAGCTCGGCGAAGCCCATGTCGATGGTGCCTTCGAGGCCGCGGCGGTAGAAAGCTTCCAGCGTGGGCTGGGCGAGGTCGGCGATGCGCACCTCAGGCGACTTTCCGGCGTCGTCGGCTACGTCGGCACCCAGGGCCTTGGCGATGTTGGCAATTGAGCCGGCAAGGTGGTCGAGCAACTGCGAGACGTTGAAATCGGCGCACGGAGTCTGGGTCTGCGCGTCGGCTTCGGTGACGTGCGCCAGAACGCGCTGCACGATGGCAAGCGTGGCGTCCGCAGAAGTGAGTTCGTTGAGATCGGCAGGGGATGCTGCCCATTCGTCGGCACCGGCGTCGCCCGTGGCCGCCTCGGCGAGGAGACGGTCGAGGTAGTGGTTCCAGCCCTCGGAGTGGGCGGCGACGGCTTCCGGCGTCGGAAGGCCTTCGTGCACCAGGCGCACGCTGGTCCCGCCGTCAGCAGGCTCAAGGGTGATGGCCACGGTGGAGACGTTGTCCGCCGGGGCTTCAGGCTGCTCCCAGCCCCAAGTGAAGACGACGCGCTTGCCCGGCTCGATTTCAGTGAACGTTCCGGCCGCGTGGTGACCGGGCGTGATTGTCCAGCGGTACTCGCCGCCCACCTTCAGGTCGACGCGTGCGGCAACGGTCTGCCAGCGGCGAAGGCGTGCAGGCTGCGTGATGAGTTCGAACGCCTGGTCGACGTTGAGGGGAAGAAGAATGGTCTTGTCGTAAATCATGGTGATTCCTCTGTTGTTTGAAGTCGGTCGGTGGTGAAGTTTTGTGCGTCAGCGAGGAGCATGTCCAGCTCAGCGGTCCAGAACTGCTCAAAAAGCATCCGCAGTTCCCTCATGCCGGCATTGTCCAAGCGGTAGAAGCGGTTGCGTCCTTCTTTGCGGGCAGCAACGAGGCCTACCTGCTCCAGCAACAACAAGTGCTGGGAGACGGCGGATCTGCTCACCGTGAATTCGCCGGCCAGCTCCGTCACGGTGCGCTCACCCGCCGCAAGCAGGTGCAACAGACGCCGCCTGTTCGGCTCCGCGGCAACTTCCAGTCGGTCGAGCATGCTTAATACGTTAGCCGTCACTAACGCATTCTGTCAACAACTTTCGAGAGCGCACTATCAACACCTACAGAACTGCCGACAAAAACGCCTTGGTCCGCTCATGCTGCGGGTTGCCAATGACCTCTGGGGCGGCACCTTCCTCAATGATCCGTCCGCCGTGCATGAACACCACGCGATCCGCCACGTCGCGGGCGAAGCCCATTTCGTGCGTCACAACAATCATGGTCATTCCCGTCCGGGCCAGGTCCTTCATCACCCTGAGGACTTCGCCCACGAGCTCCGGATCCAGCGCCGACGTCGGCTCGTCAAACAGCATCAACTTCGGCTGCATGCACAGGGCCCGGGCGATCGCCACCCGCTGCTGCTGCCCGCCCGAGAGGTGCCGCGGATAAGCATCCGCCTTCTCCGAGAGGCCCACCTTCTCCAACAAATCCAATGCCCGACGGCGGACATCCACCTTGCGTTGTTTGAGCACCCTGAGCGGGGCTTCCATCAGGTTCTCCAGCACGGTCATGTGCGGGAAGAGATTGAAATGCTGGAAGACCATCCCGATATCGGTGCGGTCGGCGCAGATTTCGTTGTGGGACTGTTCGTGCAGCTTGTCCCCCTTGATCCGGTAGCCCACGGCCCTGTCCCCCACCCACAGCAGACCGCCGTCGATCTTCTCCAGGTGGTTCACGCACCGCAAGAAGGTGCTTTTCCCCGAGCCGGAAGCCCCGATCAGGCAGACCACTTCACCGCTTTGGACGTGGAGGTCAATGCCTTTGAGGACCTCGTTGTCGCCGAAACTCTTGCGCACGCCTTCCGCGCGTACCAGCGTAAGCGCCTCCGGCGCGCTCCGGCTTTCCGTAAGTTCGATGGTCATGACTGCCCGCCCTTTCCTGAGCCGTGCGTGGAGTGAACCCTGAAGAATTTCCGCAGCCGCTCGGCAGCGGTCGGCGGGACGGAACGGGACGTTCCCCGCGCGAAGTGCCGTTCCAGGGAACCCTGACCCACCGTGAACACGGTGGTGACGATGATGTACCAGATGCTGGCCACCAGGAGCAGGGGAACAACCTGCAGGTTCTTCGAGTAGATGATCTGGGCGGAGTACAGGAGCTCGGGGACAGCCAGGACACTGACAAGCGACGTCATCTTGAGCATGCCGATGAACTCGTTGCCCGTGGGTGGAATGATGACGCGCATGGCCTGCGGCAGGATCACCCTGGTGAGGGTCTGGATACGGGACATGCCGAGGGCACCCGCAGCTTCGCCCTGGCCTTGATCGATGGACTGGATGCCTGCCCTGACAATCTCCGACATGTAGGCGGCCTCGTTAAGCCCCAGGCCAAGGATCGCCGCGGCGAGGGGTGTGATGGTCTGGTTGGCGTCCAGGCTGACGCCGGGGATACCGAAAGTGATCTCCGGGTACAGCGCCGACAAGTTGAACCAGAACAACAGCTGGACCAGGACCGGCGTGCCACGGAAGATCGTCACGTAGGCGCTTGCCGAGGCCTTGACGACGGGGTTTGCCGAAAGCTGCATGACGGCAAGCAGCACGCCGAGCCCCACCCCGAGGGCCATGCAAACAACCGTCAAGAACAGGGTGATGCCGATCCCGTTGACGATGGCGACATCGCGGAAATACAGGGCCACCTTGTCCCAGCCGAAACGGGGATTGCTCACCGCGGAAACAAGCAGCAAGATCACGACGGCGGCTACCGCAGTACCAGCCACCCACCGCCAGGGGTGCCTGGCTGGGACCACGGTGAACTGCCCGCGGTCCGTTGTTCCGATCTCAGGGACGGTGATCACGCCGCTCATTTCGCACCACTAGCGTCCACGGCATCGGCGCTGATGGTCACCGAGTCCGGGATTCCGTACTTCGCGTTGATCGCCTTGTACGTGTCGCCCGCGAGCAGCGCCCTGACCGCCGCGACGACCGGCTTGGTCAATGCCGAACCCTTGGGCATGGCGATACCGACCGGCGTCGGTTCGAAGTCCTGATTGCCCGCGAGCTCGAAAGCGCCCCCTGAAAGCTTGCTTGCGTAGCCCATGCCGACAAGACCTGAGAGGACGCTGTCGACACGGCCGGAGATGAGGGCGAGGTTGGCTTCGTTCTGCGAGGGAAACAGCTGAATGTCAATCGGCGCCTTGCCGGCGTCGACGCACTGCTTCGAAAACGCCGGAAGGGTCTCGATCCCCTGCGTGGTTCCTTTCTCGCCACCCACCTTGGTGCCGCACAGCGTCATCGCGTTGAGGGACAACTTCCGGGGGTTGCCCGCCTTGACGGCAAGGCCTGAGCCGCTGCTTTGGTAGGAGGCGAAATCGGCATTCATCTTGCGTTCGGCCGTGACATTGAAACCCGAGATGCCGACGTCGTACTTGTTCGAGCTCACCCCAGGCAGGATGGTGTCGAAGGTCGCGGGCACCATCTTGACTTCGAGCCCCAGCGTCTCGCCGACGGCTTTCGCAAAGTCTGCGTCCCAACCGACAACCGTCTTGCTGTCAGCGGCGTAGAACTCATAGGGCGCGAAGGTGGGGTCTGTTCCAACCACCAGCGTCCCTTTGGCCTTGACGTCCGGGGGTAAGAGATTCGCGGCGGACTGGTTGAAGGGTGCCGCCGGGATCGCGGCGTCGTTGCCGGGAATGGAACTGGCCGCGGCTTCCTTGCCGGCGTCGAGTGATGCCGTGGTGCAGCCGCTTAGCCCGACGGCGGCTGCCAGCAGCAGGACGCCTGTGGAGATGTAGCTAGGACGGTTCATGATTGCCTTTCTCATAGCTTGTTCCGTGGTCAACGGCGATGTTGACCACGGTGGTGCCGACATTGACGAGGGCGGGATGCCGAACGATTGCAACCACCCCGTCAATGGGTGCAAAAAAGTCTTTTGGAGGACGGTCAAGCTCTTCCACGGAGTGGACCCGGGCCACGAGGTCTCCGGCCCTGACCTTCTGGCCAAGTTCCACGAGCGGCTCAAGGATGCCGGCCATCGTGGAATGAACCGGGGATTGGGCCGTGAGTTCGATCCACTGGATCGGGGCTGTGGCGACCCGCCCGGCGTCGCGCGCACCGCCGTCGGAGGCCGTCTCGCCGCTGGCAGCGGCGTCCTTGAGCACACCCCAGTGGCCGAGCAGAGAACGAAGTCCGGTCCTGGCCCTGTTGAGGATCGGCAGGGATACGGTTCCCCTGCCACCAAGTTCGGTCGAGATCATCGGTACGCCGGCCCGATCCGCAGCGCCGCTGATGGAGCCCGACTTCAGCATGGGCTTCACCACGACGGAATATGGGGCATTGAACGCGGCTACCGCCGCCGCCTTCTCGGCCCATAGCTCCGGCGTCGGTCCTTGGTAGACGAACGCTGACGGAACATATTCGGACGCAATTCCCCCGGAGTGGATGTCCATGACAAAGTCAGCCATCGGGATGAGTTCTCCGGCCACAATCGAGGCGATCTGGAGGGCCGGCCCGCCATCGGCGCGGCCCGGGAGGGCCCGGTTCAGATTGACCCGGTCCACACTGGAAACGCGTCTTCCCTCGCGGACAGCGGCGATATTGAGGGCGGGGAGGATGATCAGCCTCCCTGTCACCTCATCCGGGTTCAAAGTGCGGATGAGTTCCTGGAGCAGGATCTGGCCTTCATATTCGTCACCATGCGTGCCGGCGGCCAGGAGGACGGTGGGGCCGTCTCCACCACTCAGCACGGCGATCGGAGACGGGATGACAGCGGCGTCATTCTCGTTGTCCGAATGTTCGATCTCCAGGTAACCCAACTGCTTGCCGACGGCGGCAAAATCGATCCCGGGTATGCGTGGAATGTGCAGGCTCATAGGGCAACTTTCATCGGGGTTGGTAGGATTGGATTCACTGTATACAGTGAATCCTGTGATGTAAAGCACGTAGGATTGAGCAAGTTTTGATACCGAAAAGGGGATGAGGCGAATGGCCGCGCAAGCTGCCAAGGGGATGCGGCCACTGAGCGAGCACGTCTACGACAGGATCAGCAATGAGATCGTCAACGGCGTGGTCGAGCCTGGCGCTCCCCTGGTCCAGGAACAACTGGCCGAAGAATACGGCGTTTCCCGGACGCCTGTCCGCGACGCCCTGAACCGCTTGGTCCACGAAGGACTCGCCACTTTGGTCCCGGGCGCAGGATATTTTGCGACGACACTGACCCGCTCAGCTGTCGAGGAAGTCTACGAGGTGCGCAAGGCCCTCGAGATCATGGCCATCAGGCAGTGCGGGGCCAAATACACAAACCTGCAGCTCGCCCGGCTCGAACTGCTTATCGCCGAGGGTGCGGCAAGCGCGGATCCGGAGGAACTCTTTACCGCGACGCGGGCGTTCCATTTGGGCCTGGCGGCGCCTGCCCCCAACGGATTCCTGCTGAAAACGCTCGAATCCGTCTGGGACAACCCCGTTCAACGGCTCATCAGCCGCTCGTATCCCTTGGACGACGCCAAGCTTGAGCGCGTCGCGGACGCCCACCGGAAGATCCTGGCTGCAGCCCGCGCCAACGACCTCGAAACACTGATCCCCTTGCTGGATCTGTGCCACGAGAAGGACTGACCGGCAGAAGGAGACGAAAAAGGCCCGTAGCGCACGCCGATTATGGCGCGCCCTACGGGCTAGATCGTTTTGGGTGGCATCCGGGGATGCCAAATGACTTCGTGTACGACGGCGGTACGCAACTCGATGCCGAAAGGCACCTGATTGTTGCTACAGCTATCCGATACGGCGGGTGTCTACCTCGTCGTCATCGTCTTCCAAGTCCTGTGCGTACTTGTCCTCGTAAGCCGAGTAGTCCGGCTCCGGTGGATCGTCCGCAAATCGGCTCGTCGCACGACTTGATGGCCCGGTCAGCTCCCGCTGAAGGGCCGAATAGTCAGTGTTCGGGGAGTAGTACTTGATGTCCCGAGCCTGCTTGGTAGCTTTTGCCTTTTGACGGCCGCGCCCCATGGCGTGACCCCCTTTTGTACTTGGACCGGAGGTGGTCACCTTGGCGATCGGTGAGGCCCCGGAATGTTTGGTCAATTTGTCGTATGTCTAGATTACATGCTTTCTGGAGCAACTGCGTGCCACGACCTTCGCGAAAGCGGCGTCACAGTTCCACCTGGCGGTATCTCCATTCGTTGGCATGAAAAACTTGGGTAGAGTCGCCCTAATATCGGGCCGCACGCACGAAAGGCAGCAAACTCAGACATGGGCCAGGACAACACGATCCCGGGCAACAACGGTACAGGCGACAACGAGCCGCCGGTAGACCCTCGTTCAGGGACCCTGCGGACAGCCCTGGACGCCATAACGCGGTATCGGCTCATCATCGGCGGCATTGTGCTGGCTGTATTGATCCTCATCGGGGTAGTGATCTGGGTGCTCGTTGGAGCCCTCGCCAACCACCCTGCGGCGGCGCCCACCCCCGCCCCGGCCACGTCCACCAGCCGCGGCCCGCTCCCGGCGGATGTCGAGGCAAAGGACTACCAGCTCGGTGATTGCTTCGCCGATTTCGACTCCAACGCCACCAAGTCCAAGGTGGTGGACTGCACTACCGACCACTCGGCCCAACTGGGCTCCATCTTCCGGTACAAGGCTGACGACACCTTCCCCGGTGCCACGGCCTTGCGTGACAAAGGCCGCGAAATCTGCCGTGACGTGATGCTCAACGAGGCCTCCACCAAGTACGCACTCCTGCAGCAGAACGTGTACCCGAGCGCCACCAGCTGGGACAACGGTGACCGCCGCGTGGACTGCTTCATCGTGGTGAACTCGGGAAACACGCTCAAGGAGTCCGTGCTGCAAAAGTAGTCCCGCGCGGCTTCGGTTAGTCCTTCCGCCTCACGGTCAGGCCGCTACCCGCCGGAGCTCCGCCGTCGGGACCCGTCAAAGCTTCGAGGCCCTCGATGGTGAGTTCGTCGACGTCGGCCGCGGTGTCCACCAGCACGGTGTCGCCGTCCACGATCTCTCCGGCGAGGATTTCCTTGGCCAGGCGGTCGCCGATCTCGCGTTGGACCAGCCGTCGCAACGGACGGGCGCCGTAGGCGGGATCGTAACCGGACATCGCGAGCCAGGCCCGGGCGCCGTCGCTGACCTCAAGGGTGAGCCGGCGGTCGTGCAGCCGCTTGGTCAGCTCGTCCACGTGCAGCTCGACGATCCTGGCGAGCTCGTCCACGCTGAGCGGATCGAAGAGCACAATCTCATCGAGGCGGTTGAGGAACTCCGGCTTGAAGGAGGCGTTGACCACGGCCATGACCGCATTTCGCTTCGCCGTGGCGTCCAGGGTCGGATCCACCAGGAACTGGCTGCCCGAGTTGGAGGTCAGCACCAGGATGGTGTTCCGGAAGTCCACGGTGCGGCCCTGCCCATCGGTGAGGCGACCGTCGTCGAGCACTTGCAGGAGGATGTCGAACACCTCCGGGTGGGCCTTCTCCACCTCGTCGAGCAGGATCACGGAGTACGGGCGCCGGCGGACCGCTTCGGTGAGCTGGCCGCCTTCCTCGTAGCCCACGTATCCCGGAGGGGCACCCACCAGCCGGGCCACGGAGTGCTTCTCCCCGTACTCGGACATGTCGATCCGCACCATGGCGCGTTCGTCGTCGAACAGGAAGTCAGCGAGTGCCTTCGCGAGCTCGGTTTTACCGACGCCGGTAGGACCGAGGAACAGAAACGAACCCGTGGGGCGGTTGGGATCGCTGATCCCCGCACGGGCGCGGCGGACGGCATCGGAAACGGCGGCCACAGCCTTGGACTGGCCGATCAGGCGCTTTCCGATCTCCTCTTCCATGTGCAGCAGCTTCTGGGATTCTCCCTGCAGCATGCGGCCGGCGGGGATCCCGGTCCAGGCCGAAATGACCTCGGCGATATCATCCGCCGTGACTTCATCCGCGACCATCAGTGCGGGCTTCGCTTCACCGCGCGCTTCCCGGGCCGACTCTTCCTCGGCTGCTGCGCTGAGCTCGCGCTCCAATGCGGGCAGTTCGCCGTAGAGAATGCGTGAGGCAGCTTCAAGGTCGCCTTCGCGCTGGTGTTTTTCGGCGGCCGAACGCAGTTCGTCGATTTTCGCCTTGAGGTCGCCGACACGGTTGAGCCCGGCCTTCTCGGCTTCCCAACGGGCGTTTAGCGCCGCCAGGGCTTCCTTTTTGTCCGCCTTGTCCGCGCGGAGTGCAGCGAGGCGTTCGATGGAGGCCGCATCGGTCTCCCGTTCGAGGGCCAGTTCCTCCATGGTGAGGCGGTCCACGGCACGGCGGAGCTGGTCGATTTCCTCGGGAGCGGAATCGATTTCCATGCGCAGACGGGAGGCGGCCTCGTCCACGAGGTCGATCGCCTTGTCCGGCAACTGACGGCCCGAGATGTAGCGGTTGGAGAGCGTGGCTGCGGCCACGAGGGCGGAGTCTGCGATCGCAACCTTGTGGTGGGCCTCGTAGCGTTCCTTGAGGCCGCGGAGGATCCCGATGGTGTCCTCCACGCTCGGCTCGCCCACGAAGACCTGCTGGAAGCGGCGTTCAAGGGCAGGGTCTTTCTCGACATTTTCGCGGTACTCGTCCAGGGTGGTGGCGCCGATGAGCCGCAGCTCGCCGCGCGCCAGCATTGGTTTGAGCATGTTGCCTGCGTCCATGGCGCTTTCGCCGGTGGCACCGGCGCCCACCACCGTATGGATTTCGTCGATGAATGTGACGATCTGCCCGTTGGAGTTCTTGATCTCCTCCAGCACGGCCTTGAGCCGTTCCTCGAATTCACCGCGGTACTTCGCGCCGGCCACCATGGACGCGAGGTCCAGCGCGATCAGGGTCTTGCCCCGCAGGCTTTCCGGGACGTCCCCGGCCACCATGCGCTGGGCAAGACCTTCGACGACGGCGGTCTTGCCGACACCGGGTTCGCCGATCAGCACCGGGTTGTTCTTGGTGCGACGGCTCAGGACCTGGACGACCCTCCGGATTTCGCTGTCCCGACCGATCACGGGATCCAGCTTGCCGGAGCGAGCGACGGCTGTGAGGTCCATGCCGTATTTCTCGAGCGCCTGGAAGGTGTTTTCCGGGTCTTGCGAGGTGACTTTCCGGTCGCCGCGGACACCCGGCAGGGCGGCGAGGAGCGCTTCATGGGAGGCACCGGCGTCGCGCAGTAGCTTCCCCACGGCATCGCTACCGGCAGAGAGCCCCAAGAGGAGGTGCTCTGTGGACACGAAGGAGTCTCCGAGTTTCTCGGACTCGTTCTGGGCGGCCTGGATGGCCTGCATGGAAGGACGCGAAAGCTGCGCTTGCTGCACGGAACTGCCCGACGACGACGGCAGGGCCTTGATGGCCGAACTCGCCTGCACGCTCACGGCATCCGGGTCCGCTCCAGTAGCGCGCAAAAGTGCTACCGCGACGCCCTCGCGCTGGTCCATGAGCGCTTTGAGCAAGTGGGCTGGCTCCAGCTGCGGATTTCCGGCGGTGGAGGCGTTCATGGCCGCCGCGGAAAGAGCCTCCTGGCTCTTGGTGGTGAATTTGACGTCCATGGAAGAGCTCCTCTCGGGAAAGACGACTATTTCTCAAAGTTGAGTCTACTATGCTCAACTTTGGCGAATCATCCCTCCTGCTCCATGTTTGCCGACGGCGAAACTGCTGTCCATAGCCTTCTCCGCTTACCTTGAAAAGCCCCTCGCTGTTTGCGATCCCTAACCCTAGGATCAGGTGTGACCGGGTGGAACACCGCCTGGCGAGCATGAGAAAAAGGACACGTAATGAAGAAGTTCGTAGTTCTCTACAATGCACCGCAATCGGCGGAATCGATGATGGCTGACAGCACCCCTGAGGCAGCAGCAGAAGGCATGAAGCTGTGGATGGACTGGGCCGCGAAGGCTGGCGATGGGCTTGCCGATCTTGGCACACCCCTCGGTGGCGGCAAGGTGGTCGGGAACTCTGGAGTGTCCGATGCAGAGACCGGCGTGGGCGGTTACAGCGTCCTGCAGGCAGAGGACATGGACGGAGCCCTGAAGCTCCTCGAAGGCCACCCGCATTTCCTCATGGCACCCGAAGCCTCGATCACCGTCTACGAAGCGCTCGACATCCCGGGCATGTAAAGCTGCACCCGCCATCGAAATCGTGGGTCCGGGCCGCGCGCTGCGTGCCGGAACACAGCACGCGGCCCGCACCCACTCTCGACAAAGCGCCGTACGATATGCACATGGCACCCTTCACAGTCACTCGCAACGCACTGATCCCTGCCGCACCCTCCGACATCTTCCCCTTCGTCAACAACTTCCACGAGTGGACCAAATGGTCTCCGTGGGAGGCCGTTGACCCCCAGCTGAGCCGCAGCTACTCGGGCAACGAGTCCGGCGTCGGAGCAAAGTATGCCTGGAGCGGCAACAACAAGGCCGGCACCGGAACCATGGAAATCGTCGGCTCGGAGGAGCCCGGCAAGATCGACATCCGCCTCGAATTCACCAAGCCCATGAAGGCAGTCAACCCCACAGGGTTCACGTTCGTGCCCGAAGGGGACGGCACCCGCGTCACCTGGACAATGTCCGGCGAGAACAAGGGCCTCGGCAAAATCTTCGCTTTGTTCATGAACATGGACAAGATGGTGGGCGGCGACTTCGAAAAGGGCCTGACCGCACTCTCAGCGGTTGCCACCCGGAAAAACTCCTAGTTTCCCGGGCGCAGGCCATGGCCGTCTACGTTGATCCGCCGCTGTGGCCCGCGCACGGGACCGTGTTTTCCCACCTCGTCTCGGACACATCGCTCGAGGAGCTGCATGCCTTCGCTGAGGCCGCGGGAATTCCCGAGCGCGCCTTCGATGGCGACCACTACGACGTCCCGGAACGCCGCTACCAGGATCTCCTCTCGGCAGGCGCCATCCCCGTGGAGGCCCGAATTTTGGTGCGGAAACTGATTGCGAGCGGCTTGCGGATCCCCGCCCGCCAACGCAGCAAGGCGCTCACCGTGCCCTTGCTGGAGCGCTGGAATTCGACACTTCCGGAACACGAGGAGCTGGGTTTTGAGCTCCTCGAACGCTGGGGCGAGGACCATCGGAAGTACCACAGCCGCACGCATTTGCTGGCGGTCCTGGAAGCCTTGGACCTCCTCAGCGAACCCGCTCTGCCTGCGCGCTCAGTGACGTTGGCCGCGTGGTTCCATGACGCCGTCTACGAGGGAATCGCCGGGCAGGACGAAGAGCAATCGGCCAGGCTGGCCGAAGACCGCCTGGCCGTTGCGGGGCTCCCCGGGCCCGTGATCGACGACGTTGCCCGGCTGGTCAGGCTGACCTCCACCCACAGCCCCGAACCGGGAGACCAGGCCGGCGCCCTCTTGTGCGACGCCGATCTCTCCATCCTCGGAGCGGAACCAGCGGCTTACGCCCGCTACCTGGCTGCTGTCCGCGAGGACTACGCCCACGTCAGCGATGCCGACTTCGCTGCCGGCCGGGCCGCCGTCGTCCGCCAACTGCTCGCCCTGGATCCGCTCTTCCACAGCGAACGCGCGAAAAGCCTGTGGCTGGATGCCGCCCGCCGCAACCTGGAGGCCGAACTGTCATGACCATGGCGGGGACGGTGCACCGGCAGCTTCCGTTCAGGGTGAGGTTTGAATGGGGGCTCGACGGCGCCCGTTCGGTTGCGTCCGGAGTGGACCTCGCCGTCGTGGTCGACGTCCTCACCTTCACTACCTGCGTCAGCGTCGCCGTCGATCGGGGGGCCATGGTGTTCCCGTACCCGTGGAAGGATGCCGGGGCCGAGGATTTCGCCGCCCACCATGATGCCCAACTGGCCGGTCCGAGAGGTGGAGGCGGACTGAGCCTCTCGCCGTCGAGCCTGCGGGAGGCGCGCCCGTTGGGCCGGGTCGTGCTGCCCTCACCCAACGGCTCTTCCATCGCGCATGAGCTTGCCCCGGAAGTCCCGCTCATCGCGGCCGTGTCACTTCGCAACGCAGCCGCCACCGCGGATTGGGTGGCGGCCGAACTCCCTCCGGACGCAGTGGTGGCGGTGATCGCGGCCGGGGAGCTATGGCCCGGCGGTTCGCTCCGGCCCGCAGTGGAGGATCAGATCGGAGCCGGCGCGTTCATCGCCGGGCTCGCTGCCGCAGGCTGGGGCGGCTTCACGCCGGAGGATGGCAGGGAAGGTTTCGCGCCGGAGGCAAATGCCGCGATGGCCGTGTTCAACGCCGCCGAACCCCGGCTCCATGACGCTCTGCGAGGCTGCTCAAGCGGCCGTGAGTTGATAGGCGCAGGGTACGCGGACGACGTCGAGATCGCCGCCGAACTTGACGCCGGGACTGCTGTGGCCCTCTTGAGGGACGGCGCGTTCCGACGTCCTTGAGTCCGCCTCGGCGCAGTTCCATTGAGGTCTTGCACTTCCACTACTTAGCGCTACTATGTACTAGTAGCTAGTAACACTGAGTAGTGAAAGGAGGTGTCCAATGGGCAAGCAGATGACGGAGATGCTCAAGGGGACCCTGGAGGGCATCGTTCTGGCTCTCCTGACCGGGAATCCCGCGTACGGGTACGAAATCACGACGCTTCTCCGGGGGCAGGGCTTCACCGAGATCGCCGAGGGCACCGTGTATGCGCTGCTCGTCAGGATCGAGCAGAAAGGCCTCGTCGACGTCGAGAAGCGGCCGTCCGAGAAGGGCCCGCCGCGCAAGGTCTATTCGCTCAACGAGCAAGGCAAGAAGGAACTGGACGAATTCTGGAACACGTGGAGTTTCCTGTCCGAACGACTGGAACACCTCCGAAAGGAAGGAAAGTGAACATGGCCGCAGGGTGGATCGAGCAGCTCACGGGATCGCTCGAACAGAAGAAGCAATACCGGCAAAATAAGACACGCGTGGAACAGCTTCCCGCGGACTATCGCGCGGCGGCGACCGCGCTGGAGCGCTACCTGATGTACTTCGGGGCCATCACCAAGGGCGATGTGCTGCTGCGGATGCTCGGGGACCTCACCGATCTCTTCGAACAGAGCGCCGCGGATGGAACGCCGATTCGCGCGATCGTCGGTGACGACCCGGTGGAGTTCGCTGAAACGTTCATGCGCAACTACACGGGCGGGCAGTGGATCAACAAGGAGCGTGAACGCCTCGTCAAGGCAATCGACGCCGCTGCCGGGGACGATGGGAGGGAGGGGGAATCATGAGCAATGGCTCCACCACCCGCGAACCCGCGATCCGCGTGCAGGGCATGGAAAAGTCCTACAAAGAGCTGCACGTGCTGCGCGGCGTGGACTTCGACGTGGAACCGGGCAGCATCTTCGCCCTTCTCGGCTCCAACGGAGCGGGAAAAACCACGATGGTGAAAATCCTGTCCACACTGCTGAGTCCGGACGCCGGCACGGCCACCGTCAACGGATTCGACGTCGTAACCCAAGCGCTGCGGGTCCGGGAATCCATCAGCCTCACCGGACAATTCGCAGCAGTCGATGAAATCCTCTCCGGCCGGGAAAACCTGGTGCTTGTTGCCAGGTTGCGGCACCTGAAGGACCCCGGCCAAGCGGCGGATGATCTTCTGGCGCGCTTCAACCTCTCCGAGGCAGCATCCCGAAAAGTGTCCGCGTATTCGGGGGGCATGCGCCGTCGCCTTGACATCGCCATGAGCCTGATCGGCCAGCCCGAGGTGATCTTCCTCGATGAGCCGACCACCGGGCTCGACCCCGAAGCACGCATCGAAGTGTGGCAGGTAATCCAGGAGCTCGCGAATCAGGGCACCACTGTTCTGCTCACCACACAGTATCTCGACGAGGCCGAACAACTCGCGGACCGGATCGCCATCCTTCATCAAGGGCGCATCATCGCGAACGGGACTCTCGCCGAGCTAAAGCAACTACTCCCACCGGCGAAGGTCGAGTACGTCGAAAAGCAGCCCACCCTGGAGGATATCTTCCTTGCACTTGTGGGGAACCAGGGCAAGGTCGCGTCAAGTAAGGACCAGTCATGAGCACACACTTCTTTGGAGACACGTCCGTCTTGCTGGGCCGCTCCATGCGCCACATTTTCCGTAGCGCGGACACCATTATCACCACCGCGATCACGCCGATCGCCCTCATGCTGCTGTTCGTCTACGTGTTCGGCGGAGCCATCAAGACCGGCACCGAGAACTACGTCAATTACCTGCTGCCGGGAATCATGCTGATCGCGATCGCATCAGGCATCGCTTACACCGCCGTTCGCTTGTTCACCGACATGAAGAGCGGTATTTTCGAGCGGTTCCACTCCATGCCGATCGCACGATCATCCGTGCTGTGGGCACATGTGCTGACCTCCATGGTGGCCAACGGTCTCTCCCTCGTGATCATCGTGCTGGTGGCCTTCCTGATGGGATTCCGCACATCGGCAAGCCTGCTGGAGTGGCTCGCCATCATCGGAATCCTGGCGCTGTTCACCCTCGCGCTCACATGGCTCGCTATCATCGCGGGCCTGACAGCGAAGTCTGTAGACGGCGCCGGCGGGTTCTCCTACCCGCTCATCTTCCTGCCGTTCATCAGTTCGGCCTTCGTCCCCACGGCCACCATGCCGGGTCCCGTGCGTGCCTTCGCCGAGAACCAGCCGGTCACGTCGATCGTCAACACGATCCAGGATCTGTTTGAACAACGGCCGATCGGTAGCGACATATGGGTCGCCCTGGCATGGTGCCTCGGCATCCTCGTTCTCGCGTACTTCTTCGCTACGGCCGCCTACCGGCGCAGGATCAGCTAAGCAGCTGCGGACCCAAGGCGCCATCTCGTATCATGGAGGTGTGACCTCCTACCTCCAGCGCAGCGGCGCCACACTCCCCCAAGCCCGTCCCGACGTCGAGCACGTCCTGGCGGTGCGCGGCACGGGCGGCTACCGCCAGTACCGCATCCCTGCGCTGGCCGTCTCGACGGCGGGCACCGTGCTCGCCGCCTATGACGGCCGACCGAACCTGGACGACCTGCCCAATCCGATCGATCTCCTGCTCCGGCGCAGCACAGACAATGGCCGCAGCTGGGAGGAACAGCGGGTGGTCCGCAGCGGATCGGGGCTCAATGGCTACGGCGATCCTAGCCTCTTGGTGGACGCCGTGACCGGGCGGATTTTCATGTTCCACGCCGCGGGGACGCATGCTGGTTTCTTCGAGGCAGTGGGCGGGCTGGAACCGGATGACGACGTTCAGCACTGCGACGTCAGCTTTTCCGACGACGACGGCGTCACGTGGCAGCATCGGCGGCTCACCGATCAGCTCAAGCCGGGCGCTCGTGCCGACGCTCGCGACCGCGGCATCACGGGGATTTTCGCCGCGGCCGGGCAGGGAATCCAGATGCACACCGGTCCGTTCGCCGGACGTCTGGTGCAACAATTCGTGGTGCTCGTGGACGGCGAAATCATGGCGGCTTCCGCGTACAGCGACGACCACGGCGAGACTTGGACGCTCGGATCGCTCATCGGAAAGGGTCCGGACGGGGTCGGTCCCAACGAGAACAAGGTCGCTTGCCTCGACGACGGCCGCCTCCTCCTGCACTCGCGCGCCACGCCACGGCGCCAGGCAGCGATCTCCCATGACGGCGGCGAGACGTGGAGCCGGCTGGAACCGGTCGAGGACCTCCCCGACCCGAGCGACAACGGCTCGCTTGTCCGCTTCGACGGCCTCCCGAATGTGGCGTCCCTGTCCACCCCGGCCACGAACAACTGGCTGCTCGCGAGCAACAACCAGGACACGTCCCTGCGGCGCAATACGGTCCTCAGCCTGTCCACGGACAACGGGGCCAGCTGGCCCGCCAAGCTGGTCCTGTGCGAGGGAAGCTCGGCCTACTCGACCGCGGCGCGGCTTCGGGATGGCAACATCGGCGTCCTGTACGAGCGGCAGGGATACCGCGAGATCGTCTTCGTTTCAGTCCCGGCGGATCAGCTGACGGGGCAGCTCGTGGGCCCGGCCGGTGCGGGTGCGGGTGCGCCTGAAACCCAGCCCGACCAGCTCGAGTTTCACATGGAACTGCGCTCCATCACTCCCGGCCGGCCCCCTGTGTGGCAGAACGCTGGCGAATTCCACGTCATCTCCCCGGACAACGACGGTGATTGGGACGTGCAGACATGGAAGGAAGTGGGCCAGGGCTACTCGGCGGAGCAGGCGCAAATCCTCGGAACCCGCGAAGCACAGGACCTCAACTACGGGCCCATCATTCCGGGCTACAAAGCCGGGGACATCCTCGCCTTCACCGGACGAACCCGCAACCTGGGCACCCAGGCGGCGTCCGGCGTCGTACTCCTGGGACCGCACGCGAACCCGGCCGACTTCCCGCCAGCCGATCTGGCACCGGGCGCGGAAGCACTGTATTTCACGCCGGTTTACACCGTCACCGAGGAGGATCTGGCACGGGACTCGCTTGAGCTGACTTTCGCGGTGGCGGACGACGGCGGCGCGCCGGTCGTGGAGCGCAGCTTCAGTTTCGATCCGCGAACCGGAGCCGTGACGGCTGGGTAGTCCCGTGCGGGGTTCGGTTCAGAATATCTGGCGGATGTTGGTCTTCGCCAGGTCGATGAGCTGGTCGCCGCGGCCGGAGAGGACCGTCCGGATTGCGTAGAGCGTGAAGCCCTTGACCTGTTCGGCGCTGATTGCCGGCGGAATGGACAGTTCCTGCCGGGCCGTGCGGACGTCGATGAGGGCCGGACCGTCGTGCGCGAACGCTTCAGCCAGCCCCGCCTTCAACCCGGAGGAGTTGTCCACCCGGATTCCCCGGATGCCCAGCGATTCTGCCAGTTTGGCGAAGTCCGGATTCTCGAGCTCGGTGCCGAAATTGACGAATCCGGCGGCCTTCATTTCGAGCTCGACGAAGTTCAGCGAGGAGTTGTTGAAGACCACCACTTTGACGGGGAGCTTGTTCTGCACCAAGGTGATCAGCTCGCCGAGAAGCATGGTCAGGCCGCCGTCGCCGGCCAGGGCCACCACCTGGCGCCCGGGGTACGAGGCGGCCGCACCGATTCCGTGGGACAGGGCGTTGGCCATGGTTCCGTGGTTGAACGAGCCGAGCAGCCGGCGTCGGCCGTTCATGCTCAGGTACCGGGCGGCCCACACGGTGGGGGACCCGACGTCGCACGTGAAAACCGCATCCGGGGCCGCCACCTCATCCACGAGCCTGCCCACGAACTGCGGATGGATGGGCTGGCCGTCTTTGGCCGGAGAGGCCAGGTCGTCGAGTTTTGCACGGGACTTGGCGTAGTGCTTGAGGGAGGCTTGGAGGTGCGTTCGTCTTTTTTTGGGCTCGATCAAGGGCAGGAGCGAGGCCGCAGTGTCCTTGACCGTGCCCACAAGGCCAAGATCGATCCGGGAACGCCTGCCGAGTTGCTCGCCCCTGATATCCACCTGGATGATCTTGGCATTCTCCGGGTAGAACTGCTGGTACGGAAAATCGGTGCCCAGCATAAGCAAGGCTTCGCAGCTCTCCATCGCGCGGTAGCCGGAACTGAACCCCAAAAGGCCGGTCATGCCGACGTCGAAGGGGTTGTCGTACTCGATGTGCTCCTTGCCGCGCATCGCGTGGACGATCGGCGCGCCCAGCGCGTCCGCCAGGGCCATGACCTCGGCGTGCGCACCCGCGGTGCCGGCGCCGGCCAGGATAGTGACTTTGCCTGCCGCGTTGAGAATGTCAGCTGCTTCGGCGAGCTCCCGCGGGTTGGGCCGGATCTCCGGCCGGGCGGCCCGGATCACCGCTGTCCGGTTGCTCTGCGCCTCCGCGAGGGCGACATCGCCGGGAATCACGACGACGGCGACGCCCCGCTTCTCGACGGCCGTCCGCATGGCGATTTCCAAGACCCTGGGCATCTGGGAAGGATGGGCGACGTGCTCGACATAAACGCTGCACTCCCGGAACAACTCCTGGGGATGTGTCTCCTGGAAGTACTGGCTGCCGATCTCTTCGCTGGGAATGTGGGCGGCGATGGCCAGCACGGGAACCCTGGACTTGTTGGCATCGTAGAGGCCGTTGATCAGGTGCAGGTTGCCCGGGCCGCAGGATCCGGCGCACACCGCGAGTTCATCCGTGAGGCCCGCCTCGGCTGCGGCCGCCAACGCCGCGGCTTCTTCGTGCCGGACATGCACCCAACGGATGCTCTCTTCCTCCCTCAGCGCGTCCGTAAATCCGTTCAGCGAATCCCCGGGGATCCCGTAGACGCGCTGGACGTTGTTGGCTTTGAGGGTGGCGACGATGTTCTTGGCAACGGTGTTCCTGGCGGCGGACATGGACTGTTCCTTTCGAGGGGAGGCAGTGCAGACACGGCCTACGCTACTCCGGAACAGTCCATGGCGTCTGATGCCCGACGCGGGGTTTCGGGTGGCCGGCGTTGCCGCGCTAGCGGTAGGTGCTGACGAAGAGGCGTTTGCTAGGCACGATCTGCTTGCCCAGCGGCATGAGCGATACCGGAATGAGCTTCAGGTTGGCGATGGCCAGCGGGATCCCGATGATCGTGATGGCCATGGCGAACGCAGTGACTACGTGCCCGATCGCGATCCAAATGCCCGCAACCAGCAACCAGATGACGTTGCCCAGGAGCGTAAAGACGCCCCCACTTCCGGGCTTGTCCACAACCATGCGGCCAAACGGCCACAGGGTGTACGAGGCAATCCGGAACGACGCGATGCCCCACGGGATGGTGACGATCAACAAGCAGCAGATAATTCCGGCCATGAAATAGCCCAAGGCAAGGACGAAGCCACCGAAGACGAGCCAGATGATGTTGAGCAGCGTTTTCATATTTCCCATTGTCCCTTGCGGGACGCGGGCGGGGCCTAGGGGTTCGCCCTGAAATCCCCCTGATTTATGGTTTCCCGGCGTCCAGGACCGCTGACAAATCGAACTTCACGGGTTCCTCAAGCTGCCCATAGGTGCACGACTCCGGATCCCTGTCCGGCCGCCACCGCACGAACTGCGTTGTGTGCCTGAACCGCTCCCCTTCCATGTGGTCGTAAGCCACTTCCACAACGAGTTCTGGCCGCAGGGGCGTGAACGACAGGTCCTTCCCTGCGCTCCAGCGGCTGCCTTCGGCGTTGCGGGGTGTCCGGCTGCCTTCCTCCTGCTCGGCCGATGCCCAGGGATGCCCATCGAACCCAGTCACGAGGGGTTGGAGTTCGCCGAACAGTTCCTTGCGCCGCTGCATCGAGAAGGAACCCACCACGCCCACGTTGGAAAGCCGGCCGCCGTCGTCATAAAGCCCCAACAAGAGCGAACCAATAAGGTCGTCGCCGGTCTTATGAACCCGGTAGCCGGCCACGACGCAGTCGGCGGTCCGCTGGTGTTTGACCTTGAACATCACGCGCTTGTCCGGTTGGTAGGTACCATCCAGCGGCTTGGCGAGCAGGCCGTCCAGGCCTGCGCCCTCGAACTGGCTGAACCACTGCTCCGCCGTTCCCTTGTCCCGGGTTGCCGCGGTGAGGTGGATGGGAGCAGCGGCGCCTGCGAGTGCTTTTTCAAGCGCTGCCCGCCGTTCGGCGAAGGGCCGTCCCGTGAAGTCCTCATCGCCAAGGGCGAGCAAGTCGAAGGCCACGAATTTCGCCGGCGTCTGCTCGGACAACAGCTTGACCCTGCTGGCTGCCGGATGGATTCGTTGCTGGAGGGCTTCAAAGTCCAAGCGGTCACCGGATCTGCCGACCAGGATAATCTCGCCGTCGAGGACGCAGCGTTCGGGCAGGTTTGCCTTCACCGCCTCGATGAGCTCCGGGAAGTACCGGTTCATGGGCTTCTCGTTGCGACTACCGATTTCGACGTCGTCACCGTCACGAAAAACGATGGAGCGGAACCCATCCCATTTAGGCTCGTAGCTCATGGCGCCGTCCGGGATGGCGCCAACCGCCTTGGCAAGCATGGGTGCGACAGGGGGCATGACTGGCAGCTGCATGAAGCCATTCTTGCCGCGGCACCGGGACCGCGCTACCTGTTCATTCGCTTAAGTGGACAAAGGATTACTTGCAGTTGGCGCTCAGCCAGGTCGTAACGGGAGCCATCGCTTTTTCGAACTTGCCGCTCGAGTAGACGGTTTGGTCCTTCAAGCCTGCAATCGCAGTGTCCTTGAGGTTGGTGAAATCAGCCTTGAGCGCTTCCGGGACCCGATCCGCCGTGGCGGTGAGCTCGGCCTTGTATTGCTCCAGCTCGGCGGTCTTCCCCTGCGCCGCCGACATTGGAAGCAACGAAGCGCCCGTAGCTTCTTTGGAGATGGTGGAGCACATTTCGGCCGCAGACGCGAAGCCCCCGAATGGCCCCGATGATGGAGTTGGGCTTGCACTTGCGGAGGCCGAGTCGCCCGCAGAAGGGGACGACGGCGTGCCCGCCGCGGCGGAGCCCCCTCCCTGTGTGGAGCAGCCGGACAGCGCCAGTGCGGCGAAGAGGGCGGCTGTCAGGTATCGGATAGGGCCGTTAAGAGGTTTGGAAAGGATTTTCAAAAGGTCGCATTCTGCTTGATCGTCTGTCTCCGGAACCGTTCGGTCTCCGGAGCAATGGCATTCTGTCCCCGTCGTGGAGTGTAGCCCGAATGGGCACCGACCTTCCAAGTTGACTTCGGGCCCCTTTTGGACCGCGTCCCTATTCCCGCACCAACACGGTGTCCAGTTTGGTGAACGAGGTGCCCCATCCCTCTCTGGTCATTTCCACCCATTGCTCGGAGTCGAAGGGGCCCTGGGTGAGATGAAGCCTCGTGCGGCCGCCATCCAGTACCTCGAACTCAAGGCGCATTTCCAGCAAAAGGGTAATCCCGGCGTCGGGCTCTGCTTTCTGGGTGGCGACCAGCAAGGCGGGCGGGTCGTATCCGGTGATGACCGCGTCGATGGGTGATTCCTTGGCGACGCCGTCCTCGTCCCAGGTCATGACGAGCTGCCAGGCTCCGCCCACCCGGGGGTCGACGGTTATCCGGTCGCGCGGCGAATCCACGCCGACCGGCCCGAACCATGCGGCTAGCTGATCGGGGTCCACGAAGACTTGGAAGACGAGCTCGCGTGGGGCATCGAAATCGCGGGTCATGGTGAGGATGTGCTGTTCCGTGTTCATTGCTTGGCTCCTGGATCCTTCGAATCGTGCTGAATCTTGCGCAGGTGGGCGTCGAGGCGGATAAAACTGGCATCCCAGAAGCGCCTGTATTTGTCCATCCATTCGGTGGCTTCGCGCAGTGGTTCCGCTTCTAATTTGGAAGACCGCCATTGCGCATTCCGGCTCCGGCTGATGAGCCCTGCGTTTTCCAGGACCTTGAGATGCCGGGAGACGGCGGGCAGGCTGATGTCGAACGGTTCGGCAAGCTCGTTCACCGTGGCCTCACCCTCCGAAAGCCGGGCCAGAATGGCCCTTCGGGTGGGGTCGGCCAGTGCCGAGAAGATGAGACTGAGCCGGTCTGTGGACATCGCTAGCGCCTTTATATTTAACACATCGGCTAATTAGCCGATGTGTTAAATATGCGACGGCGGCTGGCGGCTGTCAAGGGTTTCTTGCGACGCTCGCTCACCTTCGGGGGCAAAACCGCGGACCCTCGCTCACATCATCGGAGCGAGCGTTCGGGTGGGGGCGTCAGGCTTTTGCGGCGTGGACAAAGGCGCGAACGAGGTCGAGGTCCTTCACCCCGCGGGAGGACTCCACGCCGCTGGACACGTCGACGCCCCAGGCCTCGGCTTCGGACGCCGCGGCCCCGACGTTGGACGGGGTCAATCCTCCAGCCAACAACCAGTGGCGTGCACCCAGGCCCAGATTCCGGACCGAGGAATAGTCCCACGCCTCGCCTGAACCTGGTACTGCGGCGTCGATCAGGAGAAGTTCCTCGCCCCACTCCTCGAACTCGTCCGGAGCGGCACCCACGGTGACGGCCCGGATGAGCCGCATGCCGGCGTCGTGCACGGTCTTAACGTCTTCCGGGGAACGGCTTCCGTGCAGCTGAACCCATACGAGGCCGGCCTCGCGCGCGGTTGCGACGGCATCGGCCGCTGCCTCGTGACGGAAGACTCCGACGGCGGTCACACCGTCCGGTACATGGACCAGCAAGTCTCGGGCACGGTCAGGCGATACTTCGCGCGGACTCTTCGTCAGCACGAAACCCACGGCGTCCGCGCCGGACTCGACGGCGGCCTGCACGGATTCAGGCGTGCTCAAACCGCACACTTTGACGAACATTCCGCGCCTCCAACCGTTTACCTCCCTACGACGTTAGCAAGGGCCCGCGGGATTGGTGAACCGCGTCAAGATTGCACCGATGTTACGCAAGCGCTCAGCCTGCCGACGGCGGGCTCGGGCTAGGCTGGAGCGCATGGAGATCATCCGCTTTGCCGAGCTCAAACCCGAACCATGGCGCAACGGAGGCGGGGTGACCCGCGAACTCGCCAGCCATCCGAAAGCAGCGTCCGCGCAAGACGGAGCGTGGGACTGGCGGGTCAGCATCGCCGACGTCGGATCGGCCGGCGATTTCTCGACGTTCCCTGGCATGGAGCGAGTCCTCACAGTGATCGACGGCGAATTGCTGCTGCTCACGGTGGATGGCGAAGAACACCCGCTGGAAAAGTATCGGCCTTTCCGGTTTTCAGGCGAAGCGGCTTCGGCCAGCGCACTCCCCACCGGCGACATCCGGGACCTCAACGTGATCGCCAGGGCCGGCGAATTCAAGGGCTACACGTCCATCATCGAGCTCTCCAAGAAGCGCGCACACCCGGTATTCGAAGGCCAGTTGGCAGTCCTTTTGGAGGGTAGGGCTTCGGTGAGTCCCGGCGCGGAGCCTGCGGAATCGGCTGCGTCTGCGGAGGTCTTGGACGGCTCCGAGGGTGGAACCGCCGCCGTCGCGCCTGCGGAGTCCGTGGAACTCGCCCGCTACGACGCAGTAGTGGGTTCCGACACCAGCAGCCCGGAAATCCTGGGCCGTGGATTCCTCGCCGTCATCTCCATCGACCGCGTGGAGCATGCGCACTCCTAGATCCCAGCACCGGACATGTCCCTTGGTGAGGCTCGCCACCAAAGCTGGCCACCCGGCGTCGGGCTTTGCTAGCCTCGAAGGAAGGCCCGCACAGGGACCTCCGGACGACGGTTCAGTACCCGGCACGCGACAAGACTGGCCAAAGGACCTGTCATGTCGTGGTTAATCCTCATTCTGTCCGGAGCGCTCGAGGCCGTCTGGGCGGCCGCACTCCACCGCTCCAAAGGCTTCCGCAAACCGCTGCCCTCCGCCGTCTTCCTCGTCACCGTGGTCGCGAGCACCGCAGGCCTGGCCTTCGCCATGCAAACCATTCCCACCGGAACCGCGTATGCGGTGTGGGTAGGAGTCGGCGTCGTTCTCACAGCGGCTTACGCGATGATCACCAAGGTTGAGCGCCCGACGGCGGCTCGGCTGCTCTTGCTCGCCGGGATCGGCGTGTGCGTGGTCGGCTTGAAGGTGGTGGCGTAGCGATGAAAGCCAAGTTTGCATGGGCCGTTCTGCTGGCCTCCGCCGTGCTCGAAGCTGTGTGGGCGACGGCCCTCGGTCTGTCCGACGGATTCAGCCAAGCCGTCCCCACCGTGGTCTTCGCCGTCACCGCGACCCTCAGCATGATCGGCCTCGGCATCGCGGTGAAGTGGATTCCGCTGGGCACGGCCTACGCCGTCTGGGTCGGGATCGGCGCGGCGCTGACGGTCGGCTGGGCGATGGCCACCGGCGTCGAACCAGCCAGCCCGCTCAAGCTGCTATTCATCGCGGGAATCGTGGGTTGCGCAGCCGGGTTGAAGGCCCTTCCCACGGAGAAGCGTGAAGAAGTGGCCGAGCCCGCCCGGCGATGAGCGCGGAATACTCCCCCGCCCGACGGAGTTGCCAGCAGTGAGACGAACACTCGGCGAAGGAGAAGCACGATGAGCCCGGAAACCACGAATGTACAACTCGGCGACGGCCTGGCCGTGAGCCCCCTTGGTTTCGGCGGGATGGCATTGACCCCCGTGTATGGCGAAGTGGATCCCGCCGAATCCCTCAAGACGCTGCACCACGCCGTGGATGCCGGCATCAGCTTCATCGACACCGCGGATATTTACGGCGCGGGCGACAACGAGGAACTGATCGCAAAGCTGCTGAAGGACCGACGCGACGAGGTCCAGTTGGCCACCAAGTTCGGCATCGTGGGCAACCCGCGCGAGGGCTACACAGATGTCCGGGGAGACACCGCGTACGTGGCCCAGGCGGCGGAAGCAAGCCTCCGTCGCCTGGGCGCCGATGTCATCGACCTCTACTACATGCACCGCCGCGACCTCCGCGTTCCGATTGTGGAAACCGTGGAGGCCATGGCAGAGCTTGTCCGGGCAGGCAAAGTCCGGTACCTTGGCCTGTCTGAAGTGACAGCCGAGGAGCTGAGGGAAGCCAACGCCGTGCACCCGATAGCCGCCGTGCAGAGCGAGTGGTCAATCTGGAGCCGGGACGTTGAGCGCAACGTCGTCCCGACTGCGGCAGAGCTCGGTGTCGGCTTCGTGCCCTATTCGCCGCTTGGCCGGGGCTTCCTCACCGGAACCGTCAGCGCCGATCAACTCGGCGAGAACGATTTCCGGCACCGCATCCCCCGTTTTGCGGACGACGCACTCGACGCCAACCAGGCGGTTGTTGCCGCGGTGCGTGCCGTGGCCGCCGAGCTGTCCGAGAGCACCGGCCGGGATGCAACTCCCGCCCAGGTAGCTCTGGCTTGGCTTTTCGCCCAGGGCCGCCGCCTTGAGCTGAGCGTGGTCCCCATCCCCGGCACGCGCAAAGCGCACCGGATCGATGAGAACCTGGGTGCCTTGTCGCTCGAGTTGAGTGCCGCCCAACTGGACGTGCTCGACGGCGCCGCGGACGCCGTCGTCGGCTCACGGTCCGCGGATCCCACCTGGGTTTCGCAGGGCCGCGAGTAGTCGGTGAGCCGCAGGCGGCTTCCGTAGAGTGGACGAATGGACTCACTCATTCATTCACTGCGTGACATCACCATCCGGCGAATCTCGGTCAGCGAGATGAACAACAACGTGTACCTGCTCACCGCAAAGGCAAGCGGCGCGCAGCTCCTGATCGACGCCGCGGACGACCTTCCGGCGATCCAAGCAATGCTTGCGGAGTCGGTCGCCGACGCCGCATCGCCGCCGAAACTGGCCCTCATCGCCACCACCCACCAGCATTGGGACCACGTCCGTGCGCTTCCCGGGTTGGTGGAAGCTACGGGCGCGAAGACCTCGGCCGGAGTGGACGACGCCGACGCGCTGCCTGTGCCCGTGGATGTTCCGCTGCACCATGGCGATGTGGGGAACTTCGACGGTTTCGACATCTCCGCGGTGCACTTGCGCGGCCACACTCCGGGTTCGATCGCCTACGTGTACCTGGACCCGGAAGGGCCCGCGCACATTTTCAGCGGCGACTCGTTGTTCCCCGGAGGCGTTGGCAACACGCAGAACGACGCCGCCCGCTTCACTTCGCTGTTGAACGACGTGAGCGAACGGCTATTCGAGGTCTACCCGGACGACACCGTGGTGCATCCGGGCCATGGAGATCCGACCACACTCGGTGCGGAGAGGCCACACCTTGCGGAATGGCGCGAGCGCGGGTGGTAGCCTTAGCGGCCGCGGCGCTCGTTCGACGCGGGAGCCGAGGCACGGCGCGGGCCGCTGCGGGCCGGACGGCCGGAACCCGAGTTGCCTGAGCCGGAGCCGTACGAGCCGCCGGAGTTGCCGCCCGTGTTCGAGGACCACACAGCCTTGTTGCCACTGCTGCGCGTGGACGTTGCGGATTCCGTCCGCGGAGCCGACGCCGAGCGGTTGCCAGCGGCAGCACGCTGACCTGTCGCCGGACGGCCGCTGCGACCACCCTGCGCACCTTGGCCACGAGCACCAGGAACGTCGTTGCGGTGACCGGCTGCTGCGTTGCCGCGTCCACGTGAGCTGCGGGCGACGTCGTCGTTCGCGGCTGCGCGGCGCTCGGCGCGGTTGATGTCGGTGCGTACGGGCTCGGCCGAAACCTTGCCGCGGCCACCGCGACCACCACGGCCACCCGCAGTGGGTGCAGCCTGTGTGGAGCGACGAGCCCGTTTGCGCTGGGCATTGGCACCTGTGGAGGTACCGCCGCCCGGCTGCTGGGTCTTCGCTGCGAGCAATGCCGCACGGGTGCGCGGGTCAACCTTGTCGGCGACCTCGCCCACGAGCTCGGCAACCAGCGGGGAGTTGGCCGTGACGCGTTCGAACGAAACGTCGACGCCGGCAGCCTTCATGAGCTTCTTGACGTCGGACTGCTGCTCGGGGAGCGTCAGCGTGACCACAGTGCCGTCGGAACCTGCGCGGGCCGTACGGCCGGAGCGGTGCAGGTAAGCCTTGTGCTCTGTGGGCGGGTCAACGTGGATGACGAGTTCGACGTCGTCTACGTGCACGCCGCGGGCTGCGACGTCGGTGGCCACCAGGACCCGGACCTCTCCGCTGGAGAACTCGGCGAGGTTGCGGTCACGGGCATTCTGCGACAGGTTGCCGTGAAGGTCGACAGCGGGGATGCCGCAGTCGGTGAGGGTCTTGGCGAGCTTGCGTGCGTGGTGCTTGGTCCGCATGAAGAGGACGCGGCGGCCAGCGCCGGAGGCCAGCTCCACGATCAGCTGCTTCTTGACGGTCTGGTCGTTGACCACCAGGACGTGGTGCTCCATGGTGGTCACCGCGGCCTGCGGGTCGTCCACGGAGTGGGTCAGCGGGTTGGACAGGTAACGGTTGACCAGCTTGTCAACACCGTTGTCCAACGTCGCGGAGAAGAGCAGGCGCTGGCCCTGGGTGGGGGTCATGTCCATGAGCTTCTTGACCACCGGGAGGAAGCCGAGATCGGCCATGTGGTCGGCCTCGTCCAGCACGGTGATCTCGACGGCTTCGAGGGTCAGGATGCGCTGGCGGATGAGGTCCTCAAGGCGGCCCGGGCAGGCGATGACGATGTCGACGCCGGCGCGCAGCGCCTTTTCCTGGCGGGCCTGGGAGATGCCACCGTAGATGACCGTGGTGTTCAGGCCCATGGCCTTGGCCATCGGTTCGATGGTGGCGTTGATCTGTGTGGCCAGCTCGCGGGTCGGCGCGAGGACCAGTCCCATGGGGCGGCCGGGCTTGCGGAAGTGCTTGGCTTCGCGCTCGGCGAGACGCGCCACGAGCGGGATAGCGAAAGCGATGGTCTTGCCGGAGCCGGTGCGGCCACGGCCCAGGACGTCGCGGCCAGCGAGCGTATCCGGGAGGGTCTTGACCTGGATGGGGAAAGCCTCTTCGATGCCATCTGCAGCGAGGGACTCGGCGATGGCCTTGGGCGTGCCAAGGGCAGCAAAAGTAGTCATGTGTTTCGGGTCTTTCTGGCGGTGTCCAATGGACATCGTCCCCCGACGCCGGTTGGGCCAAGGGTTCGCCGAGGAAAAAGTCAGTGATCGACCGGTAGGCAATAAGCCGTGGCCGGGACCAGAGAAAACGCGTTCATCGACGCAGGATGTGCCTCTCACATGAAAAAAGCCCACTTCCCAAGTTTGGAACTACGCCAAATTCGGGGACTAAGCGGGCATCACTGCACATCAAGTAGATCCATTCTAGCATCCGCGAGCAGCCCGCCCTTCCACAGGGGTCTTCTGGCCTGGCCGTTGCCTCGCGGCGCACGTCAGGGCAGGCTTGAGCCATGACGCACCAGCACGACGGCGGAGCCCACCTTCACAGCGAAATCCACGACAGCGGAGCCCACCTTCACAGCGAAATCCACGACAGCGGAGCCCACCTTCACAGCAACCCTGACCAGGACGCCGACCCGGCGCAGTTTTGGGACGAGGTCTACCGGGAAAAGGCGAAGAGGTGGAGCGGTAATCCCAATCCGCAGCTGATCGCCGAAGCCAAGGGACTGGCTCCCGGCACCGCCCTGGACCTGGGCTGCGGAGAGGGCGCGGACGCCATCTGGCTCGCCGAGCATGGCTGGACGGTGACCGCGGTGGACGTCTCCGCCGTCGCGCTTGAACGGGCAGAAGCCCACGCCGCCGACGTCGGGCTACAGGGCCGGATCACGTGGCTACAGCGGAACTTCGGCTCGTGGCACCCTGAAGGGGGCTTCGACTTGGTGTCCTCCCAATTCCTACACTCTCCGCTTCTTCCGTGGCGCGATTCCCTTGCCTCTGCCGCGGCAGCGGTGGCTCCCGGCGGCGCTTTGCTGGTGGTCGGGCATCATCCGGATGGCCTGACTCCGTGGAGCGGGCACAAGGATATGAAGGACAAATTCTTCACTCCCGAGGACTTGGTGGGGGCGCTCACGCGCGGACCGGGCTCGTGGAGGATCAATGTTGCCGATTCCAGGGAGCGCGGGGTGACGGGCCCTGAGGGCCAGCACGCCACCACCATCGACAGCGTGCTCCGGGCCACCCGGACGTCCGAGGCCCGCACGCCCTAGGCCCGCACGTCGTCCGCCTCCGCGGCGGGGTGGGCCTCCGCGTCCCCCACACGTTCAGCGCCCGAAGAGCGCCGAACGGCAACCCGCGGCGAAATGATGAGTCCGACTGTGGCGATGCTCGACGTCAGTACGAACACCCCCGCGAACGAGCCCGCCGTCGTCGTGAGCGCACTGAAGACGAGACCCGTCACGGCGAGCGAGAGGGCGCCGCCGAGGGAATCGGCGATGGACATTGCAGAACTGTTGAAGCCTTGATCCACCGGCTTGGAGAGTGCCAGGGTCATGACGCTCAACCGCGGGTACATCAGGCCCATCCCGGCGCCCGCGAACAGCCAGCCCGCGATCGCCACTGCGGCGGGCCACGAAAACACCGTGGTCACGAGGACGATTGCCACCGAACCGAGCACCAGCGCAGACCCGATCTTGATTGCAAGGGCATTGCCAAGCCGGGAACCCATGCGGCCCTGGACGGCGGATGCCCCTGCCCAGGCGATCGCCGATCCCCTCAGCGCGAGTCCGGCAAATGCCGGAGAGAACGAGTATCGCTCCGTGAGAAGGTACGGCACGTAAACCTCGGTACCGAAGAAGGCTGCGGAAGCAACGCCTCGCATCAAAATGACGCTCGGCAATCCGCGGTGCGCGCCGAGCGTGCCGTGCGGAACCAGCGGCCGCACTGCCAGCATTGCGATGACGAGCGCGACGGCGGCAATCACCCAGCCGACGCCGGGCACCTGCCCGGAGAGGTTCAGGCCGAGAACCGCAAGGGCTGCGAGCGCGGCCCATCCCATGCGGCCGAATGCCCAGGGAACGTTGGCGCCCTCAGGCTTTGCCTCACCGGCGGCCTCCTTCGGGGAGTCCGCTTTCGGTGAGCCTGCCTCCCGTGGGTCCGGCGTGGAACGCATGCCCCGCATGGCGGGGAGGATCATTGCCAAGGCCGGAACAACGAGGCCCACGACGCCGAGGAACACCCAGTGCCAGCTGCTCAACTGGGCAACCACGCCGGCGGCGAAGGGACCAATCATCGAAGGAACGACCCAGGCCGCCGAGAACGCGGCAAAGACCTGGGCATGCAATCGGGCGGGGTACACCCGGGCGATCACCACATACAGCGCCACGGTCATCGCGCCTCCGCCGAGGCCTTGGACGAGCCTGCCGGCCACGAGCATCGGCATGGAAACCGCGGTACCGGCGATGAATAGCCCGGCCGCGAACAGCGCCACGGATGCGTACAGCGGGGCGGCCGGACCACGCCTGTCCGCCCAGTTTCCTGCGGCGACCATGCCGATCACACCCGTGGCGAGCGGCCCGGCGAACGCCAATGCATAGAGTCCGGCACCGTCCAGCTCGCGGCTCACTAGCGGCATGATGGTGGTGACGGCCATTGATTCGAAAGCTGCCAGGAAGACCAACGCGCAGGCACCTGCTGTCGCCAGGAGATAGGGGCGTTGCAGTATGCCGGCTGTCGCGTCGTGGCTTGTCATCATCCCAGCCTAGAACTACGGTCGCGTTTATACAGTCGTGTTTATTTTGTGTCCCGTCGGCGTCTTTGACAGCTCAATCGCCCATGCTGCTCGGTGTAGAACGCTGGCCAGCGTCGCCTGGAGACGGACCAGTCGCCTACGGGTGCGTCCGGGTGGTCGTGGAGCGATAACGGGGGCATTGGGCAATGCGCTGAGTGCTTCATGGTTGATGGAGTTGACGACTACGCAAGCCATCATGAGGGAAAAATCCATGGTTCTCTTCTGTCGTTTGTTGCACCGAAATGCCCGTTCTTGCCTGGCATCTTTCGGGTCGCGGTTTCTTTCGGGTGGCGGTTAGTGGGTTTCTGGAGCGATTCATCCGGAAACCGGTTTCGTCGAGTCCCTGCAGACGACGTTATGCGGCGCCGGGAACCATGTCAGCAGCTGTGCCGCTCCCTGGTTTTCCTAGGACTGAGCGACCTACCTTCCCTATGGAAAGCCCGAATCCGGCGGCGGAGAATTGAAGGCATGGGTCAGAGTGCAGAGTTTGGAAAATTCCTGAAGGCAATGCGGTCACGGCTGACGCCCGAGCAGGCCGGAATCAGCGCCAGTTCCGGTGCCCGCAGGGTCCCGGGTCTGCGCCGTGAAGAGATCGCCCGGCTTGCTGATGTGAGTACCGACTATTACACAAGGCTGGAGCAGGGCCGCAACATCCACCCCTCCCGATCGGTGCTTGACTCCGTGGCGCGGGCGCTGCACTTGGATCCGGGCGAGCATGCACACATGATGGACCTCTTGCAGAATTGCGCATTGTCCGAGCGTCCGCCCGTTTCCGGGCAGCGAGTACGGCCTGCCCTGCACCAGCTTCTCGACGCCGTGGGCAATGTGCCCGCCCTTATCCTCGGCCGACGCACTGATGTCCTGGCCGGAAACCGTCTCGCCATCCTCCTGCTTGCCGATTTCCCCGCGATGCCCCCAACGGAACGGAACCTGACCCGGTGGATCATGCTGGATCCGCTCGCACAATCGCTCTTCCGGGATTGGAAGAGTGTGGCATCTGATGCAGTGGGGTCCCTTCGCGTGGACATCGGGCGCCACCCCAACGACGCGCAGGCAAGTCAACTCGTTGGCGAACTCGCGGTGTCCAGCGAGCACTTCCGCAAGTGGTGGGCAGGGCACCGGGTGGCAAAAGCATCGGCGAGCATTGTTCGGCTCCACCACCCCGTCGTCGGGGACTTGGAATTGAACGTCGAAGACCTCACACTGCCCGACGATCCGGATCAGACGCTAAGGGTGTATTCCGCCCCGCCGGGTTCCTCGTCAGCGGATTCACTCGCGTTGCTCGGCAGCTTCGGCGCCGGAACGGGCACTCCTGAAGCTGCACAAGCAGCCGAAGAAAGACGCGGGTCCGACGCCAGCAAAACCCCCTGAACAAACGCCTGCACATAAGCCCCGGGTCCGATGTCCCGCGCCCGATGTCCCCTCTCCATCTCCGTATCCAAGGGAAATTAGATTGATGAATTACAACCCCACGCAGGACCGCTATGCTTCGATGCCGTACCGAAGGGTGGGGCGAAGCGGTCTGAAACTTCCGGCGGTCTCACTGGGCCTCTGGCATAACTTCGGCGACGACAAGCCCTTTGAGACACAGCGTGCCATCCTTCGCCGCGCTTTCGACCTCGGAGTCACACACTTCGATCTCGCCAATAACTACGGTCCGCCCGGTGGCAGTGCCGAAACGAATTTCGGCCGGCACCTCAGAGACGACTTCAAACCGTACCGCGACGAACTCGTCGTCTCGACCAAAGCTGGATACCACATGTGGCCCGGCCCGTACGGGGAATGGGGATCCAGGAAATACCTGCTCTCAAGCCTGGACCAGTCTCTCGAGCGCATGGGCCTGGACTACGTGGATATCTTCTACAGCCACCGCCCGGACCCCAACACTCCCCTTGAGGAGACCATGGGAGCGCTCGACACCGCGGTTCGATCTGGCAGGGCGCTGTACGCGGGCATTTCCTCATACTCCCCGGAGAAGACCCTCGAAGCAGCTGCCATCCTCCAGGACCTTGGAACACCATTGCTGATCCACCAGCCCTCGTACTCAATGCTCAACCGCTGGACCGAACACGGCTCCCCCAACTTGTTCGAAACCCTTGAGCAGGTGGGCGCAGGAGCCATCGCGTTCTCGCCCCTTGCGCAAGGATTGCTGACCTCCAGATACCTGCAGGGCGTCCCGGAGGACTCCCGCGCGGCCGCGGGCAAGTCGCTCGTGGACACCCAGCTCTCGGAGGAGAACCTGGCCCGGATACGGGGCCTCAATGAGATCGCGGCGCAGCGTGGGCAGACGCTCGCCCAGATGGCCATTGCCTGGGTGCTGCGCCCGCAGAACAAGGGAATCCCTGTCACATCGGCTCTGATCGGCGCCAGCAGCGTCCGGCAACTGGAGGACAATTTGGCGGCAACCTCAGGTCCCGACTTCACCAACGACGAGTTGGACAATATTGACCAATTCGCCGTCGAATCGGACATCAACCTTTGGGCCAAGGCCCTCCAGGCCTAGCTGTCCTACCCGGCACGGCGAGTCACGCCGTCGTCGTCCATTCGATCGCGGGGAGCAGTCCGCCGGCGGCGGTGGGTACGACGGCGCCCGTCGCCGTCGAGTCCGGGTTCAGCATCCACCCGACTCGCTTGGCCGTGCTCAGCATCACGACGCTTTCAACCAGTTCGATCCTCGGGATGCGCTGCTGGATGGCGAGTTCCATCTCCATGACCTCAGCCAGCGAGCGCAGCCACATGATGATCACAAAGTTGGTACTGCCAGTGGTGGAGGCCGTGAACCTGACGTTCCTGACGGCCCGTAGTTCGGCGGCCGCGGCCTCGTGCTGGCCTGCTGGAACGTTCGCGAACCACTGGCACGTCATGGGATAGCCCGAGAATTGCTGGGCGATTTCGCAGCGGAAGGACAGCATCCGGCTCGCGAGCACCCGGCCTAGCTGCCGCTGCACCGTGGCTGGGTGCCGTCCCAGGGCGCGAGCGATCTCCGCGGCGGAGGCCCTTCCGTCCCGGGCGAGGAACGGAAAGAGTGCCATATGGCTCTCCGGCAGCGGGGTGACCTGGGCGTAGGGGGCGGACGGATTGAGCGCTTCCGGCCCGGCGAGGGCGCGCAGCGCCTGCTGCTCCGCCCTGCTCAGGACGTTGAGCCGCCACGCATAGCCGCTCGTGTGGATCCGGGTGCAGAGCGACGTCCGGTACTTGGTGAGCCCCCGGATTTCCTTGAGCTGGGGCAATAGCCGGCTGCTGAACTCCCCCAGGTCCTGGGTGATCACGGTCAGCATGAGGTCCCGGTTGCTGGCGGCCTCCTCAACCGTGATGATCTCCGGGATGGCAGCGAGCGCGGCCGTAACCTCGGGCCGGAGGTGCATTTCGCAGTCCACGTCCAACAGGGCAAGGCAGGCATGCTTGGGGTCGCCCATAAGGTGCGCCGTGGTCCAAGCGGCTCCGGATTCGCGCAAGCGGTCCCATCGGGAGGCCAACGTGGTGGCATGGACGCCCAGGACCTCCGCGGCGTCGGACCAACTGATCCGCGGCGAGATCTGGAGGGCATTGATCAACCGGAGGTCCTCTTCACTGAGTTCCATCAGCGATCCCCTCCTAAACGATGCGTGATTCCTGTCAATTCTGGCACAATCGTGAATTTTTTCAGGGCTTTGGAAGATTGTGAGGCTAGTCACTCCACAATGGCTATGGATACCTACCAATCGTTCAGGAAACAGGAGAACAGATGTCGATCGCCTCAGACGCCAAAGAGATGCAGGGAGAAATCGCCCGGTTCCGCCACGAGCTCCACGAGGAACCGGAAATCGGCCTGGACCTCCCGCGCACCCAGGAAAAGGTGCTCAAGGCGCTCGACGGACTCCCGTACGAAATCACCCTTGGCGAGAGCACGACGTCGGTCACCGCGGTCTTGCGCGGCGGCGCGGCGCACGCTTCAGCGGACAAGCCAACTGTGTTGCTCCGCGCCGACATGGACGGCCTTCCCGTCCAGGAGCGCACCGGCGTCGAGTTCTCCTCGAAGATCGACGGCGCCATGCACGCGTGCGGCCACGACCTCCACACGTCCATGCTCGCCGGAGCCGCAACCCTCTTGGCCGAGCGACGCGACCAGCTGGCCGGCGACGTCGTCCTGATGTTCCAGCCGGGCGAAGAAGGCTTCGACGGCGCGGGCCACATGATCCGCGAAGGCGTCCTGGACGCTGCCGGCCGCCGTGTTGACGCCGCTTATGGCATGCATGTCTTCTCGTCCCTGGAGCCGTACGGCCAGTTCTGCACCAAACCGGGCGTCATGATGAGCGCCTCGGACGGACTCTTCGTCACGGTCCTCGGTGCCGGCGGCCATGGCTCGGCGCCGCATGCGGCCAAGGACCCCGTGACCGCGGCCGCGGAAATGGTGACGGCCCTGCAGGTCATGATCACGCGGCAGTTCAACATGTTCGATCCCGTAGTCCTGACCGTTGGCGTGCTGCAGGCAGGTACCAAGCGCAACGTCATCCCCGAATCCGCGCGTTTCGAAGCCACCATCCGTACGTTCTCGGAAGCTTCCCGCGACCGGATGATGACCGCGATTCCGCAGCTTCTCAAGGGCATTGCCTCAGCGCACGGCCTGGAGGTGGACGTCGACTACCGCAGCGAATACCCCATGACCGTCACTGACGAGGACGAGACCCACACGGCCGAGAACGTCATCTCGGACATGTTCGGCGATTCCCGGCTCTCCCGCTGGGCCACGCCGATGAGCGGCTCGGAGGATTTCTCCCGGGTCCTGGCCGAGGTTCCGGGAACCTTCGTGGGCCTCAGCGCCGTGCCGCGGGGCGTGGACCACACCACCTCACCGTTCAACCACTCCGCTTACGCCACGTTCGACGACGGCGTCCTGTCCGATGGTGCGGCGCTCTACGCAGAGCTCGCGGTCTCCCGCATCGCCACCCTCGCCGCCGCCAACTAACCACCACCCCAAACCTTGGAGCAAGACATGACCGCAACCGTAGGCGCTTCAGCCACAGCCCAGGTTCACAAGTCCCATCTGCGAACCCTCGTCGGTACCGGCATCGGCAACGCCGTCGAATGGTACGACTGGGCCATCTACGCCACGTTCTCGCCCTTCATCGCCAGCGCGCTCTTCAGCAGCGCCGACCCCACCTCCGCGGTCCTCTCCACTCTGGCGATCTTCGCCGTCGGATTCGTGGCCCGGCCGTTCGGCGGCTTCGTCTTCGGCTGGATCGGCGACCGGATCGGCCGCAAGACGTCCATGACCATCGCCGTCGGGCTCGCGGCTGTCGGCAGCCTGTTGATCGGTATCGCCCCGACATTCCAGGCCGTTGGGGCCCTGGCATCCGTCATGCTCTTGGTGGCCCGCCTCATCCAGGGCCTCGCCCACGGTGGCGAGCTGCCGTCGTCGCAAACGTATCTGTCCGAAATGGCACCCAAGGAAAAACGCGGCTTCTGGGCGACCCTCATCTACACCTCCGGCACCGCGGGCATCCTCGCCGGGACCCTGCTGGGCGCCATCCTGACCGGTGTGCTGAGCAAGGCCGACATGAACGCGTGGGGCTGGCGCGTCCCGTTCCTGGTTGGCGGCGCCCTAGGCATCTATGCCTTGGTCATGCGGGCCAAGATGAAGGAGACCGAGGCATTCGAAGCCGAAGCGCCGAAGGAAAAGCGCGAGCCCATGTGGCCGCAGATCGTCAAGTACCGCAAGCAGGCCCTGCAGGTTATTGGCCTGACCGTTGGCCTCACGGTTGTCTACTACATTTGGGGCGTCGTGGCACCGAGCTACGCGGCGAGCAGCCTCAAGATGGATCGTGGCGCAGCCTTGTGGGCCGGGGTCATCGGTAACGTCGCGTTCATCGCGTCGCTGCCGTTCTGGGGCAAGCTATCCGACCGCATCGGCCGCAAGCCCGTGCTGATCGTGAGCTCTGCCGGTGCCGCATTGCTGCACTTCCCCATGACGTGGCTCCTGAAGGATTCGCCCTGGCAGCTGGCCGTTTCGATGTCTGTGATGTTGTTTTTCATTGCCGGCAGCGCCTCGATTGTCCCGGCCGTGTACGCCGAACTGTTCCCGACCAAGATCCGCACCGTCGGTGTCGGTGTCCCGTACTCCATTTGCGTTGCGGTCTTCGGCGGGACGGCCCCGTACCTCCAGACGTGGCTCGGCAGCATCGGCCAGGCCAACATGTTCAACGTCTACGCCGTGATCCTGCTGGCCATCGGCATCGCGTTCGCCTTCATGATCCCGGAAACCAAGGGCAAGGACCTGACCCACTAACTCCCCGCGTTCTGACCCAACTGACTCGCAGTTAATGTCGTTTAGAGGCCTGATAACGACAACAACTGCGAGCTAGTTGGGCTTGTGGGGACGAGTTACGTGAGCTGCGCCGAGATCTGCCGGGAGGCGGCTTCGGCGAGGCGCTTCAGGAAGCCGTCGCCTTCGCCTACCACCTCGTCCACGGCAGCATCTTCGAGGAGTGCGCGCGCTCCGATCCGTTGCCGCTCGCTCAGCTCGGCCGCCAGGGACGTGTCCCCGTGCACGATGATGCTGGCACCTTCCGGCGGCAGCGGCGCGAGCCAGGCGTTCTCGGCCGCCACCGTGCGGCGGGCAGCCGCAAGAGCGAGCGCGCCGCCACCGGTCCCCTCGCCGAGGAGCACGGCAACGCTTGGCACGGTCAGTCCGAGCATTCCCGCAATGCAATCGGCGATCCCGCCCGCGATCGCGGACTCCTCGGCCCGGACCGAAAGCTCGGCCCCAGGAGTATCCACCACCGTCACGAGCGGCAGACCCAGTTCCTCCGCGAGGCGCATTCCCCGCCGCACCTGCGCCAAACCCGCCGCGTCGAGGACGCTCCCCGCCCGCTGGGCTACGCGGTCCTGGCCAACGACGACGACCGGCCGGCCCTCGAGTTCAGCCAGCACGACGGCGGTGCTCGCCGAAGCTGCCCCTCGGCCCGTGCCGTGCAAGCGGACGAGGCGGCCGAACCCGCCGTCGAGCAGTTCCACCAGCCCGGGACGCCCAGAGTCGCGCGTCCTCAGGACCGAATCCCAACTGGACATGTCCCCCGGGTTTGGGTCCCCAGTGGACATGTCCCCCGGGTTTGGCGCAAAACCGGCGCCTTCCCACGATCCCTGGCCAGCGAGAATGCCCAGCACCTCAACGGCAAGGTTCCTGAATCCCCGTGCGTCCAACACGGCGTCGACAGTTCCACGAGCGAGAAGATGCTCGCTCCTCTGGACGCCCTCCGGGAACTCCTGTCCGGTGAGCCCGGCGTAGACCTTGGGACCCAGGAAGCCAACGAGCGCACCCGGTTCGGCCACCGTGACGTGACCCAACGATCCCCATGAGGCGAAGACGCCGCCTGTGGTCGGGTGCCGGAGGTACGCCAGATAGGGCAGTCCAAGACGCTTGTATGCCGTGAGGGCCTCCGTGATCCGCACCATCTGCAGGAACGCAAGGGTGCCTTCCTGCATGCGGGTACCCCCTGACGCCGGAGCGGCCACGAGCGGCAGACTGCGTCGGCCTGCTTCTTCAATTGCCGCGACGATCCGCTCGGCGGCGGACCTCCCGATCGAGCCGCCAAGGAAGGCGAACTCACTGGCCAGGACGGCTACAGGAATTCCATCCAGTGTCCCCTCGCCCGTGAGCACGGACTCGTCCGCACCGCTACGGTCGCGGGCCCGGGCCAGATCCGCGAGGTAGGCGGAATCTGCACCGGGCGGTACAGGGACCGGCCGGTCCCAACGGCGGAAACTGCCGGCGTCGAGGAACTGTTCAACAAACTCCGTCCCGCCAAGGCGGCGTTGCCGGTGTCCCGCCGGGCTCGGTTCCGGGCGCGCGGCCTCCGCGAGCGCCGTCACGACGCCCTCGAAGCAAGCAACGCGCCGCCGGGCAATGCGTCGCCGGGCAATCCTGCTCCGTCAAGCCATGCCCGGACGGCGTCGTCGTGCTCTCCGAGCCTTGGGGGTGCGGAGTGCCGCAACCTCGTGGTCTCGGTGCCGTCCTGCTGGAAGAAGCGCAGCGGCGATCCCGGGACCTCGATACGTCCCAGCGTGGGGTGCTGGAGTTCAAGCGCCAAATGCTGGCTCCGCGTCTGTTCCCAAGCAAAGACTTCGTCCAGGGAGCGGACCCGGCCGCCCGGCACCCCGGCCGCTTCAAGCCGCGCGAGCAGCTCTTCGGCGTCGGACTCCGAGAATGCTGCTTCGATGGCATCGATCAGCTCGGCCTGGTGGGCTACGCGGGACTGATTGTCCCGCCAGCGTTCGTCGTCAACGGGAAGGCTGAACTCCCCCGCAAAGCGGCGCCACAAGCCTTCGGACCCCACGGCAATCTGCACAGCACCGCCTGCACAACGGAACAGCCCATACGGCGCGATCGAGGGATGGTGGTTGCCTTGGGCCTGCGGAACCTCGCCGCCCACCGTCCAACGCGTGCCTTGGAAAGCGAGCACGCTGACGATCGAAGACAGGAGCGAGGTGCGCACTATTTGGCCACGGCCCGTGCGCTCACGTTCCAGGAGGGCCGCCAACACACCGCAGGCGCCGTGGACTCCGGCCAGGACATCGCCGATAGGTACGCCAACGCGCTGCGGGTCCCGGGGCCCCGAACCCGTGAGGGACATCAGCCCCGCTTCGCCCTGGGCAATCTGGTCGTAACCGGCGCGGTGCCCCTCGGGACCGTCGTGGCCGAAGCCACTGATGGCGAGGACCACGAGCCTCGGATTCAACTTTTCGAGGCTCGCCGGGTCGAAGCCGAGGCGGTCCAGGGTTCCCGGGCGGAAGTTCTCCACGAGGACGTCTGCCTGCCGCAGCAGTTCGCGCAACGCGGCCTTGCCTTCTGCCGCCTTGAGGTCGAGCCGGATGGACTCCTTGTTCCGGTTACACGACAGGAAGTACGTGGACTCGCGGCCCTCCGGAATGTCCACGAACGGCGGCCCCCAACCGCGGGTGTCATCACCGCCGTCGGGATTTTCCACCTTGATGACGCGGGCGCCAAGGTCACCGAGCATCATGCCGGCGTGTGGACCGGCAAGGGCGCGGGAGAGGTCGACGACGAGCTTCCCGGCGAGCGGTCCTTTGTGGTCTTGCTTGTGGCCGGGGTATTCGGGCTGCGTCATGCTTCGACTCCCACCGTGCTGTGTCCCTCAACCGCGCTGTGTCCCGGAACCGGGCGCTCGACGTCGTCCGCTCGCTCAGCCGGGACCTGCGGAAGGCGACGACGGCGGATAAGCTCCGCGACCGCGAGCACCACAAGGTTCGGTGCGAGGGAAATGAGGCCCGAATCGACGCCGCCCGTGGGGATGTTGCCGAAGGTAATGACGGCTACCGTGAGCGTGCCCACGATGATGCCGAGGTTGACCGGAACGGCGCCGATGCGCACCTTGCGGCCGATCGCGATGGCGACGGCGGGAGCGAGCTGGGTGAGTCCACCGTACGTGAGCAGGAGGAGCGCGCCGATGTCCGACTTCGCGAGCCCGAACGCCAGGGCCAGTCCGACGGCGAGGGCGACCACCACGTGGTTGATCCGGAACCGCAGCTTGGGGTTCTTCACGGACAGCAGGTTGTTCGAGACAAGCGAGGAAATGCCCATTGCGATCGCGCCCGCCGGAACCATGGCGGCGGCTGCGCCGCCGATGGCGATGATCGCGATCAATGGCTCGGGCAAGGTGTGCTGGGCGATGCCCAGTAGGACAAAGTTGCTCTTGGTCTTCGGATCGAGGACCAGCGTGGCGGCGATTCCGGCTGTGATCGGGATGAGCAGCAGGAACTGGTAGACCGCAAGCCATTTGACGTTGTCCCGCAGCACGGCACCGCTTTTCGCGGCAAGGACCGGCGGCCACAAGTGCGGGAAGGTGTTGAGCCCGGCGCCGATGCTTGTCACGATAACGGAGGTTACCCAGAAGGTCGCGTCGAAGCCCGGGCGGCTGATGGTGAGGTAGCTCGGGGCGGTATCCATGACTTTGGCGAAGATATCCGGGATGCCGCCAATACCGGCCACCACACCGGCCAACACGATGACCAGGGCGGCGAGCATGGCGAAGTCCTTGAAGACAGCCACTTTGGCGAGTCCCCGGATACCCGCCCAGATCACGAAGACGACCACCAGCACGCTGGCCACGGCCATGCTGTAGCCACGCGCCGATTCGCTGCCCGTAGCGAGCTGGACGATCAAGCCGAGCCCGGTGATCTGCAGCTGCAGGTACGGGATGAGGAAGACGGCACCCACGAGGGCCACGGTCTTGCCCAGGGCCTTGCTATTGAACCGGTCCTGGAAGAAGTCCGCCATGGTCAGGTAGCCGCGGTTCGCGCCGAGCTCACGCTGGCGCGGAATCACGAAGTATTGGACGATGCAGTTGATGGTCAGATAGGCGACGGCAAAGAGCGCGGCAACGCCACCACCGAACGCGATTCCGGCGAGGCCGAGGAAGCTGAAGGTGGTCAGCGATTCGCCCGCTTGGAGGAACCAACTGGTCCAGCGGGGCAAATCCCGCTTGCCGACAGTCCAACTCGAGAGCTCTGTCTGGCGTCGGCGGCCCGCGATACCGAGGGCGCCGATGCCGACAATTCCGATGATGATGGCGACTGTAAGCATCAGTGGGCCCTTCTTTCGGTGATCGGGGCAGGGCTGTTGGTTGCGGCGCTTGTTGAAGCGGCGTTTGCCAAGGCGCTTTGCTCGGCTTCAAGACGATCGAGTTCGGCACCGCCTTCGCGGAGGTACGTGTGCTCCACAATCTGCAGGGCAACGATCGTGGCGACGATCATGAGGCCCATCCAGACGATCGCCGACGGGAGGCCAAGCCATAGCGTCGGCGTGGAGACGAAGGGCAGGAAGGGTGTGATGATCATGCCCACGATGGGGACTGAGGCAATGGTCAATCTCTTGGGGGATGCCAGGGTAGTGCTCATAGAACTGCAGCTCCTTGGGGGCGAACGGATGAGCAGGAAGAGATCTTCTCGAAGGCGGAAGCCAGGCGGAGGAGGCGGGCGTCGCTGCCGCGCGCTCCGACCATCTGGAGGCCGACGGGAAGTCCGGCGGGGGTGAACCCGGCCGGAACCGACAGGGCAGGGAGGCCCAGCGGGGTGAACAGGTACGGGGCACGCATCCAGTCGAGGTAGTTCTGGAGCTGTTGCCCGTCGATCTCGGTGGGGTATTCGAGATCGACGTCGAACGGGACAATCTGGGAGGCAGGCGCGATAACCAGGTCGTAACGCTCAAAGAATCCGGCCGCCTTGCGGATCAGGCGGGTCATTCCTTCCTCGGCGCGGACGACGTCGCGGCCACTGAGCCGGCCACCTTCACGGATGTTTCCGGCCAGGAAATGGTTGAAGGCATCGGGCTCCGCGGCAAGCTGCTCTCCCCACATCGAGTCGAAGGAGGCTGCGCGCAGTACGCGGAACACTTGCTCGGAACCGTCGAGGTCCGGGCAGTCCAGCTCCACGTGTGCGCCGAGGGCCGCGAGTGCCGCCGCCTGCGGTTCAATGACATCGAGTACCTCGCGGCTCACCGGGATCCGGCCGCCGAGCGTCGGGGCGAAGGCAATGCGCAGACCGGAAAAATCGGCCGGGGACGGTTCGGCGGCAAGGCTTGCTGGGCTTGCCAGGCTGGGCGGGAAAACGGAATGGGGATCGTCCGGGGAAGCGCCTGTCATGACGTCGAACAAGAGCGCGGCGTCAGCCGCCGTGCGGCCCATTGGTCCGGCCACGGCCAATGGGAAGAAGACGTTGTTGCCGTCGGTGTTGGGGACCATGCCTGGAGTGGGACGCAGGCCGACCACATTGCAGAACGACGCCGGGTTGCGGAGGGAGCCGCCCATGTCGCTTCCGTCGGCGATCGGCTGGAAGCCTGCTGCCAGGGCCGCCGCAGCACCGCCGCTGCTGCCCCCGGCGGACTTGCCGGGGTCGTACGGGTTGCGCGTTGCACCGAAGACTCGGTTGAAAGTGTGGGATCCAGCGGCGAACTCGGGGACATTGGTCTTGCCCACTCGAATGGCTCCGGCGTCGAGGATGCGTTGGACGTGCAGATCATTTTCCTCCGGAACGTGGTCCCGGAAATGCGGGTGCCCGAAAGTGGTGCGCATCCCCGCCGTATTCGCGGTGTCCTTGAAGCTGATGGGCAAGCCGTGGAGAGACCCCACAGGCTCCCCGGCCATGATCTTGCGATCGGCTTTCGCTGCGGCCGCCCTGGCGCCCTCTTCGTCGAGGGTCACCACCGCGTTGATCAAGGGGTTGACCTTGTCGATCTGTTCCAGGTGCGCGTCAAGAACCTCGGTGGCAGACACCTCCCGGGAACGCAGGAGCCCAGCGAGCTCCACTGCCCCACGGTAAATCAAGTCGTTTGTCATGATTCATCTTGCCTTCATGTAGTTTCCTTTTGAGTCACTTCTTTGTCTCAAGTGGAATTAATGAACCACGATAGTGGGACGAATCACATTTGGCTAGAGGTCTCCGTAAGGTTTTTTGATGCGCGGAGCATCCGGTTCAGGGCAGGAGTGAACCAAGGCGGGAGGATCGGGTTTCTAAATGATTCAGTCGAGGGCGGGCATGCGCACGCCACCGCGCTTGTACGCCCGCACCACGAGGGAACTGCGCACGGCCAGGGCACGTGCGGCCCATGGGGACGACGTGAGGAAATCGCGCAATTCGTCCAGGCTCGCGAGGGTGACGTCGGCCATGAGCTGGAATTCGCCCATTGCCATGACCGCGTAGCGGACCCCGGGAGCTTCAGCGAGCAGCCGGCCAACCTCGACGGCGTCGGCCGGGGCAGTGCGGACCCAGACTACGGCTTCGATCGGAAGGCCGATGTCCGCGGGCTCGACGATCGCCCGGACACTCAGCGTGCCCTCTTCAAGAAGGGTGTTGAGCCGTCGGCGCACGGCCGGCGCGGAGAGTCCCACGGCTTCCCCGAGCTCGGCGACCGGAACGCGGCCGTCAGCCACGAGGATCCGCACAAGGTGGGAGTCGACGTCGTCGAGCACTCCGCTCGCACTCGGTCGGGACGGGGGAGGAGGCACTTCCTGGAGCGCGGCAGTTTCCTCTGCGGTGACCGGACCCGGGTGCCATTCAGCCACCGTTCGGAAGTACTCCATGACGGGCGAAGCGCTCACCTGCACCACGCCGTCGAGGGCTGGAAGTTCCTCCAAGACAAGGCTCGAGAGGCGCCCCGGACGGGCCTGCACTTCGAACAGGAGACGAGTCGGACCGGTGAGCGCGTAGACGAATATGGCGTCCGGGTCGCCTGAAAGCTCCTCGGCGATGGCGAGCAACCGGGAGGGCTCGCAATGAACTTCCACAAGGTGGGTGGGGCCAAGGGTCACCAGGCCGGCCACGCGCACGATGCTCGAATCCAGCAGTGCGATGCCGCGGCGGGTCACCGTGCTGAACGGCTCGCCCAGGACCTCGGCGATCCGCCGCCAGGAGGCACGGCCATTGACCTGGAGAGCGCCGACAATCCGCCGATCGAGCCCGTCCAGCTCGCGCGAGGGTGCCAGCATGACCATGTACCCGATTATGCCGCCTCGCTGCGTTCCCTCCCCAACTGGCTCGCAGTTGTTGTCGTTTAGAGGCCTGATAACGACAACAAATGCGAGTCAGTTGGGCTAGCCGACGTAGCGGTTCCGGCCGGCGCGGAAGCCAAAGAAGGCCGCCAGGGATCCCACCACGAGGAACAGGATGCCGGCCGCCGCGAAGCCACCGGTCGCTTGATGCAACTGGCCGACCATCAGGGTTCCCGTGGAGCCTAAGCCATAGCCGACGCCCTGCATCATGCCGGAAAGGTGCGCCGCGGTGTGGGAATCGCGGGTACGCAGCATGATCATGGTCAACGCCACGGCGGTGAGGCTCCCTTGCCCCAGTCCCAACAGCCCGGTCCACACCCAAATCAGGTCCGTGGGGCCGAAAATACTCAAGGCGAAGCCGCCGCCGGTCATGAGCGCCACCACGGTGTTGACGGCGCGCTGGTCTTTGAAACGTGCCGCGAGCCCAGGAGCGATGAACGAACCAAGCATCTGCAGCACAATCGACACGGACACGATCAAACCGGCTGTCCCGCCGTCGATCCCGCGATCACGCAGGATCGGCGCCAACCAGGCGAACACGCTGAAGGACATCATCGCTTGCAACACCATGAAGATGGTGACTTGCCAGGCGACGGCGGAACGCCAGACGTTCGTACCGCCGTCGGCCGCGTTGTGCCGGACGGGATGCTGGCGGATCGCGAGCGGCAGGAAAAGCAAGAGTACGACGGCGGCGGGCAGCGCCCAGAACCACAGCGCCGAAGTCCAGTGCCCGGCCGCGGTAAAGACGGGATAGGTGAAACCGGCGCCAAGCGCGGCAGACGCGCAAATCGCCGTCGTATATAGCCCGCCCATGAGCCCAAGGCGATGCGGGAAGTCACGCTTGACCACGCCGGGCAGCAGCACGTTGCATAGCGCGATCGCGGCGCCGCACGCCGCGGTACCGGCAAGGAGGGCCGGTAAGTGCCCGGCGCCGGCGAGGTCCACGGGACGGATCAGCAGCCCGGCTGTCAGCACAGCCATCGCGCCGAGCAAGACCCTCTCGGCACCGAAACGGCGGGCCAGGATCGGCGCCAGCGGCGCGAAGACACCGAGCAAGGTCACCGGCACAGTGGTGAGGACAACCACCGCCCAGCCCGGCAGCCCGGCGTCGGCGGTGACTTCCGGAAGGACCGCCGAAAAGCTCGAGAACACCGTCCGCAGGTTCAGCCCGATGAGCACAAGGCAGATCCCCAGGAAGACGAGTCCGCCGCGCGTCCGGACCTGGGTGGGCTCGTCGGCGGGAAGCTCGTCGATTTCGGCGTCGACGAGGATCTCGGGAACGGCGAAGTGTGGCTTGGTGTTCTTGGGGGCGCTTGAAGCGGGGGTCACCAACCCATTCTGGCAGTCACCCCCGTGCGCCGGCGCCTCGTGACGGGAGCGTACGCAGGTTCCGCGGCGGGGCTTTGACCGTGCAACGGTATTCTGGAGGAGATGAGTGAAACCCCAGAATCCCCTGAATCACCGCAGTCTTCGCGCCCCGTGACCCCAGGCAGCCAGGCCTCCTTCGGCACCTATGGCGGCCGGCCGGTCAGTTTCGTGCGCCGCGGGACGCGGCTTCAGGGTCGGCGCCAAGCGGCGTGGGAAGAGCACTCGGACCGCTGGGCCATCCAGGTTCCGCGGCATGTCGCCAACACGTCCGTGCACCCGGACTACGTGTTCGACGCCGAAGCGGAGTTCGGCCGCAAGGCACCGCTGATTGTTGAAATCGGTTCGGGACTCGGCGACGCCGTATGCCACGCGGCCGAAGAGAACCCGGACAAGGACTTCCTCGCCGTGGAGGTCTACACCCCGGGCCTGGCCAACACGATGATCAAGATCAACAGTCGCGGCCTCAGCAACGTCCGCGTCGTGGAAGCCAACGCCCCGGAGGTCCTGGCCACCATGCTGCCTGCGGGGTCAGTGAGCGAGCTCTGGGTCTTCTTCCCCGACCCCTGGCACAAATCTCGGCACCACAAACGCCGCCTTATCCAGCCCGCGTTCGCCGAACTCGCCGCGAGGTCCCTCAAAAAGGGCAGCTTGTGGCGGATCGCGACCGACTGGTCCAACTATGCCGTCCACGTCCGTGAGGTCCTAGCCGGTTCAACCGAGTTTGAAAACCTGCACGACGGCGAGCGGGCCGGCGCGGACAGCCCCCTCACCCAAGTGTGGGAATCGGGAGTCGAAGCCATGGTGGGCGGGGCCCCCGTCAAGGAAGGCCGGGCACCGGTCAGCACCGAGCACACCGGCCCCAACGAGGGAGTGGACCACGTGGGCGGATGGGCTCCGCGCTTCGACGGCCGCATCCGCACCAGCTTCGAAAACAAGGCCCACGAGGCCGGACGCATGATCTTCGACCTCAGTTATCGCAGGATCTAGCTGCACGCCTCCACACCGCCCAACGGTTGCCAGGCCCGGCCGGCGCCGACGGTGTCCGCGCCGGCCTCAAAGAACAGTGCGATGGTGACCGCGCCGGGATCGAGCACCCCTCGCGCGAGTTCGCCCACGTAGGTGGCCCTGCCGCGCGCGGCGATGAGGTTGGCGGTGGACTCGGCACCGGCCCGGGCAGCCAGGGCTGCTTCAAGGAGCGCCTCGCCCAGCGTGCTGCCGCGCTCGGCCCCTTCGGTGAGGGCAATGGATGCTGGTTCCAGTGCGTCGATCATGGTGTTGTCACCGACCCGAGCGCCGCCGAGTTTCTGGATGGTCGACAGGCCCGCGGCGATGCTTTGGGCGATGTCAGTGACGGCTGCGGCGTCATTCTTGGTGCCTTTCGCAATGTCACGGAACCACATCCCGAACAGCGGTCCGCTGGTACCGCCGGTGGCCATAAAGCCACGGCTTGCGGCCTCGAACACGGTGGTGCAGGTCGATTCCGTGGCGGGCGGCAAACGCGCTTGTGTGCGTTCCAGTGCGGAGGCGATGTTCACGCCGAAGTCGCCATCACCGGCGAGGCGGTCCAGCTCTGTCAGATAGGCCTGAGTCGAGGAAAATCGCTGGCTGAACGCGGTGAACCACGCAAGTGCAGTGCTGCCGTCGATGAGGTTGGTCATTGTGTTTCCTTCGGTTGTTGTGTTGTTACCAAGAGAGGGCCGGTGTGCGGACTGGGGCGTCCCACAGGCTGATCAGCTCGTCATCGGCGACGGTCAGGGTGACGGACAGGCCGTGCATGTTCAGTGAAGACACGTAGGTGCCGACCAAGGAACGCGCGATGCTGATGCCACGACCGTTCAGAAGGTTGTGTACGTTGCGGGCCGCGATGGATAGCTCGAGCGGATACGCCCCGCCGAGGCCGTTCACGATTGCGATCACCGACTGGCCGCGCTTGACCTGCAGGCTGGAAACCAGCGGGGTCACGAGCTGTTCGACCAGGTCGTCGGCGGGTGCATAGGCGATGCGGCCGGTGCCGCGTTCGCCATGGATGCCCACCCCGTATTCCACCTCGTGTGGATCCAGCTCAAACGCTGCAACGGACTCTCCGGGGTGCGCACCCGCATCCAGGGCAATCGCCAGGCTGCGGGAACGCGCTACGACGTCGCGGCCGCGTGTGGCGATCGTGGAAACACCGGCGCCCCGCTCGGCAAGGGCGCCGCATACCTTCTCGACGGTGACCACTGCGGCGGTGCCGCGGCGTCCGGGGCCGTCGTTGCCGTTATCGGAGGCGAGGTCGTCGTCAACCAGGACCTGCTCTACAGGGACGCCGTCGTCATCGGCCAAGGATGCGGCGATCTGGAAATTGAGTACGTCACCGGTGTAGTTCTTGACGATCTGCACGACACCTGCGCCTGTGTTGGCGAGTTTGGTGCCCGCATGCACTTGGTCTGCGGTGGGGCTGGCAAACACTGCGCCGCAAACGGCGACGTCGAGCATGCCGCTCCCGACGAATCCGGCGTGCAGTGGCTCGTGGCCGGAGCCTCCGCCTGAGACAAGTCCGGTCTTGCCGGGTGTCAGGGTTTTGCGGGAGATCAAGTTGTGTTCGTTGTTGAACGTCACCAGCTCCGGATAGGTCAGGGCGAAACCGTCCAGGGCTTCGTCGATGACGCGGTGGGGTTTGTTGATGATGTGTCGACGCACGGATGTGGGCATGGAAGTACTCCGGTTCTGTAGTTAGGACGACGGAAAGAAAGGGATGAAAACGTTGGGGAAGGAAGCTAGGAAAGCTCGCCGAACCCTTGGAGGACGAGCTGCTTTACGGCGTTCACGGCCCGACTGGCGTCCGGGCCGTTGGCATCAATGCGGAGCTGATCGTTCTGGCTCGCTGCGAGGGACAGCAGACCGATCACGCTGGATGCGCTGACCGGTCCTCGTCCGGCGGTGGTGTTTGTCAGTTCGATGTCGGCACTGAACTCCCCGGCCGTCTGCACGAGTAGTGCTGCCGGGCGGGTGTGCAGGCCCATCGGATTGATCAGACGTTCCTCTGCGCTGGCGGCGGGGTTGTCCGGATTGGTGTCTTCCGCGACTGAAGCGCCCGCTCCGGTGACGGTCTGGGTCTTCTTTGCGCTGAGGGCGTTGCTCGCTTCAGCGGCAACGTCGGTCAGCGAACTACCTGCCGTTGCGCTGACCACTGCCGCCGTAGTTGCTTCGACGAACGGGCCGTCGCTGATCAAAGCCTGGTAGGTGCTGCTGCGGATCTCCAAGGCCAGGGATGAGCTAAGGATCGCTGATCCCAGGTCGGTGATCACGAGCACACCCTCAGTAGTGGCGAGGTCATCGATTGCGGACGCGATTGCTGTTGCGTCGGTGCCGAATCCTCCGGCCGCGCCCGCGGCGATCCGGATGGGAGGCCGCGCGCCGTGAACCATTTGCAAGGCGAGTTCCATCGCGGCGTTTGCGAGGGCTTCACTGTGTGAGACGAGCACGATGCCGATCATGCGGTTCCTTCCCCGATGCTGGCGGCCAGCGCCGCAAGCAGGATGGCCGCTGACGCGGCTCCCGGATCGATGTGTCCGGCGCTGCGCTCACCGAGGTAGGACGCCCGGCCTTTGCGTGCGACGAGCGGTTTGGTGGAGTCCCGGCCGGTCGTCGCCGCAGCGGCGGCGGCCGCAATTGAGCACTGCAGTTGCCGGCCATCAGCCAGGGACCGGGACAGTGCCGTGACGGCCGGTTCGAGGGCGTCAATCATGGTTTTGTCGCCAACTGTTGCGTGTCCTCGCGCAATGACGCCGTTGACGCCGGCATGCAGTGCGTTCTCCAATTCAGAACCGTTCAATCGCACGTCCGCGGGGCTGTTTCGGGCCATTTCAATGAAGAAGGTGCCGTACAGGGACCCGCTGGCTCCGCCTACCGTGGACACCATGGTCATGCCGACGGCCTTGAGCAGTTCCTGTACGGTGCCTGTCATCCGGCCATCGAGCTTGGTGACCACTGCGGCTGTGCCGCGGACCATGTTGGTCCCGTGGTCGGCATCTCCAATCGCCGAGTCCAGCTCGGTCAACCAGTCTGCTTGTCTCGTGATTTCGGACGCGAAGCGGTGCAGCCACTGCTGTAGCGCATTGATCGTGAGTGTTTCTGGCATGTCAATCGTTCCAGCGGAGGGCGGGAGTGTTCACCGGCGCGTCCCAGAGGTCGAGAATTTCATTGTCTGCAGCGACCAGAGTCAGGGAACAGCCCCGCATGTCGAGGCTGGTGACGTAATTGCCGACCAATGAACGGGCCATCGTGATGTTTAGCTCGTTAAGGCGGTCGGAAACCTCGGCGAACATTGCGTAGAGTTCGATCAGCGGGGTTCCTCCCAGGCCGGTCAGCAGAGCGATAACCGGTTTTCCGCTGAAGTCATAGTCGGTGGTGATCGACTCGACAAACGCGTGGGACAGTTCCGCGGCCGACATCATCGGTACACGCTTACGTCCTGGCTCGCCGTGGATACCGACGCCGAGTTCCATTTCGTCCTCGGGAAGATCGAAGCTGGGCTTACCTACGGCAGGAACAGTGCAGCTGGTAAGCGCCGCTCCCATGGAACGTCCCGCGTCGGCGATCCGTTTGGCGAGCGCATGTACCTTCTCAAGCGACCAGCCGCGGGCCGCAGCAGCGCCGGCAACCTTTTCCATTATCAGCGTGGTGCCGACACCGCGTCGGCCCGCTGTCCAGGTGGAGTCCTCAACTGCGACGTCGTCGGCGACGACAACCGAGGCGACGTCGATTCCCTGCTCCCGGGCGAGTTCGGCCGCCATTTCGAAGTTGAGCAGGTCGCCGGTGTAGTTTTTGACCACGAAGAGCACACCCGCCCCTGTGTTCACCCTGGTGGCGGCGGCCAGAATCTGGTCTGGAGTCGGTGACGTAAAGATCTCACCGGCACACGCGGCATCCAGCATTCCTGCGCCGACGAGCCCGCTGTGCAGCGGTTCATGGCCCGAGCCACCTCCGGAGACTAGCGCGACGCGTCCCTCCCGTGGTGCGGTGCTGAAAACGATGCGGTTCTCGAAGTCCACTGACAGCTGCCCGTGTGCGGCGGCGACACCGCGCAGTGCGTCCGCCAGCAGGGTCTGCGGGGAGTTGATCAGCTTCTTCATGCCCGGGTTTCCTGTTCGGTCAGAGCAGCGGTCAGCGAGGTGCGGTCAGCTTGAGTGCGCGAGATGAGCCCAAACAATGCTCCCGCGGCGATGCCCGCTGCAAGTTCTGCGGCAACGTAAACAGGCCATTGCTCCCAATGAACGGTTTCGCCCAGCAGGAACTGCACGATCATCGGCCCTGTGGTCCTGGCGGGGTTGATCGATGCCCCCGTGGCGGGCGCGACGGGGATGATTGCGGCGAACACGATGAATCCGATGACAATCCCGGCAAAGCCCGGTGCTGCCTTGCGGTGGATCACGCCGAACACCGTGAAGACGAGCAGGAAAGTACCGATGAACTCAGCAGTGAAGGCCTGCCAGACGGGGATCTCGCCATAAGCGGCCATTCCGAGGCCTAGTTCGCTGGCGCGCTGGCCGAGTACTCCAATGATGGCGAATGAGCCCGCAACGGCGCCCAGTACCTGAGCTGTGAGGTATCCCGGCACGTCGCGCCACGGGAACTTTCCTGTTGCGGCAAGCGCCACTGTCACAGCTGGATTGATGTGATTTCCGGATATGTAACCGAAGACGTAGACGGTGCCAATGACAACTGCGCCAAACGACAGCGAGATGACGCCCAGCTCGGAGCCGGTGAACGGCGCATTGCCGCGGGCCATGGCGAGGGCGGGCACGGATCCTACGCCTACGAAGACGAGGAACGCGGTCCCCAGGAACTCGGCAGCAAGCCGCTGCCACATGCGGTTTTCGTCCATAACGAAGTTCTCCTTTGAACGGCGGGTGATATTAGACGACGAGCAGATTCGACATTGTCGACTTCGATTCGTTAATATCGAATAATGCCGTTTAGGGTTCCCAACTGTCAAGGGGCTAAATTAACTTGTTGGCCTGACAAGGCAACCGATGATGCGAGAGTGGTGGAGCTGTGATCCAGTCGATTGACCGAGCGGCCAAAATCCTCGGGCTCCTTCAAGGCGCCAGGCGCCTTGGAATCTCCGAACTGGCCTCCGCATTGGAGCTTCCGCCTTCCACAGTCCACGGACTCGTGAAATCGCTGCAGGCACACGGGCTGGTCGCCCAGGAAAGCTCCGGAAACCGCTACATGCTCGGGCCCGCGCTGTTGAAACTTTCGAGCGTCTACCTCGACACCCTTGACGTCCGGGCTCGCGCGATGCGGTGGATGCACGAGTTGTCTCGACGGACCGGGTACGCGACGCGACTGGGTGTGAACCTTCTCGGCGAAGTTTTGATCATCCATCACGACCGCCGCCCCGACGGCACAGAGCAAATGCCGGAAACAGGACTCAACCTGCCCGCCCACGCCTCTGCGCTCGGAAAAGTACTACTCGCGTACAACCCCGAGTTCGAAAATGACGTGCTCAGCAAGCCGCTGGCCGAATTTACCGGCGAAACGATTACCAACCCCGCCGTCCTGCGATCCCAGCTTGAGGAAGTGCGCAAGAACGCGCTCGGGTTGGAATACGAGGAAGCGGTGATTGGCGAGGCTTCCATCGCAGCCCCCGTCTACGATGAAAGCGGGACCGTCATCGCCGTTTTGTCGGTAGTGCTCTCCGCGAGCGAGTGGCCGGCAAGCGAGGCCACCGTCCGCGAACTCCGCGACGCCGCGTGGACAATTTCACGCGAACTCGGCGCTTCGGTATGGTCCTCCCAGGGTGCCCGCTAGAAGTTGCGCTAAGCACTCTTTGCGTGCCGCACGGGCACCGGATACCATGTGAGACGTGTCACCGAAAGGCGGCACATGCTTATGATCTGCGGCGGGAGAGCCCTGCCGGTACGTTTCAGCAGGCGCCGTAGGAGCAAATCCTCCCCAGGAATCTCTCAGGCCCATGTACCGCCGCGGCAAGGCAACTCTGGAAAGCAGCCCGGGCAACCGGACTCACCGACGGTGCAAGCGTCCAGCCGCGAGGCAGGACGCGGAAACTCTCAGGTCCAATACAGAGCGGGGAGGAACCGAATCATCGTGGTGCGTCCGCGCCACCTGAATTATGGAGTTCCTCATGACCCTGGCACCTGAAGGCCGTAAGCTGCTGCGCGTTGAACAGCGCAACAAAGC
>NZ_JARVRF010000028.1 GCF_030209835.1 Arthrobacter sp. efr-133-R2A-120 | reverse complement strand
ATGCTGTGGCAGCTGCAGCTGCCGATGCTGTGGCAGCTGCGGAAGCCCACGCGGCGGCGGGGTCCTTGCCGCTCATCAGGGCGAGCTCCAGACCGTCGACGAACGGCAACATGGCATCGACGATCGTCTTGTCACCTGGTTTGGCCCGGCCAAGGTCGGTGATGGCGGTCGAGAAGGCATGGACGGCCGTTGCGATCACGCCCCGGTCGAAGCTGGTGCCTTGATCGTCGATGGCCGCTGCCGCGCTTTCCAGCCCGGCTCCCCACAACACCCCGGAGGTGCCCCCTGCCGCGGCCGCCCATGCTTGCCCGGCCTTGCGGAGGATGTAGGAAGGGCCCGCGGTGGTGGCTTTGGCGGTCCGCTCTGCGGCGGCGAGTGCCGCGTCGGCGCCCTTTACCATGCCGCGGCCGTGGTCGCCGTCGCCGGCTACCGCGTCGATGCGTCCAAGTTCGGTCTCGTTGACGTGCATCGTCGAGGCCAACACGCGCAAACCGTCCAGGACCAGCGTCGCTACCGGGAGGGCGGCTGGGCTCGGGACCGGAATGGAGTCGAGCTCCTCTGCCTCGTCAATGTGTCGGATGGCGGGTCGCAGCCCCTGCAGCGGGGATTTCTGTTTCCGGTAGGCCGGGGTATAGGTTTCGGCGCTCCACAGCCATTCGAGTTCCTTGTCCAGCCACATGAGGGTGAGCGAGATGCCGCCCATGTCGAGGCTGGTCACGAGCTCCCCGACTTCGGGTTCGACGATTTCCAGGCCCGCCTCGCGGAGCAACGGAGCGACAGAATTCCACACCAGGAACAGTTCTTCGTACTTCGTGGTGCCCAATCCATTCAGGATCACGGCTACACGGGACGAAGCCCTGGCAGGGGCCTGGTTGAGCAGGTCGCCGACAAGGAGCTTGGCCAGCTCGTCAGCGGATCCAAGGACTTCGTCACGGATACCCGGCTCGCCGTGGATGCCGAGACCGACGCCCATGTGGTTCTCCGGAACGCTGAAGAGCGGTGCGTCGGCGCCGGGCATGGTGCAGCCGGAGAAGGCGACGCCGAAGCTGCGGGTGGCGGCGTTGGCTGCCCGTCCGACGCGTTCGACTTCGTCCAGATCCAGGCCCGCGGCGGCTGCTGCCCCGAGGGCTTTGAAGACGGTGAAGTCGCCTGCGATGCCCCGGCGTTCGGATTCGATAGGGGATGAGGCGATGTCGTCGGTGACGACGACGATTCGGGTGTCGATGCCTTCCTTACGGAGGCGTTCGGCGGCGATGCCGAAGTTCATGTTGTCGCCGGCGTAGTTGCCGAAAGTGAGGATGACGCCTTTACCCTGGTCGGCGGCTTTCGCCACCGAGTAGACCTGCGCGGCGCTGGGCGAGGTGAAGATGTTTCCGACGACGGCACCGGTGGCGAATCCGGGACCAACGATTCCGCAGAAGGCCGGGTAGTGCCCGGAACCGCCTCCGACGACAACCGCGACCTGCGGGGTTTCGGATCGGTGGGCGACGGCGCCGCCCGGCACGCCGCGGAGGCGGTCGGAGTAGAGGTCGAGGAATCCGCTGAACTGGTCTTCAGCGAACTCGGCGGGGTCATTGAACAAGACGGTCATTGTGGTGCTCCGGTCGGGAATACGTGGTGGGTGGGGCGGACAGGCTGCCCGGGCCTGGCCCGGGCAGCCGGTGGCCGGCTACTTCTGCTGGCCCGGAAGGCCTTCGTAGGCGATGTGGCCGGTCTTGATGTTGTCGTCGATGAGCGCGGGAAGGTTCTTCAGGAAGGTCTCCTTGTCCGTCACGACGTTCTTGAAGGCGTCGTTGACGTTGGCTGCGGTGATGGCAGGCATCGTGTAGACGGGCTTCTTGTTGACGCTCTCGCCGCGCACGATTTTCGCGGCGACCGCGAGGCCGGCGGCAAGCTCCACTGTGCCGTGCTGCAGGGAGGTGCCGATCATGTCGCCGGACTGCACGGCCTTCAGACCGTCCTCGATGCCGTCGATGCCGACGACCGGCGTGCCCTTTACCCCTGCTTCGCGGAGGGCCTGGATGGCACCAAGGGCCATGTCGTCGTTCTGCGAGATGACGCCGTTGATGTCGCCCTTGAACGCGGAGACCCAGTTGCTCATCTTGTTGACGGCCTGGTCGCGCTTCCAGTTGGCGGTGTCCTTGGCCAGGACCTTGATCCCGGGGTTCTTGTCGAGCACGTTCTGGATGCCCTTGCCGCGGCCGATCTGCGGTGAGGAACCGAGCGGGCCCTCAAGCACGACGACGTTGCCCTTGCCTCCGAGCTTGTTGACCATCATTGTCGCCTCCTGCTCTCCAGCGGCGACGTCGTCGGGCTGGACGCTGGCGGTCAGGTCCGCCCCGGACAGGGCGGTGTTGACGTCGAGGACGGGGATGCCGGCAGCCTTCGCCGCGGCGACCTGGGGTTGGAGTGAGTCGGCCTGCACGGGGACGATGATGATCGCGTTGACCTTGCTGTTGACGTACTGCTGCATCTGGTTGGCCTGCGTTGCGACGTCTCCACCTGCCGAGTTCCACTGCAGGTTGATGTGGTTGGCCTTGGCGTAGGCCTCCATGCCTTCCTTGCCTTGGGTGATGAACGAGGACATGTCATACACCGTCACTCCGATGGTGATGTTGTCGTTGCCGGCGCTTGGGTCACCCGCGCCGCAGGCGGTCAGGCCAAGGGCGGCGACGGCGGCAATCGCCGTGCCTGTGAGCAGCTTCTTCGTCGTTGAGGATGCCTTCTTCATTATCTTCCTTCACATATGGGTTGGGGGAGTGCGGATGGTTGTTTGGGATGTGGTGGTCAGGATGTGATGGTCAGCGGCGGCCGCGGCGGGCGGCCCAGACGTCGACGCCGACGGCGGCGACGATGATGACGCCCTTGATGACGCTCTGCCAGTAGGCGGGGACCAGGAGGAGGTCCAGGCCGTTGTTGATGGTCTGGATCAGGAGGAGGCCGATCGCGGTGCCCCAAACGGTGCCCCTGCCGCCCATGAGGCTGGCGCCTCCGATGACCACGGCAGCGATGGCGTCGAGTTCGTAGCCTTGTCCGAGGTTGGGGGCACCGGTGATGACGCGGGAGGCGAGCATCAGTCCGGAGAGTCCGGCGAGCAGTCCGCTGATCGCGTAGACGCTGAAGAGGATGCGGCGCGAGCGGACACCGGCGATTTCGGCGGCGAGCCTGTTGCCGCCAATCGCGTAGACGCGGAGGCCGTAGTTCGTGCGTTTCATGACGAAGGCAAGGCCAAGGATGGCGACGATCATCAGGACGACCGGGAGCGTCAGGCCCAGGACCTGGGTGTTGGCAAAGAGGCCGAAGCTGGCGGGCAGGCCGTTGATGGGTGCTCCATCGCCGATGACGTAGGCGAAGCCGGAGGCCAGGGTGAGCATCCCGAGGGTCGTGATGAAGGGTGGGACTCCGAGCTGGCTGACGATGAACCCGTTGATGCTGCCGGCGAGGATGCCGGCGACCACGGCGGCCACCAGGGGCAGCAGCAGGTTGTCCCCTGCGTTCTTCGCGGTCCAGGCGGCGGCCATGGCACTGACGGCCATGACGCTGCCGACGGAGAGATCAATGCCTCCGGTCAGGATGACAAGGGTCTGCCCCAATGCAATAAGGGCGAACGGTGCTGCTGCGATGAGGATGTTGGTGAGGTTGTCGGGGGTTGCGAAGCGTGCGCTGCGGTACGCGAAGAACGCGACGATGAGCAGCATCACGACGACCATGATGTGGCGGACGAGGAAGTTCCCTGCGAGTTCTTTCCAGTTGCTGCGCTGCAGGGCCGCGGGGGCGGTGGCTGTGGTGTTCATGGGGTGTTGTCTTTCAGAGGTTCGGCCCGGAGTCCGGAGGCGAGTCGGAAAATGGTGTCTTGGACATCAGGGGAGTCGAGTTGTTCGCGGTCGAGTTCGCCGACGACGCCGGTTTCGCGCATGATGAGGGCGCGATGGGAGAGGCTGAGGATTTCCGGCATGTCGCTGGATGCCATGATGACGGCCATGCCGGCGGCGGACAGCTCGGTGATGATGCGGTAGATTTCGCTGCGGGCGCCGACGTCGACCCCGCGGGTAGGCTCGTCGAGCAGCAGCGCGTCGACTTGTCCGGTGAGCCAGCGGCCGAAAACGACCTTCTGCTGGTTTCCGCCGGAGAGGTTTTCCAGGTGCTGGTCCAGGCCGCTGCTTTTCAGGCGCATGGATTTCATGACCTCGGAAATCGCTGAGCGCTGTTTCCTGCGGCTGAGGACGCCGAACCGGGAGAACGCGGCGATCCTTGGCAGGGTGGCGTTGTCCAGGATGCTCATGGAGAGGATGGCGCCGGCGCCTTTGCGGTCTTCGGGGACAATGGCCAGGTTCCGGGCGATGGAGTCCCGCGGGGATCCTGCCTTGAGCACCGAGCCGGAGAGTGTCACGGTGCCCGAGTGGGGTTTGCGGATACCGTAGATGCACTCGATGAGTTCGGTGCGCCCGGCACCGACGAGCCCTGCGAGGCCGAGGATTTCTCCCTTCCGGACGGTGACGTTGATGGGTGTGGCGCCGGCGGCGATGACCAGGTCTTTGACTTCAAGGACAATGTCGTTGCCTGCGTCCGGGCGTTCGGGGAAGAGCTGGTCGAGCTCGCGTCCGATCATGGCGGTGACGATCCCGTCGTCGGAAATATCCGCCAACGGGGTGTCGCTGACCAGGGTGCCGTCGCGCAGGACCACCACCCGGTCGGCCATGGCACGGATTTCTTCCATCTTGTGGGTCGTGAAGAGGATGGCTACGCCCTGGTCCCGGAGCGAGCGGACAATCGTTGCCAGCCGTGCGACTTCGCGCTCGGCGATGGCGCTGGTGGGTTCGTCCAGCAGGAGGACCCGGGCTCCGCGGTGGGTTGCCTTGATGATTTCGATGATTTGCCGGATACCCACCGGCAATTCGCGCATCCGGGTCTTGGGATCTGTGCCCAGACCGAATTCCTGGAGGTAGCCCTTGGCGGCCTTGACCATGGCTGCGCGGTCCAAGGTTCCCAGCCGGGTCTTGACCTCCCGTCCGATGAAGAGGTTTTCGTAGACCATCATTTCCGGGATCGATGCGAGTTCCTGGGGCACGATGGCGACGCCGAGTTCGTAGGCGGCCTGCGTGTTGCCGCTGACCAGGTCCTGGCCCCTGACCTGCACCGTGCCGTCGATGGGGCGGTACTGGCCGGAGGCGATTTTCATCAGCGTGGACTTGCCTGCACCGTTTTCTCCGGCGAGGGCGGTGACGGTACCTGGTTCCAAGGAGAACGTGATTCCGCGGAGGACCGGGATGCCTCCGAATGACATGGTGATGCCCGAACACTCGAGCATGGGGACGACTTGGTTGCTGTCGTCTGAGCGGACGGTCGACACCTGTATCGAGCTCCTTTGCATTGCCGTCTCAGCGGCCACCAAACGGTGGCGAGAAATGACTATACGCTGGCTGTGCGCATTATTTAATACCCTCTGCTCATATGAGCAAAATGGACATTGAATGGGACTGGCGCTCATCTGAGCGTGGTTGTATACTCGTGCGGGAGACGAGAGTTACTACTGCGGAGGTGTGCATGGCACAGGCGCCAGGGCCAGGCAGGCAGGTGCAGATCGCGCATATCGCTACGCAGCACTACCTGAAGAACAAGACCCGAATCGAGATCGCCAACGAAACCGGCCTCAGCCGTTTCAAAGTCGCACGTCTGCTGGATGAGGCCGTCAGCACCGGAATCGTCCGGATCGACATTCAAAGCCCCTCCGGTGTGAGGCTTGATCTGTCGGTGCAGCTGGCGGAGCGCTTTAAACTCGACCACTCCGTGGTCGTTGACGTTCCCTCTGACGATGAGCAGGTCCTGCAGGCCCGCCTGGGCTCCACCGTCGGGGACCTGCTCAGTGAAATCCTGACCGACGACGACGTTCTCGGGCTGACGTCCGGCCGGACGCTCAGCGCGATGGCCCGCTCACTGACAACGTTGCCCAAATGCGGGGTGGTCCAGCTTGCCGGCGTGGCCGGACCCATCCAGGAAACGGGGCTGGAAATCATGCGGCGCGTCAGCAGCCTCGCTGGAGTCCGGCCCTGGACCATCTATTCGCCCCTGGTCATCAGCGACGCCCAAGCCGCCCTCGGGGTGCGCCGGCAGCCCGACACGGCCCAAACCTTTGATCAATTTCCCCGCGTCACCGTGGCCGTCGGAGCCGTCGGCTCCTGGCAGCCGGAGAACTCCCAAATGATGAAGAACCGTGCACTGAGCGAAGAGGACCGGACGAAACTGCTGGAGCGGGGAGTGGTTGCAGAATTTGGTGCCACGCTGATAGCGGACTCAGGCGAAGTCATCCATGACATCGATGACCGCTGCATCGCGATCTCGGAAGAAGGATGGAGGGCAATCCCCGCCGTCATCGCCGCCGCCGGCGGTCCATCGAAGACCCGGGCAATCCGTGCGCTCCTGGCCTCCGGGCTTATCCAGGGCCTGGTGACAGACAGCGCCACCGCTGAAAGACTCCTCGGAGGCTAGGAATGGCGCGGCCCGTCCTCGTCGCTGGCGTCGATTCGTCAACGCAAAGCTGTAAACACATCACCGTCGATGCTGCCACGGGGGAGGTCCTTCGCTCGACGGCACTGCCGCACCCCGACGGTACGGCTGTCGATCCGCGGCGCTGGCGGGATGCCTTCGAGGGAGTCGGTGCGACCAGACTTCAGGGCATCGCCGCCGTCGCCGTCAGCGCTCAACAGCATTCCACCATCGTCCTCGGCGCCGACGACCAACCCGTCCACGATGCCATCCTTTGGAACGACCACCGGGCAACGCAATCGGCGTTGGATCTGCGCCACGAATACGGTCAGGACCGCTGGCTCCGCGAACTGGGAATGGTTCCGACCGCGGCACACCCCGTATCCAAACTGCGCTGGCTTTCGCATCACGAACCAGAGGCCGCAAACAGGATCCGACGCGTGATGATCCCTCACGACTGGCTCACGTGGGGCTTGCTCGGACAACAGGGCGAACCGATGACGGACCGCTCCGACGCGTCCGGAACCGGCTACTGGTCCTCATCTGACGCAGAGTACCGCAACGACCTCATCCAGCTGGCCCTGGGCCGGGACCTCAAAGTCCCGAACGTGCTTGGTCCGGCAGACCGGGCGGGCATCACCTCGCGCGGGGTGGTGGTGGGCGCAGGGTGCGGTGACAACGCTGCCGCGATCCTTGGGCTCGGGGCGAAACGCGGGGAAGCCGTCGTCTCCATCGGCACCAGCATGACCGTGTCCATGGTGGAGGACAGCCACGTCAACGACCCTTCATGCCACGTCGCCGACATGGCCAACGCCTCCGGCGGACAATTGCCGCTGGTCGCCACACTCAACGGCGCCAGAACCCTGACTGCGATGGCGGCCATGCTCCGGCTAAGCCTCGGTGAGATGGACGTCCTGTCCTCCGCAGCTCCACCGGATGCGGGCGGAATATCCTTCGTTCCGTATCTGGACGGCGAGAGGAAACCGCTGCTGCCCGAATCACAAGGCGCGCTGACCGGTATGACCCGCCGGTCCATGACCCCGGAAAACCTGGCGCGGGCAGGGATTCTGGGCCTGGCATGCGCGATAGCAGACGCAGTTGAGGACCTCACTGGCGCCGGTTTGGTAGTTGACACCGTGACCCTCATCGGAGGCGGCTCAAAATCCAAATCACTTCGTCAGGCGGTCTCAGACCTCACCGGTAGAACCGTAGGATGGCCGGAGCCGCGGGAATACGCAGCATTGGGGGCAGCTAAGCAAGCGGCATGGGCACTCACGGGAGAGTTGCCTCAGTGGAACCGGCCCAGCTACACGCTGATACAACCGTCCCCGTCGCGTGAATGGGCTCCAGCAGTCCGTGCCAGATATTCAGTCGCTTCGGAAAAGATATTCGGCGCCGAACTTCATTAGGACTTGGGCATACCACCGAGTCAACTACTGCAGCGATGTTCCGGATACTCCGCGCCCTGGGCTGTTCTGACCAACCGACGGTGACGTTTACTGATTCGACGCACAGCGCAGGTAGGCTCTGAGCATGGGGAACTTGATCGGTCGATACCGTGCTGCTGCCATCTTGATGCTCGGACACGGTGCCATCATGGAGCTTGGAGTGTTCCTCGCCTTGATCCCTCTTTTCGCGCTCGGAGTGGATTTGGGCGCGGTCGGGCAGTACTTCTCGTTCAACGTTACCTACTTCCAGGAACACCTCGCCCAGATGATGGTGCTGAGCGGCTTGTTCGGGATCGTCCGCATCGTCGGTGCCGTAGGCGTTCTCCGCAACAGGATGTGGGGCCTCGTGCTCGCTGTCCTCAACTGCGTCGTCACCATCGTTCTCATGGTCTTTATGCTCCCTGCGGGAATCATCGACGGCATCCTCGCCTGCTCTGCCCTCATCCTCCTTCTGACTGCATATTTTGGGACGAAGCCGCTCCGTGGGCCAGAGGTATCTGCCTCGTAACACCGATCGCGAGGGACGGCGAAGGTGGGGTTCAACGAACCCTGGCGCCACCGCGGCGATCACCGGAGTCCTGACGGTGATGGTGTTGAATGTACCGTTTAGCCCCCATCACCGGGCATTTGCGGGCGGATCCTACGGGAATCAAACGGCCGCGGAAACGCGGCGATGTGACTCGCCGCGATAAATGGCGGTCTTTTCGCAGCGCTATTTGTCGCCCGGCAGCCCGCATGGGGATCCCTCAGTGTGGGGATATGAGAAGCGCTTTCGACCAAAGATCCTGATGACGCTGTGCGTATTCGGTTGCGGCCCGCCAGTGGTCCCCATGGCCATCGTCATACATCGAGCCCCACGGTTCATGCCCCGCGTCATGAGAAGACTTTAGAAGGTGATACATCGCCGCGGCGCGCTCAGACATCGCTTCTGGAAGTTGTCCGAGCATACGTCGATCCGCTTCGTACCCACCAATGAAGGCCGTCAAATTCTGCGCGGCTTCCTCCGGCGCCCGGTTCGTGTCCGAGAGCGTGAATGCCTGGGCGGCGTAGGCCAGATCCCACAGTCGTGTGCTCGGTACGGCAGCGTCCCAATCGATAAACGTCCAACGATCACCGATGATGAGGTTCCACGGCGCGAGATCAGAATTGACGGCCTTGAAGTTTTCGATGGAACGCTTCCCAACTTGCCCTAGTGAACTCCGGGCATTTCACAGCGATTATTTGGCCGGCGGTGCGCTGAAAGGGAAGCGGGATGTGGTGTCCCAAGTGAAGGTGCCTCGGTTGACGTCCTGGTGGACAGCTATGAAGTGCACCTCGTTGATGGTCAGGGCAGGCAGGGCGGGCGCCCTCAGACGGTCGGACGCTTGTTGAATAAGTTCGGTACTGCCTTCGGCCAGGGCGTAGCCCAGGGTGAGATGAGGGTTGAAGGGGGCTCCGGGCAGGGGGTGGCTCTTGTTGATGGTATCGGCGGCCGCGTCGCGGACCGCCGCGGTCAGTTTCGCCCATGATGGCGTATTCGTCCCTCTGACCCCGAGCGAGTAATCATCCGCCTCCGGTTCGCCCAGCTCGACGCTGAACGGCTTGGTTTCGGCGGTGACGCTCTTGAGCCTGACCATGAAGGCGGCCATTTCTTCGGGGCTGACCTCCTCGGAGGTAACCGCGAACTGCTGCACCGTGGCATGCAGGTACGCGGCTGGCTGGATGGAGCAGTAGTCGAACGCCTCCAGGACGCGCTGACGTTCTTCCAGCGCCGATCGGAGGCCGGGGGATGGCAGTGCGTAGACGTGCAGGCGGTTCCGCATAGACGGCCACAAGGTCATGGGGTGCCCAAAAAAGCGCTTCACGGGCAAACCGTAGCGTCATCGTTTGAATCGGAGGTGAACCGCCCTGCCTGGTGGGCAGCACGGCGAAACCGTCGGGATGCCCTCGTTGGGTTCTACAATCATCCCTTAGATCAAACCCTGGGCGGAGAGCGCGCGGGAGCTGCTCGTAGAGGCGCCCCAGGCGACCTTGATGGTGTGCGTCAGTTGATCAGTCTGGGTCTCTCTCAGCGGCCAAGCACCGAATCCGCAATCTGGTGTGCGGCTTGCTCCGGTGTGATGTGTGTCGTGTCGATGACCTCGGCTTCATCGTGCAGCCACGTACGGGCTGCCTCGGCGTATGGCTCCAAGTACGCGAAGCGGAACGTCGAGGGGCCGAGGTCTTTATCGTTCTGTATGCGGTCGCGGAGCGTGGCCGGGCTGGCGTGGAGCACGAAATGGTGGATCGGTATGCCGTGCTCGGTAAGGCCATCGCTGATCTCCCGCCAGTAGCGCTCGACCAGGACAGTCATCGGCATCACGAGTGTGCCTCCGGTGTACTCGAGCACGCGCCGGGCCGTTTCGACAACGAGCCCCCGCCACGGTTCCCAGTGCTGGAAGTTGTCCGTTGCAGGAAGCCCCGGCTTGATGTCCATGAGCACCTCACCGACCTTCTCAGCGTCGAGGACGCGCGCGTCGGGCAGCAATTGCTGCACGAGCGCGCTCGTCGTCGTCTTTCCCACTCCATGGGTGCCATTGAGCCAAACGATCATGGACCGAACTCTAGCGCCAGGAAGTGTCCTTCACGGGGCGCCAGATGGCCGGTCCCCGTGGGACATGTCCTCTGTTAAGGTCGAACATGCTCGTCGTCCTGCGTGGAAACTCCGGTTCCGGTAAGAGCACCGTCGCGGCCGCGCTACAGCGAGAGCTGGGCTGGCCGACTGCGATCCTTAGTCAGGATCATTTCCGGCGAATCGTGTATCGGGAGCGGGAACAGGAGAGCCTCGCCCACGCGGACCTTCTCGAAGTCGCGGCAGCTCACTGCATCAGCGCCGGGCATCACGTCATCCTCGAAGGGATATTCAACGCGGAGCGGTATTCAGCGATGCTCGAACGCATCGCCGCGCAAAGCGACGACGCGAGGTTCTACGCCTACGACCTAACGTTCGACGAAACCGTCCGCAGGCACGCTATGCGGCCACAAGCGACAGACTTCACCGAGGACGAGATGCGGGCCTGGTACCACGGCTGGCAGCCGCTATCGTTCGTGGAACAAGAGCGCATCAACGCATCGGAATCGCCGGGCCGCATCGTGGCGCGCATTCTCGGCACGGCCGCCCGATAGCCGATCCTCCGTGATGCAGTTCGCGAGGTCTTTGGGTACCGCTATGCGCGGCACCCCCGAAAAAGGTTCTGCCCTGGGTGAGGATTGAGCCATGGCAAAGCACATCCGCGGCCTAACCGCCGCGGTCTACAAGCAGACTGGGTCCGTGCCCCTGTTCCAAAGGTCATCTTTATGAAGCAGATGAGGCTCCGGTACGCCGGAGTGTGCAGGGCGTGCGATGTCTCTCTTCCGGCCGGGACAGAAGCTATTTATGAGAGCGAAACGAAGACCGTCCTCTGTTTGGATTGTGCCACCGACGCTACGGAAACCATGTCCCCAGACCTGGAACCACCTTCTAATGATTCGTTGGCCGCTGAGTCCGGAGTAGCCGGGTCGTCCGCCCGACGCGAATATGAGCGCCGCAAGACGAAGGACGAGGAAAGGCTCCGCGCCAAGTGGGGTCGCTTGGGTGGCCTCGCAGTCGCCCTCTCTGACGAGCGGCCGCGATTTGTTTTTAGACAACAGTTCGGTCAGGGCGTCTTCAAAGGATTCTGCCGGAATCTGCGCGAAGAAGGCCATGTTCAGGTCGAAGTTTTCCAGGGCAGCTTCGCGGTGACGCTTTCGTCCGTGAAAAAGTCCCGGGGGAGTCGAACCGAGGGCGTCTTGTTCGGAAGCGCGTACAGGTCCCGGATCAGGCGGTGTCCGTACTTTCCTAGCGCCCGCCCGGTTGGTGGAACGCGGAACAGCATGGGTGACCCGGTAGCGGGTCAAAACGTGGTGCCGGTTGTCGAGTTGTTGGCGGATTTCCCGGATGCGGTGACCGAGGCGGGGCGCGCCCGCAGCGTGGGCGTGGTTGCCCCGGTTGTCGTCTTCGATGTCGTTGCGAGGTGCCATCATGTGATCCTGAGCAGCGGGCGGCGTTGCGCCTTTCCTTCATGGTATTCTCGGTCGCACAACGCGACACTGCCCCGGGGCCGACAGGCAGACAGCCGGCTTGTGGCATCCTCGGAACATGAACATGCCGGCACGCTCATTCCAAGTCCTCAACCCGGAGGCCTGGGAAAAACTTCGCGCCGCCCATGCCGCCTACCAGTCAGGCACATCGCCTGTGTATGACGAGGTGCTCGCCGAAGTCGCGGACCGGAGCCATCGGCAAGGCAGATATCGGGGCTCTGCTGTTCTGGAAGCGCCTCCGAGCGGACACAACCTGGGTCCGAGACTTGATGACCAAGCCAGAACATGACGTCCGGGCGGTGACGGCAAAGGCCGTGGCGGCGGCGAATAACCCGACGCTGACCGTACCTGAGGCCGCTTCCGCCGGACGGCGTGAACTCGCCGTGTTGCCCGGGTTCAAGACGGGAGATGCCCTCGCATCGGCGCTTCTGCTGGCTGCCGGGCTTCAGACTGTGCCTGAATCTCAGTTCGTAAGGAATCGCGGTTCTACTTTGCGGGGTTCGAATTCCACTCCGAAGCATCGACCGCTTGAGCATACTCGCCGAGTTCGGTAACCGCTTCACCCAGGGTGTATGGGGCACCAGCCCGATGCTGAAGGGGAAGCATTTCCGCCACCGAGAGAAGCCATTCGCTGACGGTTGCCGTCGGCCGGACCCTCACCAATTCATCTCCGATCGTTGATTGGTTGCATCTTGGCATTGACCGGATGCTCAAACCAACGGGAACTCAGCGATCCTGGGGTAGGAACCGAAGCACCCTTGGCGAAAGGGATTCGCTATGGCGGAGACGAACCCGGGCTGGCGGTCACTCCTACCGGACAATGAGGTTGTCGGCTGATGGAACCAGGACACATTCAGGCCCGGACTCACCAAGCATCAACTCAACCGACGAGTTTTTGAAGTGGATGTTGACCCCCGGGCACCAGAAACCCGAGCCGGTGCCCCATCGACTGTAGTTGAGCTCCACGCCCATGATTTCGTGGGCGCATCTGTCGCGCCAGCGTCATTGTCCGCCGACGTCCCAGATTGCAACATCGGCGTCGGCCGCAACTCCGGTCCCAGGAGCGGGACGGCACGCAGCCCAATTCCCACAATGTCACCCGGCGGGTCCCAGGTCGAGGAAAACACCCGCCCGTCGGCCATGAGAAGTTCGATGCCATAGTCAACTGTGTCGAACTCTGGGCACAACCGCGGCGGATCAGCCCATTCCGCTGGGTCCGTGATTTTACGGGGCCGGTCAATTCCAATTCCGGGAGTCGCTCGAGGCGTTCACGGTCAAGGGTCACATAGCCGAACAAAGCTTTCGCCGCTCGGTTGTTGCAAAGGGCCGTAGAGCTCGCGGGGCCTTAGGAGTGAGTTAGAAGTTAGCGGGAACCGGGTTGCCAGCCTGTGTGAAACGTAGCGCCGAAGCGATTGGGCATCCTCTAATCGAATTGGGCGAACTGATGAAACGGGGTGCCGTCAGGGTCAATGACGTCACCGAGCAGACGCTCGGCGCGGAAGACTTCCTCTATCTTCAGGACGGTGTTGCCGCGGTAGACCTTGATGACTCGGTCGTAGTTTTGTCCGGTCATGGAAGCGTACTCCCGCAGCGACAGCCCAAGTTCGCTCAAACGGTTAAGGATCCGGTGCGAGAAGTAGTGCTGGAGATGGGCGGCGCTGGCGAGGTCTCGGTCAGTGTCGAGTTCCGGCGCTGGCCAGCGGAGGTGTTCGACTTTGCCGAACTCATGCGGATGCGCCGCGTAGCTGCGGGGAATATACCTTGGGTGGCTCATGAAGCCTCTAGGCATAGGAAAACGGCCATGTCGTCTATGTTAGTCTAGTCGACGTGGCTACACAAAACCCCACGTATAGCATTACACGCATTTGACGCCCTGTCAACTGCCGTGTAGCCAAAGATCATCATCTGAAAGGACTGCTTGAACTCATGACCAGCCGCCACAAGGCGGCACTGGAAACGCAAAAAACCCCCAAAGCGAAGTCGCGCGCCAACGCGGCATCGGGGGGTCTTTACGTAAATGTCTTTTGCTCGGACGTTTACGATGGTACCCACTTTGTGTCGGGTACGCAACGCGTGGATTCAGTGCGCCCTTTTACAACAGTCATCTTCGTTCTGTCCGTCGAGCTCGCCGCCGGGCCCAACGCGAACGGATCCGTCAGCCGCCGGCGGTGCCACCGCCCTGCTAGCCTCCTGCACGTCTGCGGGAGGCCCTCTTGAGCCCCGAACGCACAGCCGAGCTGATCGCGAGCTATGAACCAAAACCAGGCCGCATCCCTGCGGAAGCATGGTCGGCCATCGGACCGTTCGTGCGGGAAGTCGCCGGACGCCTTGGCTACTTGAGCCCTGAAACGATGAAGAACTACATCCACGCGATCGCCTACTACGTCTACTGGACGTACGAGCGCGGCCTGTTGCTCGACGTCGAGATCATCTTCACCCCGTCCAGGGTGCAGCAGTACGTCCAGACCGCCACAACTCATTTGGTCCCCAGTTCACGGGCCTCCCATCGAGCTTCCCTCGTCAGGGTGGGGCGTGAGGTCACGCGCCGGGCACCGTGGCCGCCTCCCGGGGTGAGCTTTGAAATGCGTCAGCTTCAACCGCCGTACTCCTCCCAGGAAGTCGAACTGTACCTCCAGATGGCCGGGCAACTGTCTACGAAGTTCAGGCGCCGGGTAGCGACGGCGCAGCTTTGTCTAGGTCTGGGTGCGGGGCTGATTGCCCAGGAGTATATGACGGTCGGTCTTGAACAGCTTGTTCTGCACGGGGAAGTTTTCATGATGGAAATTCCCGGGGAAAGGGCGCGCAAAGTGCCGATGCATCAGCGCTACGTGGATCTTCTTCTTGATATCGGTGAACAGCACCCTGGTGAGCCGTTCATAGCCCCGCTGACCGGCACCGCTCCAGCCGAACGCCTTGACAGGGTCCTGGGCTTGATCAAGTACCCGAGGGTTTGGCGTCCGTCGACCACCAGATTGCGGACAACGTGGATGGTGAGGATGCTTCGCAGCGGCTGCAATTTGGCTGAAGTCATGTACATGTCCGGTCTTCAGGGCACGAAGTCCCTCATTGACCTTGTGCCGTACATCGACTTCAGAAACGTGCAGGACTGGTTTGCAGAGGCGGCGACTTTTCATGACTGAACCCATCAACGTCCGGAACATGAAAAACCCGCCACCGGTAACACAAAAACAAGCACTACGGGCCGCCCGCGAGTGGGGCGCCCGGATTGAGTTGCCCGAACAGGTAATCGACTACGAAGCATCCCGGACGGGCCCCAAACGGAAGATCCCCTTCCAAGCCCTCATCGTAGGCGGCCTCTACCACCACATGCTTCGCCAACCCCAATGCCTGCACTGGACAGCGATCGCCCAGGATCTCGAACTGCTCGACATTGAACAGAAGAAAGAACTCGGCATCATCGGCGGGGAGGTGTCAAACAAGAACCTCTGGCAAACCCACGACTCCCTCGAAAAACTATTGGCCAGATTCACAGTCGACGGGGAACCGTGGGTCGACCCGGCAACGGGAGAGATCCTGAGCGAAAAAGCAACCCGCGGCAACGTCTCCCGCTTTGACGTCCTTCTGAACTCAATGATTGCCGAAGCAATCCACGACAGCGTGCCATCCCCCATAGGGATCGCGATCGACGGCACAGGTGTGGAGGCCTACGCCGTACGCCACTGGAAGATCAGAGGGCAACCTGAACAGGAAAGGATGAAACCCGAGAAGAAGCCCGCCACCAAAGCAGGAAAGGAAGAATCCCAGGAATGGAGCTCCGTCGACCCGGACGCCCACCTAGGAAAGAAGACCGCCACCGAGAACCATCCGAAGGAGATGTTCTTCGGATACGAGGCCCACTTCGGTGTTGACGCCAACCCGAAAGGAACCCTCGACGCCCCACGCGTCATCAGATCATTCGTCCTTGTCCCCGCAAGCTCGAGCCGGGCCGAAGCCGGCCTGACCAGCCTGGACATCGTCAAAAAAATCGCTGGCGCAGCCTACCGACTCACCACCGTCTACGCCGACCGCGGCTATTCCATCCTCAAAGCCACCAATTGGCAGCTGCCCCTCTGGAGTAGAAACCTCCGTCAGGTCTGCGACCTGACCATCAACCAAAGGACAACCATGTCAAGCACCCGCCCCGGGACCATCTACATTGACGGAGGGCTCTTCACGATGGCCATCCCCAAGCGGCTATACGAGCTGGACTCGTCAGCGGCACCAAACATCAACGCCGCCGAAAAGGAGCGCCGGGCCAAACTCTACGACGAGCGCAGCCACTACGCCTACCACCCCCACGGTGCGCGCAACCCGGAAAACGGACACCAACGCTACAAAGGACCCGCAACCGCCGGCAAGCTTCGCTGCCCCAACAACGCCCAATCCATGAGGCTCGGATACGAAAACCCCGAAACGGACTGCACCCCCGGAGAGCCCTGCGGCTGTTCCGGAACTTTCACTCTCGTCCCCGACGACCACGCCCGCGAGTCGCAATGGCCACTGTACGGGACCACATCCTGGGTCAAGCAATACGCGGCCCGCAACGCCGTTGAATCATTCAACGCCGACGTGCGAACCAACAAGCTCAGCTGGCGGCGAGGCTACGTCAAAACCTTCACCAGGCCCCGGACCGCGTTCCTCCTCGCGCTGTCGCTCGCATCGCTGAACTTCCGCATCGTGCGGGACTGGTCCTTCAAGAGGCGAAAGCAAAACCCCTGGGGAGGCGAAGCCTGGGATTTCGGCCCCGAACCGAAGAAGAACAGGGAACGCCGGACAAAAACCCTCGACGAGCGAATGAACGACTAACAACACCCATCCAAGCAACGACCCCGGCACCCAAGGTGTCGGGGTCGTTGGTGTGCCAGTAACCACACGGCAACAGCGGCAGTCCCCGGAATCCGTAGAACGTTACACGCCCGGGTCGACCAGATGCCAAGACGGCCGACCCAATCAACCGCCCTAAAAAGGCGAATTCCCCCGGAAAACAGCGCTCCGGGGGAATTCGTAATCACTATCGGGGGCAATTCGTAAAACCCCCGTGGCGGTGACGGTGGGATTTGAACCCACGTTGGCTTTTACACCAAACAACATTTCGAGTGTTGCACCTTCGGCCGCTCGGACACGTCACCAACTGAAATAGGGTACCGGAGTGGAGGCCTGTTCCCCAAAACGGCCCCGCCTGGCCGGCCGCGGACGACGGCCCGGCCTTCCCAAGCACAGCCCTCCTAAGTGCCGTCCCTTCCGCAATCGCAGCCGCAGGGCTAGATTCGCAAGCACCATGACTCTCCCGCAGCAGCCGGCACCCCAGCGAGCACAAACGCACCGACAGACGGCCCTGGCCTACTGGACCGTGGGCCCCTGCCAAGGTGAGCTCCGGAGCGAAGACCTTCCGGCGCCGGCCCAGGGTGAGGTTCTGGTCCGTGCCTTGTACTCGGGAATCAGCAGGGGCACAGAGCTCGTGGTCCATGAAGCGCACGTGCCTCCGCGGATTGCGAAGAAGATGCGGGCACCCCATCAAACCGGGGATTTTCCCGCGCCGGTCAAGTTCGGTTATCTGTCAGTCGGCGTCGTTGAAGACGGCCCCGAAGACTGGATCGGCCAGAGCGTCTTCTGCCTGCACCCGCATCAGGACCGCTACGTCGTGCCACTCACCTCACTTACGCGAATCCCCGACGGTGTACCGGCACGCCGGGCCGTGCTGACCGGCATCGCCGAGATCGCCCTCAATGCCCTGTGGGAGGCCGGACCCCGCCTCGGTGACAGGATCGCCGTCGTCGGCGCCGGACTCGTGGGCGGCATGACCGCGGCGCTCCTGCGCAGCTTCCCTCTGGAACGCTTGCAACTGGTGGAGACGGATCCGGGAAAGCGCGGGTTCGTGGAATCCCTGGGCGTGGAGTTCGTGCATCCGGACGACGCGCAGCAGGATTGCGACATCGTGTTCCACTGCTCGGCGACGGATGAAGGACTGGCCCGCAGCCTGCAGTTAGTGGGGGACGAGGGCGAGATCATCGAGATGTCCTGGTACGGGAACCGGGCTGTTTCCCTCCCGCTGGGGGAGGACTTCCACGCCCGGCGACTCTCCATCCGTGCCAGCCAGGTGGGAGTGGTGGCACGTTCGCGCCGGCACCGCCGCACTTCAAGCGAGCGGCTGGAGCTGGCAGTGTCCCTCCTGCGGGACCCTGTCTTCGACGCCTTCCTGACGGGAGAGTCGCAGTTCGAGGAGCTCCCCGGCGTCTTCGACGGCCTGGAAAACGGCGAACTGGACGACCTTTGCCACATCATTGCCTACCCCAAAGACAGGAAGGCCTAACGATGTTCAGCCTCACTGTCCGCCGGCACTTCATGATCGCCCACAGCCTTCCGCGGGAGTCGTTCGGCCCGGCGCAGGGACTCCACGGGGCCACTTTCGTTGCCGAGGTGACGTTCCGCCGGGCCGAACTGAACGGCGACGCGATCGTCCTGGACATCGGCGCAGCCGGAACCATCCTGGACGACGTCCTTGCCGGCCTCAACTACAAGAACCTCGATGAGCACCCCGACTTCGCCGGGCAGCTCACGACGACGGAAGTGCTGGCCCGCTTCATCGCTGTAGCGGTTGCCGCTAAGGTTCGCGGGAGCGACGACGGCGGTGCGCTCGCCGGCGTCGACGTCGTCCTCCGGGAACATCCCGACGCCTGGGCGGGCTTCTCGTTGGATTTCGAGCGATAGCTCGCGCGGGACTGCCCCGCATGGCGGGCAAACGGTGCAGAATGGGGCCATGACGTCCGCCGTGCTTTCCACCCAAACGCTCACCCCGGAACTCCTCCGCGCCTGGGCGTGGCATAGGCAGGGCCTGGACGGCTCGCTCGCGGGCAAGACGTCCGAGGAAGTCCTGGACCGTGCCGGCTGGGCCCGCTCCGTGGGCGGCGCCAACCCCTACCTGACGCTCTTTGCCCGCGCCGGGATCAGGCGCGAACAGGTGGATCGCGACGTCGCCGAGCTGAGAATCCACGAGCTTCCGACCGCCCGCGGATGCACGTACGTCCTCGGCCGGAGCGACTTCGCGTGGGGCCTCCAAGTCGGCCGGGACGCCGCGGTGGCGCCGTTCAAGGTCCTGGCCCGGCTCGGCGTCGAGCGTGGTGAGATCACCCTCCTCGAAGAGCAAGTGCTGCACACCCTCATGGAATCCAGCGACCCCATGGATCCCAAGCAACTCAGGGACGAGCTCGGCGAATCCGTCCGCAGCCTCGGCGAAGAAGGCAAGAAGAAGGGTGCGTCCACCACCCTCCCCACGGCGTTGGGCCTCCTCCAAGCCGACGGCCGCATCCGCCGCGTGCCCGTCAATGGCCGCCTCGACCAGCAGCGCTACGCCTACACGTCGTGGGCGCTACCGCCCAGCACCATCGACGACGACGCCGCCCGCGCGCGCTTGATCGAACGGTACCTGCGCTGGACGGGTGGTGCGACGTTCAAGCAGAGCCAATGGCTTACCGGCTTCACAGTCGCGCAGAGCAAGGCGGGGCTGGTCGCCGTCGGCGCCGTCGAAGTGACGACGGCGGCAGGCGAGCCGCTCTGGATGCTGCCCGACGACGTCGAGCACCTTTCCGCGTTCAAGGCACCGCACGAGGAACAGATCCAGCTTCTGGCCGGGACGGATTCTTTGGTGCTGTTGCGCAGGAACTCGGCGGACATGCTGGCTGAAGGCGATCGGGGCCGGAAGATCCTGGACACCACGCTCGCGCTGCAGGCGGACCTCTCGGACCATCCGATCCTGGACCGGGGACGGATCATCGGGCTGTGGCAGTACGATCCGGGCAAGGAACGGATCGCAGCCTGGACGTTCGACAAGCCCAGCGCGGCCGTCGCCCAGCGAATCAGTGAGGTGGAGAGCTGGATCCGCGAGGACCTCGGGGACTTCCGCTCGTTCAGCCTGGACTCGCCGGCATCGCGACAGAAACGCATCGACGCCCTGGACAGTGCCAATTCATAAGGCGAACGCCGGTCTCAGGTTGGAGTGCTTCAGTCCACCCAGAATCCGGAGAACTCGCCGGTGGCTTGCGTGAAGGTGGCATCCACGTGTTTCACGCGGCCTGGAGCATCCCGGGATTGCAGCCATTCCAGCAGGGAATCGACGGATTCGCGATCACCCTCAGCGATGACCTGCACCGAGCCGTCCAACTGGTTGGCCGCCTCCCCGGTCAGTCCGAGCATTCGGGCTTGGTGCATTGTCGAGTAGCGGAAGCCGACGCCCTGGACGCGGCCGGTCACCATGGCCGTGACCCGCACCGGGGAACTCATGCGGCACCCGATCCATATGGCCGAGTAATTGCCTCGAGGAAATGCCCGTCCGGATCCGCGAAGTAGACGCCGCGTCCGCCGTCGTTGTGGTTGATCTGCTGGGGGCGGGACCGCGCAGGGTCCGCCCAGTAGGGGATTTCCTCGGCCTGGATCCGGGAGAAAATCCCGTCGAAATCTTCCTCGCTGACCAGGAAGGCGTAGTGCTGGGGAGAAATTGGCCGGTCGGCTGTCGCGAAATCGAGCGCTACTCCGTGTTCAAAGGACACGGTCATGAAGGACCACATGGGCTGCGGCTTCGGGAGTCCAAACACCTTGGCGAGGAACTCCGCGGAACGGCGTTTGTCCGTCGAATAGACGATGGTGTGGTTGAAAGAGACTGTCATGAGGTCCTCCTCAGATGTGCTGCCTGAGACCATCTGACGTCCAAACACCTGACAATTTCAAGGGCCTCCGACGCGTGCGATCCGACGGCAGCTGCTATTCCCGGTGGGCTGCGAAGAAATCGCGGAGCAATGCCGAGCATTCCTCTTCGCGCACGCCGGCGTAGACCTCCACCCAGTGATTGAGTCTGCGTTCACGCAAGATATCGAACACCGATCCGGCGGCACCGGCCTTCTCATCCCAGGCGCCGAAGACCACCCGCGGAATCCGGGCCAGCACAATGGCTCCGGCGCACATCGCACACGGCTCCAGCGTCACCACGAGCGTGCAGTCCTCGAGCCTCCAGCCGTCTCCGCCTTCGCCCAGCTCAAGGGCATGGCGTTGCAGGGCGGCGGCCGCCTCGCGGATGGCGACGATCTCGGCGTGCGCCGTTGGATCGCCGTGCGCTTCCCGTTCGTTCCTCCCGGCACCCAGCACGCCGCCGTCGGGCCCTAAAACGACAGCGCCGATCGGCACATCGTCCGTATTCAGCGCCCGCCGGGCCTCGTCCAGGGCCAGACCCATCCAGGCCGCGTGCTCTGCGTGATAAGGCTCGTTGGTGCTCATGCCTCAATGATAGTTTTGGAGTCATGCGCACACTCGTCGTGGACCACCCGCTGGTCGCTCACAAGCTCACCGTTCTGCGGGATAAGAACACTCCTTCACCGGTCTTCCGGCAACTCACCGAAGAACTCGTCACCCTGCTGGCCTACGAGGCCACCCGCGAGGTCAGGACCGAAGCGGTAGAGATCGAAACCCCCGTCACCAAGGCGATCGGTACCGCCTTCACGAAGCCGACGCCGTTGGTGGTTCCCATCCTCCGCGCGGGCCTCGGCATGCTGGAGGGCATGACCAAGCTGGTCCCCACCGCCGAAGTGGGCTTCCTGGGCATGGCCCGCGATGAAGAGACCCTGGACATCATCACCTACGCCGAGCGCCTCCCCGAAGACCTCACCGGCCGCCAGATCTTCGTCCTGGACCCCATGCTCGCCACCGGCGGCACACTGCGCGAAGCCATCAAGTTCCTCTTCAAACGCGGCGCTTCGGACGTCACGTGCATCTGCCTGCTTGCAGCCCCGGAAGGCCTGGCCAAGCTGGAAGAAGAGCTTTCAGACGCCAACGTCAAGATCGTTCTCGCCTCGATCGACGAGAGGCTCAACGAGAAGGCCTACATCGTTCCGGGCCTGGGCGACGCCGGAGACCGCCTCTACGGCGTAGCCGGCTAGCGAGTCCGGCTAGCAGCTAACCCGCCCGGCGCTGGGCCTTGCTTGCCTTGAGCACCATGGGCAGCTTGGACCGCAGGGTGCACTCAAGCAACTCCTCGGCCGTCGGGTCCTGTTCGTAGACCTCCGGCAGGCGGATGCCGATCAGGGTGTTCATGAGCATGCCCTGCGCAAGGAAGTCCCGGACGGTTTCGGGGGATAGGCCGGCTTCGTCCCGCACCAGGCGGTAAATATCCAGGAATCCTTCCCTGGCCCGCGCCCCGATGGCGGGCTCATGACCTGCCACGAACGCCTGCATCAGCATCATGAGGATCCCGCGGTCCGCCACGAGATCCGCGTAGGCGATGGCCATGAGTTGCTTGAGCTGTCCCGGCCGGCCGCTCCCGGCGGCCGGATCAAGGTGCTGCAGTTCTTCGGCGAGTTCTCCCGCGTCGTAAGCCGCGATGACGTCGCGGAACGCGCGCAGTAACTTGCCTTGGGCGCGGTCCAGGGCCTCCAGGAACAGTGTCTCCTTGGTGCCGAACATCCGCACGACATACGGCTGGCTGATCCCTGCGGCCTTGGCCACTCGGTCCGTGGTGGACCCGGCGTATCCGCGCTCGGCAAAGACGCCGGTGGCAGCTTCCAGGATCAGTTCGCGCCGCTGCGCCGCTGGTATGCGTTCGGCAGTTGCCTGACTGCTTGAGCCTGTTTCCGGGGCGCCTGTGCCCGCTGTTTTCTTCGCCACACTTGACATGTTATCAGCCGATAACTAACTTTGCCTTTTAAGTAATCATTCGATTACAACAAGCCGAAAAGTGGCACCTTCAGCGACCTCGTGGAGTCATCATGAAACGCACCATTCCCGTTTGGCTGGCCATTGTGGCGGCCTCCCTTCCCGTCTTCATGGCCACGCTGGACAACCTTGTGGTCACCAACGCACTGCCCGTGATGCACAAGGCCCTCGGCGCGAGCGTTGAGGAACTGCAGTGGATCGTCAACGCCTACTCCCTGAGCTTCGCGGCATTCATGTTGCTGGCCGTCGGCCTGGGGGACCGCTTCGGCCGCCGACACGTGTTCATCGCCGGCCTTGCCGTCTTCACCCTGTCTTCCGCCGCAGCCGCCCTTAGCACGGACCCGGCGCAGCTCATCGCCGCGCGCGCAGTCCAAGGCGTGGGCTCCGCGGCGCTCATGCCGCTATCGCTCACCCTGCTGGTGGGCTCGGTCAGCGACAAGCTGCGCCCGCTCGCCATCGGCATCTGGGGCGGAGTTTCCGGCCTGGGTGTCGCCCTTGGGCCGTTGATCGGCGGCGCGGTCGTGGAAGGCTGGAGCTGGGAAGCGATCTTCTGGCTCAACGTGCCGATTGGCATCCTGTCGATTCCGCTGGCGCTCTTCGCGCTTCCGAACAGCTTCGGCGCCCGCGTCCGAGCCGACGTCGTAGGCCTTCTTCTCTCCGGACTTGGCCTCTTGGCGCTCGTTTTCGGCATTGTCCGAGGGAACGACGCCGGCTGGTCCAGTGCCGAGGTGCTCGGCGCCTTGATCGCTGGCGGGGTCCTGCTGCTTGCTTTCGTTTTGTGGGAATCCCGCGTTGCCGCGCCGCTCCTTCCACTCCGGCTCTTCCGCGACCGTAGCTTCACTGTGGCTAACCTGATCGGCCTGACCTTCAGCTTCGGGATCTTCGGCTCCGTCTTCATCCTCATCCAGTTCCTGCAGGTGGTGCAGGGCCACGGACCCCTCGCAGCCGGCGTGATGACCATGCCCTGGACCCTGGCGCCCATGTTCGTGGCACCGCTCGCCGGCCTGTTGGCACCGCGGCTTGGCACCAGGACCCTGATGATCGCGGGCCTCGTGCTGCTGACAGCGGGCATGTTCTGGCTGGCCGGAGTCCTTTCCGCGACCGTCCCGTACGAGACTCTGGTCCCAGGATTTGTGGCGGCTGGAATCGGTATGGGCCTGGTTTTCGCCCCGATGTCGACGTCGGTGCTCGCCAACATGCGCGCCGAGGACCACGCGAAGGCGAGCGGCACCAACTCGACTCTCCGGGAGATCGGTGTAGCACTGGGCGTGGCCGTCCTGACGGCAGTCTTCACGGGAGCCGGCGGCAAACTCACTCCCACGGGCTACGTGGAAGCGGCCATTCCCGCCGTCTACGTTGGTGCGGCCGTGCTGGTCCTTGCCACGCTGGTGGCGTGGCTCCTTCCGTCCCGAGCCCGAGCCCGCGCGCAAGCTGAAACAGAAGTCGGCGTGGGCACCTGGGGAGGCGCCGCCGTCGAACTCGTCAACGCCGGGTCACTTACGGCCCAATTCGAGCAGCAACATGGGCTGTAAGTGACCCCGCGTTGTGCTCCGCCCCTACCGGTTTTCCGGCTCCGCCGATAGCCTTTGGCCCATGGACTGGAAACTTGAACTTGTGTTTGTCCCTGTGTCCGATGTGGACCGCGCCAAGGATTTCTACGTCAACAAAGTGGGCTTCAACGCGGACTACGACGAGCGGCCCATGGACGGCATCCGCTTCGTCCAATTGACTCCGCCTGGCTCGGCCTGCTCCATCTGCATCGGCGAGGGCCTGAACGACGCCCCTCCAGGCACCGCCCCCAGCCTGCAAATGGTGGTCGGCAATATTCAGGAAGCGCACGATCAGCTCAAGGCCAACGGCGTGGAAGTCAGCGACATCGACATCCAGGATTGGGGCCACTTCGTGTACTTCGCCGATCCGGACGGCAATAAATGGGCCGTCCAGTACATCCCGCACAGGCCCAACGGCTAGGACTCACACCGTAAGAGTTGGGCCGCGGAACGGATACGCAGGCAGGATGGATGCATGAACCTGCCTGCTGAAGCCGTGAAAACCCTGACCGTCCGGGCTGTCCTCTTCGATATGGACGGCACCTTGGTGGACTCCACCGCGATCGTGGAGGAAGTCTGGAGCGAATTCGCGGGCCGGTATGGACTGGACATCGGCGAGATCCTGCGGACTTCACACGGGGTCCAAGCCAAGGACACGGTGCGCCGTTTCGCCCCGGCTGGAGCCGACATCGACGCGCTTGCGGAGGAACTCGGCGAGATGGAACGGACCCGGACGGACGGGATCGTGGCGTTGCCCGGAGCCTCGGAACTGTTGCGGTCCTTGCCTGCCGACGCCGTCGCCATGGTCACCTCGGCCGATCGGATCCTCGCCGGAGTACGTATGAAGGCGGCCGGACTCGAGATGCCGGCGACCACTGTCACTTCGGAGGCCGTAACGCGCGGCAAACCGGACCCGGAAGGCTACCTCAAGGCCGCCGCGCTGCTGGGTGCCGAGCCAGCCGACGTCGTCGTCTTCGAAGATGCCCCCGCGGGCATCGCTTCCGCCCGTGCGGCGGGCATGCGGACCGTGGTGGTGGGCGACGCCGGAGGCGAGGCGGCAGATGGGCTGTGGCAGATCGCGGACTACTCAGCTATCACTGCCACGGCGAACCTGGACGCTTCCGGTCGTCGGGTAATCGAGCTCCGGTTCTAGCGTCAGAGGGCTGGATGCGGACCTGACCGGACCTGTTGTTCCCCTGAGGACGAGGGTTCCCTCGAAGATGACCCTCGCGCCCGTCAGGCTGGTTGAGCCTGGGTTCTCGGAGAGGGCGGCGACGGCGCGCCGGGCTGCTGCACCGACATTGACCGCAATCGTCGAAAGGGCAGGAAACGTTGTGGTCGCGAGGGTGTCGTCGCATCCGATGACACTCACGTCCTTCGGTACCTCCACGCCCGCGGCAGCGAATCCGCCCATCAGGCCGTGAGCGATGACGTCGTCAAAAGCGATGACAGCCGTGACTCCGGACGCTGCCACAGAATCGCCGAGCGCCTTCGCGGCTTCGTAGGTGCCCGGATCCGCACTGAAATGCATGACCTCGAGGGCGTGGGCCTTCGTGAAGTTGTCCACCGCCGAGTGACGCTGCTTGTTTGCCCATGATTGTGGTGGCCCGCCGACGTAGGCTATGCGACGGTGGCCGAGCTCGGCCAAGTGCGTCAGCGCGGAGCGGATGGCTGCAGTGGTGTCCAGCAGCACCCGGTAGGTCTCGGGAACATCGCGGTTGATGAACGCCACGCGTTGGGAATCGGCGATTTGCCGGATGCGGGACGAAGCGAGCCGGGAAGATACGACGATCAACCCTTCGACCTGGGGAGCCATCCGTGAGATGAGACGGTCTTCCCGATTGGGATCTTCATCCGTGTCCGCCAAGAACACGGATAGCCCGAGGTCGCTCGCGTAGTTTTGAGCCGCGCGGACCAGCGGAGGGAAGAACGGGTTGGCGATGTCCGGCACGATGAGTCCGATAGCGCCGGCGCGTCCTGTCGAGAGGGCGCGCGCGTGATGGTTCGGCACGTAGCCGGCGGCTTCGGCAGCCTTTTGAACCAGTGCCACCGTCTCCGGTTTGAGGAGGTTTGGCCGGGTAAAGGCCCTGGACACGGTTGAGGGGGCGATGCCGAGTTCGGCCGCCAATTGCGTGATGGTTGGACGGCCCGTCATTGGAGCTCACCGGCGAGCTCTAATGCGGCAAGGACAAGGGCTTCGGCGCTGCCAGGCGCGAAGGGGGCAGGCATACCGTAATAGCGGTGCGCGTCCTCCACTTCGTATCCTCCGAAGTCATATTCGTCCGCGCTCGGGAAGTATCCGGGGCACCCGTTGGTGTAGCCCGTGACGAATACGGGCCCTTCGAGCTCGGAGGCGATGGCTTCGGTTGCGGCCAGGAATGGTTCTCCGGGTAATCCTACGAGGGTCAGGCCCTGCCAGTTGAAGACGCTCACTGGTGCGCGCCAGGACATTTTCTCGTCGGGACTGCGGTCCACGGCCCATTGCTTCCACCCGTTGAGGAGGGATCGCCGGCCCGGATCTGCCGAAACCGCTTCCGCCTCCCACTGCCGGCTCAACTCCGCAGGGGAAAACGCATCACGCGAATTCATTGCGACGTTAATGGTCCTCCGGGCGGCGGAAGCCATCCCCGAAGCGAAACCCGAATCGGAACCCGAATCGAAGACCGGGAGGAGCTGGGTCCCCAACGCGGATGCCGCCACATGTTCTCCGATCTTGCGCGCTTGCTCCATCGTCCTGCCGGCGGAGCCGGAAAGCGAGTACGACGCGTCGGCGGGATGGCCCGAGTTGATGTCACCGGGGGTCCCGGGCAGGAAAAGGGCCACTGAACCGGGGGAACGTTCCTCCACGACGCTTCTGGTAAACGCCGGGTAGTCGCCGCTGATGAGCCGGTTCTCCGGACCCAGGACCACCGGGTGGCAGGGATAGAGAACAACCCAGGCAAGCACTTGTCCGCGCGCATCGCTGAATGTGGCGATTTGGACCGGCGGATCCACGGCACGTTCGGGATGGCGCCGGTTCCTTGCAATGTCCACTCCGCGCGATTCGCCGTATTGCAGGGTGGCAGGCTGCTGGGAGGCCAACGCGGTCTCGGCGGCCTCGTGGCAAGCCACGACGATCTCCTCCAGGAGACCCGGGTCATGGCCTCCGAGCCGGCCCGGCATGACGCACGGACCTGCGTGGGTATGTGTCGCGGTGATCGCGACACCCTCCGGCATAAAGGGCAAGCCGCGTGCGATGCGGGTGCACGTGTCTTCGTGGAGGCCGCACACATCCACGGTGATCCAGCACGTGTCATCGACAGCCAACGCCCGGACGCTCAGGGGGTCGTGGACGCCGGTGCTCGGTTCCGTCCTTGCTGCGAATCCGGCCATTGGCGTACCTGCGGGCGGTGAGATCTCGACGACGGCGGCGCCCACCCGCATGGTGGCCTGCTCGGCTTCGGTGGTATTCATTCCGGTCCGCCCGATACTTTCCGGCCGTGCTGGACAACCTCGGTAATGGTCCCCGCTTCGGGTCCTTCCCCGGTGATCAGGACAAAATCTGCCGGGGAACCGACTCGAAGGTGGCCGAGCCCCGGCCGGGTGCCGGGGATCACCCGAGCGGGAGTGGACGTCACCATTTTGAGGGCTTCCGGTAGATCCAGGCCGACGTCGTGGATCACGTTGCGGAAACCGTCCGGCAGGGTAGCGGCGGCCCCTGCGAGCAGATCCGTGCCCACGTGGGAGAGCCTTCCGTCAGGGGCAAGATCCACCAGGCCGCCCACGGAAGTACTGTGGCGGCCAGGCTCGCTACCGGCCAGTGCAGTGCTGTCCGACACCAGATAAGCGCGTTCGGGGGTCTTTGCCCTGATCATCACTTTCAGCGTATCGCTGGGCAAGTGGTGGCCGTCCGCTATGAGTCCCGCCGTGAGGCGATCGTCCGCCAGTTGAGTCCACAGGGCATTAGGGTGTCTGGGCAGCATGGTCGCTATGCCGTTGCCCAGATGGGTCGCCAGGCGGGCTCCCGCGGTGACGGCAGCCGCGATTTGTCCAGGACTCGCGTGCGTGTGTCCGATGGCCACTTCGACGCCGAGTTCGCGGATTTGCGCGATCTGGGCAGGCGCATCGGGCGTGTGCGGGGAGACGGTGACGATACCGACCATTCCGCTTGCGCGAAGCCAGCGCCGGACCTCCTGGACGTCCAAGGGGCGAACGAATCCTGCATCGTGGACGCCCCGGGGACCATCCTGGTCCGAGATGAAGGGGCCCTCGATGTGGACGCAGGGGATAGCTGCCCTGGTGCTTGGATCAATTTCGCGGGCCCGGTTGATCTGCTCGAGCGCGCCGGTGATGGCCTCCTCCGACGCTGTCACAATGGTCGGCACCCACGTCGTGACGCCCAGCTTCGCCAGCTCGGCGCTCATGTTGATGATGGTTTGCGGGCTGACGTCAGCGGCGTTGACGTCGAATCCGCCGTAACCGTTGACCTGGCCATCGATAAATCCCGGTGCGATGACGGGCAGCCCTTGGTCAGGGTCGATCTCCCGCACAGACAGGATGGTCGTGTCGTAGGCGATTTCCAGATTGATCCCTCGGTGGGGGTCTTTGCCCACAATCGTTTTGGGCTGTGTCACAGCTTGTGTACCCGTCCTTTGAAACGTGAAATGAATTGCTGGTTGGCTTCGTCCCCGCCGGGAGCATTTCCCGATCGCCACAATGGCGGCTCAACGCCGATTTCGTTCAGCTTGCTGATGGCGGACATCATGAGCAAGTTCAGGGTGAAGGCGTTGGCGAACGTGGACACGGCGGCCGTTTTTTCCTTTGCCCCGGGGACCTTCATGACGGCGTCTCCGACCGGAACCTTCGTGTCGATGTGGTGGTCGACGACGTCGTGCAGGTTCAGCTTCTGTGGATGCCGTGCGGGGTGGTCACGGGCTGTTTCCTCTGCGTGCTCCCGCGAGGAAACGCCGATGGTCTTGACGGACAGTTCGCGTGCCGTCAGGGCCGCGTCGATAAGCGCGCTATTGATGCCGTAGGCGTTGACCAGGATGAGGACGTCCCCTGGTCCGAGGCCGGCGTCCTCGATGACGATCCGGCCGTAACCCGGAGTCCGCTCCATGGCCATTGAGCGGAGGGCGCCGCTGGAGAGCAGGGTGCCTTCGTCCAAAATGGCTGAAACGTGCATAAGCCCGCCTGCCCGGAAGAACACTTCCTGGCTTGCCAGGTTCGAATGACCGCCGGGGCCGTAGATGTGGACCAGTTCGTCCTTGGCTACCTGGGCCGCGAGAATGTCCGCGGCGACGCTGATGTTTTCGGCTTCTTCCAGGCGGATCCGCCCGAGGAGTTCGGTGATTTTTCCGAGGTAGTCCTGCGACAGCTGCTCATTTGAGTTCATCGCGGATCGGATTCGGCGTCGAGGTAGATGGTGACGTTGGGGTGGGTGCGCAACGCCGTACCGGGGTGGTCTCCGCTGACCGGCTGGCTCAGGGCGTTGTGGACGGCCATCCTTTTGGCATGGCCGGGAACGGAAGCGATGATTTCGGACGCGTGCAACAACCGCGGGATGGAGACCGTGATGGCGCGCTGCGGAACGTCGTCGAAACTTGCGAAGTGCCCTTCGTCCACCTGTTGCTGGCGGCTTACCTGGTCCAGGTTGATGACGCGGGCGGGCAGCGGGTCGGCGAGGTCGGCCGGGGGATCGTTGAAGGCAAGATGGCCGTTGACGCCCAAGCCGAGCAGGACGAGGTCAAACGGATCTTGGCCCATCAGCGTGCCATAGCGCTGCGCTTCCTCTTCGGCGGGGTTCCCCGGATCGATGCGGTGAAAGGTGGTCGGCGGAACGTGGCTGAAGAACGTGCGTTGCAGCCAGTTTCCGAATCCTTGGGGTGCGTCGGCCTCGAGCGCGAGGTAGTCGTCCATGTGGAAACACGTTATGCGGCTCCAGTCGATGCCGGGCTCCTGGACGAGCGCCTGAAGCGTTGCCTCCTGGCTGGGAGCTGCTGCGAGCATCAGCCGGACTTCCCGCTGGTTCCGGAGCGCCTTGCGCAGCGTTTCCGCTGCATGCGCGCCTGCGTGTTTCCCCAGCGCGGCCCGGTCAGGGTGTGTGGAAACGGCGGGGGTGTAAATGGTCAGTGCTGTCACGTGTGTGTCCTTCGGGTTTCTAGTTCAGTGGTCAGGAGGAGTGATCGGGCTATATGGAAGGGGTCTTTGACTGGCAGCGCCACCACCTTGTCGAGCGGCTTCCCTTCGCGGTCGCGTATTTGCAGCCACTCCTGGCCGGAGGGGTCCGGAAAGGTGTTGAGGGTGTAGGACCAGATCCGCTCATGCCAGTCCAGGAGGTCCGGACGCCCGAAACGCTCGGCGAGCAGCCTGGTTGCGTAGAGTGCCTCCACCTGGACCCACCACAGTTTGGTGTCCCATGTTTGGGTCACCAAAGTTTCGTAGGGGTCGTTGCCGAAGAGCCTGCCCCGCGGTTCATCTCCAGTGCTGTCGACGTATCGGACGACGCCGCCGTGCTGGTCATCCCAGCCGGTCTCCAGAGCGCGCACGGCAAGGTCCGGTAGCCAATCCGGAATCCGGGGCGCAAGTTCAGGCATCATGTCGACGGCCTCCATGACCATCCACAGCATCTCCAGCAGGTGGCCGGGGGTGCGGTGGCGGGCCAGGAGCGTGTCCAGGTCATCGCTGCTGTCCGGCCGGTATTCCCACCAGGTGTCGGCCTTCCACATGCTTTCAGAGTTTCCGTCTCCGAGGAGCTGGGAAAGTGCTGCGCCGGCTGTTTCCGCGCTTTCAGCCGAGCCGCTGGCCAAGTGCAACTGGGCGCCCACATTCAGTAGCAGCATCAGCCCGGCCGCGTCCTTGAATCCTGCCCGGACGGGGTACGGCTCGGACGGAGCGCTCCGGGCCTCGATCATTTCTTCGGCATGTGCCAGAAGCGCATGGGCTGATTGCAGCCACTCTTCACGTTCCCGGTGTGCGGCTTGGGGAAGCCGGGCTGCACCCGCCAGGCCCAGGACCGCAAAGAGGTCAGAGAGTACGCTGACTGCGATCTCCCCTTGCGGCCCGGAGGGCAGGGCCTGCCCCTCAGCCGATGTGCGGTATGCCGTCACGCTGCCGTCCAGGATGGCGTGTGCCTGGATGAACCTGGCGGTTTCAATCGACAGGGTTGCCCACAGCTGGGGATCTTCCCCGATGATTCCGGCCTCGCTGTCCAGCGCAATCCTTGAGCAGAGCCAAGCCCAGCGGCCTTGGGACCACGTATATTTTTCGTTCGAAAGCAATCGCCCCGAGTTGGAAAAGCACGTGAAAACCCCGCCGTCTTTCCTGTCGACTCCGTTCTCGAGCCACCAAGGGAGGATGCCCTTGAGGAGCTGATCCCGTATTTCGGAAGCGGTTGCGCTCATGCCACGGTGCTTTCAACTGGAAGCGATGTAGCCGGCTCGAGGTCACGGTCAAGGGACTCGACAAGGGCGTCCGATGCTTCGTTGTGCCAAGGGCGCAGCCAGCCGAAGACGCAATAGACGATTGCGGACGCAAGCACGGGGGCGGCCACGTTGATCGTCTGTGCACTGGCCGTGCCCAGGCTCGCGATCGGAGCGGCCAAAGCGTACTTTGCGAGTGCGAAAACGATCAAACCGGTGGCCCAGGAGAACAATGCCGCAGAGGGCCCGCAGCGCCGGAATGGTCGCAACATCCCGAGCAGCATGGGAACGGCGATCGGCCCTACCAAGGCCCCGAACCAGAGGATTATCAGGCCCAGGACGCCGCCGAATGAATCCGCGCTCAGGGCAATGACCATGGACAATCCGATGAACAGGAACGTGGAAATCCGGCCACCCAGTAGTTCCGCACGCGAAGTCAGCGGCTGCCGGGAACCGCGCAACGCAGGGATGATGTCCCGGATGACGACGGCGGAAATCGCGTTGGCGTCCGAAGAGGTCATGGCCATGGTGTGTGAGAACATTCCGGCGACGACCAAGCCGACGAGGCCGGCCGGCAGCAGCTGCTGGGTCAGAAGCGCATAAGCCTGATCCGGGTGCGTCAGATTGGGCAGGATCAGCGGCGCGGCCCACATGGGGAAGAAAAGCACCAGTGGCCACACGAGATATAGTCCGCCCGAAAGCAGGACCGATTTGCGGGCCGCTGAGCCGGATGGGGCCGCAATGAAGCGTTGAGCCAGATTCCAGGTTCCGCCGTTGTAGGAAATCGTGCTGATCAGGCAATAGGCGAGGAAGAATCCGATGGTGTAGTCCCCGGCGAATGGCTGCGAGTGGGAGGCCGGCAGCCGGGACCAGATTCCCGCGATCGAGGAAACGCCCCCAAGCTTGGCCACCGCGAAGATGAGCATCGCAACGCCCGCTACGGACTGGATGATGAACTGGCCCATATCCGTCAAGGCATCCGCCCACAAGCCGCCAATGGTCGAATAGATGAGCGTGACCCCGCCGACGATCAGGATGCCAACTGCAATCGGAACCCCGGCGAACACGTTCAGGAGGATCGCGCTGGCCGCCCACTTGGCCGCAACATCGAAGACTTTCAATGCGGCACCGGACCAAGCCAGTACTTGCTGCGCGGGTAGGTTGTAACGGGTAGCCAGGTATTCGAGCGGGGAGATGATTCCCAAACGCTGCCTCAGTCGCGGCCAGCGCGGGGCGAAGAAGACAGCGCCAACAAGGCAGGCGATGGTGATCGTAAGCGCCCACCACACGTACAGTGCGAAACCGGTGGTGTAGGCGATGGCGGCGTAGGCCACGAAGACAGCAGCCGAATAGCCGGACATGTGGTGGGAAATCCCCGCCAGCCACCACGGCATCTTCCCACCGGCTGTGAAGAAGTCCGCGGCGTTTTTCACTCGGCTCTTGGCCCACCAGCCGATCCCTATCATGACCACGAAGTAGGCCCCTAAAACGAGCCAGTCGGCGAAATACATACATGCTCCTTGATGCGACGAAAGCTTGGAAATGGGATCTGCAGTGGCGTCCACTTTTCTCTGCAAACGTTTGCAAAACAAGAGTCTTTTTGAAACTTTTCCTCGGGCCTCCTCAGCCGCCGCGCCAAGGACTTCTACGTCAACAAAGCCGAGCAGGGAGACGGCAACAGACGGGCTGTGGCAGATTGCGGATTACTCCGCGATCATTGCCACAGCCCGTCCGGGTGCTTCGGTCAGCCCCCTCAGCCGGCCAGTGCGTACACCGTGGTCCCGCCGATGGTCTGTGACTGGAAGTTCGCAGCCACCCATTGCTCGATCTGCGCAGGAGCGTCCGATCCGCTGTTCGCCTGCATGGTCCCCCCGGCGATGAAGTAATGGATCTTGCCTTGTGCCACGAGCTGCTGGAACTGTTCGAGCGTCGGGGACGGGTCCGTGCCGTTGAAGCCACCCACAGCCATCACGGGCAGTTCGGTGGCCAGTTGGTAGCCGGCGGCGTTGTTGGAGCCTACGACGGCGGCCGCCCACGTGTAGTTCGAGGCGCCGGATTTCAGCGCGGCAACCATTTCCGACGACGGCGTGGTGGCGCCAAGCAGGCCGCCCATGCCGCCGCCTTGCCGGTTCCCGCCGAAGCCGCCGCCCTGGGCGCCCGGCTGTTGGAGGGCTTGCGGAGGAGTGTTCTGGGCCCCTTGCCCGAAGCCGCCCCGGCCTCCAAAGCCGCCGAAGCCACCAAATGTAGTCGTTGGACCGGCACTGGGGATTGCGCCGCTGTGCGTCACGGAGGCGGTTGAGATGGAGTACGCCAAGGGGCCGGCGAGGGAGGCCGCTAGGGCGAGCACCGCCGTCGTGCGCTGAAGGATGCGGGACGGGAAACGTCCCGAGAGTAGCACCCCGGCCGCGGCTGCCAGTGCCCCCAACAGCACCGCCCAGCGCAGCAACGGACCATAGGCGGTGGTGCTGCCCAGGAGGTCGAAGGCCGTGAATCCTGCTGCGGCCACTGCCATGGCGAGCATGACCGCGGCGACGAGCTGTGCGCGATGCTGCCACAAAAGCACCCCGCCCAGACCCGCGAGCCCGGCTATGCCCGGGGCCAGCGCCACCGCATAGTAGGGGTGGATGATGCCAGCCATGAAGCTGAACACGAGACCGGTGACAAGCACCCACGAACCCCACACGATCACGGAAGCCCGGACGGAATCCGTGCGCGGGGCGCGGCGGCCCAGCCACAGGAGTCCCGCTCCGAGGATGAGCACCGAGGGGAGCAACCACGCGATCTGGCCGCCGAACTCGCTGTTGAACATCCGGAACAGCCCGGGAACTCCCCAGCCGTTGCCGCCCCCGACGCTGCCGGTCTCCTGGCCGCTGAGCCTGCCCAGGCCGTTGTAACCGAGCGTCAGTTCAAGGATGGAGTTGTTCTGGGAGCCGCCGATGTAGGGCCGCATGTTGGCCGGAATGAGTTCGACGACGGCGAGCCACCAGCCGGCCGAGACCACCATGGCCGCCCCCGCCGCAAGCAGCCGAAGCAGGCGACGCCCCACTCCACCTTGCGCGGCAACCACGTACGCCACGATAAATCCAGGAACCACCAGCAGGACCTGGAGTTGCTTGGTCAGGAAGCCGAAACCCAGGAACACCCCGGCAAACAGGAGCCAGCGCAGTTTGTTGTCCTGGATGGACCGCAGCGTGGCGTAACCGGCGGCCGTCATGAGCAGCACCAGCAGGGCATCCGGGTTGTTGAACCGGAAAATGAGGGTGGCTACTGGGGTGATGGCCATGACGACGGCGGCCAACAGCCCGGCCCGGTGGGCGAGCCGTGGATCGCCGCTGGCGGGGACCGCGGCTCGCCGGACTGCCAGATACAGCAGCCATGCAGTGGCAACGCCCATGAGCGCCTCGGGAACCAGGATGCTCCAGGAGTTCAGCCCGAAGATCCGTACCGAGAGGTCCATGATCCAGAGCGACGCCGGCGGCTTGTCCACCGTGATGGAGTTGGCGGCGTCGGAGGATCCGAAGAACCACGCGGTCCAACTCTGCGAACCGGCCTGGGCCGCCGCGGAATAGAACGCATTGGCCCAGCCGGAAGCGCCGAGGTTCCAGAGATACAGGACCGCGGTTGCGATGAGCACAATGCCGAGCTCCACGCGGTGCCGCAGGGCACCCAGGCCACGGTTGCTGCGGGACTTTCGGGTCACGCCGGCCCGGGCGCGGCCGCCCCCTCCCCTGGGAGCGGCCGCTTCCGGCGGCTCTACCGAACGCGACGGCGGAGCCGACTGACCGGCCTTGGAACCGGTGTCTGTGGAATAGGAAGTGGTCATCGGGATCTACTTTGTCAGCTTGTAGACGGTGGAGTTGCCCACCGTCTGGGCTTGGAAGTTGGCCTGTACCCAGGAGGCTACCTCGGAATTGCTACCTTGGCCTCCGAACCCGCCGCCGCCACCCATGCCTCCACCTGCGATGTAGTAACCGATCTGTCCCTTGGCCACCATGTCCTGGAACTGTGCCAGCGTCGGGTAGGGATCGCCGCCGTTCCAGCCCCCGAGCGCGATCACGTTCGTGTTCGTGGCGAGCTCAAGGCTTGCGGCTTGGGTGGCCCCGGAGACGATCGCCGACCATTTCGTGGTGGTGGACGTCAGCAGCGCGGTCAGTCCGGCGTCGGCCGTTCCCTCGGAACCGGGCCCTCCCGCCTGACCCGCGCCACCAGCTGCGCCGAAACCTCCGGCGCGGTTTCCGAAGCCGCCCATGGCGGAGCCGGTGGGACCCGACGTCGGGATGGAACCGGAGTGCGCGGTAGCCGCCGTCGCGAGCGTCCATGCTGCCGTTCCGAGGCCGCCGGCCAGAAGCGAGACAACTACGACGGCCGCGGCCGCTGCATTCCGGAAGCGGCCGGCAAAGCGAAGTGAGTCGAGACGAAGCAGGATTGCCGCGGCCGCCACCACTCCCAGGACGACGATCAGAATGCGCAACCACGGAAGCCATGAGGCATCGCGGCCCAGGAGGACCGCGGACCACGCTGAACTACCGAGGATTACCACGGCCAGGACGATCCTGGCCGGCCAATATCCGCGGCCACGCCACAGCTCAACACTGCCAATGCCCACCAAGGCAGCGATTGCGGGTGCGAGCGCTACCGCGTAGTAGGGGTGGACGATGCCGCTCATGAAGCTGAAGACGCCCGCCGTGACCAGAAGCCAACCGCCCCACAGGATGAGCGCGGCACGGGTACGGGAGGCCCGCGCTTCCCGGCGGGTGAACCACAGGCCAGCCGCCAGAAGAATCAGCGCAGCAGGGAGAAGCCAGGAGACTTCAGCACCGAAGCTAGTGCCAAACATGCGGGTGATCCCGGCAGCTCCACCGAAACCAGTGTTGCCACCACCGCCGCCGCCGAAGGCGCCGAGGCCACCGAGATTGCCTCCTGCAGGGGCGCCCGCGCCGCCCCCGCCGGGCGTGCCTTCACCCGAGCCTGTGATGCGGGACAGCCCGTTGTAGCCAAAGGTCAGCTCCAGGAAGCTGTTGGTTTGCGAACCGGCCATGTAAGGCCGTGACGAAGCCGGGGTCAGCTGGAAAAGAACGATGTAGCTGCCCGCCACTACTGCGATACCGGCCAATGCGCCGAGCAGGTGCAGCAACCTCCGCCTGAACGGAGTGGGTGCGGCCCAGAGGTACGCGAGTCCCAGGCCCGGAACAATCAAGAATCCCTGCAGCATTTTGCTCAGGAACGCGAGGCCCACGACGGCGCCGGCTGCGGCGAGCCATTTCCAGCCCGCGCGTTCGATAGCAAGGGTAGTGAAGTACGCCGCCAGGACCAGGCACAGGGTCAGCATGGCGTCGGGGTTGTTGAAGCGGAACATGAGCGCCGCCACCGGCGTCAGAGCCAAAGCCCCACCGGCCAACAAGCCAGCGCCTGGTCCGGAGACCCGCTTGACCGTCAAATAGAGGAAACCGACGGCGGCCACGCCCATCAGTGCCTCGGGAACCAGCATGCTCAGGGGAGAGAAGCCGAAGATCCAGCCCACCAAAGCGGGGATCCACAAAGACGCCGGGGGCTTGTCCACGGTGATGGCGTTGCCGGCGTCGAGCGAACCGAACAGAAACGCCGTCCAGTCCTTGGTGCCGGCCTGGATGGCCGCGGCGTAGAAGGAGTTTCCGTAGCCGGTAGCCGCGAGGTTCCAAAGATACAGGAAGGCTGTGGCTACGAGGAGCCCGGCGGCGGACGGCCGTACCCAACGGGGCTGCCGACCAAAGGCGTATCGCGTCCAACGGGGCGCGGCACCGGGGGCTGACGGGCCGGCCGAGTGACGCGGTGCGTCGGCAATCCCGACGCCGGATCCGGCGTCAGCATTTCCGGCGGCCGGTCCTGTGCTTGCGGGAGTAATCGTGGAGGTCATGATGCTGCCGTTTCTGTGCGCGATTTGGCTTGTTTGGTGGGTGCAGTCGCCTGGGCGGCAGGCTGCCGGAAGACCCAAAGCCGGAACAAGAGGAAGCGGACTGCGGTAGCGGCGAGGTTAGCGGCGACCACGGTGAGGAGTTCACCCCAGCGGTCCGGCGTCGTCGTACTGTGCACCAAGGCGAGCGCCCCGGAGGTGAGCGCGAGGCCGATCCCGAAGACGATCAAACCCTCGAAGTGATGCCGAACGGGATTGCCGCCCTGGATGCCGAAAGTGAAGCGCCGGTTGGCACCGGTGTTGGCGATGGCCGTGACGAGCAGCGCCAGGAAGTTGGCCAGTTGCGGGTCCATGAAGCCGCGGCAGAACAGGAAGATGAGCACATAGGCGAGGGTGGACGCAGCGCCGATCGCGGCGAACCGGACCAGCTGTCCGAAAAGGCTGCTGCGGGGGCTTTGCTCGGCAGTACGCGACGACGCCGGAAGCGGCCCGCGTGCAAGTGCTGCCCGCAGTTCCGGAATGGGGATGCGGCCCGAGACGAGATCCCGGGTGAGCCGGACCATGCCTCGGATGTCGGCCAGGGCGGTGCGAACCACGTCGACGCTCGAATCGGGATCGTCGATCCAGTCGACGGGAACCTCGTGGACCCGGAGGCCGCAGCGTTCGGCGAGGACCAGGAGTTCAGTGTCGAAGAACCATGAGTTGTCCAAGGTATGGGGGAGGATCTGCTGTGCGACATCTGCCCGGATCGCTTTGAAACCGCACTGGGCATCGCTGAAGCGGGCACCCATCAAGGAGTGCAGCATCAAGTTGTAGCTACGCGAAATGAACTCGCGCTTGGGGCCGCGGACAACCCGCGAGTTGCGGGTCAGCCGTGTGCCGATGGCGAGGTCCGAATGGCCGGAGATCAGTGGCGCCAAAAGGGGCGCCAGCGCGGCGAGGTCGGTGGAGAGATCCACGTCCATGTAAGCGAGGACCGGCGACGGCGATGCCAGCCACACCTTGCGCAGGGCGTTGCCGCGTCCCTTCTCCTCAAGATGGACAACCGCGAGCTCAGGCAGTTCCCTTGCCACGCGCTCCGCGATTTTCAAGGTGCCGTCCGTGCTCGCGTTGTCCGCCACGGTGATGCGGAAGCCATGCGGGAAGGATTCGCGCAAGTGGCCGTGAAGCCTGCGCAGGCACTCCTCGAGGTCGCGTTCCTCATTGAAGACGGGAATGGTGACGTCGAGGACAGGGATGGCAGTGTGGGTGTCCACGGGGGCGCGACGCACGGTGCTGCGTTGAATTGGGGTGCCGGGTTGAACGGGGGTGTTGGGGTGGAAAGGCGCGTTGCCTTGGATGGGAAGGCCCGGCGGCACCACCGCGGGGTCCTTCAGGGTTCCGGAGGTGGATTCGATGAGCGTCATGTATCCAGAGTGCGGCCGCCTAATATGAGGGCTTTAGGCGGAACCTGTGACGGGGCTGTGGATGTCTGAGCGCCGTGCGGGAATCATGTGCCCGGCCAGAATACGTCGAGGCCCGCCCCGGAAGGGACGGACCTCGACGTACTTTTGCTCGTGGCTCGTGGGCTTAGTACCAGTTGTGGGCCAAGTGGAAGGACCACGCCGCCGACGGCGACCCGTAGCGTTCCTTGATGTAGTTCAGGCCCCAGCGGATCTGAGTCTGGTAATTGGTCTGCCAGTCGGCGCCTTCTGATGCCATCTTGTTGCCTGGCAGCGATTGCCCAATGCCGTAGGCGCCACTGGAGGCGTTGGTGGCAGTGGTGCGCCAATCCGATTCCTTGTTCCACAAGGTGATCAGGGCTGACATTTCGCCCTGGCCCCAACCGTAGGAGGGAAGGATGCTCGCGGCGTAGGCCTGGGCGCCAGCCGGATCATCGACGGCGACCGGTGCGGCCGGAGCTGCTGGCGCCGGGGGTGCCGCGGGGGCGGCCGGTGCGGCAGCCTGGGGCGCGACGGCGGCCGGAGCAGGGGCGGGTGCCTGGCTCGGCGTCGGCGTGGCGCTCCGCTTGGGGCTCGCGCTTGCGCTCGCCGACGGCGTGGCGCTGGCTGATGGCATGGCTGAGTGATCCGCCGTGCGCGATTCGGAGGTCCGGCTCATGTCCTGGGCATTGATGGCCTGTCCGGCGGCTTGGGTGGCGGCGCCTGCACCGAGGAACACGGCGACGACGCCGGCAACAACGGCCATGCGCTGGCCGGTGCCGAGGTTCGAGGCGACTCGCCTCAAGGTGGAACGTGACTTGTTTCTCCGGGCAGGTTCGCCGCGGTGGCGCGCAACAGGGCGCGACTGATTCCTGGAATCAGACATGGTGATTGCCTCTCGACGCCTGCGGAGTTAGCTGTCGGATTCGGATGAGGTCATCCGGCCGTGGCCACAGCGAATCGTGGCGGTACGGCTTCACCCCTAGGGCTGGCTCAACATGAGCGCTTGCCCGGAGACCTGGGTCCCCCGTCTCTGCCTGGACTGTTGGGCACCGGGGAGTGGCAGAGCTCGGCGCCTACCCGGCGGTGGCCGGAATGATCCAGCGCACCCATTCGACGGTACAGGAGGATCCAGCTTAAGTCACATTTAGGTAACGGAGATCACGACGCCGGTGCGTCGACTTGCGCTCGACGCGCACCGGCGTCGCGCTTTTCTGGTTGGTCTCTTCAGGCGGTGGCGGTCCTGAGCGCCGGGAGCCGAACCGCGAACTCCGTCCGGCCCGGGCGGGACGCCACTTCCACCGTGCCGCCATGCGCCTGGACAATGGATTCCACAATCGAAAGGCCGAGCCCGGACGTGCCCTCGGAACCGGAGCGGGCGGCGTCGGCACGGGCAAAGCGCGAGAAGATCCTGCCCTGGAATTCAGGCGGGATGCCCGGGCCGTTGTCGGTCACGGTCACTACGGCACTGCCATCGGCGGAGCGCATGACGCCCGTGACCACGGTGGTTCCCGCCTCGGTGTGCTTGCGGGCATTGGAGAGCAGATTCGCCAGAACCTGGTGGAGTTGGGTGGTGTCGCCGCGGACCGTGAGGGGCTCATCCGGGAGCTTGAGCTGCCAGATGTGCTCGGGGGCCATGACTTTCTCGTCGCTGACGGTTTCGATCACCAACTGCGTAAGGTCCACATCGGTGAACTCCGGCGCCTTCCCTTCGTCAAGCCGGGCCAAGAGAAGGAGGTCCTCTACGAGGGTGGTCATGCGTTCTGACTGGCTCTGCACCCGGCCCAGTGACTTGCGGCCGTCCTCCGTGAACGTCTCGGTCATGCGCAAGAGTTCGGTGTAGCCGCGGATGGCGGTCAGCGGAGTGCGTAGTTCGTGCGACGCGTCGGCCACGAACTGGCGCACCTTTGTCTCACTTTGCTGGCGCGCTTCGAGGGCGCTGGAGACGTTGTCCAGCATCAGGTTCAATGCATGGCCGACGCTTCCCACTTCCGTGCTCGGGTGGGCCGCCGACGCAGGAACGCGCACCGCGAGGGCCACCTCGCCGGCGTCGAGCGGAAGTTTCGATACCTTCGTGGCAACGTCGGAGAGTTGCTCCAAGGGGCGCATGGTGCGGCGGATCAGCACCGTTCCGGCCAGCCCGATCAGGACCAGTCCGCCCAAGGACACCAGCACCATGGTCCACACGAGCGAGGCTTCGGTGTCCTCTTTCGAGGCGAGCGGCAGCCCCGTGATAACCACATCGCCGTAGGGTGTTTCGGCAGCCACCAGCCGGTAGCCGCCACTGGACAGGGTGCGATCAACAGGGCGGCCGTCGGAGGGGAGGGCCAACAGGATTCGTGCGTCGCTGGGGGACAACGGCGCACGGGTGGCATCGGAGGACAAGAATCCGGCATCACTGCTCACCTGGCCGCCAAGAATGCGTGCATTCAGCGTGCCGATGCTCTGGCCCCGCGGATCCAGGGGGTCCGGACGGCCGCCCGGGTTGCCCTGCGGTGGGCGGCCATGGGAGGCCTGCATCAATTGCTGGTCCAGCTGCTTCGTGAGGAACACGTCCATGGAGGCATAGCTGACCACCCCGACGGCACCGCAGATGGCCACAAGGAGTGCCATCGAGAGCAAGATCAAGCGCGTGCGCAAGTGCCAGGTTGAAGGATTGAACCAGCTGTGGTCAGTCTGGCGGGGGATACCCGAGAGTGCGGACATTCGGCGCCCCGGCTATTCGGCAGGCTTGATGACGTAGCCGGCTCCGCGCACCGTGTGGATCATGGGCGGGTGGTTGGCCTCGATCTTCTTGCGCAGGTATGAGATGTAAAGCTCCACGATGTTGGCTTGGCCGCCGAAATCGTAGTCCCACACACGGTCCAGGATCTGGGCCTTGCTCACCACGCGCTTGGGATTTTCCATGAGGTAGCGCAAGAGTTCGAACTGGGTTGCCGTGAGCGGGATGTCCTCGCCGCCGCGGGTAACTTCGCGGGTGTCCACGTTCAGGGTCAAGTCACCCACCACCAGCTCGGCCGTGTCCATCGCGGCCACTCCCGAGCGCTGGACCAGGCGGTGCAGGCGCAACAGGACTTCCTCCATGCTGAAGGGCTTGGTGACATAATCGTCGCCGCCGGCTGCCAACCCGACAATCCGGTCCTGCACGTCATCCTTCGCGGTGAGGAAGAGCGCGGGCACCTCAGGCGCAAAGGCGCGGATCCTGCCCAGCAGCTCAACGCCGTCGAACCCTGGAAGCATCACATCCAGTACCAGCACGTCCGGGCGGAAGTCCTTGGCGAGCTTTACCGCGGCGGGACCGTCGCCGGCAACAGCTACCGACCAGCCCGCCATGCGTAGGCCCATGCTCATGAGCTCGGCGAGGCTGGGTTCGTCGTCCACCACGAGGGCACGGATGGGGGAACCGTCCGGGTGGCTGAGCTGCGGAAGGTTATTGGTCATGGAGTGCGAGGATGCCATGGGACAACTCTCCAATCTGCCGGTTTGCCAGTGCTTTGCCGATGCTGTGAGCACCCTGTGAGTCCCAGCCTAGCCACCTGTCCGGAGGTTGTAGCGGTTCTGCAGGTCACAGGGAAGCCTGCAGTTCGACACAGCCAACGCACAGCAACGCGGCTGACGCTGTTTGGGACAGGAACATCTACGACCGAACAGTCCCGACTTCGATGGAGAACATCATGGATCAGCAAAACAACCCCTCCGTACCTGGTTCCGAGCCGGAGAATGGGCACCCGCAGCCGGTGATCCGGCCCCTTGATGATTCCGGGCAGCCTGGTGCCGGGCAACCTGGCGCTGGGTGGGGTGCGCCGCAGCCGCCGGCGAACCAGCAGCCTGGGCAACCTGCCGCCGGGTGGGGCGCGCCGCAGCCGTACAACGCAGGACAGCCCCGACCTTCGTTTTTCAAGAATTGGAGCCTGAAGAAGGGGCTCATTGTTGGCGGCGTCGCGGTGGTTGTCGCTGTAGCGGCAGGAGCCGGTGCATATGCCGCCGGAAACGGGACCGCGGCGGCTGATACCACCAACGCGCAGGGACCGGGTGCCGGGCAGAACGGCCAGGGCGGATTCGGTGGCCCCGGCGGCACGAACGCAGGTCCGGGCGGGCTCGGCGTCGGCATGGGTGGCCTGAACGCCGCGGTCCACTCGGAATATGTGGTCCTCCAGAACGGCAGCTACGTCACCATGGCGGGCCAGCTGGGTACGGTCACCGACATCTCGGCGAGCTCCATGACTGTCAAGAGCGACGACGGATTCACCCGCACTTACACGCTGGGAACGGACGTCGTGGTAGAGGAAGGCATGCGGCAACGCGGAAGTGGAACCACTGGCACCACCCTGACCCTCGCCGATGTGAAATCCGGATCCAGCGTGAGGGTCACAGCGCTCAAGGAATCCGACAAGTACACGGCCCAGTCCATCCAGATCGTCACTGCCACCACATCAAGTACCCAAGGAACCGGCACCACCAACTAGTCCCCGCCGCCACCCTCGCCTCGCAAGCTCGGCCAGGGAACCCTCGCGGCGTGGGCCCACGCAGTTGATTTCGGTGCGGGCCTTCAGAACGACATCCAATGCGAGCGCGGGGTGGGGCGGGCGATTGCAAAGCCCCTAGCAGATGATTTGCCAAAAAATTTTCACGAGACGCGGATCCAGGATTGGACAAGGGTTGTTTCATATCTCGAGATTCAAAGGCAAGCGCGTGACGTGACTTAAGATTCAGAAAAGGACAACTTCATCAAATTTTATTCGAATATTGCACTGAGAATAGCCATTGTGACGAACGAGAATGGGTCACATTTGGACATGTCTGAATTGTGATGTGCGGCACAATAGTCCGATTCGTCTCAAAATGTGGACGGTTCGGCCCTTTGTTACTTGCAAGTTCCCTTTGTTACGTTGCACACTTCAAATGTGAACAAGAACTCAACAGCATCTGCAGCCGCAGCGATCGAGCCCAGCGTACCCGCTGGTTTTTCGATGAGCTGTTGTCGAATGCATGCCTAACTTAAGACCCCAACAAGTTTCAGGCATTCGCCCCCTGCCCAGCGTCGGGCGCCCCTCCCCATCTCATTGCGGGGACCAGACCAGCATTCGAAGCCGCGATGACGGCTATTCACTTTGAGGTAAGCAATCCATGTCAGTTGCATCCGGATACGTCCACATCTCCGTCCGTAACGCCAATAAGGCCGCGTCGAACGTCGGCCTGCGTCCCGGCTTCGGCAACCGCCCGGCCTACGCCCAGCCCGCACCGCAGGGTGGCAGCCAGGCGCCCGGTTACGTCCCCCAGGGCTACAACCCCAACTCCTACGGCCAGCTCCGCGCTGTTCCCGTCAACGAGGCCTCGCCGATGACTGCACCCACGCCTGTCCTGGCTCCAGCGGACCGCTCCATCCGTCCCGTTGCAAATGACAATGTGGCCCGCGGATTCGTGCTCTACATGGGCATCGACGAAGACACGGCTGCGGCCGCCGGAACGTCCATCGCCAAGCTTGCCCAGGAAATCCGGGCCTACGCGCAGTCCCTCGTTTCCGGCGCCGAGAGCTATGCCGCCGTCGCGGTAGCCCCGGCCAGCGCCCCCGGTTCCGCGCTCGACGTCGTCCGCTCGACTTTCGGTGACCCCACCGTTGGCAACCGCCAGCGCTCCGAGGCGCTCCGCCCGCAGCCTGCGCAGGAAGCCCGCCCGTCTGGTGTCTTGATCGACCTCGCCCGCCGTGAGGTGCACCTCGACGGCGAATCCCTGAACCTCACGTTCAAGGAATTCGAGCTCCTCAACTACCTTGTCGAGAACGGCACCCGGACCGTGGGCCGCGACGAACTCCTCGAGGGCCTGTGGCGCAACGCCGAAGAGGTCCCCAACGAGCGCACCATCGACGTCCACATCCGGCGCCTCCGCTCCAAGCTCGGCCGCCTCGCGAACACGGTCCGCACCGTACGAGGCCAGGGCTACCGTTTCTACGAGCACCCCGAGGTCATCGTCTGGGCCGCTCCGGAATACTCGATCTAGTCTCCACCCGCCCAAGGCGCCCGCTCCTTTCTTTGGGGGCGGGCGCTTTCGCTTCCGCGGGACGATCCCTCGGCGCCTGCGCTCGTCCCTCACGCAACAACGGCGCTTTCGGGATGTCCCGCTCACGCGACAGCGCCCGCGCGAACCAAGCGGCCGCATTCCTGCGCTCAGGACCAGTGAGCATGTGCCTCCGCGGCGATAGGGTGGGGGGATGAGCGAGCATCACATCAAGCGGCTGGTGATCATGCGGCATGCGAAGTCGGACTGGCCCCTGGGGGTGCCGGATCATGAGCGACCCCTTGCCGAGCGTGGTCACCGTGAAGCCCCCCTGGCCGGGAAGTGGCTCCTCAAACACCACGTGATTCCGGACTTTATCCTGTGTTCGTCCGCGCTCCGGACCCGGCAGACCTGCACTTGGGTGTGCAGCGAATTGGGGGACAAGGCCCCGACGCCGAAACTCGAGGACGGTCTGTATGCCGCCTCTGCGCAGCGCATGTTGACAGTCATCAACCATGTACCGGAAACCGTCACGACTCTCATGATCTTCTCGCACATGCCCGGCGTGCAGGACCTCGCGATGCACTTGGCTTCCCGTGATTCGGACCATGACGCCTACATGGATGCCGCAACGCGGTATCCCACGAGTGCCATGACGGTGATGGAACTCGAAAAGTCGTGGGCCGAACTAGATGGGCAGGATGCTCGGCTGACGCACTTCGCCGTTCCGCGCCCGAAGAAGTAGCTCCCTCGCGCGAACCGGCAAATAATGCCCCCTTTTGCGCCGCCAGAGGGCATCTGCTGCCAGTTCGCGCGGATGGTCCGAACTAGCCCACCTCGAGGCCTGCGGCCACATCCTGCAGCAAGCGCACCACGTGGCGGATACTGGGGCTTGCCGTCATGGTCTTCCGGTACACGATTCCCACCTGGCGTTGCTGCATCGGATTGACCACGGGCACCGCTACCACTCCAGCGGGGAGCTCGGGCCGGCCGAGCCGCGGCACCAGCGCCACCGCCACACCCTGCTGGACCATGGCGATATGCGTGGAAAAGTCGGGGTCGTAGATGCGGATGTCCGGCACTCGCCCCAGGCCTGCGAGGATCGCCAGCAACGCCTCATTGCAGATGGCACCGGCCGGGGTGCTGATCCAGCTTTCGTCCACCAGGTCGGAAGGCTCGACGGCGGTCCGGCCAGCCAGCGGGTGGGCTGAGTTCAGCAGGACGTCGGCGGTGTCCAGGCAGAGGTCCTCGTGGACCATGTTCTCCGGAATAACGAGGGGCACCGAGTGCCAATTGTGCACGACGCCGAGATCGGCCTCCCCGGTGGCGACCCTCTGGACGGCCTCGCGTGGGTCCTCCGCCACCACGCGGACCTCAAGCCCGGGGCCGCCGAGCCCGGAGCCCGCCGCTGCAGAAGAGCCGCCGGTGCCGGTCCGAGCGGGAGCCAGTTTCCCCAGCATCGGCCCTACCAGTCCGCGGCAGGCCGTGGAAAACGCCACGAGACGCAGCACTCCGCTCGGCTTCTCCGGGTCGGCGAGCAGGGTGGCCTGCAGTTCTTCCAACTCGCCCAGGATGCGCCGTCCGTACTCGGCCAACGCCATGCCCCGGTCCGTCAGCAGAACGCCGCGGCCGTGGCGTTCCAGGACCGTCACGCCACTCTGCTTCTCGAGCTTCTTGATCTGCTGGGAAACCGCCGAGGGGCTGAAGCCCATGGCCTCCGAGGCAGCCACCACCGAGCCTTGCTGTTCCACTGCTACGAGGGCCCGTAGCGCCGCAATTTCAATCATGAAGCAAACGTACATGATCTGATGCAGAATTCAACGCTGGTGCTTCATCGGACTGGCTGTCAGAGTTGAATCGTGAATATCCGCCACTCAGCACTCGCCGTCCTTGTCGCCGTCCTTTGGGGCCTGAATTTCGTCGCGATCGACTTTGGATTGCACCCCGGCAACGGGAGCGGGGGCGCGGCCGACGTGCCGCCTCTCCTTTTCGTGGCCATCCGCTTTGTGCTGGTGGTGTTCCCCTGCATCTTCTTCGTCCGCAAACCTGACGTCAGCTGGAAGGCGATCATCGGCGTCGGGCTCTTCATGAGCGCCGGGCAATTTGGCCTTCTCTACCTGGGCATGGCGCTGGGCATGCCGGCCGGGCTCGCCTCCCTGGTGCTGCAGGCGCAAGTACTCCTGACGGTGCTGTTGGCGGCGCGCTTCCTCGGCGAGCGGCCCAGCAAGCGCCAACTGACGGGGGTGGTGTTGGGTGTCGCCGGACTTGCCCTCGTGGCAGTGGGCCGAAGCTTGGTGGCACCCGTGGTGCCGCTCATGATCGTGCTCGCCGCCGCGTTGTCCTGGGCCGCGGGTAACATCATCGCCCGCAAGGCCAAGGCGGCCTCGGGACTGGGTCTGGTGGTCTGGTCCGGGGCTGTGGTGCCCTTGCCGCTTGCGGCGCTGTCGCTCATCGTGGACGGCCCGGCCGCCGTCGTCGGGACCCTCACCAACCTGCAACCGGCGACCATCCTTAGCGCCCTGTACACCGCCGTATTCGCCTCCCTGGTGGGTTATGGCATCTGGAACCGGCTGCTCAGCCTCTACCCGAGCTCGGCCGTGGTGCCGTTCACGTTGTTGGTCCCGGTGGTGGGAATGACCGCGGCGTGGCTGCTTATCTCAGAGGTCCCGACGACGGCGGAACTGGCCGGCGGCCTCCTCCTGCTGGGCGGCGTGGCGACAGCCGTGCTGCAGCGGCGCGCGAAGCCCGGGAATGTGGCGGCGCCCGAAGTGCGTCAGCGCTTGGGGGCCGGCTTGCGCTGAGCCGGCGATCGCGGAATAGGCGATCCCGTCGTCGGGCGCTTGGCGGGGGCGGCGGGGGAGCGCGGTGCAGGGCGCTTTACAGCCCCCGACGCCGGACGTGCCGCCGGCCGCTGGGCGGACCTGGTGGGTGCCGGGGAAGGCCGCGAAGCAGGCCGTGGCGCCGGCCGCCGGGCAGCCGGACGGGCCGCAGCCTTCGCACGACCGGATGGCCAGACCGCCCCCACGAACAGGACCAGCAGGGAACTGCAGCCGGAAAGTGCGGCGAGGTAGAAGTAGATGTCCGAATCTTTGGTGCTCACCGCGCTGCCCAGTGCGTTCTCGTCCTGGTTGAAGGCGAGTCCCCACATGCGCAGGAACGCAATTCCGAACGCGATGAAAAGGGTCGTCGAGATGGCTCCGAGAACAAGCATGAAGTACCTGCGGCGGGTGAAAACCTCGGCTACGCATGCCAGATAGCCGATCGCCAAGACCCCGAGGAAGATGTACATCACGGTTTCGTCAAGGGTGATGGCGAGGAGCACCAGCAAACCAGCGGACACCACGGCAGAGACGATCGCAAGCTTTCCGCTGTTCCCCATGTGATGCATGGGATTAATCATCCCTGACCGGCAGGCAGCGCCACGCCCCAAGACGCACCAGTTGCCATACCGTTACCGCAGCACGTAGCCGCGCATGATGGTCATGATGGCCGCTATGCTCTGCTCGCGCGTGCGCTCGGGGTTGTACGTCTGCCGGTCAAGGCCCACCACGAAGATCGCTCCGAACATCGCCGCCTCGAGGCTGCCCCGGGCAATGCCCGTATCCACGGTGTAGGTGCTGACGACCTTTTCGATGGCCGCTCCGATCACGGCCAACAACTCGCTGCGGAGTTCGACGAAGAGCTTGCCCCATTCGCTGGGCGTCCGCCAGTTCTCACTGATCCAGAGCCGCGCGAAGGACGGGTAGTCGTCCATGAAGTCCATGGCCTGGCCGAGCATGGCCTCCATGGCCTCGAGCGGATCGGCGTGCAGGCCTTCAATGGTCTGGAGCCGGCCGAGCATGATGTCGACGCCGTGGCGCAGCAACTGTGCGATCAGATCGGACTTGCTGCCGAAGTTGTAATAGACCGTTCCCTTGGACACCCCGGCTGCGGCCGCGATCTCGTCCACCGTCACGCCTGCTGCGCCGCGCTCGCCGATCAGTTCCATGGAAGCGTCGAAGAGGCGCTGCTTGGTCGCGTTGGTGCGGGCCGGGCGGAGCTTCTTCTCCGGAATCTCAGGGTCCTGCATGCTCATACCGCGATCTCCGGCTTCAGGGACTTGAGGGTCCAGAACTTGTGTTTACGGACAGCCAGCGTCGAAAGCGCGGCTCCCAGCACAGTGTAGCCAAGCAGGCCCAGGACAATCGGCCAGATCATGGACAAGTCACCGCCATAGATCAAGTGCCGCATGCCGGTCACTACGTAGCCCATCGGCATGATCTCGTGCACAACATGCAGCGGCATGGGGGTGGTTTGCCAGGGGAATGTTCCGCCGGAAGACACCAACTGCAGGACCAAGAGGATCAGCACGACGAACTTTCCAGGAGTTCCCAGCAAAGCCACGATGCCCTGGATGAGGGCCGTGAACGCCATGACCGCAGCCAGCATGAACAACCACATCCACACGGGGTGCGCCGCGTTGAGTCCCAGCCCCAGGTCCACCACAAGGGTGAGGATGCTCGCCTGCAGCACGGACACCACGAAGAACGGGAGCCAGCCGCCGACCGCGATTTTCCACGACGGAGCGTTCGAGGCCAATGCCCGCTGGGTGATCGGACGCATCGCCTGGACCAGCATGAACACACCGATCCAGAGGGACAGCGTCAGGAAGAACGGGGCCAGGCCCGCGCCATAGGAACCTGCCTTGGCCTGCGAGACATTGTTGACCGCAACAGGGTCTGCGATCACCTTGGACACCTCGCTCTTTTGGGCGTCGTTCGGGTTCGGGACCTTTCCGGCGCCCTTCGCCAACTCGCTCGCCAAGGTACGGGATCCGTCCGCGGCCGTGGCGGCCCCGCTGGCAAGCTGCGCCGCGCCGTCGTCGAGCTTCGCGGCACCGTCCGCGAGGGCCGCCGTGCCGTTGACGGCGGACTGTTCACCGGCGGCGAGCGTGGCAGCGCCGGAGCTGAGCTGGTCCGCGCCTGCCGAGGCCTGGCCGATGGCGCCCGTCAGCGCCGGGGTGGCGCCCGCAAGCTTGGCTGCGCCCGCACTGACTGCGGCCGACCCGTCTGAAAGCTGTTGGATCTGCGAGGCATCCGCCGAGATCTTGGCCTTCGCGTCAGTAACCGGGCCGGACGCGGCGGCGGTGTCGAAGTCGGCCAAGATCTTGTTGGCCTGGTCCTGGGTGATGACACCACTAGCCACGAGTTTCTGGGTGCTGCCTACTACGCGGTCCCGCGCCCCGGCGTCGAACGCTGAAAGCTGCCCGACGACGTCCTGGACTTTCGCGTTCAGCTGCGCGTTCCCGGCGGCTACTTGGGCGGCGCCGTCGGCGAGCTTCTGGGAGTCGGCCGGGAGGGATGCGGTCTTGTTCTTCAGCTCCGTGAGGCCCGCGCTCAGCTGCCCGGCACCGTCGTTCAGCTGATTCGCGCCGTCGCGCAACTTGTTTTGGCCCGCCAGGAGTTCGGACGCGCCGCTGCTGAGCTTGCTGGTGCCGTCATGGAGGGTTGCCGCGCCATCGCTGAGCTTCCCGACGCCGTCGGCAAGTTGGGAGGCGCCGTCGGACGCCTTGACGATCGAAGCGTGGATGGTGCCGAAGCCTGTGAGGAGCTGGTTGGCGGTTTCCTCGCCGACTTCCTTGGCCACCGTGGAGTGAACCGCGGTGGTGAGTTTGTCGACGATGGTGCTGAGGAGGTAGTTGTTCGCGTCATTGGTGGTGACGTTGAGCATCGCCTGGTTGGCGGCGTCGAAGCTGCCCGGCGAGACCAAATTGGCCGAGAAGTCCTTCGGGATCTTCAGGGCGAAGGCGTACTTGCCGGATTCCACACCGGCGTCGGCTTCGGCCGTGGTGGTCACCCGCTGCCAGTTGAAGACGTGGCCCTCCACGAGGCTGTCGGCAACCTTCTGGCCTGCCTGCAGTTCCGGGCCGCTTGCCGGCTTGGCTCCCGTGTCCTCGACGACCAGCGCGGCGTCGATCTGGTTGAGGTTGCCGTATGGATCCCAGTTCGCGTAAAGGTACACGGCTCCGTAGAGCAGGGGCACCATGGTCAGGGCGAGGATGGTCAGCTTAGGCAGGAGCCCGCCGGTCATGCGCTTGAGTTCGGAGCGGGCCAGCCGCAGAACAGTCACTTTGCGGTCCTTTGCAGGGTTGCGGGTACTTCTTCGGGATCTTCTTGCGCGGCTTCTGCGGCTTCAGCGGGTTCGGCGGGTGCTTCTGCGGGTGCCGTATGCGTGACCGAGTTGCCGATCACCGCAGCCGGCCCGTCCCAGTTGTCCGGGAGCGCAGAAACGACCGCGACGACGGCGAGCGGCCGCCCGGCGTCGTACGCCAACTGCTCAAGCCGGGGGAGCCAATCCCCAGTGTTCGCGCTGTGCCGGTCCGGGGAATCGAGCACCAGGAGGTCGATGGCGGGGTCCGCGAGGGCCAGGGCTGTCAGCAGCTCGAGGCGGCGATCCGCGGGGAGCTGCTCAATCCACAGCCCGGCGATGTCCTCGAATCGGTTGACCTTGAGCCACGGCTTGCTGAGGAGGGCGCCACGGTAGCGGCGGGGGATGAGGGCGAGGTCTTCGGTGACGAGGTCGCGGACGCTCAAATGCTGCTCCGGCTCGTTGACGCCGGGAGCGTCAATGAGGGCGCTCGCGGCCCGGACTTTCTTGATTTTCGCCGAGTTGTCCCAGCTCAGGAGGCCTTTGCTGGTCTTCATCCGGCCGCTCAGCGCAAGTGCCAATGCCGTGCGCTGGTCCTGACCGTCGCCGCTGACCAGGAGGAGCTCGCCGCGTCCGGCTTCGAGGGACGTGGGAGGCAGGAGATCGTCCCGGCGGCCGTCGATCTGGAGTTGCTGTGCAGACAGCACAATTGGACCTTTCGCAGAACTGGTTATCTGCTCCAATCGTAACTGAACTGACCAGTCAGTTCAAATAGCCTCGGCGGTTCCCGGGCGGGGTCCTCTCAGGTGGCTACCCCTCGGCAGGCTTCGCGCGGCGCACGGGCATAAACGTGCGGGGCGGCTCTTCCGCAGCGAGGAAATTGGCTATCAAGCCCGTGACGACCTCCGGCTGTTCCAGGGGAAGCCCGTGGGAGGCTCCCGGGATGACGGCCAGCTGGCCTTGGGGGAGGGCCTCGTACAGCGAGAGGGTATGGGGCAACGTGACCACGTCGTCGTCACCGACCATCACGAGAACCGGCTGTGTGATGTGCGCGATGTCGGTGGTGGTGAGTTCCGGCTCCGACGTGAACATTGCCACACTTTTGCCAAAGACGACCTCGAGGTGTTCCGGCCCGTCGGGCGATCGCTCGATGTAGGCCTTGCCCAGCTCCTGAGCGATCGGCGAATCCTGGTCCATCTCGAAGGGCACGGTGCCGTTGTAGTGGTAATTGGTGCCAATGACAACCAGCTTGCTGACAAGCTCGGGTCGCCGGAGCGCGACAAGGAGGCCAACGATCCCACCATCACTCCACCCGACGAGATGGGCACGGCCACCTATGACGTCCTCGAGCACCCGTACCGTCTCGGTGGCCATGTCAGCGTAGTGGAACTCGGCATCTGTGTCCGCGGTATACCCATGGCCTCGACGATCGAAGGCGACCACCCGGAACCGCTCCGATAGGCCCGGTCCGATGCTCCTGAGCAGATCGTCGCTGTTGCTCAAGCCGCCGTGCAGCAGCAGGAGGGGTTCGCCGGGACCGCCCCGGTCTTCGACCCACGTTGGGTGTCCGGCAATGTCCACGAGCTCGGCCATGCGGCCATTGTCCTCCCGGCCCGTCGGCGCCACAACCGCTACCAGGCTTACAGCCCGTACTTTTCCAACAGTCGCAGCCACACCTCGCTGATAGTGGGGTACGACGGCACCGCATGCCACAGCCGGTCCAACGGCACTTCGCCCACAATCGCGATGCTGGCGCCATGCAAAAGCTCGGCCACTCCAGGCCCGGCGAACGTCGCGCCCACCACCACCTTCCGGTCCTCGTCCACCACCAGTTGCGCCCAGCCTTCGTAATTTTCCGAATGCAGCTGGGAGCCGGACACATTGATGGGGAGTTCCACCGAGCTTGCGTTGATGCCCTTTTGCAGCGCCTGCTTGAGGCTCGGGCCTACGGATGCCACTTCCGGATCCGTGAAGACCACGCTGGGGATCGCGTATTCGTCGGCTGTCTTTGCGAGGGCGCTCCATGGCTTCGGGGTGCCGTGGAGGGTTCCCTTGGCGCGCGCAACGATGGCGTCGCCAGTTGCCCGGGCCTCGTACTTGCCCTGATGGGTGAGGAAGACCGATCCCGCGGCATCGCCGGCCGCGTAGAGCCAGAGCCCGCTGGTCCCGTCGCTGGCGGCGCCCTCAACCAAGCCGCTAGAGTCCGTGGTGAGGCGCAAAGCCTTGCCCTCTTCGGCGTCGAGCCCCACGTTCTCGAGTCCCAAATTATCAAGGGCCGGCCGCCGGCCAGTCGCCACCAGCAACTCGTCAGAGTTCAAGACTGTTCCGTCGCCAAGGGTGACGCTGAAGGCGCGGTCCGGGTTGTGTTCGACGAGCGTAGTGTCTGTCCCGAGACGGAGATCGACGCCGTCCGCCCGAAGCCCTGCGGCAACCAAGTCGGCAGCTTCCTCAGGGAACGCGCTCAGCAATCGGCCCCGCGCAACGATAGTGACCGACGAACCCAAGCGGGCGAACGCCTGGGCAAGTTCGACGCTGGCAACCCCGCCGCCCAGCACCACGAAACGTGCCGGGATGTATCGGGCAGAGGTGGCGCCGCGGGTTGTCCAGTAGGGGACGTCCCGCAAGCCGTCGACTTTCGGGATGACGGGCGTGGATCCGGTGGCAACGACCACGGCGTGATGGGCTTTGAGCGAGTAGCTGTTGCCGTCCTTGCCATCCACTTGGACTTCGCGGGGGCCCGTGATGCGCGCGCGGCCCCGGATAAGCTCGATCCCCGTATCCACGAGCCACTGCACGGCGCCGTCGTCCTGCCATTTGTTGGTGAAGTAATCGCGGTATTTCAGGACCGGTGCGGGATCCAGGACCTTCGTGACGGAGTCCGATGCTCCGGGCACTGACTGGGCGGTGTGCAGCGCCGTTCCAGGCCGAAGGAGCGCTTTGGACGGTATGCAGGCCCAGTAGGAGCATTCCCCTCCGACGAGCTCAGCCTCCACAATGGCCGCGGTAAGGCCGCCCCGGACCACTCGGTCTGCAACGTTCTCACCCACGGCCCCGGCGCCGATCACGATGACATCGAATTCCCGGATATTCTCCTCAGCCATGGGAGAAGCCTACGCCCGGACGCTCGCCGGGATCAGGGACGTGGCGACGGATTCTGCTGGATCAGGCCTCCAATGCGCCCTTGAACCAGCCGGTGATGCTCGCCGGATGCGTGATGGCGGTACCGACGACGACGGCGAACGCGCCGGCGTCGAGGGCCTGACGTGCCTGCGCGGGGGTATGGATGCGGCCCTCGGCGATGAGCGGCTTGCCCAGTCCGGCGCCGGCTATCTCCGCCAGAAGCTCAAGATCGGGGCCATCGGTCTTGGAACGCTCCCCCGTGTACCCAGCCAGGGTGGTGCCGATCAGGTCAGCGCCGGCTTCGACGGCGGCCACCGCATCAGCGAAGGAACCGCAGTCAGCCATGACCAGGGCATGCGATTCGGCGTGGATTCCGTCAATGGTTTGCTTGAGGGTCAAGCCGTCGGGACGCGTCCGTCGCGTGCCGTCGATAGCCACGACGTGGGAGCCGGCATTCGCGACGGCAAGGGCGTGCCGGAGCGTGGGGGTGATGAACACGCCGTCGTGCCCGTCCTTCCAGAGCCCGATCACCGGAACCTCCACAGCCGCACGGGTGAATTGGACGTCAGCGATGCCCTGGACCCGGACTGCCGCGGCACCACCGATAACCGCCGACGCCGCCACCTGGCCGGTGGTCCGGGGATCGCGCATGGGCTCGCCCGGGTAGGCCTGGCAGGACACGATCAACTGCGAGCGGAGGGCTTCGAGGCCATCGGGGGTCAGGATCATGGGGTGTCTCCTTGCGAGGGGGTTCGGGTGTTCGGGTGTCAGTTCAGGACGAGTTTGGCCGCGCCCACAATGGCCGCGGTATTGCCTAGCGCCGCGCGAAGCACGGGAATGTCAGCAAGCGGGGCCATGAGCTCCTTGCGCAGGGCGCGTTCCATGGGTTTCCACCAGAAATCTCCCGCATCCGCGAGACCCCCGGAAACCACCACCGTCTCCGGGTCGAGGATGTTGACGAGCCCGCCGATCGCCTGCCCGGCAGCACCCGCGCCCGCGCCGATGGCCTTGATGGCGGCAGCACTGTCAGCCGAGTCGGCACGATCGCCGTCGTGAGCCAAAGCAAACACGGCACGCGTATCAGGGACCGCGGGGGAGCCGCCGAAACGGAGGAAGGATTCATGGATGGCCGGGCCCGAAGCGATCGCCTCGACGTGGCCCGAGCCGCCGCAAACGCACGGGAGGGCCTTGCCCTCGTGATACGCGTACGGCGAAGCAAAGTGTCCCACGTGCCCACCCACATAGTGGTGCCCCAAAACAGGAGCGCCGTCCAGCACGAAGCTGCCGCCCACACCCGTCCCGAAAGCCACCATGAGCGAACTCGAAGACCCCGCAGCCGCCCCACGCCACGCCTCACCAAGAGCATGCGCATGCACGTCGTTGACCGCGCTGACTGACCCCCTAGGCAAGCCAAGGAGTTGCGCCAACCCCGCCGTCAACCTGGTCCCGGCCCACCCCAGGATCGCATCAGTCGCCGAAACCACCTCACCGTTCACGGCATCAATGACCCCGGCCGAACCCACGCCAACACGCCCGACGTCGATTCCCTCACCCGCCGCCCGCCTTATGAGCCGCCCTACGAGCGCCGCGGTCGCCCTCAAAATAGCGTCGCGCCCACCCCGACTCAGCGTAGGAATCTGCTCCGAAAACAACACCTCCCCATCGCCCCCCACGACCCCCGCGGCAGTCTTCGTCCCTCCAAGATCAACCCCGACCACGTACATCATGCTTTGTCCTCCGGATCGTTCGATTGCTGGGTTCATTGCTGCTGGGACACGCCTTGATGTGGCTGAGTCAGCGCGGACCGTAGCGTTTCGTGTGTGCTCAAGTTAGGTGTGGTTGCGGCGGCGCCAAACCGCGGCCTTGCCGGCGCTTAGACACCTCCCGCCGTCGCCCTCCGGTCGCTGGGCGACCTTCGGGCGACTCTGGTCGGCGATGCGCGCCTACGCAAGACCCCGGCCCGGCGCCTCGGGCGATTAGCTCACCTGACGTTGCGAACTGTCGACTCATAGACCGCACGCCGAGCCGGCGGATGCTGACGTTCCCGAAGCGAGCGGTGACCCAATCGCCCGAGTGGCGGAGGGACGGTTTTGTGTAGTCCCGCATCGCCGACCAAAGCATTGCGGAAGTCGCTCAGCGACTGTAGCGATGCGTCGGGAGGAAGAGAAGCCCCAGGGGCCCGAGCCGAGCTTGCGAGGCTTGGGGAGGGGCTGAACGCTAAGGGACGGCAAAACTGGCCCTGCGTCACGACCCGGCCGAGGCAACCCACAGAAGGTGACATCCGGCAACCCGCGAACGGTGAGCGAGCCGGTGCCGCCCTCCTAGACCAGGCCGTTGCGCTCGAGGATCGTGCGGATTGCGGAGGTTTCTTCGGCGTTGAGGGAGAGCATGGGGGCGCTCATCGTGTTGGATTCGATGATGCCCATGAGCTGGAGGGCGGTCTTGAAAGCGCCTAGTCCTGCTGCGCCGCCGGAGACGCGGCCGTTGGGGGTGTAGACGATGTCGAAAAGGTCGGCCAGGCGGTCTTGTTCGGCGGCGGCGGCGGTCCAGTCTCCGTCTTGGGTGGCGTCGAACAAGCGGCGGTAACCAGCGGGGTCGACGTTGCCGAGGCCGGGGACTACGCCTTGGGCGCCTGCGAGGAGGGCGCCGTCGACGACGATTTCGTGGCCTGTGAAGATGTCGAAGTTGGGGATGTCCTTGGCTGCGAGGATGAGTTGGCGGAAGGAGACGTCGTCGCCGGAGGAGTCCTTGACGCCTGCGATCACGCCGTCGCGGCCGAGGCGGACCAAGAGGTCGGTGGGCAGCTTGAAGTGGGTGCGGACGGGGACGTCGTAGGCGAAGATCGGCTTGTCCACGGCAGCGTGGATGCTGCGGAAGTGGGTTTCGGTCTCCTGGGCGTTGCCGATGGCGTAGTACATGGAGGTGACCACGATTGCGTCGGCGCCGAGGTCCACAACTTTGCGCGCTTCTTCGATGACGCGGTTGGTCGTTTGTTCGTTGGCGCCCACGATCAGGGGCACGGCACCGGCGTTTGCGTCGGCGATCGTGGAGACGGCGAGTTCGCGCTCTTCGTTGGTCATGTAGGGGACCTCGCCGGAGGAGCCCAACACGAAGAGGCCGGACACACCGCCGTCGAGCAGGTGCTTGGTGACGTTCTTCAGGGACGCGGTGTCAACGCGGCCGTCCGCGTGGCGGGGGGTGATGACCGGGGGAATGACGCCCTGGAACTGAGTAGACACAGAAATCTCCGTTGCTTGGATCTGGATGGGAAAACTTAGGTGTGGAGCAGGCTGGGCGCGGCGCCGAGCAGCTTCTTGGTGTAGTCGTTGCTCGGGTTGTCGAAGATCTGGGCGGCCGGGCCTTCCTCGACGATCTGTCCGAAGTACATGACGCAGATGCGGTCGGAGACGTAGCGGACGGTCTGGATGTCGTGCGAAATGAACACCATGCCGAGGTTCAGCTGGGTTTTCAGGTCGGACAGCAGGTTCAGGACTTGGGCGCGGACGGAAACGTCGAGGGCCGACGTCGGCTCGTCCGCCACGATGATGTCCGGGTCCAAGGCGAGTGCGCGGGCGATCGCCACGCGCTGGCGCTGGCCACCGGAGACTTGCGACGGCGTGACCTCGGCCGCCGATTGCGGCAAGCCCACGAGGGCCAGCAGTTCCTTGACCTTGTCCGAGCGGGACGCGGCGTTGCCGATGCCGTGCACCTGCAGGGGATCGGTGAGGATGTCCTGGATGGTCATGCGCGGATTGAGTGCCGTGGCGGGGTCCTGGAAGACCACGGAGACGGCGCGTCCGAATTCCTTGCGCATCCGGGCGTTGCGCTTGATGGCCGGCTTGCCGTGGAAGAGCACCTGGCCCGACGTCGGGGCCTGGAGTCCCACGAGCACTGAAGCGAGCGTGGACTTGCCGCAGCCGGACTCACCGACGATACCGACCGTTTCGCCGCGGCTGATGCTGAAGTCCACGCCGTTGACTGCCTTGACGATGTTGGGCCGGAAGAGGCCGCCCGTGCGGGCCCGGTGGTGGACCTTGACGTCTTTCAGTTCGATGACCGGCTTGCCGGTTGAAACACTCATTTTGCGTCCTCCTTCAGGTGGCTGGCCCAGTAGTGGTCCCGGTCCGTTCCGCCGCCCGCGGGTTCAACAACGGCGAGGACCAATTGCTGGTTCGGGTCGGCGTCGGGCCTCAACGAGCGTGCCGCAAAGCGGTCGCCAGCGGCGAAATCGCGCGGCGAGGGGACGGTGCCGGGGATCTGGTGGAGGCGGACGGCGTCGGCCTCGATCGAAAGGACTGCGCCCAACAGACCGCGCGTGTATTCGTGCCGCGGGTTCTGCAGGAGCTCCGAAGCTTGTGCGGATTCCACCACCTGGCCTGCATACATGACCGTGATCCGGTGCGCCAGGGAGGCAACCAGGGCGAGGTCGTGGCTGACGAAGACCATGGCGAAGCCGAGCTGTTCGCGCAGTTCGTTGAGCAGTTCCACTACTTGCTTCTGGACGGTGACGTCTAGGGCGGTGGTGGGTTCGTCTGCCACCACGATCTTCGGCGAGCGGGAGAGTGCCATGGCGATCAGCACGCGTTGGCGCTGGCCGCCGGAGAGCTCGTGCGGATAGCTGGCGAGCGTGCGCACGGGATCGAGCTTGACCATTTCCAGCAACTCGGCAGGGGTCTTGCGGCCGCCTCGCCTGGTCAGCTGGGTCATTTGCTCCTTGATCTTCATGGACGGGTTGAGCGAGCTCAGCGCGTCCTGGTACACCATGGCGATCTGTTCGCCGCGCAGGCCCTGGTAGGCCTTGGCGTTGCTGTGCTTCGAGCCGGAATCCAGGAGTTCCTTGCCATCGAAGACGATGGAACCGGTGATCTCGGCGGTCTTTGGCAGGAGGCCCATGATCGCGAGGGACGTGATGGACTTGCCGCAACCGGATTCGCCCACCAGTCCCATGGTTTCCCCTTCGCGGACGGTGAAGGAGACGTTGTCCACGATCGCGGTTTCGCCGAAGCGGCCGGGGAAGCGGATGGACAGGTTCTTGATCTCCAGCACGTTCCGGGCGTCGGCTGGGACCTGTGGGAGTCGATCGGTGCGCTTGGCCTCGATCGATGCGAGGAGCTCAAGCTCCGTATCGAGCAGTGCGTGCGGATTCTCTGCCGCGAGCTTCGGATCGTTCAGGACGGACGCCGCGTAGTCCTCTTCGGAGAGCGGATCGCCGTTGGCGGCGCGAACGCCGTCGAGCTCGTGCTGTTCCACCACGGAAGACTGGGCCACCGACGTCGCAATCTCGGTATCGACGGCGGCGCCCGCCATCGCGGCGCCCGCAAAGGCAGCGGCAGCACCGTCGTCGTCCTTCACGACCGGTGCCTTCCGCAGCTTCGGATTCACCATGGCATCAGTGAGGCCCTCGGCGAGGATGTTCAGCGCAAGCACGGTGAGCAGGATGGTGAGGCCGGCGAAGGTGGTTGCCCACCAGCCGCCGGAGAGGACCAGGTTGCGGCCGTAGGAGATCACGTTGCCCCATGACGGCGCGGGATCCTGGACGCCGGCGCCGAGGAAGGACAGCGATGCTTCGAGGATGATGGCGTCGGCCACCATGACCGTGGCGAAAACCAGCACCGGGGCCGCGGTGTTGCGGACAATGTGCTTGAGCAGGATGTAGGCGCGGCCGGCGCCCATCACGCGTTCGGCGCGGACGTAGTCTTCACCGTATTGGGACAGCACATTGGCGCGGACCACGCGGGCGAGCTGCGGGGTGTAGATGATGGCGATCGCGACGATGATGGTGGGCACTGAGTTGCCGAACGCCGCCAGGAGCACTGCCGCGAGGGCGATGCCCGGGAAGGCCATGAGGATGTCCATGAGGCGCATGATGATCTCGTTGACGGCCTTGCTGGACGTCGCGGCGAGCGAGCCAAGCACGGCGCCGACGACGATCGCAAGGGCCACTGCGCCGAGGCCGATCATGAGCGAGGATTGTGAGCCGTAAAGGAGCCGGGAGAAGATGTCGCGGCCCAGGCGGTCGGTGCCGAAGAAGTGGTCGCCGTCCGGAGCTTGCGCAGGAATGAACGTTTCCAGGGGATCGTGGGGCGCGACGACCGGAGCGAAGATGGCTGCCAAGGCGATAACCACGAGGAACAACAGGGCAAAACGCGATCCCCAGGGGAGGGACTTGAAGCGGACGCCCGGGGCGCTGAGCCGTTCAGCAAGTTTGCTGCGCATGGCTATACCGTCCTGATTCGGGGGTTGATGAGCAGGTACAGGAGGTCCACCACGATGTTGACTAGAACGAAGGTGACCGAGATGGTGAGGACCACGCCCTGGACCAGGTTGACGTCCAGGTTGGTGATGCCGTTGAGGATCAGCTGGCCCATGCCGGGAAGGGCGAAGATCATTTCAATCACGACGGCGCCGCCCAGGAGGTAGCCGATCCTGAGTCCCAGCACGGTCACCGGAGTCACGAGCGCGTTGCGCAGGACGTTCCGGGAAACCACCTCGCGGTAGGGGACTCCGTTGCCGATGGCTGTCCGGACGTAGTCGCGGTCCAGTTCCTCCACCATCGACGTGCGGACCACGCGGATCAGGGAAGCGGAGACCGGAATGCCGAGCGCGAGGGCCGGAAGCGCCATCGAGTTGAGCCAACCGCCGAAGCCGGACTCCGGCGTCGCGATTCCACCCGAGGGAAACAGCGGGTTGTCCCCAAGCGCGAACCACTGGATGAGCAGGATGCCAAGCCAGAAGGACGGGGTGGCGATGGCCGCGATGGAGAAGATCCGGACCAACTGGTCCTGCCATTTGTCGCGGTAAAGGGCGCCGATGATGCCGAAAACCAAGGACAGGATGACGGCGATGATCACCCCGAGGAACGTCAGCTGGAGGGTCAGCGGGAAGGCCGCGGCGATCATGCTTGCCACCGACTTGGACGGCGGGGTGGTCACGCCAAGATCTAGCTGCAGGAGCCTGCCCAGGAAGCGGAAGTATTGGACGAAAAGGGGATCGTTCAGGCCGTTGTCCTGGCGGTACTGCTGTTTGGCCGCCTCGCTGGCGCCTTCGCCGAGGGCAGTGCTGGCCTGGTCGCCTGGTGCTGCTTGAAGGACGAGGAAGACCAGCAGCGTGATGCCCAGGATCATCAGGGGCAATGCTGCGAGCCTGCGTCCAAGCAGACGCAATATCATGACCAATTTGTTCTCCGGTTGCTTTGGTGCGGGGGCCCAACTGACTCGCAGTAAGTGTCGTTTTGAGCCGTCTAAACGACAACAAATGCGAGCCAGTTGGGTGTGGCTAGGAGGTGCGGCCGACGCCGATGAAGGACAGTCCCGTGGTGGGCAGCGGCTTGAAGCCTGAGAGCTTCTTTTCGTCCCATGCACTGGGGAGCTGGCGGTGGAAGAGCGGGTACAGCGGGACTTCGTCTGAGACGAGGTCCACGATCTGGCCGGTGATCTTCTTCGCGTCGGCGGCTGCGGCCTGCGAGCCCTTGTCCATCAGGCCCTGGAGGGTGGCGCTTTCCGAAGTGGTCCAGTAGGCGCGCTTGGCCATCCAGGTGGCGCCGGAGTAGAACCAGCTCAAGAGCAGGTCTGCGTCGTTGCCGAAGACGGAGGGGTCGCCTGGGGCCGCAACCACGGAGAAGTCGGCCTTGCCAACCCTGTCTGAGTACAAGGCGCCGGACTGCAGGTTCTTTGCGGTGACCTTGACACCCGGGATCTTGTTCCAGGATTCAAGCATCAGCGGGGCAACGTCCTTGACCCAGGCAGTATCGGTGGTGAGCAGCTCGAATTCGAGGTTGCTCACGCCGGCCTGCTTGAGGAGGTCCGCGGCCTTCTGGGGATCGTATCCGTAGACGTTCTTGGCCTTGACGTAGTCCGGGTGGCCCTCTTGGAAGTACGACGACGCAGCCTTGGCATTGCCGAACAAGGCCTTCTTGATGATGGCGTCCTTGTCCAGTCCATAATGGAGTGCCTGGCGGACCAGCTTGTTGTCGAACGGGGCCTTGGCGCAGTTGAACATCAGGAACAGCATGCCGAAGGACTGCACGGATTCAACGCGGGTCTTGGACTTGAGCCCGTCCATGTCCAGGTAGGGGACGTCTTCGATCGCCTGGACGCGGCCCGACTGGACTGCGGTGACACGGGCTGCCGCGTCCGAGAGCAACAGCCAGGTCATGCCCTTGGCGAGTGCCGGCTTGGGGCCGTTGTAGTCGGCGAATGCTTCGAAGACGATCTTGTCGTCCTTCACTGCCGAGATCAGCTTGTAGGGGCCGGAACCTACGGGCTTGGCATCGAATCCCTTCTGATCGGCTGAGGCCAGAGCCTTCGGAACCACCTTCACCACGGAGATTCGGGGTCCGAAGCCGGGGAAAGGGTACTTCAGTGAGAACTCGACCGTCTTGGCATCGAGGGCCTTGACGTCCTTGATGAAGGGAATGAACTGGGAGAACAAGGACTTGTTGGCCGGGTCCATCACGCGGGTGAAGGAGTAGACAACATCGTCGGTGGTGACAGGGGCGCCGTTGTGGAACTTGGCGCCGTCGCGGATGGTCACCTGGTACGTGGTGTCGTTGACCTTCTTGGGGTCGCTGGCGGCCAGCGCGTTGTAAGGCTCGCGGGTAGCGGGGTGGAGTTCCACGAGGCCTTCGAAGATGTGCAGGTTGGCCGCCTGCGGCGTGGCTCCGGAGGACGTCATCGGGTCGAAACCCGTGGACAGGGCATAGGAGATGCCTGCTTCGATGGTGAGATCCTTGTTGACGGCCGCAGTGTTGTTTGCTGCGCCCGTTGTGGTGGAGGCAGGACCACCACATGCCGACAGGGTGGCCGTGAAGGCTGCCGCGGCTCCAATCGCCCCGGTCAGCTTGAGGAAGTTGCGTCGGCTGGCGTCGCTGACCAGCGGCAGGGTGTTAATCGTGTTGCTCATAAGATGCCTCACCATTCAAGTTTTCTGGTTATCGGATGTAGGACATCCGATGCTCGTAAAGAAACTGTAAGGGCGGTCACATGAAGTCGTCAAGCGAGATTTGGATCACTGGTGACCCGACGAGCGACTGCGGCGTCGCCGGCAGGTGCTGCCGATTGGCGATGCGCCGCGGTTCGCCTTGCGAAGTTCGGCCTGGGGCTCGGTCAAAAATTAGGGCGAACATCTATCAAGGAGATGGGACATCCGATATTGTATGTTGCGAAGCACTATATCCACGGTGGGCGCTAGGCTCACCTCAACATTAACACTGCACTGATTCCTTGTCCCCGGTCCTGAAAGGATCCGGGCCAAGGATGGGTACTTTTGCAAGGAGAGCCATGACCACTTCCGGTGTCGTTCCGCAGGCGCGGTTCAGCGCACAGGCCCGGCTCAGGGCCCTCCAGTCGGACATTATGGAATTGATCCTCGAACGCGAGCTCGAGGCGGGCGATCCTTTGCCCACGGAAAATGAACTCTCCGTGGCGTTGGGGGTAGGGCGCAATACCCTTCGCGAATCCCTGAAGGTGCTGCAGGCGCTGGGTGTCATCGAGATCCGCCATGGCTTTGGCATGTTCGTCGCCCCGAGCAACTTCGAGGCGCTCGCCGACGGCCTCACGTTCCGGGGCCGCTTGTCGCTGCGCCACCAGGGGCTCGAGGCGCTGCAACTCGTGGACGTGCGCCAAGCGCTCGAATCGGGGCTGATCGGCTCCTCCATGGACGTGATGACCACTGAGCAGCTTGCCCTGATCGAAGAAGCCGTCAAGCAGATGGAGGAGCTGGCGCACGCTGGCGAGAACTTCGTAGCCGCCGACGCTGAGTTCCACCGCCGGCTGTTCGAGCCGTTGAATAACGAGCTCCTCATCAACCTCATGGGCGTTTTCTGGAAGGTCTACCGGAAGATCCACGTGGAGATCGGCTCCGCGAACGAAGATCTAGTTGCCACCGCTGCCATGCACCGAAGTATCTACACCGCCGTCGCAACCGGGGACAAGACCGCGGCCGCCGAACTGCTCAACCGTCACTTTGACGGAATCCGCCGTCGTATCAGCGAGGCCGTCGCGGTCTAAGGCCTGGCACCCAAGCGCAAGGGCCGCCGTCGTACTTTGTCATGAAGTACGACGGCGGCCCTTGCCTTTTGCGCGCAACCCCCGGAGACGCTGCCCTTCCTGACCTTCTTTGGTTTGGGAAAGCGCTTACGACACGGCGAGTCTCGTCATGTGGTGGCCATGGGGCGGCAAAGAGGGTCAGAACGGCGCGCGCGTCGGCTTGCACGTTGGATCGTAGAGCGATGCCCTGGGTAGGCGTCGGATTCTGCTGGATCATTCCCCCTGCCGAAGGTCTCTGGCCGTGTGATTCCAAGGGTGCCGGGCCCGGGGAGTGCTTGTGATCCAGCAGAATCGTACGCACCTCCGCCGTGGAGTGAGGTCTGCTGGCCGCGTAGTGCCGGGGGAGTCCTTCGGGTTCTTGAAGGGCTGCCCTTCCTGACCTTCATTGGTTTGGGAAAGCGCTTACGACACGGCGAGTCTCGTCATGTGGTGGCCGTGGGGCGGCAAAGAGGGTCAGGACGGCGCGCGCAACCCACGAGACGAGGCGCGCCAACCAGCCCGGCCCCGGAATTTAACGAAAAAAGACCCGCACCGGGACCGGTGCGGGTCTTCATTTGTGCGCCCAAAGGGATTCGAACCCCTGACCTTCTGTTCCGTAGACAGACGCTCTATCCAGCTGAGCTATGGGCGCATCTTGGTGATTCTCGGGAGTTTCAAACTCGCTCCCCCCTCGAACCTCAATAAACTTTACGCGAGATCCCCGTTCGTGCCAAATCGGCGCGGTGTAATCTGCCTAACTAGACCGGTCTATGTGACCTTGGTCACTAAATTTGGCAAGTCGTTGACGCAGATCCTTGATTTTTAGGGGTTTTGCTCCGAAATGGTCAAGAGATCCTATGTCTGGACCCGGATTGGTCTACTCCGCGACCCCTAGCATTTAGGACACACCACTGAACCCGAGGAAGGGAACCACGATGGGCGATCTGGCGCGACTGCCGTTGCTTGAGAAGGCACCTACTACGCATGCACGCCTGTTGGCCTGGGTGGAGGAAGTAGCCGAGCTGACACAGCCGGACCGCATCCACTGGGTTGACGGCAGCGAAGCTGAAAATAAGAAGCTGACCGACGAACTCGTCGCAGCGGGCACCCTGAAAAGGCTGAACCCGGAGACTTTCCCGAACTCCTTCGCCGCATTCTCCGATCCCGCCGATGTTGCGCGTGTGGAAGAGCAGACCTTCATCTGCTCCGAGAACGAGCGCGATGCAGGCTTCACCAACAACTGGATGGCCCCGGCCGAGATGAAGCAGAAGCTGCGCGGCTTGTTCGCCGGCTCCATGCGCGGCCGCACCATGTACGTCATTCCATTCGTCATGGGCCACCTGGATGCCGAAGATCCGAAGTTCGGCGTCGAGATCACTGACTCCGCCTACGTTGTTGCCTCGATGCGCATCATGGCCCGCATCGGTACCGACGTCCTTGAGCGCATTACGCAGACCGACGCTTTCTTCGTCCCGGCGTTGCACTCCCTGGGTGCTCCTTTGGAAGCCGGCCAGACGGACGTGGCTTGGCCCTGCAACCCGGACAAATGGATCGTGCACTTCCCGGAAGAGCGCTCCATTTGGTCCTTCGGCTCGGGTTACGGCGGCAACGCCCTCCTTGGCAAGAAGTGCTACGCCCTGCGCATCGCGTCCGTCATGGCCCGCGACGAAGGCTGGCTGGCCGAGCACATGCTCATCCTGAAGCTGACTTCCCCGGAGCAGAAGACCTACTACATCTCTGCAGCATTCCCCTCCGCCTGCGGCAAGACCAACCTCGCGTTGCTCGACCCCACCATCAAGGGCTGGAAGGTGGAGACCCTCGGCGACGACATCACCTGGATGCGCTTCGGCAAAGAGGGCGAGCTCCGCGCCGTCAACCCCGAGGCCGGCCTGTTCGGCGTCGCACCCGGCACCGGTTGGGGCACCAACCCCAATGCCATGCGTGCCATCGCCAAGGGCAACAGTATCTTCACCAACGTCGCGATGACCGACGACGGCGGCGTGTGGTGGGAGGGCATGACCGAGGAAACTCCGGCACACCTGACCGACTGGCAGGGCAACTCCTGGACTCCCGATTCCGACAAGCCTGCAGCGCACCCGAACTCGCGCTTCTGCACGCCGATCGACCAGATCGACATGCTGGCCGAGGAATACTTCAGCCCCGAAGGCGTGGAGCTTTCCGCGATCCTCTTCGGCGGCCGCCGCAAGACCACTATCCCGCTGGTCACCGAGGCCCGCGACTGGTCCAACGGCATCTTCATGGGTTCCACGCTGTCCTCCGAAACCACCGCTGCAGCGGCCGGTGCCGTTGGCGTTGTGCGTCGCGACCCGATGGCCATGCTGCCGTTCATCGGCTACGACGCAGGCGACTACCTGAACCACTGGGTCAACCTGTCCGCCAAGGCCAACCCGGAGCGACTGCCCAAGATCTTCCTGGTCAACTGGTTCCGCCGCACTGCCGAGGGTGGCTTCGCCTGGCCCGGCTTTGGTGACAACGCCCGCGTCCTCAAGTGGGCCATCGAGCGGCTCGAAGGCAAGGCCGACGCGGTCGAGACTCCCATCGGCTTCGTGCCGACCGGTGAGGCCATCGACCTCGAAGGCCTGGACATGACCCCCGCCGAGGTGGAAGCCGCAGTGCGCGTCGACCCAGCCGAATGGGAGACCGAACTGGCATCGATCGAGGAATGGTACGCAAAGTTCGGCGGTTCCCTGCCGGCAGCGCTGCTCTCCGAGCTCGACGGCCTGAAGGCCCGCCTGGCCTAGCCCACCTGCCGGCAACCCGGCTTATGACGACGGCGGTCCCGCACCAAGGTGCGGGACCGCCGTCGGTTCCCTTTCCTGAGCATTGTGCCGCGATGTGGCCGAGAGTAGCTTTTAGAGAACCAGCAGTTCTCTAATTTTCGGGGGGTCCGGCCATGGACGATGCCGAGCGGTACACAAAAGAATCCACTCTGGCGTCAGGACCGCATGAGGGGTCCAAGATAACCGGGCAGGCCACCGCGCCCTTGGCCGATTTCGGCGTGGGGGACGTCGCCGTCGCCGGTGGAAAGGGTGCAGCTCTCGGGGAGTTGGTGCGTCAAGGGTTCCCGGTGCCGCCGGGTTTCATCGTCACCACGAGCGCGTACCTGTCCTTCCTGGCGGAAACGAATGTTGGGGCGGCGCTGCGCGGCTTTCTGTCCGTCGAACCCGATGAAGTGCCCGACGGCGGTGCGCCCGACGGCGGCGACGGCACCGGCGGGGCCGCCCTGCGAGCCCTCTTCGCCGGAGCGGAAATGCCTGGCCGGCTGCGGCAGGAGATCCTCGATGCCTATGCGGGGCTGGGCGGCGGGGCGGTCGCGGTCCGGTCCAGCGCTACGGCGGAGGATCTTCCGGGAGCCGCGTTCGCTGGTCAGCAGGACACCTATCTCAACGTGCAAGGCGGGGACGATGTGGTCCAGGCGGTAGCCAGCTGCTGGGCATCGTTGTGGACGGACCGGGCCAAGGCCTATCGCCGGCGGCAGGGGATCGATCCGCACGAGGTGGCCATCGCCGTCGTCGTGCAAAAGATGGTGCCGGCCGCCATGGCAGGTGTCCTGTTCACTGCGAACCCGGTCACGGGCGAGCGCGGCGAGCTGGTGGTGGACGCGAACCCCGGACTGGGTGAGGCCGTGGTCTCCGGGCGCGTGACGCCGGAGCATTATGTCTTGGACGCCTCGGGAAAGGTGCTGAGTTTCACGCCCGGTGGCCGCGAGGTGGTGATCGGCGCGGCTGAGGGCGGCGGCACGCAAGAAAGCTCCGGTGCCCAAGGTGCGACGCCCGGGCTCGCCGCTGCGGAATTGGCGGAATTGGCCACGCTGGGAAAGAAGGCCCAGCAGCATTTCGGCCGGCCACAGGACATCGAATGGGCGGCGGTCGGCGGAAAGCTGTACTTGCTGCAGTCGAGGCCGATGACCGCACTTCCGCCCCAACCGCCCGTCCTCAACGCGGTCCAACGACGGGTGGGGCCGTTCTTCATAGAGATGTTCCAGTCGCGGCCGTATCCCTTGGATGTATCCGGCTGGATGAGCCGGGGAATCCTTGCCATGCTGCACGGGATGGCCGGGAGCGTGGGTGTGGTCTTCCCTACGGTTGAGGAGCTGCTGCCGGAGGAGGACGGGGTGGTGGTGCAGCTCATCCCACCTGTGCCGCGCCCGACCATTCGAACGCTTGCCGCGCCAGCGTCTTTGCTGCGCAGGGCGATGCGATTCAACGCCCGCGCTTGGACCCAGGATCCTCGTTTCTCCTCGTTTATCGACAACATCGAACGACTGAATGGCAAAGACCTCGGCCCGCTGCGGTGGCGTGCGGTCACTGCCTTTGCCGGGGAATGCTTCGCGGCGATGCAGGGCATCACGGACTTGAGGGTCTCCTACCTGCCCGGCATCCTCGTGCCGGTGCTGAAAATGCGTTTCATGCTCTTGTTCCTGGGCAAGACAAAGCTCGCGCCAGCCCTGATTTCCGGGGCGGAAACCCGGACGAGCCAAGCGAACCGGGCCCTTGAACGGCTCGCGTCCATCGCGGCGGACGATCCCGGGCTGTCCCGCGCGCTACTTGATTCAGGCCCCCTTGAGCTCCTGGACTTGCTGGAAAAGGAACACGGACATCGTGCATTTCGCGAGGCTTTCGAGGCGTTTCAGCTCGAGTACGGCCACCGTGAGACCATGAGCGTTGTCCTCAGCAGTTCGCCCACTTGGTCCGATGCCCCCGAGGTGGTTTTGGGGCTCGTGAAGGCCATGTCCGGAGAACGGCCCCAAACAGTTGAACAGGCCGGGAATGCGCTTGTGGAATTGAAACGCCATCCGGCTCTCCGCTTCGAACTGCTGCGGCGGAGGGTGCTCGCCGCCGTTGAGTCCGCCCAAGCCGGAATGGCGTTCCGCGAGGACAGCCACTTCTACGCCACCAAAGCCATCCCGCCTATCCGCCGGGCCTACCGGGAGCTCGGCCGCCGACTGGTGCTGGCCGGCGTGTTGGATGAGCCGGACGAAATCTACCACCTGCGGTTCGAGGAGCTCGAGTCCATCACTGACGCCGACGACGGCGCGCTGCCGGCTTCGCTCCGTGACCGTTTCCGGCCGCTTGTGCTGGCTCGGGCGGCGAAGCGGCGCGAGCTCGAAGGCATCCCGCTGCTCGATCCGGCTTTGCTCTTTGGCCGGGGCCGCCAGGGCCGCCAGGTGGAAGAGGCCCTCGTCTCCGGCACTGCAGCCAGCCGCGGCCGAGCGAGCGGGCCGGTCCGCGTGATCCGCGGGCCGGCGGAGTTCGGACTGCTGCGCAGCGGAGAGGTCCTCGTCTGCCCATACACCAACCCCGCCTGGACGCCGCTGTTCCAGCGGGCAGCCGCGGTTGTGGTGGACGCCGGTGGGCTCGGCTCGCATGCGGCAATCGTTGCAAGGGAATACGGAATTCCGGCCGTTATGGGCACCGGTTCGGGCACCAGCACATTGGTTGACGGGCAGGATGTGCTCGTGGACGGAACCCTGGGAGTGGTCCTTCCGGGCGCCTCGGCGGAGAGGCCTTGAGATGCCGGGGCAACGGGACCAGACACCCGAACAGCGGGACCATCGAAAGTTGCCGCGCCGCCGCGGGGCGGCCCTGAACAGCGCAATCTTCGAAGCAGTCCGGGCAGAGATCGCCGAGTCAGGCTACGCGGCGTTGACGATGGACAGCGTGGCCGAACGCGCCAGGGCGAGTAAAGCTTCGCTCTACAGGCGGTGGCCCGGACGTGCGGCCTTGGTGCTCGAGGCAGCCTACGATGCCATGCCCGGTCCGGCATCCGCGCCGGATACCGGCAGCCTGCGCGAAGACGCCCTGGCGATATTGCGGCTCGTGGCCCAACAACTGGAAGGAGCGGTGGGGCAAGCCATGCGCGGGTTGTTGGGGGAGGCGCTCCAGAATCCGGCGGTGGCGGCTCAGATCCGGGAGTACGCCCGCGGCAACGTAGCTAAGATCATGCGCGCGATCATTGAGCAGGCCGCGGCCCGCGGCGAATGCGATCCCGGCCTGGCCACGGAGACGAGGATCGAAGCCGGCCCCGCCTTGCTCAGGCAGAGGTTCATCTTCTCCGGAATGCCGATTGATGACGATTTCTTGGTGCACGTGGTGGATGAAGTGATGCTGCCACTGCTGGTTGGGCCGCCCAACTGACTCGCAGTTGTTGTCGTTTTGAGGCTCCAAAACGACAACAACTGCGTGGGCCCACGCCGCCAGGGTTCCTTGGCCGTGGGGGCCCACCGGCGAGGGTCCCTGCCTGAGCTTGCGAGGGCTGGGACCCGGTGGGGACTTGCGAGGCGAGGGTGGCGGTGGGGACTAGTTGGGGTCATCTGCTGCTTGCTAGTTGGCGAGCCAGATATCAGGTCCGAAGACTTCGTAGTGAATCTTTGTGGCAGGGATTCCGGCGTTGATGGCTTCGTTGCGGATGTGCTTCATGAATGGCAGCGGTCCGCACAGATACAGCGAGGCATCCGCCGGAAGGTCCACTTCGCGCAGGGACATGAAGCCGGCATTGGACCCGGGCTGCGGTTCCTCCAGCCAGAGCTGGAGTTCCGCTGCGTCCAGGCGCTCGACGTCGTCCGTCATCTGCCCGCGCAAGGCCCAACTGTCCAGATTGCTCTCCGCGTGCAGGACCAGGATTTGGCGGTCGGAGCCGGAATCGGCGAGCGAGCGCAGGATGGAAGCCGTGGGCGTGCAGCCGATTCCGGCCGAGGCGAGGACCACGGGACCGTCGCCATCCTTGAGCGTGATCTCGCCGTAGGGGTTGGAGATCTCCAGGACATCGCCCACCACGACCGTGTTGTGCAACACGGGCGAGACCTCGCCGCCGTCGTCGATCTTGGTCGTGAAGCTACGGCTGGTGCCGGCATCGCCCGAAAGCGAGTACTGGCGGACCTGGCGCAGGCCGTCCGGGAGGGTGACCTTGACGCTGATGTATTGGCCCGGCAGTGCTGCGGTGATGGCGGTATCGTCGGCCGGCTCCAGGGTGAAGGTCATGGACCCGGTACCGGCGGGAGTCTTGGACACGACCTTCCGAGGGCTCCACATCCTGCCGTTGGCCTGCGCTGCGTAGAGCCCCTTTTCGAGCTTGATCAGCGCGTCTGCCATGAGCCAATAGACCTCTGTCCAGGCTTCGGCGATTTCAGGGGTGATGACTTCTGCCAGGTCCTCCGCGATGGCGGCGAAGAGGTGCTCGTAGACCACTTGGTACTGCGGCTCGGTGATCCCCAGGGCAGCATGGCGGTGTGCAATGCGCGACAGGACCGTCTCCGGAAGGGTGCCGGGGTTGCTCACCAGATGGCTTGCGAACGCGGCGATGCTCCCAGCCAGGGCCTGTTGCTGGTTGCCGGAGCGCTGGTTCGAACGGCTGAATAGCCCATCGAGCAGTTCGGGGTGCGCAGCGAAGAGGCGGGAGTAGAACTTGGGGGTGATGTCACCAATCCGGGAGCCGACGAGCGGCAAGGTGGCCTCGATGACGGGGAAGGACTTGTCCGAGAGCATAGGTACTCCTGTCGTAGTGGCCCGTGGGGTTGCATGCGGACCGAGATCAATACTTGTATTTGGAATGCAAGTATCTATAGCTAAATTTCTACACGCTGTAGAAGGATTTGGCGAATCGACAGCCCGGAGATGACAGAGGCGCGCCAGGACCCTGGTTTACAGCCCCGGGCGTAGCCCGATCGCCTGGAACGCCGGCGCCATTTGCCGCAGGCGCGGTAGGGAGGATACGACGACGTCGTCCAGTTCCCGGTAGAAGGCTTCCCTTGCGCGGGCCAGGGCATGGCGAAGGCCGCATTCGGTGATCAGGGGGCAGTCGCCATGCACGGATTGGCACTCGGCGGGATCGGGCCTGTTATTCAACTCCCGCAGGATGTGGCCAACGGTGGCCTTCTGTCCGGCGGCGCTGAGCCGGGATCCCCCTTTGCGTCCTCGCTCGACGTCGATGAGGCCCAGCTCCCGTAGCCGAACAATGGCCTTGCTGACGTGGTGGTAAGGAGTCCCTACTGCGTCTGCGATGTTTTGGGTCGTCAGGAGTTCACCTGCGGGCGCGGACGAGAGAACCAGGAGCGCACGCAGGCTCACATCCGCGAAGGCATTGATCTTCATGCCCTCAAGCTTACGGAGTAAGGTCTAGTCAACCCATACGAGGCGTTCATTGGTGTCAGCTTCGGCATTGTCAAAGGTGAAGCCTTCGGCGATCTGGACATAGGGGACGACGGCTGCCATCAGCCCGCCGCTACGGTGCTCAGCCGCGGCGTGAATCCCGTCCGAGCCGTGTTCCGGAAGGATGACGTCGCTGGCGATCGCCACCGCGCGGTATTCGTCACGGCCTTGGCGCAGCAATTCGAGGATGTCTGCCAACATCAACTCCGTGTCGACGTGTCCCTCGTCGTCCGGCTCTCCGGGCGTTACGAAGACGATCCGAAGTTCGTTATCCTCCGCGAGCGTGACTGCGAAGGGCAGGAAGCCACCGTTTTGTTCCAAATGTTCCTGCGCCGTCGCCAGGGCGGCACCAAGCGTTTCACGGACTTCGCGGAGCTCTTGTTCCTTTGTGCTTTCGAGGCCGTTGCTTGCCGTGCTCATGCTCCTGCTCGCCTTCGGGGCTGCCGGTTAGGACCGGACCAGTGCAAGCACGCGGTCCCGGACCTTTTCCATGGTGGCAACATCCTTCGCCTCGGCGTTCAGGCGCAGGAACGGTTCAGTGTTGGACGGGCGAAGATTGAACCACCAGCTGCCGTCCTTCGCGGTGAACGTGCTGCCGTCCATGGTGTCCACGTCGACGTCTTCGTCATCGAAATCGGCGCGCACCCGCTCAATGGCTCCTGCCTTGTCTTCGATTTCGGAATTGATTTCACCGGAAGAGACATACGGCTCGTACTGGCGGCCAAGCTCGGACAGCGGGCCGTCCTGCTCGCCCAGTGCCGCCAAGACGTGCATGGCCGCGAGCATGCCGGTGTCTGCGTTCCAAAAATCGCGGAAGTAGAAGTGCGCCGAGTGTTCGCCGCCGAAGACGGCTCCTTCTTCGGCCATGACAGCCTTGATGAACGAGTGGCCCACGCGCGTGCGAACGGCCCTGCCACCATCCGTCGCCACGAGTTCCGGGACTGCTCGCGAGGTCAGCAGGTTGTGGATGATCACGGGTGTCTCTTCACCCGCTGCCTGTGCGCGGGCGATTTCCCGACGCGCAACCATACCGGTGATGGCAGACGGAGATACCGGTTCGCCCTTCTCGTCAATCACGAAGCAACGGTCGGCGTCGCCGTCGAACGCCAGGCCGATATCCGCGCCGTGCTCGATGACTGCGGCCTGAAGATCGCGCAGGTTTTCGGGCTCAAGCGGATTGGCCGGGTGATTCGGGAAAGAGCCGTCCAGCTCAAAGTACAGCGGGACGATCTCGAACGGCAGGGCAGGAAGCAGCTGGTCACCAAGCACTGCGGGAGTGGTCAGCCCGGCCATGCCGTTTCCAGCGTCGACGACGATCTTCAGCGGACGGGAGCCCTTGAGTTCAACCAGGCTGCGCAAGTACTCCGAGTAGTCCTTCAGGACGTCGCGGGTGCTGATCTTGCCTTGTACATCTGCAGCCGGGATGCTTCCGTTGTTGAGGTACTTCTCCGCCAGCGCCTGGATTTCCTTGAGGCCTGTTTCGGAGGAGATCGGCTGGGCGCCGGCCTTGGACATCTTGATGCCGTTGTACTCGGCGGGGTTGTGGCTTGCGGTGAACGTGGCACCAGCCGCGTTCAGGGCACCGCAGGCGTAGTAGAGCTCGTCGGTGGAGATGAGGTCCAGGAGCTGGACATTGGCGCCGCGGCGAGCAGCGCCGTCGGCGAATGCCTTGATGAATTCGGGGGATGACGGGCGCATGTCGCCGCCAACCAGCACAGTCTCGCCAGCCAGGCCGAGGGTGTCGACGAAGGCCGCGCCGACGGATTCCACGATGTGGGATGTGATGGATTCGCCGACGATTCCCCGCACGTCATAGGCCTTGAAGGAAGCTGAGAGGTCAAATGTCTTGTTCTGCTCGCTAGTCACGCGCTCAATCTTACTGTGGAGCGGGGGCGTCGCTGCGCAGGGACGCCATCTCTGTGGAAAACGCTTGTCCACATAGATGACGTTCCGGGTTCTGGCTGTCTGCGGGTGCTGGAATACTGAAGCCATGCCCAACAACCCGGATGCTGCCCTACTCGCAGCGGAACAGTCCACCACCCGGCTGCAGGCCCTTGAAGTCCTGAAGGAGCTTGTGGGAAATGGAGACGCCCGATTCCACGATGGACAGTACGAAGCGATTGAGGCGCTCGTCGACGCCGGACGGCGCGCTTTGGTGGTGCAGCGGACGGGCTGGGGCAAGTCGGCTGTGTACTTCGTCTCGTCGTTGCTGTTGAGGCGCCGGGGCGCAGGGCCCACGCTCATCGTTTCGCCGCTGCTTGCGCTCATGCGGGATCAAGTGGCGGCGGCCGCGCGTGCCGGCGTGCGAGCCGTGGCGATCAACTCCGCCAATCAACTTGAGTGGGACAACGTCCGCGAGCAACTGGCCGCGGACGAGGTGGATGTTCTCCTGGTTTCGCCGGAGCGGCTCACCAATCCTTCGTTCCGGGAAAACCAACTTCCCGAGCTCATCCGGCGTACCGGTCTCCTCGTGATTGACGAGGCTCACTGCATTTCGGACTGGGGACACGATTTCCGTCCCGACTATAGGCGCATTTCCGATCTCATCGAGCAACTGCCTGGCAGTGTTCCAGTGCTGGCCACCACAGCCACGGCCAACTCCCGGGTGGTTCATGACATCGAAGAGCAGCTCGGCGCCGGAGTGCTGACCATCCGCGGGCAGCTTGGCCGCGAGTCCTTGCGGCTGGGTGTCTTGAAGCTCGCCGATTCGCGGGATCGCCTTGGCTGGTTGCTGACCCATCTGGCAGACATGCCAGGCAGCGGAATCATCTATACCTTGACCGTTTCGGCCGCTGTAGACACCGCACGGCTGCTCTCCGAGGCAGGCCACAACGTCTTGTCCTACACCGGGCGGACGGACCCCGCGGATCGTGAACGGGCCGAGCAACTCCTCAAGGACAACCAAGTGAAGGCGCTCGTTGCCACCTCGGCGCTCGGCATGGGCTTCGATAAACCGGATCTCGGGTTCGTCATCCACCTTGGTGCCCCGTCATCGCCGGTGGCTTACTACCAGCAAGTCGGCCGTGCCGGCCGTGGCGCCGCGAATGCGGATGTGCTCCTCCTGCCCGGATCCGAGGACCGCGAAATCTGGCAGTACTTTGCGACTGCTTCTATGCCCTCGGAGGAAAAGGCCGCAGCCGTCCTCAACGTCTTGGCCGAATCCGGCTCTGCCTTGTCAACGGTGGCCCTTGAGGCGCGGGTGGACCTGCGCCGGACGCCCTTGGAACTCCTGCTGAAGGTCTTGGCGGTGGATGGAGCGGTGGAGCGCGTAGGCGGTGGCTGGAGGTCCACGGGACGTCCGTGGATCTACGACGCCGAACGCTACGCCCGCATCGCCGAGGCCCGGGTGGATGAGCAGGATTCCATGGTGATTTACCAGGACACCGCCGGATGCCGCATGGAATACATCACCGCGGTCCTGGACGACGAATCCGCACGTGCATGCGGCCGTTGCGACAATTGCGCCGGCAAGTGGTTCCCGGCGGACGTGGCAGCCGCAGCCGCCGACGCCGCCGTGCAGACCCTCCGGCGCGCGGGTCTAGCGCTCGAGCCACGGCTTCAATGGCCCAGTGGCATGGACCGGCTGGGCGTGACGGTAAAAGGCAAGATCAAGCCCGACGAGTTGCTGGCCGAAGGACGCGTCCTGGCCCGCCTGACCGATCTCGGCTGGGGTGGTGCCCTCCGTGAACTTTTTGCCGCCGGGGCGGCTGACCGCGAGGTTGAACCTGCCATGTTGCAGGCCTGCGTGCAGGTCTTGCGCGAATGGTCTGCCGGTGACGGCCGATCCACCGGGTGGAGCGGCCAAGGGCGTCCGGCGGCCGTCGTGAGCATCCCGTCCAGGAACAAGCCGGCGCTCGTCGAATCCTTGGCCCGCGGCATCGCCGGGATCGGCCAGATGCCGTATTTGGGTTCCCTCGAACTCCAGCACGGCGGCCCCACGGGCGGGCGCGGTGGCAACAGCGCCTATCGGCTCGCCGGCGTCTGGGAGCGCCTCGTGGTGGGTCCGGAACTTGGACAGAACCTTGCATCCCTAGGGGGTCAAGGCATCCTCTTGGTCGATGACCTGGCGGACAGCCGCTGGACCATGACTGTTGCTGGCCGCGCCCTCAGGCAAGCCGGGGCAGGATCGGTGTTGCCTCTCGTCCTCGGTCAAGCAGCGTGATGGGCGCAGCCCCGGACGTCCAGCCCGAATCCAAGTGGCAGCCACGGCTCGCGTTGCTGGTTGCCGCCACCTTCTTCATGGAGTTCCTGGACGGAACAGTCCTTACTACCGCCATGCCGAGCATCGCGGCCGACTTCAAAGTGGTCTCGGCCGATGTCAACGTTACGATGACTGCTTACTTGGTGACCGTGGCCATGGGAATTCCGCTCAGCAGTTGGCTCGCAGAACGCTTTGGCGCGCGTCGGATCTTCTGTCTGGCTATCGCTGTGTTCACCGTTGCGTCGCTGCTGTGCGCAGCAAGCCAGGATCTCACCCTGTTGACGTTGAGCCGGGTGGCACAAGGCGCCGGTGGGGCGATGATGGTGCCGGTAGGGACTCTCGTAGTGCTGCGGGGCACACCCAAGTCGGAGCTCCTCCGAGCCACGGCATTCCTTGTTTGGCCCGGGTTGTTGGCCCCCGTTTTGGCGCCGCTTGTGGGCGGAGCTTTCACAACCTACCTTTCCTGGCACTGGATCTTCCTGATCAACGTCCCGCTGGGCCTTGCTGCGTTCATTGCAGCCCTGAGGCTGGTTCCGCGAACGGGAGGCGATGCCGGCCGGCGGCTCGACTGGCTCGGCCTCACACTCACCACTTTCGGCGTCGGATCGCTTGTGGTGGGTCTTGAAGGGGTTGGCGGCCATGGCGCGGGCGCGGTCCCGGCAGCCGTGCTGCTGGCCGGAGCGGTGGCTTTGGCCGGAGCGGCGTGGTGGATGCTCAAGGCCAAGGCCCCGCTCTTCGATCTCCGGGTTTTCGCCACTCGCACGTTCCGGGCCACTTCCACCGGAGGGTTCGTCTATCGCCTGACCATCAGCTCGGTGCCGTTTCTGCTACCGCTGTTGTTCCAGGACGGCTTTGGCTGGGATCCACTTAAATCCGGTGCGATGGTGGCCGCGGTGTTCATCGGCAACATCGGCATCAAGCCGGCCACCACGCCCATCATTCGGCGGTTCGGTTTCAAGCCTGTGTTGGTCTTCGCCTCTTTCGCGTCGGCCGTCACCTTTGCCGCTTGTGCGGCCCTCAACGCAGGGACCCCGGAGCCTTTGATTTTTGCCTTGCTGCTGGCCAGCGGGGCCTTCCGTTCGATCGGCTTCTCGGCGTACGCCTCCGTGCAGTATGCGGATATCGTCCCGGGGGAGCTTCCCTCGGCCAACGCAGTGTCAGCCACGTTGGTGCAACTGGCCGCGGGCGCCGGTATTGCGGTGGGTGCGCTCTTCCTGCGTCTCTTCGACCATCCGTCGTTCTTCGGCGACGGCCCTTCCTCGGCGTACCGTGGCGCCTTCCTCGCCATGGCTGCCGTGATGCTGTTGAGCACGGTGGACAGCCTCACGCTGCACCGGCACGCCGGAGCCGAAGTCAGCCGCAGCGTTGTGAGCAAGCCCGAGAAACGGCGCGGCTAGAGAGCCTTGGGGACGCCAATCGCCGGAACCTCCATCACGGAGACTCCGGCGACTCTTGGCCATCCGCGTCTTGCTTGGATCGCTTTGGCTACGAAGCCGGGTGCGTGAACGGGACCCGTTCGAACGACATGACGCTCGTTGCTTCCTCCGGGTTGACCGTGACCTTGAGCCAGTCTTTGGCATTGTTGGATCCATCCACGGTGATTCGCGTCAGGTTCTTCGCCGCTGTGGCCTGACCGTAGAAGGACAGCCACGTGGAACCGGCGGCGAGGGGGTGGTCTTGGTTGTAAACGTGGCTGTCGCCGTTGATCAGGTAGACCGGGCCGCCGAACGCGTTCGATTCCTCGATCAAGGTCTGCACCAGGGGTTTGAAAGCGCCAAAATCCGCCTGTGAAGGGGCTGCGACTGTCGGGTCGAACATGTCCGCCTGCGTCATCACGACGACGGCCCGGTCGCCGTTGTTCCGCGCCTTGCGGAAGGTGTCCCTCAACTCCTGGATGTCAGCCTCGGTCCTCTGCTGTACCTCGTCCACTTGGGCGGCGGTGGGCTGGGTCTGGCCGAGTCCCGTCCAAGGCAGCATCGAATTATCGCTGCCCGGAATGTTGACCGCAGTGAAGGCGACCTCATGCTTGCGGAAGCTGACGTTCTCCGGGAAGCCTTCCTTTGCCTGTGACTTCACCTGCATGGGCGAACCAAGCGTGACACCCGGCTTCGGGAAGAACACTTCCCGAACCTTGGCTAGTCTTTCCAACGGGTTGTAGGCACCGTTGTTCGCTCGGTGACAGTCAGTCCACTCGTTGTCCCCCGGGGTGTAGACGAGCGGAGCAGTAAAGCTTTCGAAGTTCTTCTTGATGGCTTCGAAGTACTCGTCAGTGCACTGGGAAGATCCGTTCTTGATATCGCCCACGTGTGCTACAAAGCTCAGTTCCTTGTGTGCGTTGAGGTCCTGGATGTAGGACGGGAAGGCTTGGATCTCAGCGGCACCGTAGGGTACGTCGCCGATGACGCCGAAGCTGAAGCCTTCGGTATTGCCTTGGTGTCCGTTGCCGTTGGAGCTATTCTGTCCCGAAGTGTTGCTACCGGGGTTGGCCGCCAGTGCCGGCGGAGTGAGCAACGCGGTTGACAACAGGACGGCCCCAACCGTCGCGATCGCGAATCTCGTCATTGAACGCATGAATCTCTCCTCGTCGTTGGTCTCCGTTACCCGGACGAGGCTATTGGCGCGAGCTGAATTCAAAGAGTCGGAGACATGAATCTTCGCCGCCAGGATCGGCCGCTGAAGACCGTGGCCGCTGAAGACCGTAACGAAAAGACCAAGGAACGCTGAAAGTCCCGGAACCCAAAACTCCCGGAACGCAAAAAGGCCCCGGTCAGGGACCGGGGCCAAAACGCGGAGACGGGGGGATTTGAACCCCCGGTGGAGTTGTGCCCCACACTTCATTAGCAGTGAAGCCCATTCGGCCGCTCTGGCACGTCTCCAGTTGCTATTGCTAGCCAACCAAGGATACGCAGAACTGGGCACCCAGTGCAAAACGGGGACGCGGGCTGCCGTCGGGGGCTCCGCCGTTAAGGGCGCTAGTGCCCCGAGCCCTTCTTGCCGGCAAGCGCCCGCCACAGGAAGTGCTGGCTGCGGGCTTGGAGCGAGGCCGCCTGGCGGTTGTCCGAGGCACCTGCGTGACCGCCTTCAAGTGCTTCGTGGAACCACACGTTCGGGATGCCCATTGCCTGCATCCGGGCTGCCATCTTCCGGGCCTGGACCGGGCCTACACGGTCATCGGAGGTGGCTGTCCAGATGAACGTCTCCGGGTACTCCACTCCGTCGCGCAGCAGGTGGTACGGCGAGAAGGTGCGGATGTACTCCCACTGTTCCGGCACGTCGGGATCGCCGTACTCGGCAATCCAGGAGTAGCCAGCCGAAAGCTTGGTGTAGCGGCGCATGTCCAGCAACGGGACGCCGCAGGAGATCGCTCCGAACAGCTCCGGGTACTGGGTCAGCATGTTGCCTACCAGTAGTCCGCCGTTGGAGCCGCCCACGCAGCCGAGCCTCCGCGGACTGGTGACGCCCCGCGAAATGAGATGCTGCGCCACAGCGGCGAAATCCTCGAACGCGCGGTGCCGATTCTCCTGCAAGGCTGCCCGGTGCCATGCGGGACCATACTCGCCGCCGCCGCGGATGTTGGCCACGACGTAGACGCCGCCACGTGAATGTGGCGCGGAGCCGTCGTCGGACGTGATGCTTTCGCTCCGGCGCTCCAGCCAGGCGCGCCCGATGGCTCCGCTGTAGGCGGGGGTCCTTGAGACTTCGAACCCGCCGTAGCCCGAGAGCTGTGTGGGGTTCTCGCCGTCGAGGTCCAGATCTTTGGACGCGACCTGGAAATAGGGCACGCGCGTACCGTCTGCTGAGGTAGCGAAGTGCTGCTGGACCTCGTAGTCCGCCTCGTTGAAGAACGACGGCGAGGACTTCACTACTGCGTGCGTGCTCGCCACCCCGCCGTCATGGCCTGCGTCGAGCGTGTAGCCGGCGATGCCCGGGGACAAGGTGCCGCGCATGAGTGTCGTGGGGGTGGTGAAGCCGGTAGCGACGAGCCAGTAGTCGTTGCCGGCGTCGTCGCCTTCTGCTTCGTCCTCGTCATCCACGGCGTAGGCGTTCACGTCGTGCAGCGGCGGGCACGCATCCAACAAAGTCGAGGCCCAACCGCCGGCGGAATCCTTGCTGGCCGGGTCGAGCACCCTGATTTCGGAAGAGACGTCGTGCAGCAGGTTCAGGAGGAGGTAGTTCCGGGTCCAGCTCCACGACTGGAGGGACGTGTGCTCATCCGGGGTGAAAAGCACGGTGAAGTCGCGTGCCCCGGACAAGTAGCCCTCGAAGTCGGCAGCCAACAGGGACCCGGCGGCGTAGGTGGTTCCATCCACGTGCCAGTCCTGCCGTGGGCGGAACATGAGCCATTCGCGGTGGGAACTGAGGTTGACGTCAGTGGGGACATCAATGGCCAGCCACGCGTCGTCGCGCAGCACGGAAGTGGTCCGGTTGAAGAAGTCGATCCAGTCCACGGCGAAAGTGCGTTCGAATCCCGGGGTGGAGTCGTGGGCGACGAGCGCCATCATGTGGTCTTCGGGGATCTCGAAGATCCGCTCTGCTTCGGCCAGGGATTGGCCGCGACGGAGCTTCACCCCGGTGCGCGCGTAGGAAGAGCTGGTTTTCGGCAGGCCGTCGGCGGTCGTGGCAACCAGGAGGGTATCGGCGTCGAGCCAGCTCACGTTGCCTTTCGCGGTCGGAAGGTCGAAGCCGCCTGCGGCAGGGTCCACGAAGGTGCGGGATTCGACGTCGAACTCGCGGTGGCGGTTGGCGTCGCCGCCGTCGGGGGAGAGGGCGATGATGGCGAGGCGGTGCGGTTCGCCATCGGCAGGGCGCAGGAAGTTTGCGCCGTGGAAAACCCATTCTTCGCCCTCGGCTGCGGCGAGTGCATCGATGTCGAGGAGGACGTCCCATTCCGGGGCGTCGCTGAGGTAGCTCTGCCATGTGGTCCGGCGCCAGAGGCCCTTGGGGTTCTGCTGGTCCTTCCAGAAGTTGTAGTAGTGCTCGCCGCGCTTGTTGACCATGGCGATCCTGTCCGTGGAGTCCAGAACCTCCAGGATTCCGGCTTCCAATGCGGCGTAGTCGGCGTCGTCGAGCAAGTCTTCGGTGCGGGCATTTTGCTCCCGTACCCAGGCCAGCTGTTCCTCGCCGTGAATGTCCTCGAGCCAGATATTCTCGTCGACAGGTTCGGGGGCGATTGCGGTTCCCTGGGCAGTTTCGTTGTCGGGCGCGGGCGCTTGATCAGCTGCTGTGGTGGTCATCCCTCATCCTAGAGTGACTGTCTGAGAAGGAAGCAAGTCACAAGAAGTTAGGCTTGGGCGTGGGTAAATCGCAGAACATTCGGGTTGGGCTGATCGGGGCAGGTCCCCGCGGCACCAGTGTGCTGGAGCGTTTGCTCGCCAATTGGGCCGCGACGGAATCACAAGGGCGTTCGCTGCATATCGACGTCGTGGACCCCTATCCTGCCGGTCCCGGGCACGTCTGGCAGCCCGAGCAGTCCCGGCTGTACCTCATGAACACGCAGTCGTTCTACCCCACACTGATCCCCGAGGACGAGCGACTCGCGCCGCCCCTGGGCGGCGGCTCCTTTGAGCAGTGGCGGGCTGAGCAGCGGTCCGTCGGCGGCCATGGCTTGAGTGCTGAGGAACGGGCCGAACTTGCCGCCCTCGCCTCGGACGACTTTCCCAGCCGTGCCCTTTACGGACGGTACCTGCGATCCACTTTGGAGGAACTGCTGGACCGTGTCCCGGCTGGCGTGGAGATCGCCTTCCATCGGAAAAACGCCGTGGCGGTGCATCCCCTGGCTGGCGGTCCGGCGGAGGGCGATCCGGACGGTTCGCCTGGTCAGCCCGCGGGCGGAGGGTTCGACGTCGAACTCGACGACGGCGCTCGGCTCACCGTGGATTCCCTTGTCCTCGCGCTGGGCCACCTTGAGTCCCGGCTCAACCCGGAGCAGCGTTCTTTCAGGGAGGTGGCGGGGGAGCTCGGGCTCCTCTACGTGCCGCCAGCCGCACCTGCCGACGTGGACTGGGCACTGGTCCCGGACGGGGAGACGGTCCTGGTCCGGGGCATGGGCCTGAATTTCTTCGACGTCATGGGCCAACTGACGGAAGGCCGCGGGGGACAGTTCGTGCCGGCCGAAGACGGTCTCCAGGGAAAGCTCAAGTACGTGCCTTCGGGCCGGGAACCGAAGATCATCGCGGCATCCAGGCGTGGCACTCCTTACCGGGCCAAGGCCGGTTTGGACGGCTACTATCCCAAGTCCGTGCGATTGCGCTATCTGACGGAGAGCGCGGTGGAACGCTTCGCCGCGGCGGGCATCCAACCTGGCTTCGACCACGATCTTTGGCCCCTCCTGCATCGGGATGCGTTGTGGGCATACTATTCAACTCTGGTCGTAGCCGAACCAGTGGCCGTGTCTGATGCGACGGAATTCCTGGCCGCCCTCGAAGACTTTTTGCAGCCCCACGCGCATGCCACCGGGCGATGGGAAAACCAGGTCGGGGAGTTGGTCTCCACCCATGTCGCAGCGTCGCGCCGCCTTGACCTGCTGGGACTCGCCGCGCCTTTGGCCGGACATTCCTTCGCGTCCAGGAAGGAACTCGACGCCGCCGTCGTGGACTATCTGGACGACGACGCCCGCCGCTCCGCGCTCGGAGAAGCAGATCCAGTGAAGATGGCGATCGGTGCCTTGCATACCGGACGGGCCATCCTGAAGAGCGCCGTGGCCGACGGCGGCATCACGGACGAGTCGTGGGTCGGTGAGCTCCGGGGCTGGTTCGAATCCTTCGTTGAGGGACTCGCGAGCGGTCCTCCGGCCCTGCGCGCCGAACAGTTGGCCGCTTTGGCGCGTGCCGGCGTCGTAAGTTTCGTGGGCCCGGATCCGCGATTCAGTGTTGACCGTTCCCAGCGCGCCTTCCGCGCGGTGTCCGCATGGGTGCACGACGACGCCGCGGAAGCCAGGACGCTGATTGAGGCCATGTCCCCGGCGAACCGGGTGGGCGTGAGTGTTTCTCCGCTCCTGCGGCAGTTGCTCGCCGACGGCTTGGTGCGGCCCAAGGTAATGATGACTGCCGAGGGAACGCCGGTGCAGACCTCCGGCTTGGACGTCCAGCCGCATCCCTACCGTTTGGTGGGCGCCAACGGTTCCGTGACTCCGGGAATGTACGCCCTTGGCCTGCAGCTTTCTTCGACCCAGTGGGGGACGGCCATTGCCGCCGAAGCCCGGCCTTCCGATGGTCGCGGCTATCGGAGTGGGCAACGGACCCTCCGCGACGCCGATGAAATCGCCAGGGACATGCTCGGCCTTCCCCTCCAAAAATGAGCATGTTCCACCAATAAAAATGAGCATGCTCTCCGCCCGTACCGACGAGTGGACATAAACCTGATATCTCCACTCGCCGGGGCCGGGGGAGAGCATGCTCTCTGGTGGGTGGTGGGCTGCGCCTAGCTGGTGGGCCCTAGGCAGCCTGGTTTTCGATGAGCTTGAAGATCGCACCCGTGGGGTCGGTCAGGGTGGCCATCCGCCCGTAGGGGGTGTCTTCAGCCGCCTGGATCACGGTAGCGCCCAAGGAGACGGCCTGCTCGATCGTGGCATCGACCTTGTCCACCGCGAAGTAGACGCCCCAGTAGGACGGCACCTCGGCCGGGAGGAAACCGGAGGCATCCATGATGCCTGCCTTGGAGTCATCGCCCGCCCCGAGCGTGGTGTAACGGAACTCCGGGGTATCGCCCACGACGGTGGTTTCCCAACCGAAGACCTTCTGGTAGAAGGAAACGGCGGAGTCGTACTCCTTGGCGAAGAGCTCGTGCCAGGCGGGTGCGCCTGTTTCGGCAGCCAGCTGATATCCCTTCATCTCGCCGAACTGCCAGGCACCGATGGCCGCTCCGGACGAATCCGCGTACATCGCCATGGTTCCCTGGTCCGGCACTTCCATGGGTTCCATGTAGACCTGGCCGCCGTTGGCGAGGGCCGCTTCGGTGGTGGCTTTGATGTCGTCAGTGCGCAGGTAGGTGGACCAGACATCGGGCATCTGGCCCATGTCTTCCTGCTTCTGCATGATCCCGGCAACCATTTTGCCGTCCTTCGAGGCCGTGATGTAGCCGCCGTACTTTTCCTGGTCCCCGGTCTCGTAGGTCCAGCCGAAGAGCGTGTTGTAGAAGGACTTTGCCTTCTCCGGGTCCGAGGTCATCAGGTCGATCCAGCACGGTGAACCGGGGGTGATGTCAGGCGTGGGCATGTTTGCTCCTGTGTCGTTACCGCGGTTGTTCCACGGTTTCATGAGTGGGTGGTGGAGACAGACAAACCCTATGCGGGGCCTCTGACAGTTTCAATGCCTTCGCTCGATGCTTTCACCGGAACTAGCCCATGACGAGCATCAGGATGAAGTAGATCGCTCCGCCGACCACCGAGTAGATTGCGAACGGCGTCAGGGTCCGGGTCTCAAAGAAGCGAAGCAGGAACTTGGTGGCGAACCACGCGGCGACACCGGCGCACAGCGCCCCCACCAGGAACACGCCGCGCTCGTCGGCCATGGCCGGGGTGAAAAGGTCGGGCAGCTTGAGCAGGGCTGCGGCGCCGATGATCGGCGTAGCAAGCAGGAAGCTGAAGCGCGCGGCGTTCTCGTTGTTCAGCCCGGACAGCAGACCGCCGGCCATAGACGAGCCGGAACGGGAGATACCCGGGATGAGGGCTGCTGCCTGGGCGGTTCCGATTGCCAAGGCGCGCTTCCACGGCAGGGTTGCGATTTCGGCGTCGGAAGCCGTTGCAGTGGCCGGGTGCTCCGCGGCGCGGCGGCTGTCCCTTGTCCGCAGGCGTTCGGCCCCGAAAAGCACGAGACCGTTGACCACCAGGAAGGCGGCTGCGATCAGCGGGGAACCGAAGAGATTCCGAATGGGCTTTTCCAAGACCAAGCCGATAATTCCGGCAGGCACGGTTCCAACCACAAGGAGCCAGCCGAGCTTCGCATACGTGTCTGACGGAGCGATCTTCCTGTCCCGGATGGAACGGCCAAGACCTTTGGCGATTTCAACCCAGTCCCGGAGGAAGAAGAAGAAGAGCACAATTGCTGTAGCCAAGTGGGTGGCAATGAGGAAGTTCAGGAATTCCGGTGCCTTCTGGTCCAGGCCCCAACCGAAGAGTTTGGGAAGGATGACGCTGTGGCCGAGGCTGGAAATCGGGAAGAGCTCGGTGATTCCCTGCAGCAGGCCCATAACGATGGCCTGGATCATATTAATCATGGGCTCGATCCTAGCCAGCGCCGGTTACTGGGAGATGAACGTTTGCTGGGAGGCAGCCGTGTGCCAGCAGGTGAACACGGCTATTAGGGTAGCCGTGGACTACGCGATGTGTCTCGTCTTGGCGCGGCGTCGCGCCCAGTGGTTCGTGCGGAACCTGCACGAATTGCTGATACTGGCCCTCCCGGTCCTCAGGCCCTTGAGGTTGTTGCGGCTCGTAACACTGCTGAAGCTGCTTCATCGCACCGCCGGGAACGCCATGCGGGGCCGCATCCTCACTTTTGTTCTCGGGTCCGCGGCCCTCCTGACGTACTGTGGTGCGCTCGCCGTGCTTGATGCGGAGGAGAACGCCGCGGGCGCCAAAATCACCAACTTTGGCGATGCCATCTGGTGGGCGATGGTCACCATCACCACTGTTGGCTACGGGGACCACTACCCGGTGACGGTCGTGGGCCGCTGCGTTGCCGGAGGCTTGATGGTCTGTGGAATCGCTGTCTTGGGCGTCGTGACGGCTTCGGTTGCCTCGTGGCTTGTTGAACAGGTCTCCTCCGGAGCTGCGGCGGCCGCAACGGTCGCCGAGGAGCCCATGAAGCAGGAGATTCGCCGGCTGGCTGAGCAGGTCAAGCGCCTGAGCGCCCTTCTGGAAAACGCCGACGGCGAGCTACGGGGCGGCGTGGTCGGAGCCCGCGGCGACCACTCGCCGTCGCCGTAGCCCGCCGTCGAGGTGCGTCTTATTCCTTCCCGCGGACCGGGATGCTGGCGGAAGAAATCAAGACGGCACTCTTTTCTTCGTTGGTGGCCGGACGGATCTGGCCGCGTTCGGGGACGAAGACGATGGCCTCGTCCTCCTGCTCGGGGGCGTTGACGAAGGAACGGAAGCGGCGGAGCCGTTCCGGATCCTTCAGGGTCGCGGCCCACTCGTCCTCGTAGGACTCGACGTGCTTGGCCATAGCGGCCTCGAGCTCGTCGGCGATGCCGAGCGAGTCCTCGACTACCACCTGGCGCACGTGCTCAAGGCCGCCGTCGAGTTCCGTCTGCCAGTGGGCGGTGCGCTGGAGGCGGTCGGCGGTACGGATGTAGTACATGAAGTAGCGGTCGATGTACTTCACCAGGGTCTCGTCGTCCAAGCCGCCGGCGAGGAGCTGGGCGTGGGCGGGGTTCGCGCCGCCGTTGCCGCCGACGTACAGGTTCCAACCTTCCGAAGTTGCGATCACGCCGACGTCCTTGCCACGGGCTTCTGCGCATTCGCGGGCGCAGCCGGACACGCCCATTTTGAGTTTGTGCGGGCTGCGCAGTCCGCGGTAGCGCAGTTCCAAGTTGATGGCCATGGAAACAGAGTCGAGCACACCGAAGCGGCACCAGGTGGATCCCACGCAGGATTTCACGGTGCGCAGGCTCTTGCCGTACGCCTGACCGGACTCCATGCCTGCGTCAATGAGCTCGCCCCAGATGTCCGGGAGTTGTTCGAGGCGGGCGCCGAACATGTCGATGCGCTGCCCGCCGGTGATCTTCGTATAGAGACCGTACTTCTTGGCGATCGTTCCGATGACCACTAGCTTGTCGGGCCTAATCTCCCCGCCTGGGATGCGGGGGACCACGGAGTAGGTGCCGTCCTTTTGCATATTGGCCAGGGCGCGGTCGTTGGTGTCCTGCAGGGTGCCGCGGCCGGCGTCGAGCACGTACGCGGAATGCTGCGACGCGAGGATCGAGGCGATGGTGGGTTTGCAGATGTCGCAGCCCGCGCCGGTGCCGTATTTGGCCAGGATGTCCTCGAAGGAGGTCAGTTCCAGCACACGGATCGCGTCGAAAAGCTCCTGGCGGGAGAGGTCGAAATGCTCGCACAGGGCCTTGGAGACCTCGATGCCGGACTTCTTCAGTTCCCCTTCGAGGAGCTTCTTGAGCATCGGCACGCAGGAGCCGCACTGCGTTCCGGCCCGGGTGCAGGCCTTGAGGCCTGGAACGTCCTGGACCGGCTCCTTGCCTTCGCACGTCCCGCACGCGTTGACGGCGTCCCGGATAGACCCGGCGGCCACGTTGTTGCAGGAGCACAGGATCGCGTCGTCGGGCAGTTCGGTCTCGGGGGCGTCACCGCCACCGGCAGCGGTGAGGTAGGCGCCGGGTTCGGCGGGCAGTTCGCGGCCGAGCAGGGGGCGCAGGCTCATGTACGGTGTGGCGTCGCCGACGAAGATCCCGCCGAGCAGGGTCTTGGCGTCGTCGGTGGTGACGATCTTCTGGTAGACGCCCCGGGCCGGATCCGCGTAGACGATCTCCAGGGAATGCTCGGTCTTGGCGAACGCGTCGCCGAAGCTGGCCACGTCCACGCCGGAGAGCTTGAGCTTGGTGGCGGTGTCGAAGCCGGGGAAGGTCGCTTGCCCGCCGTGCAGGCGGTCGGCGACGATCTCGGCCATCGTGTTCGCCGGAGCGACGAGCCCCAGGCACATCCCGCCGAAGTTCGCCACCTCACCGATCGCGAAGATGCCGGGGATCTCGGTCTCGCAACCGTCGGAAATGACAACGCCACCGCGCTGGCCAAGCGTGAAGACCTGTTCCTCGCCCTCCGCTGCGCGAAAGAGCTCATCGCGCGGCCTGACCCCGATCGCGACGATCACGATGTCGGCGTCGATGATGCGGCCGTCAGCCATGAGGACACCGGTGACCTGTCCGTCGTCGTCGGACAATACTTCCGAGGGGAACACCCCGCCGTGGATTTCGAAGCCCTTGTCCTTGATGAGGCGGCCCATTGCCTGGCCAGCGCCTTCGTCGAGCTGGGTGGCCATCAGCCATGGCGCGCCGTCGATGACGATCGGGGTGGCACCCAGCCGCTCAGTCCCGGCGGCTGATTCGAGGCCGAGGAGCCCGCCGCCGATAGTGACGGCGTTGATCTTGCGCCCCAGTTTCTCGGTAAGTTCGGTGATCGCCTTATTGATGGCCCACACGTCTTCGAGCGTGCGGTAGACATGTGTGTGCTCGGCGCCCGGGATGGGCAGGCGGGCGGCATTCGAACCCGTTGCGACTACGAGGGCATCGTATTCGTAGCTGTTGCCGGCCGCGGTTTCCACGGACTTGGCTTCGGGATTGATCTTGACGACCCGCTCGCCCGTGCGCAGCTCCAGCGCATCGTGCTCCCACATCGACGCATGCCCGAGGGTGAGGTCGTAGTCCACCTCGATGAGCGCCTTGCTCAGGGTGACCCGGTCATAGGGAAGATGCGCTTCCTCGGTCAGGACCGTGACGTGCCAGCCCTCGAGACCGCGGGTATGCATGGCATCGGCAAAACGGTGGGCCGCAGGGCCTCCGCCCGCGACAACAATGCGGCGCGGGTTCTCTGAAGGGGAAGTATGTCCGGTCACTGGCGGCCTTTCGCATGTGCCGCAGAACCGTCATCCGCGACTTGTCACTTCAGACTAAAGACACGCAGTTTCGCGTCAGTTTCCCCTTTGTTTCAGGGGCTTAACTTCGGCATCACGGTGAGGATTGCGGCGATGTGAGGTCTCCTTTACGAGCAGGACACATTGATTGCATTCCGGCGAAACATGGCGGGCCTACCGTGAAGTTGTGGCCGCAAACGGCCCGTGCCGGATGGCGGAATTGGATCCGCCGGACCGGCAGGCTAAGCGATAGGGGCTGAAATGACCGTAATTCTGGATCGGGAAAACCAAGAACAGCTGAGTGCACCGACCGCGTCCGGTTGGCACCGAGTCTGCGCCATCGACGAGCTCGAACCGGCCTGGGGCGAAGCTGCCTTGGTCGGAGGCAAGCAAGTAGCGCTGTTCCGCACCACGCCGGACGAGGTCTTGGCGGTGTCCCAACAGGACCCGGCAACTCTCTCCAACGTCATGGCGCGGGGAATCGTCGGTTCCCGGGGCAGCCGTCCCACCATCGCCTCGCCGCTTCACAAAGAGGTCTACGACCTTGAAACGGGCGAATGCTTCACTAACCCCGAACTGCGGCTCGCAAGCTACGCCACCCGCCTCGTGGACGGATACGTCGAAGTAGCCGTCTAGGCCGTAGCCGGGGCGCCCCGGCGTCGCTGCCCCGTCTGACGGCGGGCTCAAGTTCCTACTCGACGTGCAGCGCCGATTCGGCGACCGCAGCTACTGAACAGGCTAGCGTCGTCGAAAAAGCAGCAGATGCCCACAAGAAGCGATTCTGTGGGCATCTGCTGCCAGTTCGCGCCTCAAGACGCGCCACGCGGAAGGTAAGGGATTTGAACCCTTGGTGCGGGGTTACCGCACACTGGTTTTCAAGACCAGCTCCTTAGGCCGCTCGGACAACCTTCCCTGCCTAGTAGTGTTTCATAGGGAGTTGGCTGCGCCAAAAACCTGCCGCCGCGATTAACGCGGTTAAGGTGTCTGAAAAGGCCAACTGCACTGAGCGAGGGATCGGGAGCACTCTATGAAAGCCGTCTACATCTCCGAACCGGGCGGGCCCGCGGTTCTGGAAATCCGTGACGTCCCCGCTCCGGTTCCCGGACCCGGCGAGGTTCTCATCGACGTCGTCGCCGCCGGTCTCAACAGGGCGGATGTTCAGCAGCGCCGCGGGTTCTACCCGCCACCACCGGGTGCATCCGAAATTCCGGGCCTTGAGGTCTCCGGCAGGATTGCGGCGTTCGGACCCGAGGTGAGCAAGCCGTTTTCCGTGGGCGACAAGGTAGTTGCCCTGCTTTCGGGTGGCGGCTACGCGCAACAGGTTGCCGTCCCGGCGGAGCAGGTTTTGCGATTGCCCGACGGCGTGGACCTGGTCACCGCGGCGTCATTGCCTGAGGTAGCCGCCACGGTGTACTCGAACCTCATCATGACTGCACAGCTGCACGCGGGTGAGACGGTATTGATCCATGGCGCCACTGGCGGCATCGGCACCATGGCTATCCAACTCGCCAAAGCGTACGGTGCCACGGTCGCGACGACGGCAGGAACGGCCGAAAAGGTCGGAACCGCGAAAGCCTTCCTCGGAGCCGACATCGCCATCAATTACACGGAAGAAGATTTCGCCGAAAGCCTCAAGGCACAAAACGGCGGCAAAGGCGCGGACGTGATTCTCGACGTCGTGGGTGCCAAATACCTGCAGCAAAACGTGGAAGCACTCGCGGACTACGGCCGGCTGGTGGTCATCGGACTGCAAGGCGGCGTGAAGGGCGAACTCAACCTCGGTCAGTTGGTCAGCAAACGCGCGGCGATCATCGGCACAGCGCTGCGTCCGCGTCCGGTCGCCGAGAAGGGCGTCATCATGAACGCAGTCCGCGAGTCGGTTTGGCCGATGCTGGCCGACGGCCGAATCAAGCCGTTCGTGGCCAAGTCGTTCCCCTTGGAGCAGGTCCGCGAAGCCCACGAGTACTTCGATTCCGGCGAACACATGGGCAAAGTCCTGCTACTGCTCTAGCGGCGCCCGCCAAACCGGCAGTACGAAGGAGAGCGATGTCCATCCGGTACAGCATCCTGGCATTGCTTCAGGAGCAGCCACGCTACGGCTACCAATTGCGGGCGGCGTTCGAGGAACGCACAGGAGCCGTCTGGCCGCTGAACATCGGGCAGGTGTACACCACCCTGAACCGGCTGGAGCGCGACGCTTTGGTCCGCAAAGAGGGCGACGGCGGCCGCGGCCACGTGCTTTTCAGCATCACCGACGCCGGGGCTGAAGAGATCCGCCGATGGTTCTCAACCGCAGTGGATCGTGGAGCGCCGCCGAGGAACGAATTGGCCATCAAGCTGGCGCTGGCCGTCACGACGGCGGGCACCGACGTCCCCGCGCTCATCCAGGCCCAACGTGAGATTTCCCTGCGCGAACTGCAGGACTATACCCAGGACCGCAAGGACGTGGCCGCCAACCAACGAGTGACGGACACGGCCAGGCTGCTCGTCCTGGACTCCCTGATCTTCCATGCCGAGGCGGAGGCCCGTTGGCTTGATCTCTGCGAAGCCAGGCTGGTGCAGCAGGCCAATGGCTCCAGCAACGGCATGATCGGAACCGTCCGTGGTAACGGGACAACCACCGCATAGACTGCTCCGCAGGGGAGGTGCTGACATCGAAACCTTGACGAATGCCGACGTTCGGATCCGGCTGATTGGCCCGGACGACGCCGACGCGCTGATCCGCCTGGCGGAGACGGATAACTTGTTCGACGAGGATCCTTCAGTCGCCCCGTCGGGCGCATTGACGTACGACGCCGCCCGCTCCTTTTTGGGCGACCCGACCGTTCTGTTTTGGCTGGCTGAGCTCGGGGGCGGGATCGTGGGATTCCTCCACTGCTGCATTCAGCGCCGTCGCAATGCCGGACCTTGGGCCGAGCTGCTCCTCATGGAAATGGGAACTCATATCGAGTGGCGCCGCCGCGGTGTCGGCCGGTCCCTCTTGGCTGTCATGGAGGAATGGATGCGGGAACACGGAATGGAAGAGGTCTGGGTCCCCGCCAACCTCTATGCCACGGGCTTCTATGAAAAATGTGGTTTCGCTAAGGACGAAGGCGAAATACTCGTCAAGGCACTGGGCTGAGTTGCGGCCCATGAGAGTATGAACGCATGAGCGATCAGGACGACACTCAACCCAGTGGCGAGAGTTTTGACGACATCCCGGTGGAGGGCACAACCTTGGACGCTGGCACGGCACAGAGCACATCGGAAGCGGGTCCCAAGGCCAATGGGAAGCCTGGCGCCAAGAAGGGCACCACCCTGCAGGACCTCGTCGACGAACCCGCCAAGGTCATGCGGATCGGCACCATGATCCGCCAGCTCCTCGAAGAAGTGAAGAGCGCTCCCTTGGACGAGGCAGCGCGCGGACGCCTTGCCGAAATCCACGAACGCTCCATCAAAGAGTTGGAAGAGGGCCTCGCCCCGGAACTCGTGGAAGAGCTGGAACGCATCAGCCTCCCGTTCCCTGAAAACGCAACCCCCTCCGACGCTGAGCTCCGGATCGCGCAGGCGCAGCTTGTCGGTTGGCTCGAGGGCTTGTTCCATGGAATCCAGACCGCCATTGCAGCCCAGCAAGCAGCCCGGGAGCACGCTGTTGCCCAGTTGCAGCTTCGCCAGCTCCCGCCCGGAACCATGATCGCCCCGGGAGTCGTTATTGGCGAGAACGGTGAGCCTCAGCGTGCCCACCTTCCCGGCAAGGAAGCCGAACCCGGCAAACCTGCCCGAGTTGAAGATCCGGACCGCCACCCGGGCCAGTACCTCTGAGCACCGGGTTGGGATTCTTTGGGGCCGTCCGGCAAGGGCGGAAGGATGACGCTGAACTTGGCAAAGGATTGTGGCGGCGTGCCCACGACCGTTTTCACCGCGGCCTTGATCGGTATCACCAAGTGCTGGAAGGCGTCGAAGACGAGCAGCTCTACGGTGAACTCGTAGTCATTGCCAACGAGCTGGCGGGCTTGTCGTCCAGGGTTCGTGCGGTCTGCGTGGAGGCGCAGCTCCGTTCGCCCAGTGATGGGCTGGATATTCCCGGATCGCTCGCGGGTGTCCATCGTGCGCTGTCCAAAGCGGGAAACTCTCTTGCCACGACCGCGGAGGCGGCCGCGATGTTGCGTCTCGCCGTCGGGCCCGTTCCTGTGGGAGCGGTTTCGGTGCGACGACGCGCCGAAGCCGTTTACGAGCATGTAGAAGAAGCCGAACGGCTACTGAGCACGAAAGCTGGCGCGTAAGCGTTCGGGGGAGTTAGGTGCAGACGCGTCTATTCCCACATAACAACTATTAAGCGCCTAGCTTAGAGGCGCCGGAATCCGTAGCCACTGCGTGTGCGCGCTGGCAGGATGGAAACCATGACTTCGTCACCGAACCTTACTTTTAACGACGGCAACTCCATTCCCCAGCTCGGCTACGGGGTATGGCAGGTAGAGGACGATGTAGCCGAAAAGGTGGTGCGTCAGGCCTTCGACGCCGGCTACCGCCACATCGATACCGCCAAGATCTACGGCAACGAGGCGGGCGTCGGACGCGCCATCGCATCTTCCGGCCTCAAGCCCGAGGAAATCTTCATCACCACCAAGCTGTGGAACGCGGACCAAGGCTACGAGTCCACGCTCGCGGCTTTCGAAGAGTCCATGAACCGCCTCGGCCTGGAAACCCTTGACCTGTACCTGATCCACTGGATGCAGCCCAAGCAAGACAAGTTCGTGGATACCTGGAAGGCGCTCATTGAGCTCCAGAAGCGTGGACGCATCAAGTCCATCGGCGTCTCCAACTTCAGCAAGGAAGGCCTGCAGCGCCTGATCGAGGAGACCGGCGTTGTTCCGGCCATCCACCAGATCGAACTGCACCCGTTCTTCAACCAGGCCGAACTCCGTGAGTTCGCTACGGCACGGGGCATTTTGACGCAGGCCTGGTCGCCACTGGGCCAGGGCGGCGAGCTGCTTGAGAACGCCACTATCGCCCAGATTGCTGCCAAGCACGGTGCCACCCCGGCGCAGGTGGTTATCGCCTGGCATCTGGCGATCGGCAACGTCGTGATCCCGAAGTCCGTGACCGAGTCCCGGATCCAGGAGAACTTCGCAGCGCTTGGCGTCACCTTGGAGGAGGCCGACATCGAAGCCATCAACGGCCTGGACCGAGGCGCCGAAGGCCGCATCGGACCGGACCCGGCAGTCTCGGACTTCGCATAGTTTCTTAACTGCTGCAGTTTCACAACTCGCGGAATTTCTCAACGGGAAGACCTCGCACCAAAACAGGTGCGGGGCCTTCTTGCGTGTATCGGGCGGGATCTCGCAACGCGGGGTCACTTACGGCCCATTCAGCGGCACCAAATGGGCCGTAAGTGACCCCGCGTTGCCCAGAGGGGAGCGCTGAGGGTTCATTGATGTAGTCCGGAACGTGGGATGTCTGTTCGTGGCTGGGAATAAACTCTGACAATGGGGGATTCGAGGGACAACGAAGGCATCTACGGGGAGGTCACCGGCGGCTCGGCATCTGGGCCACGGAAAGTGCCGGAACGTATTCCGGTGTGGAAGCTCGAAGAAATGCTGGGAGAGCATACGCCGACCCCGACTGCCTGGCGTGAAGCAGCTGATCCTACCCCGCGACCTAAAAAACTGCGGCGGGTTGCCAGAGCTGTTTCGATCGTCACCGGGATTGTTGTGCTTCTGGCCGGGCTCTATTTCGTGGGCCCATTTGTGCCCGGACTGGACGGGCTTGGTGGACTAACCGGCGCTGCCAATCCGGGTGCGATCGGACCGTTGACACCAGCTGGCCCTGCAGCCGGCGGGGCGGCACTCCAGGCAAAGGATCATCCACCAGCGGGTGTCGGGGAAAATCCGGGCCCGCTCGGGTGGCCCGCACCCCTGACCGTGACCAGCAAGTCGTACGCCTTCCTACAGAAGCGTGAGGACGGCAGCCCGGTCACCTATGATCCGTGCCGGGCGATCCATTACGTCACCCGCCCCGACAACTCACCCGCCGTCGGCCCTGAGCTCATCCAGGAAGCAATCACTGAGATCTCCCATGCAACTGGATTGACCTTCGTCAACGACGGCGACACCACAGAGGTGCCATCCGCGGGCCATCGGTCATATCAGAAGGATCGTTACGGGGACCGTTGGGCCCCTGTGCTCATCGCCTGGGAGACCCACGCCGAACAATCGAAATTCACGAATCCTGCGCAAGGGGAGACTGTCACGGGTCTGGGAGGCAGCGAAGCTGTCAGCTTCGGGAATACCGGCTTCACCTACGTCAGCGGGCAGGTGGAACTGAACGGGCCTGCGCTTCAACGGATGTCCGCGGAAATAGGCACTGACCAGGTGAGGGCCGTGATCGAACACGAGCTCGGTCACCTGGTTGGCCTGGACCATGTCAATGACCCGAGCCAGATCATGAATCCCTCCGAGACCCCAGGCGTGGTGTCGTTCGGCGCCGGTGACCTCACCGGGCTCTCCCTCCTTGGTCAAGGAAAGTGCCAGCCCACCTTGTAGGGGAGCGGGACAGGAGGAGCCTGTTACTCGGCGGCTTCGCCGGTCGGTTGCTCGCCGGCGAGTTCGACTAATCGAGGCGCGACTTCCGGAACTGCATGAGCCGAGTCGACCGAGGGTGGCGGGCTGTCGGGCTTGCGGGCCATGTCCGGCTCCAGATCCGATCGCAACCAAACCTGGAGGGAATCGTACCGGTACAGCAGGCTCCCTGGATCAGGAGACTGGGCCTGAACGGTTGTGTTTCGTCGCCACGCTATCTCACTGATCGGCGGCCCATCCGGGTCCGGATTCGCCAAGGTCAGGCCAGCGGCCCCTGCGATCTCCCGGGCTTTGAGGAAGCGTTCCCCCACAACATCCGGGACGAGGACGAAGTCCGCGGCCCGCCGGTCGTCGTCGAGCGTGTCAGACATGGCATCTAACCTCCTGCCGGTATTGTCCGGCTCGTCCAACATCCAGGCAACATCGCCGATGAGGCTTCCTTGTCAGCGGGTCCCGGACCCGATTGCCATCTTGCGCCGATGGCCATGTCCTCGCCACTAATTGTCTGGGCATCATCGGGCATGTGGGATTCCAGAGATGGGTGATCGTCGTCGACCGAGGCCGCGTATGCTCTATCCGGCGATGAGCTCCTTGACCGGCCCCTCGTGCAGGGCAAGGTAAACATCGTCGCGGATGTGGTTGGCCTGTGGATCTGTCATGGTTCGGGTGAGGGGACGAAGCACCAGACGTATCAGGGCGTTGGCCTGTCCGTTGCGAATGCGGAGCCGCGCCCGCGCTGACGCGGGAAGCTCTTCATAGGAAGTCAGAGCCAGGAGTTCGACGCTTTCCAGGTCTTCGGCTTGCTTGCCCAAGGCTGTCCGCACCCGGTCTCCGAGCAATTCGGCATCCAAATCCGCGGGAATGACGATAGAAATGTCTCTGCAGATTGAGGGCATCTGCGAGACCGGTTTCCATTGGGACAGGTCAAGCATCTGCTGTTCGATTCTCTTGTCGGTCGACCTGAGCAATCTGATGTCCGGGATGCCTTTGCGGAGCATCAGGGCCCGGTCCAAGCCCATCCCCAGAGCCAGTCCCGACCACTTTGCGGGATCCAGGCCAGCCTCGGAGAACAGATGTGGGGCCATGAGTCCGCACTCCGCGAGTTCGAGCCATTCCCCGTCCATGAATACATCGAGCTGCAAGCCCTTCCTGGTGTAGGGGTGAACTGCCGGAACTGCTCGCCACTGCGCCCCCGGAATGACCGCTTGCACGAGGGAGGCGATCATTTCCTGCAAGTCACCGGAGTCGAGGGCTTCCCGGGAGCTGACGCGCCACAAGTCGACCTGGTGTGGAGTACCGACGTGGGTGCGATCGATGGAATCGCGCCGGTAGACAAGACCGGGGATGGCCCAGAGTTCGTCGATGGATTCGTCTGGATCCAGTGCCCGCAGCAGAGAGGGGATGGAAGCCGAGGTATGGCTGCGGAGCATCACCGTCGGACTGACGTAGCGGGAGTATCTTTGATCCCGAGTGACATCCGATTTGTTGAATCCCAGGCGGTCGTAGTTGTCCGCCACGCTCACCAGCGGGCTGTGCCGAACGATCCGTTCCGGCACACCCCATTTGCCGCCGAACGCGTCGATTGCTCCTTGCAAGAGTGTCTGCATTGCATGAGGCCCGCCGTCCGGATTTGAGAGATCCCGGATGGTCAAAGCGTTGTTGAGTTCGGAGGGACTGAGATAAGCGGGCATTGCGGGTCCTTATGATCGGATTTGAGCGGCGGGTTCCACCCCCGACTCAAATCCGGCGCCAGGACCTAGGCGCGCGCCTCAGAGCCCTCGCGACCGGAACCCGGTCGGGGGCAAGTAAATCGACGCATGCAGAGCAGGGGGTGACTATACCCCAGCTGCTGACCCTGATCGTCGGAGCCAGCGGTTTGCGCCGCTACAAGCCGAGGTCTTTGAGCGCGGTGACCCAGTTGTGGGCGATCGCATTCTGGGCAGCTGACAGGGTGACCCTGTGAGTGCAGACGGCCTTGTGCAGGGTGTTCTCCACCGCGTCTTTCGGGTTCGTGGTGCCCGTGGCGCTCGCCTTGTTCGGCTCAGGCCACAGATTCGACACGGAGTTAGTGCCGCCGAGCTCAAGACTGATGAGATGGTCGTATTCCGTGGTCTTCACAGCGGTCTGGCCGTATTCGCGCAGGCTCTCGGCCTTCACCTTGTCGGTATTCGAAGCGGGCGGGCGCACCGTGGCCGTATAGCCGCTCATGCAAATCGTCGAGTCGATGTTCTCCTGGGTAACCGCTGGATCTGCGGCCCCCGGAGTGCAGGCCGGGTCCGGCAGGTACGCGCCGCTGGCGGCGTCGACCACTTTGGCGGAGCACTGTCCTGCGGCAAGCTGCTCGTCGGTAGCGACGACGCCGGGGGAGTGGATGGACTTCACGGCTGCAGCCGCCGCACCACCGGGAACGGCTGCAACGGCCTGAGGAACTGCCGGTGACGCGGCCTTGGTCATCGCTTCGGCGGGGTGGGTTCCCTGCTGACATCCGGCGAGGGTCAATGCGGCAAAAAGGAATGCGGTGGGCAGGGCGAGGCGATTGCGGAAGTTCATGACCCTCAGGTGTTCGGGAGCTCGGAAGTCTGTCCCACAGAACGAGGAAAGACGAGCGGAAGCCGGTAGCTCCCGCCCATCTTTTCTATCCTGTTGCCTGAACTTCGCAGCGCCCGGCGCGCCGGGCAGCCTACCGTTGCGAGCCAAGGCACTCGTGCCCGGGTCGTGAAAGCAGCCGTGAACCAAAAAAGGAAGCCCCGCTCATTCCTATGGATGGCGGGGCTTTTCGAGCTTCCTATCAGAATCGAACTGATGACCTTTTCATTACGAGTGAAACGCTCTACCGACTGAGCTAAGGAAGCACCGCGTTATCGTCCGGGTACCGGCTGAATCACGCAAGATACAACTGTAATAGAGTCACCTCGTCCGGGTCAAAACGGCCCGGGTGGAGCTCCCGTGGCCCCGTTGTTGCGGAATTCACCCGCTCGTCGCGCCGGGTTCAGGCCGTCGTCGCGGACCGGGGGCAAGCTGGGCGGACTAACGTGGCCGGACGATTTCGGTCATCAACCAGCGAAGGGGCGCCATGAGCATGGACAGCAGCAAGAGCATCAACGCGGACGACGCCGGGGCACATCGTGCGCAGCGGCTCCGGCTTGCTGTCTTGGACATGGTGGGCACCACGATTACCGACGATGGCCGTACCGAGCGTGCGATGTCCTTCGCCCTGCAGGAGACCGGCGTCGAGCCTGGTTCGCCCCGATTCGAAAGCATGCTCGGCTACGCCCGGGACACCATGGGCTTTTCGAAGATGACGGTTTTCAGCCACCTTTTTGAAGAAGCCCAACGCGCCGAGAGCGCCAATAAGGCCTTTGAACGGGCCTACGACGATCTGATTGCCGACGGCGGCGTCCGGGCTATTCCAGGCGCCGAGGAGACCATCGACTGGATGCGGGACTCCGGCGTGAAAGTTTGCCTGGCCACGGGCTTCGGCCGGCACACCCAGAACATGGTGCTTGAGTCCTTGGGCTGGATGGGGAAGGCCGATCTCAGCCTGTGCCCCGCCGACGCCGGCCGCGGGCGCCCTTACCCGGACATGATTCTCACGGCCGTGTTGGCCCTCGACCTGGATGATGTCCGCGAGGTCGTCGTGGTGGGGGACACGAGCTCGGACATGTTGTCCGGCCTTCGCTCCGGCGCCTCCGCTGTGGTGGGCGTTCTCACTGGATTCCACTCCGAGGCGGCTTTGCGCGCGGCCGGTGCCACCGCCGTCGTGCCCTCAGTCAAGGACGTTCCCGCGCTCCTAGAGCCCCGCGCCGCACGCCTCTGACGCCGGCCCCTCAACGATCTACCATTTTTGGCCCGACGTCTGCCACGCGGGAGCCGTCATTCCGCCACCTACGCTGCTGGGGCCCGCGCAAAAGTGCAGGCCGCCATCCGGCCCACCATTCCGGGCTACGCCTCAACAAATGACAACCGTTGCGGGCGAACCGCCCACAACGGAACCGCCAAGCTCAACACATAGTCCCGTCTGAGGGCACCCTTCCGTCCACGAAGTAGTTGTCGACGGCGTCGGACACGCATTGGTTGGAGCGGCCGTAGGCGGTGTGGCCTTCGCCCCTCCACGTCACAAGGGAAGCGTTGCCGAGTTGTTTCCGCAATGAACCAGCCCAGGCGACTGGCGTCGCGGGGTCCCCGGTGGTGCCAACAACCACGACCGGCGCCGCGCCCGTGTACTTGACGGGGGCCGGAGTGTGCACCGGCTTGTAGGGCCAGTCCTTGCAGTTGATGCCGCCGTAGGCGAAGTAGTAGCCGAAGGTGGGGGAGAGCTGCTTCAACCGGGCTTCTTCGGAACGCATCCCGGCCGTGTCCGTGACCATGGGGTAGTCAAGGCAGTTGATGGCGTTGAACGCGAACTGGGTGTTCGAAGTATAGGTGCCGTTCGGGTCCCGGTCTGCGCCGAAGTCGGCAATCCGAAGCATGAGCGACACGTCGCCCTTGAACGCGGCCACCAGGGCCTGGGTCAGGACAGGCCACGATTCGTTGTCGTAGAGCGGGGTGAAAATACCGCTGACAAACGTCGCCCCGGTGACCAGTCGGCCGTCCTTGGCGCGCTTGGGATTCTGCTCGACGTCGGCAATGAGGTCCTGAATCTGCTGCACGCCGCTATCGACGCTGCCGGTCATGGGGCACCCGGACTTTGCCTGGCAATCGGCCACATAGGTGCGGAGCTCCTTTTCGAATGCCTCTGCCTGCCCCGCAGTGAGGTCCTCGTTGTTGAGGGCCGGATCCACTGCGCCGTCCAAAACGAGCTTGCCGACGTTGTTCGGGAACAGGGACGCATAGGTGGCGCCGAGGGAGGTTCCGTAGGAGAAACCCAGGTAGTTGAGCTTTGCGTCATTCAGCACTGCGCGGAGGATATCCATGTCCTTGGCGGAGCTGGCGGTGTCGATATGTGCCAGGGCGGGGCCGGATTTTTCCACGCACTTGGCATTGATGGCCTTGGTGTCGGCCAACGCCGCGGCGATGCCCTGGTCAGTTTCGTAGTTGTAGACCTTCTCGCGGGAAGCGTCCCGCTCGGCATCGCTGAGGCACGTCACCGGCGCCGATCGCTTGACGCCGCGGGGATCGAAGCCAACCAGGTCGAAACTGGACCTCAGCTTGCTGGTGAAGTGCGTCTTCCCGGCATCCCTGACGAAGTCATAGCCCGAAGCGCCGGGGCCACCGGGATTTACCAGCAGCGAGCCTTTCTTTGTGCCCTGGCTCTGGAGCCGAATGGCCGCGATGGAGATGCTGTCACCATCGGGTTTGGCATAGTCCACCGGTACTTTGATGTTGGCGCACTGTAATCCCTGCTCGCAGGATGTCCAGTCCACTTTTTGGGAGTAGAAACTCTCCAGTCCTGCCGGAGCCGCGGCGGCGATGGACGCGTCCGGGGTGCTGACGCTGCCGCTGCTGGTCCCATTGCTGGCGCCGTCGCTGGGCACCGGTACGGAGAACACGCAACCGCTCAGCAGCAGGCTGGCGGAGACCGTGGCAGCGACTGCCGCTGCCGCCCGCCGCAGTGATGGGAACCGTGTCCTGGATCTGGACCCGGCGGGCCGGCGTCGTGCGGGGGTCATGCGTTTCTCCTCAGGCTGGGGAAGCGTGCTGTACTTCTAAACTATCCGGCTATTGCTGAATCAGGCTGCTCGCCATGGACTCGACCGCCAACAGCGGTGCCACGTTGGTAGTGGTGATCCGTACGCGCGCCTTGTTGATGGCATCCATGCGCGCCAAGGTGATCTCAGGCGTGGAGCCTGCCGCGTAGGCCTCCAATTCACTCCCGAGTTCAACGTTGACCAACTCCACGGCGTTCCCCAACTGGATGACCAGAACGTCCCGGTAGAAGGAGAGCAGATCGGTCAGCGTGCGGTCGAGGGAATCTGTGATGGAGCGTTTGGCCCGCCGTTTCTGGTCGTCCTCAAGCTGCTTCACCTGGCTTCGCATCGACGGCGGCAATGTGCCCGACTCCGGAGCGCCCAGGCTCGCGAGCAGGGCAACCTTCTCGGCGGCGTCGCGTTCGTCGTTGGAGCTGTTGGCCTCATCGGTCGCGATCTTGACCAGCTTTTCGGCCATCATCACGGCAGCGGTGACGCCGCGCAGGCCCAGTGGGAAGCGGACAGTCTCCATCCGGCGCTCCCTGGCCTCCGGATCGCGGGCCAGCCGACGCGCAATGCCGATGTGGCTTTGGGCAGCGCGGGCGGCCCGGTCCGCAATGGCGGGGTCGACGCCGTCGCGCCTTACCAACAGGGCGGCGACGTCGGCAGCTGGCGGAATCCGGAGGCACACCGGGCGGCAACGCGAGCGGATGGTGACCAGCACATCCGCGGGCGACGGCGCGCACAGCATCCATATCGTCCGGGGCGTGGGTTCCTCGATGGCCTTGAGGAGTACGTTGGTGGTGCGCTCGGCCATCCGGTCCGCGTCCTCCACCACAATGATGCGCCAACGGCCCGACGCCGGCCGGTCGCCGGCCTTGGACACCAGCTGGCGGGCTTCTTCGATGGTGATGGTGACCTTCTCCGTGCGGACAAAGGTCACGTCGGAGTGGGTCTCGCCGAGGATGGTCCGGCACGAGGCACATTCGCCGCAGCCTCGAAGGGCGACGTCGTCCTGCTCACAGTTCAACGCCGCCGCGAACGCCTTGGCCGCGTTCGAACGGCCTGAACCCGGCGGTCCCGTGAACAACCATGCGTGCGTGAGGCCTTCGCCTTGGGCCGCCGCACGCAATTGCGCGACGACGGGCGCCTGGCCCTGGAGCTCGTCCCAGACACTCATGTCCGGCTCCCGAGCAAGTCCCGCACGCGCCCGAGGATCTGGGCTGCGAGGTCCTCGATGGCGTCCTGGGCGGGCAGCACGAGGTACGTCTCCGGGCGGGCCTCGGCCAGCTCCAGGAACGCCGCACGGATCCGGGCGTGGAAATCGTCCGGTTCCGACTCGAGCCGGTCCTCGGCAACGTCTCCGGCAGTTCTGCGGTCCCGGCCATCGCCGGGGTGGACGTCGAGAAGTACCGTCAGGTCCGGCTCGAGGCCTTCGGTGGCCCATTCGTTGAGCCGCCTGACATCCACGGTCCCGAGGTCCCTGCCAGCACCCTGGTAGGCGACGGAGGAATCTATATAGCGGTCCGTGATCACCACTGAACCCTGTGCCAGGGCCGGGCGGATGACTTGGCTTGCGTGGGCGGCCCGGGATGCGGCGAACATGAGGGCCTCGGTCCGGGGATCGATAGTGCCGTGGCCGTGGTCCAGCACGAGGGAGCGCAGCTTTTCGCCGATCGGGGTGCCCCCGGGCTCTCGGGTGCGCAGCACGGAAAAGCCGAGCAACTCGAGCGCCTCAGCCAAGCGGGCGGCCTGCGTGGACTTGCCGGCCCCGTCCCCGCCCTCGAAGGCGATGAAGAGTCCTGGGCGCTGGTCCGGCATGGGGCTCTGGTCCTGCTTGAGGCGCTGCGTAGTCACGGATCTAAGCGTACAGAGGAACACTGACCGTGCCCGACGACGGCGCATGTCCGCGCGCGAGGGACGCACCCTGCCGCCTGCAGCAGTTCAGGGGTATGAGGTTCAGCCGTAACAGCTTTCCAGCGCCCGCTCCCTGCGCCGTAGGCTGGAGCAATGAGTCTTTCCCGAGAACATGCCGCAGATCTGTCCCCTGACACTGTGGTGGTGGCGGCAGGCCGTCCCGAACGAAGCCATGACCAGCCCGTCAACCCGCCGATCGTTCTGTCCTCCACGTATTTCGGCACAGGAGCACTGAGCGACGGCGACCGCGGCTACGGGCGCTATGCGAACCCCACGTGGAATCCGTTCGAAGAAGCGCTGGCCCAACTGGAGGGCGCCGAGCTCCCCGGCCTGCTTTATGCCTCGGGCCTGGCCGCAGTGAGTTCCGCGTTGTCGCTCGTGCCGGCCGGGGGAGTCCTCGTCATGCCGACGCACAGCTACGCAGGATCGCTCGTCATGGCCACCGAACTCGCGGCCAAGGGCATCCTTGAATTGCGGACCGTCGACATCGCGGACACCGACGCCGTCAAGGCACAGCTCGCCCCCGCGGAGGGAAAGCCCGCCAACATGCTGTGGATTGAAAGCCCCACCAACCCGATGCTCGGCATTGCCGACGTCCGGGCCCTGACCACCGCTGCCCGTGAGGCCGGCGCCATCGTGGTCACGGACAACACCTTCTCCACGCCGCTCGTCCAGCAGCCCCTCAGCCTGGGCTCCGACGTCGTGCTCCATTCGGTGACCAAATACCTGGCCGGCCACTCCGACGTCGTACTCGGCGCCTTGGTGACATCCAATCCGGAACTGCGCGCGGAACTCCTCCACCACCGCATCATCCACGGCGGCATCGCGGGTCCTTTCGAGGCCTGGCTCGCGCTCCGCGGACTGCGCACGCTGGCACTCCGGATCGAGCGCTCGCAAGCTTCTGCCGCAACGTTGGCCGAGCGGCTGAGCACCCACCCGCGTGTCGAATCCGTACGTTTCCCGGGACTGCCCAACGACCCCGGCCACGAACGGGCCAAGTCCCAGATGAAGGGCTTCGGTTCGATCCTGTGCATCCAACTGGCCGGGGACGGAACCCGCAGCGGTGCCGAAGCAGCGGATCAACTCGTTCGTGCACTGCAGTTGTGGATCCCCGCGACGTCGCTGGGTGGGGTCGAATCCCTCATCGAACGCCGACGCCGGCACACCGCCGAGCCGCTCAGCGTGCCAGACAACCTGGTCAGGATGAGCGTAGGCATCGAGAACGTCGAAGACCTCTGGGCCGATTTAGAGCAAGCACTCAAGTCGCTTGACCGCTAGGCTTGAGGACGTGGACGGAAAAATTTTGATTTCATACATCCAGAATGGGATTTGGTTCATTCTGGGACTGGTTGCCTTCGCATTGGAGCTGTGGGCGCTGGTCGATTGCCTGCGCCACAAACCCTCGTCCTTTGAAGCCGCATCCAAGCGCACCAAGACCTTCTGGCTGGCCCTGACCGGCGTCGCCGCGGTGATCGGCGGCCTTTCCGTCCTCGGTGGCGGCGGGGGCTTTGGCATCTTTGGCATCGCCGCCGTGACCGCGGCGTGCGTCTACTTGGCGGACGTCCGTCCCGCGGTGAAGGAAATCGGCAACAGTGGCCGCAACCAGGGGCCGTACGGTCCTTGGTGAGCCCCACCGGCTCCCCCTAAGCTCGCAAGCTCGCTCAGGGAACCCTGCCGGCGTGGGCCCAGGTTAGCTAGGCCGGAGCCACCGCTGACCAGTCGACAGTAAGTTCACCCAAGCGCCAGCGCGACGTTCCGTCCTGAAGCGGCCAACCGGCGTCGCGCATTGATTGGCACATGGCGGTCCACCGCTGCCTCCTGCCAAAGGACGCAAGCGGCGCGGCCTCCAACCAGGCCTGGTCCAGAGCATTCAGGAAAGCATGAATGCGTTCTCCGGGGATGTTGCGGTGGATGAGTGCCTTCGGGAGGCGTTCGGCCACGTCGGAGGGCAGTTCGAAACTGCCGAACCGCATGGACAAGCTCAGGCTCAACGGTCCGTTCGGATCCAACGCAACCCACGTCACCCTTCGGCCGATTTCGTCGCACGTGCCGTCGATGAACAATCCTTGCGGTGCCAACCGCGACTGCACGAGCGCCCAGATCCCGGCCACATCCGATTCCTCGTATTGCCGCAGCACGTTGAAGGCCCGCACCAACACGGGATTGCCTGGAACAGGAACCTCGAAACCGCCCACATGGAAGCTGAGCCCGGGCCTCTCCAAGGATTTCGCGATCCGGACGCGCTCGGGTTCGATCTCGATCCCGCACACGCGGACGTCCGGACGGACGGCCTGCAGCCTTTCGAAGAGTTCGACGGCGGTGGCCGGGGAAGCGCCGTAGCCGAGGTCCACTACCAAGGGGTCGACGGCGGAGCGCAGCCGCCATCCCTGCGGGCCCGCCAACCAGCGATCCAGGCGGCGCATGCGGTTGGGATTGGTGGTGCCCCTGGTGATGTTGCCGACGGGTTTGCCGCGTCTTCCCTGCACCCGCTCCGCTTTTTGCACCACCGTCCAACTTTATCCTCCAACGCGGGGTCACTTACGGCCCATCCGAGGCGCAAACACCGGCGCTAAGTGACCCCGCGTTGCGGGGGGCGTAACGCCCGGCAGCGGCAGGGCCTGATCGCTTAGGATGAAAACCATGACTTACAAGCTGATTCTGCTGCGCCACGGCCACAGCGACTGGAACGCCAAGAACCTGTTCACCGGCTGGGTGGACGTCGACCTGAACGACCAAGGCCGCGAGGAAGCAGCGCGCGGTGGAGAGCTACTGGTCGAGAACAACGTTCTCCCGGACATCCTGTACACGTCCCTCCTCAAGCGGGCCATCAACACCGCGAACATCTCCCTGGACAAGGCTGACCGCGGCTGGATCCCGGTCAAGCGTGACTGGCGCCTCAACGAGCGCCACTACGGAGCCTTGCAGGGCAAGGACAAGGCCCAGACGCTCGCCGAGTTCGGTGAAGCGCAGTTCATGGAATGGCGCCGCAGCTACGACACCCCGCCGCCTGCCCTTTCCGATGACAGCGAGTTCTCCCAGGTGAACGACGTGCGCTACGCAGGCCTCGGCGACGCCCTGCCTCGCACCGAGTGCCTCAAGGACGTCCTCGTGCGTCTCCTGCCGTACTGGGAGTCCGACATCAAGGAAGACCTCAAAGCAGGCAAGACGGTCCTGGTCACGGCCCACGGCAACTCCCTGCGCGCCCTCGTCAAGCACCTCGACGGCATCAGCGACGAAGACATAACCGGCCTGAACATCCCCACAGGCATCCCGCTGGTCTACGACCTGGACGAGAACTTCCAGCCGATCAACCCCGGCGGAACCTACCTCGATCCCGAAGCTGCAGCAGAGTCCATCAAGGCTGTAGCAGCACAAGGCAAGAAATAAGTCTCTGAGAGAACGACGGCGGCCGGCCCACCTCGCAAGGTGGGCCGGCCGCCGTCGTTGTTTATTAAGCCCGGCTAGAAGCCTTCTGGCTGCCATTCACCGGTGACCAGGTAGGTCACTTTGCGGGCAACGGAGACGCCGTGGTCCGCGAAACGCTCGAAGTATCGGCTGGCAAGCGCCACATCCACCGTGGTGGCCGCAGTCTCGGCCCAGGCGGGATCTGCGATTGCCCTGAAGACGCTCAAGTGCAGATCGTCCACCCGGATGTTGAGCTTGAGGATGTCCCGGGCGACTTCCAAGTCACGCGACTCCAAGAGCAGGGTGACCTTCTGGATGATTTCGAGGTCGAGGCGGGCCATGTCCTTGAACGTTGCTGTCAGCTGCTCCGGGATGACCGTGGCCGGGTAGCGCAAACGGGCCAGTTGGGCCACGTGCCGGGCGAGGTCACCCATGCGCTCCAGGGATGCGCTCATCCGCAGGGAGCCGACAATCATCCGGAGATCGCTTGCCACGGGGCCCTGGAGGGCCAGGATGTCGATGGCCCGTTCGTCGAGTCCGTTCTGCAGGAAATCGATGCGGGCATCGGCAGCAATGACATCCTGGGCAAGATCAACGTCGGCACCTTCGAATGCGGTGGTCGCGTTCTGGATCGCCTCTGTGACCAGTTTTGAGATCTCGATGAGGTCCTCACCGACCTGGATGAGCTCCTCCTGAAAAACCTTGCGCACGGTGGCGTCCTCTCCTTGGAAATCTCCTCCGCACCCCTCTGACGGCGCGGAAAATCATCACAGCTAACTACGGTCCAACTAGTAAGGGTGGCAGTGGTCAATGAACGATTGCGCACCTTTAGGTGAACGTTAGCTGAACCGGGGCCGTTTGGTGACCGTTCCATATTTTGCAGTGTTTTGAGCGCATAAGCTAGATCCGTGGATCCAGTGCTCATCGGTGTCATCGCAGGTCTAGTCGGCCTGTCGTGCGGCGTCTTTGGCGTGCTCGCTTTCAGGCTCAGTGAACGGCAGCGGAAGATCGTGGACCTGGACGTCACCGAGCCGCTGCTTCCGGAGGGAGCCGCGGAGGTGCTGTCCGTCGTCGGGCGCGCTTTCGTCGTGGTGGACGCGATCGACGGCGTCGTCCGGGCCAGTCCCGCGGCCTATGCGTACGGCCTCGTGCGGGGCCACACGGTGGTCCACAAGCAGTTGCTGGACATGACCGCAAAGGTGCGGCGCGACGGCGTGATCCTGGAGGAGACTTTCGAGTTGCCCCGCGGTCCCCTTGGCAAGGGAACCATTGTGGTGCAGGTGCGGGCAGCCATGCTCGGATGGGAATATATCGTCCTCCTGGCCGATGACCGCACCGAAATCACGCGCACCGAAGAGATCCGCAACGACTTCGTGGCCAACGTATCGCACGAACTCAAGACGCCGGTGGGTGCCATCTCCCTGCTGGCCGAGGCGCTCGAGGCAAGCCCGGACGACGAAGAAGCCGTGCGCCGCTTCGCCAAGCGCATGCACAAGGAATCCACACGGCTCGCCGCGCTGGTGCAGGACATCATTGAGCTGTCCCGGCTTCAGGGCGCGAACGTGGCACAGCAAGGGCACACCGTGGATATCAATACGGTGATCGCCGAAGCCGTGGATCGTTCGCAGCTCCCGGCCGAACTCAAGAACATCAAGATCGTGGTCGGCGGCCGCTCGGAAACAATGGTGTTCGGTGACCAGGACTTGTTGGTGACCGCCTTGCGGAACCTGATCGACAACGCCATCCGTTATTCGCCGGAGAACACCCGCGTGGGAGTGGGGGTCCGCGCCAAGGAGGGCGTGGTGGCCATTTCCGTCACGGACCAGGGCGAGGGTCTCAGCCCCGAGGACCAGGAACGCATCTTCGAACGCTTCTACCGCGTGGATGCGGCGAGGTCCAGGCAGACCGGGGGAACAGGCTTGGGCCTGAGTATCGTCAAGCACGTGGTGTCCAACCACGGCGGCGAAGTCACCGTCTGGTCGCAGCCCGGCCAAGGTTCTACTTTCACCATCCGCCTTCCGGAAATGGAAGGCCAGGAGGACGACGCCGGGGCGAAGCCCCGAAGCGTGATTCAAACGACGGGCGCTGTGCGCGCCCTAGAGCAAGGAGCTGGCGCTTGAGCAGGATTCTGATCGTGGAGGACGAAGAGTCCTTCAGCGACCCTCTTTCCTACCTATTGGGCAAGGAAGGCTTCGATGTCCAGGTTGTGGACAACGGCAGTGACGCCTTGGTGGAGTTCGACCGGAACGGGGCCGACCTTGTGCTGCTGGACCTGCAGCTTCCGGGGACCCCTGGCACCGAGGTTTGCCGGCAATTGCGCCAGCGCTCCAGCGTACCGGTCATCATGCTGACGGCCAAGGACTCCGAAATCGACAAGGTGGTTGGCCTGGAGCTTGGCGCGGACGACTACGTCACCAAGCCGTACTCCTCCCGGGAACTCGTGGCGCGCGTTCGTGCCGTGCTGCGGCGGCAAGGCGAGCCGGAGGAACTCATCACGTCTACCGTGCAGGCCGGCCCCGTCAGGATGGACATCGAGCGGCATGTGGTGAGCGTCAACGGCGAACAGGTGTCTCTTCCGCTGAAGGAGTTCGAACTCCTCGAGATGCTCCTTCGCAATTCGGGCCGCGTGCTCACCCGCGGGCAGTTGATCGACCGCGTCTGGGGCTCCGACTACGTGGGCGACACCAAGACCTTGGATGTCCATGTGAAGCGTTTGCGCAGCAAGATCGAGCCTGACCCTTCGGTGCCCCGCTACCTCGTGACAGTGCGCGGCCTGGGCTACAAGTTCGAGCCGTAGGAACCCGTGGGGCCGGCGGGGTCCGGAACGGCCGCGTAAGGCGAACGGAGAGCAACATAGCAAAAGGAAGGGCTCCCGTGGTGGGGGCCCTTCCTTTTGCGTTCGTGGAGCCGGATCTGTTGCAGACCCGAGCGGCGCAGCTCGCTGGCCGGCTAGTGGCCGGTGGCGCTCGGCGTCGGGGTCTGGGTCGCGCTGGTGCCCGAGGTCGCGCTGCCGCCCGGGGTGGCGGAACCGCTGACCGAGGGGCTCGGAGAAGCGGAAACCGTGGGGAGGTACTTCGCGTATTCCTTCAACGAAGCATCCAGGACCGGGAACTGCACGGTGCGGGAATCGGAGCCGGACTTGATGGTCACGGAAACCATGGAGCCCGGGGCTCCGCCGCTCGTGCTCAGAATCGCGGGGTCGGTGTTCTCGTTGAGGTAGGTCTGGGACTTGGCCTTGACCGGAATGGTCACCTGTGACCCGCCGGCACCACTGATGGTCAGGGTTGCATCGCTCGAGGAGGTGTTGAACACGGCACCAATGACGCGTCCCGGCTTGTTGGCATCCGTGGAGACGATGAGCATGTTGCGCAGCTGGAGCGAACCGAGGTCATCCCTGACGCCGTCAGACGGAGAATACTGCTCGTTGGTCTGCTGGGGGTTGATGTAGCCACAGCCGCTCACGGACAAGAGACTGATGCCGATGGCGGCCGCTGCCATCGCCAGTTTGCCGCGCTGGACACGGTTCATCGCAGTAATGCGCACGACACGTACTCCTCTAAGAGTCATTGGAACACTTTTCAGGCATAGCCTATCGGCAAACTAGCAGGAACAAGGATTCCGATCACCATTGTGGCGGCCCTCCAGAAGGAGTAGCGTCATCGGGAACGCTGTGTCCAATGCACTTTTATGCCCTCCCGTCAAGGGGGTGCCGGAGGGCTGAAAAGGCCATTTTCCGCGTATTTACAGGGCTCAGGACCCCTTTCCGTGCCAATCGTATGCCTTAAGCGTGATAAACTGGTCTGCGGGAAAGGGGAAAGTCCACATGGTTTTTGAGGTCGGCGAGACAGTAGTTTACCCTCACCACGGTGCAGCAAAAATTGAAGAAATCAAGATGCGCACTATCAAGGGCGAAGAGAAAATGTATCTCAAGCTCAAGGTGGCTCAGGGTGATCTGACCATTGAAGTTCCAGCAGAAAACGTAGACCTTGTTGGGGTTCGCGACGTAGTGGGTAAGGAAGGCTTGGAGCACGTATTTGACGTCCTCCGTGCCGAGTTCACTGAAGAGCCCACCAACTGGTCCCGTCGCTACAAGGCAAACCTGGAGAAGCTTGCTTCCGGCGACGTCATCAAGGTTGCAGAGGTCGTCCGCGATCTTTGGCGCCGTGATCACGATCGCGGCCTTTCCGCAGGTGAAAAGCGAATGCTGGCCAAAGCCCGTCAGATTCTGATTTCAGAACTGGCATTGGCTGAGAAGACCGACGAAGAGAAGGCCGCAAGCGTTCTCGACGAAGTTCTGGCTTCCTAACAGAGATTCAAAGATTTGAACCCCGGTGGCAACCTGCCGCCGGGGTTTCCTTTTGCCCAAAAGCACAACTCCCAGCCCCGCAGCCCAACTGTCCCCACCGGCTCCCAGCCTTCGCAAGCTCAGGCAGGGGCCCTCGCCGGCGTGAGCCCACGCAGTAGGTGTCGTTTTCAGCGCCCAAAAAGACACCTAGTGCGAGCTAGTTGGGCGGGTGGGCACCACGTAGGCTTGGGCGCATGACTACACAATCCCAGCGCGAGGCCACCGCTGTCGTCGTCGTTGCGGCCGGCTCAGGGGAGCGGCTTGGCTACGGCATGCCCAAGGCAAAAGTGCCGCTGGGCGGCGAAACGATCCTGACCCATGCCCTTCGCGGGGTCGCGACGGCGGACGTTGCCCGCCAGATTTGCGTGGCCGTCCCGGCGGGGGACCTGGAACTGCGCGAGCTTTGTGAACAATTCCGCCAAGAGCTGGGCGCTGACGGGCCGCTGATCACAGTGGTCGACGGCGGATCCACCCGCGCCGCTTCGGTCCGCGCCGCCCTAGCGGCGCTACTTGAGGGAACGCGCGCCGTGCTCGTTCACGACGCCGCGCGGGCGTTGACTCCCGACCGGGTCTTCCACCGCGTCGCTTTGGCGCTCTCGTCGGGCGCCAAAGCAGTCATCCCCGCAATGCCGGTGGTGGATACCGTCAAGATGGTTGTGGAAACTGACGGGGACGACGCCGGAATCGCGCCGGAGATCGTCACCGGCACCGCCCCCCGCGAACAACTTCGTGCGGTGCAGACCCCGCAGGGGTTCGACTACGAGACATTGTTGCGCGCCCACGCGGCGGCCGCGACGTTCGACGACGAGCAATCGGCGGCAGTCACGGATGACGCCATGCTCGTTGAGCTCCTGGGCGTTCCCGTTCACGCAGTCCGAGGTGCCAGCCAATCGCTGAAGATCACCACGCCGCTGGACCTCATCATTGCCGAAGGCCTGCTGGAAGGGCCGCTCGGATTCCGCTGGGTGGAAGGCTGATGGCAGCCTCGGAGAACGTAGCGATGATCCTGCCGCGCACGGGCATCGGGGTTGACGTGCACGCCTACGCGCCCGAGAACGATCCGCAGCCGCTATGGCTCGGCGGACTGTTTTGGGAAGGGGAACGCGGACTGTCAGGCCATTCCGACGGCGATTGCGTCGCCCATGCAGCGGCCGACGCGCTCTTCTCCGCGTGCGGCATCGGCGATCTGGGCACGCATTTTGGTACCGACCGTCCCGAGTTCGCAGGTGCGTCCGGGGTGAAGCTGCTGGGGGAGGCGGCCAGGATTGTCCGTGCCGCCGGTTTCGAAATCGGGAACGTGGCTGTGCAGTTCGTTGCCAACAGGCCAAAATTCGGGCCGCGGCGTGAAGAGTCGCAGCGCGTCCTGAGCGCCGCCGCGGGAGCTTCCGTCAGCGTCACGGCGACCACGAGCGATGGCTTGGGTTTCACGGGGCGCGGCGAGGGCATTTCCGCCGTCGCCACGGCCCTCGTTTACGCCGTGGCGGCAGCGCCCCCAGGCGATGCCGCCTAAAAAGAGTTAGTTGGTGTGCAACGAAGCCAGATGGTGCGCATCCGCTAATCTGGAGCGGTGACCCTGCGCTTTTACGACACTGCATCCGCCGAAGTCCGCGACTTCGTTCCCCTTGAAGCCGGCAAGGCCAGCGTCTACTACTGCGGTGCCACGGTGCAGGGGATGCCGCACGTGGGGCATGTCCGTTCCGCGATCGCCTTTGACCAGTTGACCCGCTGGCTTGAATACCGCGGGCTGCGTGTCACTGTTGTCCGCAACGTCACGGACATCGACGACAAGATCCTTGCCAAGTCGGCGCAGTCGTTCGGGCCGGACTGGGCCGAGGAACCCACAGCCAAGGCCGAGGAAGAATGGTGGGCCCTGGCCTACCGCTACGAGCAGGAGTTCGAGCAGGCCTACGACGTCCTCGGCGTTTCCCGCCCCACCTACGAACCCCGCGCCACCGGCCACATCCCCGAGATGCACGCCCTCATTCAAAGGCTTATCGACCGCGGGCACGCCTACCCTGCGCTGGACGACTCCGGGGACGTCTACTTCGACGTCCGCTCCTGGAGCAAGTACGGCTCGCTGACCCGCCAGAACATCGACGACATGCAGGGAGCCGCCGACGTCGAGCCTCAATTCAGCAACAGGAAGCGCGACCCGCGCGACTTTGCACTCTGGAAGGGCTACAAGGACGGGGAGCCGACGACGGCGAGCTGGGTCTCGCCGTGGGGAACCGGCCGGCCGGGTTGGCACCTTGAATGCTCCGCCATGGCTACGAAGTACCTGGGCCAGCAGTTCGACATCCACGGCGGCGGCTTGGACCTCCGCTTCCCGCACCACGAGAACGAGATGGCACAATCGCAGGCTGCGGGTGACGAGTTCGCCAACTTCTGGCTGCACAACGGCATGGTCACGTATGAGGGCGAAAAGATGTCCAAATCCGTAGGCAACACGGTGAGCCCCGAAGAAATGCTCGAGCTCGCGAGTCCACGGGTTGTCCGGTACTACCTCGGCCAGGCGCAGTACCGCTCCATCCTGGACTACCGGCCCACCTCGCTCCAGGAGGCCGCGGCCGCCGTGGAGCGCATTTACGGTTTTATTGCGAAAGCCTCCAAGAGGTTCGGTGGCGAGTTCGCCGCGCACCCCGAGTCGAGCCCCGTGCCGGATGCCTTCGCAGCTGCCATGGATGACGATCTCAACGTTCCGCAGGCCCTCGGCGCCCTGCACGAGACTGTCCGTGCCGGAAATACGGCGCTGGCGTCCGGGGATGACACCGTGGCCCGGCAGTCACTCCAAGCCGTGCTCGCCATGACAACCGTTCTTGGACTCAACGATGTCCGCGGCGAAGTCCAGGAAAACTCCGAGACGGCCCAAGCCCTTGAAGTCCTGGTGGAAGCCCAGTTGCAGGCCCGCGCCGAGGCGCGCGCCAACAAGGACTGGGCCGCTTCCGACGCGATCCGCGACACTCTCGCGGCAGCCGGAATCGCCGTCGAGGACGGCGCCGATGGGGCGAGTTGGAGCCTCAAAAAGGACTGAGAAAGCGCCGTCGTCCCGATTTAAGTTGATTCAGTAGACTTGATTGCAGACGTACTCAACACAATCAAGGGTGGAATTCATGGCCAACAACGGTCGCCGGGCTGTCAAAAGCAAGAAGGGCCCCACCACCGGAACCGGTGGCCACGGTCGAAAGGCCTTGGAAGGCAGGGGTCCAACCCCCAAGGCTGAGGACCGCGAGTACCACAAGGCGTACAAGAGCAAGCAGCTCGCCGAGCGCTCCGCGGCCAAACGCGCAGCCGGGGGCGCCAGCCGCTCCAACCCGGGCGCCCGCTCAGGCCCGAAGGGTCGGGCTACCGAGGAAGTGGTTACTGGGCGCAACTCCGTGGTGGAGGCGCTGCGCGCCGGAATCCCCGCGAAGGCACTGCACGTTGCCATCCGGATCGAGATGGACGACCGCGTCAAGGAGTCCCTCAAGCTCGCCGCCGAACGGGGCATCCCGCTGCTGGAAACCGGTAAGCCCGAGCTGGACCGCATGACCGAAGACGCCGTCCACCAGGGCCTCGTACTGCAGATCCCGCCGTACGAATACCAGGACGCCTACGACCTCGCCGAAGAGACGGTCGCCAAATGGAAGAAGGGGTACATTCCCAACGCGCCCCTCTTCGTTGCGCTCGACGGCATCACTGACCCCCGCAACCTGGGCGCCATCATCCGCTCCGTTTCCGCCTTCAGCGGCCACGGCGTGATTGTCCCCGAGCGCCGCTCGGTCGGCGTCACCGCTTCGGCTTGGAAGACCAGCGCAGGCGCGGCGGTCCGCGTCCCCGTGGCCCGGGCGTCCAACCTGAACAACGCCCTCAAACAGTTCAAGCAGATGGGCATCTTCGTGTTGGGCCTGGACGGCGACGGCGATGTCTCGCTGCCGGATCTCTCCTTGGCCACCGATCCCGTGTGCATTGTCGTGGGTTCCGAGGGCAAGGGCCTCAGCCGCCTGGTCCGCGAAAACTGCGACCAGATCATCTCCATTCCGATCGACTCGGCCATGGAATCGCTCAACGCCTCCATGGCCGTGGGCATCTCCTTGTACGAAGTCTCAAGGCAGCGCGCGGCCAAGTAACCCTGCGGTGGGTGGCGGCACAGCCACCGGCCAAATACAGACGCTCGCTCACTTATGGGGTGTTTCCGACGGACGCTCGCTCAGGAATGTCGCCAAAACCTACGACGCTCGCTCACTTGATGTGAGCGAGCGTCCGTCTGGCGCCAGATGTGAGCGAGCGTCCGTCGATTTAACACCAGATGTGAGCGAGCGTCAGTGTTCCCTCGAGAAGCCGGGGTTAGAAGTCGCGGCGGTTGGCGAGGACCGGGAGCTTGGCCCGTGCGTCCTCGACGACGGCGGCATCCAGCTCCGCGAACAAGAGGCCTGGCTCGGCGTCGAGCTCTTCCAGCACGTTTCCCAAGGGGGACACGACGACGGAGTGCCCCACTCCGGTCGGCGCCGCACCCTTGGGTTCACGGCCTTGGCTCGCGGGATCGCCCTGGCCGCAAGCAAGCACGAAGGTCGTGGTGTCGATCGCCCGGGCGCGCGCGAGCAGTTTCCACTGTTCCGCCTTCCCCGGCCCGGCACCCCAGGAAGCGGACACGATATTCACGACGGCTCCACGATCGGCATTCGCGGTGAAGAGGGCCGGGAAACGGATGTCGTAGCACGTGGCCAAGCCAAAGGTGAGCCCTCCGGCGTCGAACGTCACCGGATCAGTGCCTGCGTCGACGGTGTCCGATTCGGCAAAGCCGAAGGCGTCGAAGAGGTGGATCTTGTCGTAGCTGGTGTCCACTCCGGGCCCGGTGGCGATCAGGGTGTTCCGGACCTTGCCGTTGTTGCTGCCGTCGGACGCCAGCCCGGGAGTGAACATTCCGGCCACGATCACGATCCCAAGGTCCTGGGCGATCTTCCGCACCTGGCTGGCCCATGGCCCGTCAAGGGGTTCGGCGATGTCAAGCAGGGAATTCCCGAATGCCCGCATGGTCGCTTCGGGGAACACCACGAGCTCTGCGCCGCCTTCCTTGGCCCGGCGGGCGTAGTCTTCCAACAGGACCAGGTTCTCTGCCAGCTCGCGGCCGCTGATGAGTTGAGCAAGGGCGATTCGCACAATTACCTCCACATTGGTGTATAGCCAAAGTATGCAACGACCGTGCCGAGGATTCGAACTCATCCGCGTGGGTGGGGGCGCATTCGGCGCAACCGACACAATCCGCTCAAACGGCTGGTTTCACGAAAAGCGCAATGAGCCGGGCGATTCGACGTTTCAGCAGGTGAGGGGCTTGTTTGCGTTCGCCGGGGCCGCCGGCTTGGTTCCGGTTGCCGGGCATGGCCACTGTCATATGGGCCGCGGGCAAGGGAGAATTGGCGTCGGAGACTAAACTCTCAAGTAATGGTTATGCCGATTTTTGACACAGCATCTACAGTGGACGCCTCGCGGCCGTCGCCGCTCGGGCTGAGTATTCCGCGGCCTGAAGTGTCCGACGGCGACACCCCCTCGCCGGACCGGGTCAACGTCGCTCTATGGGCCCCCGGACTTACTAGGGTCGAAATCGCCTACAAGGCCCCGGGTGACTCCTGGAAAGTCCACACGCTGCCAAAACTTGATGACGGCGTGCACTACGGGATCGTGGACGGGCTGCCACCCGGCACCCGGTACGGCTTCCGCGCGGCAGTCCACGATGATGCGCTTCCACTGTCCGTTCCTGCTCCGGACTTTGACGCCGACGACGCCGAGCAGCTGTTGCTGGATCCGTACGGTCGGGCGGTGCACCAGCGGGGTGAACTGCTGACCTCCGTGCGGATGGAATCGGGTTTTGACTGGGGTGACGACCGTCCGCTGCGCACGACGTGGCGGGACACCATTGTCTACGAGGCCCACGTCCGCGGCCAAAGCATGCTGCATCCCGATATCCCGGAGCACCTCCGCGGCACCTACGCGGGCATGGCACACCCCGCAATGATCGAGCACTTCCACTCACTGGGAGTCACGGCCGTTCAATTGCTGCCCATCCACTTCCACATGGACGAGCAGCACCTGCAGTACCTGGGCCTGACCAACTATTGGGGCTACAACACCGCAGCATTCTTTGCGCCCCATGCGGACTACGCCACGCAGGCCGCCCAGCAGGCCGGCCCCCACGCCGTCCAGGACGAATTCAAGGGCATGGTGAAGCTCCTGCACGCCGCCGGGATCGAGGTGATCCTCGACGTCGTCTACAACCACACCGCGGAAGGCGGGCCTGACGGCGACACCTTCAGTTTCAGGGGCCTGGGCGAGCAGCGGTACTACCGCCACGATGCCCACGGCCGCTACCTCGATACGACGGGCTGCGGCAACACCCTCAATTTCGCCGAACCCAGGGTAGTGGATCTGGCCATTGAGTCGCTGCGCTATTGGGCGGAAGAATTCCACATAGACGGCTTCCGTTTCGACCTTGCCGTGACCCTGTGCCGCAACGCGGGCAACGAGTTCGATCCTGAGCACCCATTCCTGAAGCGCATCGCTGAGGATCCGGTGATCTCCCGGACCAAGCTCATTTCCGAACCGTGGGACGTGGGCTACGGTGGCTGGCAGACCGGGCGCTTCCCCGAAGGATGGGTGGACTGGAACGATCACTTCCGCGACGGCGTGCGCCGCTTCTGGCTCTCTGACCGGGGCGCTGCCGACGCCGGGATGTCCGGCGGCAACGTGGGAGTCCTGGCCGACGCCTTGACTGGCTCGACGCGGGTCTTTGAATCGTCGGGACGCTCCAGGCTCGCCTCCCTCAACTTCATCACCGCCCACGACGGTTTCACGCTCGCCGACCTGGTGTCCTACGACCGTAAGCACAACGAGGCCAACGGCGAACAAAACCGCGACGGCCACAGTGACAACCGCAGCTACAACCACGGATTCGAAGGACGCACGGAGAACGAGAGGATCCTTGCGGCGCGCGCCCTTTCGAAGCGGAACCTCATGACCACGTTGATGATCTCCATCGGCGTGCCCATGATCACTGCCGGAGACGAACTCGGGCGCACACAGCAGGGAAACAACAACGCCTATTGCCAGGACAACCCCCTGACGTGGATCGACTGGACCCAGACACCCGAATCGCATGAGATGCTGCGGAGCACCAAACGGGTGATCCGGCTCCGCAAGGAGTTCATGCAGGCCCAGGACGCAGGCTTCCCGGACAAGGGGACGGGCCTGGATTGGTTTGACGACAAGGGCCAGCCTATGACGGCAGCCCGTTGGCACGATCCCTCCCTGCGGGTTGTGCAGCTTTTGGTGAGCTCGGAGGGCGGCGCTTACCGCGGCTTGATCGTGATCAACGGGAACAAGGATGACCAGAAGGTTGTCCTGCCCAAGCTGGTTGCCGAATCCGGGGCGGGGAGCCGGATGTTCGAACTACGCCTGACGACGTCCGAGCTCAATGACCGCAGGCAGGGAGCACTGGTCGCAGCAGGCGAGCGGGAAGTCGTCCAAGGCAACACCATCAACGTCTACCGCACCTAGGAACCATGAAGATCTATTCCGCAGACACCTGGACACTGGAAGAACTGCAGGAACAAGTGTCCGACGCCGGCCGCCGCACCGTGATGGTGCCGCCGGCAGCCAGCAAGAAGGCCGTCTTGGAAGTGTTCGGCCAGGTGCTCGACTTCCCCGAGTACTTCGGGGTGAACCTGGACGCGCTCAACGATTCACTCCACGATTTCGCAGACAGTGTGTCTGAGGATGACCAACCACCCGTCACCCTGATTTGGCAGGTCCCGGCGGCCTACCGGACAGACCGCTCCTTCGGGTTGGTTTGCGAAATCCTCCAGGACGCCGAATCCTACTCCGGGCGGGACATCGCCGTCATAGCGGTCTTCCAGCAGTAGCCAACTAAACCGAATCCGCCGGGTGTCAGTGATCCGGAAGCGTGCGTCAAAAGCGGTGAAGGAGCTAGCACGCGTAGGATTGCTGACACCCGGGGCCCGGTTAGCCGCTACGCGTTGACGATCAGCCCCAGTTCGGCCTTGGAGGCCAGGGAGGGGTGCTTCGGGAAGACCCGGACGGTGTAGCCGAAGGATCCGGAGCGGTTGATCAGGATGGACCCCGTGAACAGGTGGCGCCCGTTGCCAAGATCCTCGAACGAGTTCAGTTCGGCCACGGTGATGTCCTCCAACTCATCGCTTTCTTCAGCCCGCCCGTAAGCTACCTCGACGCTGACGTCGTCCGGTGTCAGGGTGTGCAGGGCGATGTACGCGTTGACCTGGAGAGTGTCCCCGACCTGGGGCTCCTCGGAGACGCCCACGGAGTCGACGTGTTCCACGATCAGTTGCGGCCAGGCGTTGCGGACCTTGGTGGTCCACGCCGCGAGCTCCTTCGCTTCCTTGAAGGAGCCCGCCACGGCATGCCGACCGGACTCCGCTGCCGGGCGGTAGAGGGTGTTGACGTAGTCCTGGAGCATCCGGTCGGCCGAGACGGCCGGGCCGAGGTGGGCCAGGGTGTGCTTGATCATGGAGACCCAGTGCGTCGGGATCGCTTCCGGGCCGGACTGCGAGGGCCCGGCCGCGCCTGCTTCCGCGGAGACCGTGGAGCCGTAGAAGCGCGGGGCCACCTGGGTCTCCAGGAGCTCGTAGAGCGCGGCCGCTTCGATGTCATCGCGTTCGGTGGGTGAGGCGTCGTTGTTCGCGGTGGGGATCGCCCAGCCGTTCTCGCCGTCGTACATCTCATCCCACCAGCCGTCCAGGACCGAGAGGTTCAGGGAGCCGTTGATGGCCGCCTTCATCCCGGAGGTCCCGCAGGCCTCCAGGGGCCTCAGCGGGTTGTTCAGCCACACGTCGCAGCCCGGGAACAGGGTGCGGGCCATGGCGA
>NZ_JARVRF010000032.1 GCF_030209835.1 Arthrobacter sp. efr-133-R2A-120 | reverse complement strand
AACCCGCTAAGGATGTGTGAGGTCTCTTCTCCTGCAGCCACGTCCAACCTCTCTTCATTGAATGTCTGGGCGCTTGCACTGTGGTGCGCGCTGAAACGTGCGTAGAAATTTCGTATTGTGAGAATAAAATTCTGTAATTCGAGATTAGCCATGCGTTCGCCAAGCGTCAATCTCGTCCCGCGGAGACTAGTGCCCACAAGGCCTAGCGGCCCCACGCCGCCGTTTGTGACCGCCGTCGGGAGGCGGGCCCTTGACCAAAGGTGACCTAGGTCATACAGTTATTTCACTATTCAATAACTAGATTCCACGATGCGAAAAGTTTCAACTCCTCTCACAGCGTCTCGGAAGCCTAGTTGCAGCACCACAAAGAAGTGGAGATCCACGATGCAATCGACTCCCCCAGTCGGCGTCACAACGGCTCCGGAGCAGGCCATACTGCCAGGCAGTTCGGTCCATCCGTCAGTAGGAAATGAAACCCTGTGCGATGTAGCGTCCGTCGCAGCAGGCCGCGACATCAGCCCCAGCCTCTATAACCTCGACCTCGCCCCCACCAAGAAGGAGGGCAGGCGCTGGACCAGCTACAGCATCTTCACCCTCTGGGCCAACGACGTCCACAGCCTCGGTAACTATGCTTTTGCAATCGGCCTCTTTTCCCTTGGCCTGGGCGGGTGGCAAATCCTCGTGGCCCTGGGCATCGGTGCCGTCTTGCTGTTCACCCTCTTGACGTTCTCCGGGTTCATGGGCCAGAAGACCGGCGTTCCCTTCCCGGTGATGAGCCGGATCAGCTTCGGCATCCGGGGCGCCCAGCTGGCCAGCCTGGTCCGCGGGGCAGTGGCCATTGCCTGGTTCGGGATTCAGACATACCTCGCCTCCGTGGTGCTCCGCGTCATGCTTGTCGCCATGTTCCCCGGGCTCAAGGACATGGACGCCAACTCGATCCTGGGCCTGTCCACCCTCGGCTGGATCGCCTTCGTTTCGCTCTGGATTGTCCAGTTGGTCATCGTCAGCTTCGGCATGGAAATGATCCGCAAGTACGAGGCCTTCGCAGGTCCCATCATTCTCGCCACCATGCTGGCCATTGCCATCTGGGTCTTCGTGGAGGCCGGGGGCGCCATCCAATGGTCCGGCATCAAGGGCCTCGAAGGCGGCGAGATGTGGCGCACGATCTTTGCCGGCGGCGCCCTCTGGGTCTCCATCTACGGCACTTTCGTCTTGAACTTCTGCGACTTCACCCGTTCCTCGGTGTCCAAGAAGTCGATTGTCCGCGGCAACTTCTGGGGCATCCCCATCAACATGCTCCTGTTCGGCGCAATCGTGGTCATCATGGCCGGTGGCCAGTACAAGATCAACGGCAAGATCATTGAGAGCCCCTCGGACATCGTGCAGAGCATCCCCAACACGCTCTTCCTTGTCCTCGCTTGCCTTGCCTTGCTGATCCTGACCATCGCAGTGAACCTCATGGCGAACTTCGTTGCACCCGTTTACGCCCTGACCAACCTCTTCCCCAAGCACCTGAACTTCCGCAAGGCAGCCTGGGTCAGCGGTACCATCGGCCTGATCATCCTGCCGTGGAACCTATACAACAACCCCTTGGTGATCGTGTACTTCCTGGGTGGACTCGGCGCGCTGCTCGGCCCGCTGTTCGGCGTCGTCATGGCCGACTACTGGCTCCTGCGCCGCGGCAAGGTCAACGTCCTCGACCTCTACACGGACCATCCTTCGGGCACCTACTTCTACAAGCGCGGCGTCAACCCCCGGGCGATCGCCGCAATGGTTCCGGCCGCCGTCGTCGCCGTCCTCATTGCCTTCGTTCCCGCACTGGAGGCCGTGGCACCGTTCGCCTGGTTCTTCGGCGCAGGCATCGGCGCGTTGTGCTACTACGTGTTCGCGGACAAGAAGCAGCAGCACACCGACGTCTCCGGCGAGCCGATCGCCGTCGTCAGCAACCACTAATATTCAACTCACTCGCAGTTGTTGTCGTTTTCGCCCGTCAAAACGACAACAACTGCGAGTCAGTTGGGCTACCCAGGAGGAACACATGCGCATCCTCGTCGCAAACGTCAACACCACCCAATCCATGACCGACTCCATCGCAGCCCAGGCGCGAAGCGTCGCGGCTCCCGGCACCGAGATCATCGGCATCACCCCGCGGTTCGGCGCCGACTCCTGCGAAGGAAACTTTGAAAGCTACCTCGCCGCCATCGCCGTGATGGACCGCGTGGTCAACTATCCCGAACCGTTCGACGCCGTCATCCAGGCCGGCTATGGCGAGCACGGCCGGGAGGGACTCCAGGAGCTCCTCGACGTTCCGGTGGTCGACATCACCGAGGCCGCAGCCAGCACCGCAATGTTCCTCGGGCACAAATACTCCGTGGTCACCACGTTGGACCGCGCGGTCCCGCTCATCGAGGACCGCCTCAAGCTTGCCGGGCTCGACGAGCGCTGTGCATCGGTCCGTGCGAGCGGTATGGCCGTCCTGGAGCTGGAAGAATACCCGGACCGGGCGGTCGAAGCCATCGTGGAACAGGCCGAGCGTGCCGTGCGTGACGACAAAGCCGAAGTCATCGTCCTCGGTTGCGGCGGCATGGCAGGCCTCGACGAACAGATCCGCCAACGCTGCGGAGTTCCTGTGGTGGACGGAGTGGCCGCGGCGGTGACCATCGCCGAATCGCTTGTCCGTCTGGGACTGTCCACGTCCAAGGTCCGGACTTACGCCACACCGCGTCCAAAGACCGTCATAGGCTGGCCCCTGACCACAACGGACACGACGACGGCGGATGCTCCCGCCGCGCACTAGCTCAACAAACAGGAGAACCGCGTGAGCGAAACCACCCCCGCCCGGTCCCGGGTCGCCGTCGTCACCGGAGCCGGCTCCGGGATCGGGCGGGCAGTCGCCCGGCTTCTGATGACGGAGGGCTACCGTGTTGCCCTCGCCGGTCGGCGGGAAACGCAGCTTCTCGAGACTGCTGACGGCCACCGCGAGGCGCTCGTGGTGCCGTGCGATGTAACAGTGCCCGACGACGTCGCGCGCCTTTTCGAGGCGGCCCGCCAGCGGTGGGGGAGGGTGGATGTCCTGTTCAACAACGCCGGCGTCTTCGGTCCTTCCGGCGGTGTGGACGAGATCAGCGTGGCCGATTGGAATGCCACCCTGGCCGTGAATGTCACCGGCTCCATGTTGTGCGCGGCAGAGGCCGTCCGGACGATGAAGGCGCAGGAGCCGCAAGGCGGACGCATCATCAACAACGGCTCCATCTCAGCCCATTCGCCGCGGCCATTGTCCGTCGCGTACACCGTGAGCAAGCACGCCATGAGCGGCCTGACCAAGAGCGTCGAACTGGACGGGCGTCCCTATGGCATTACGTGCGGGCAGATCGACATCGGCAACACCCGCACCGAGATCATGGACACCATCGGCGTAGGCTCGGGGGCACTCCAAGCCGATGGCAGCAGGCGCGTGGAGCCGATGTTTCCTGTGGAGGACGCCGCACGCGCGGTGCTCATGATGGCCAACATGCCGGCGTCGGCCAATGTTGGTTCCGTGGTGGTGACCGCAGCGGGGATGCCGTTCGTAGGCCGCGGCTAGAAAATCGACCAGCCCGTGCGGGTGGTGAACTCGTCGAGGGCGGCAACGCCCGCCAGTGAATTCCCGGATCGTCCCAGGCCGGGGCTCCAGACGCAGATGGTGCATTTGTTGGGCACCACGGCCACAATGCCGCCGCCTACCCCGCTCTTCCCAGGGAGCCCCACGCGGTAGGCGAATTCGCCGGCGGCGTCGTACGTGCCGCACGTGAGCATCACGGCGTTGATTCTCTTGGTCTGGGACGGGGACAGCAGCGGCGTGCCGTTCCCGCGCAAGCCGTTGTTGGCCAGGAACCTGCTCGCAAGGGCCAAGTCGGTGCAGCTCATTTCCAGGGCACACTGGTTGATGTAGGCCTCGAGGACTGATTCCACGGGGTTTTCGAGGTTCCCGTAGCTGGCCAGGAAGTGTGCCAGCGAGGCATTGCGGTGGCTGTTCGCTGCCTCTGAAGCTGCCACTTCGGGGTCCGTATCGACGGAGTTGTTGCCGCTTTCTTGACGAAGCAATTCCCGGACAGGAGATTTCGAGCTGCCCGCGATGGTGAGGAGCCTATCCGTGACAACAAGGGCGCCGGCATTGATGAACGGATTCCGGGGAATTCCATCCTCATGTTCCAGCTGCACCAGGGAATTGAACGGATTGCCGGAAGGCTCCCGGAATACGCGCTTCCAGATGCGGTCGCCATCCCCGGCCAGCACCAGTGCGAGGGCGTACACCTTCGAGATGCTTTGGATCGAGAAGGGGACGTCGGCGTCTCCCGAGGAGAACACGTCGCCGCTGGAGGTTGCCACGGAAATGCCGAATTGCTTGGTATCCACCTCGGCCAGGCTCGGGATGTAGTCTGCAGGGGCTCCTTGGCCGAGTAAGGGCTGAACGGTGCCGACAATGTCGTCAAGGAGATTTTGGAGGTCCATGGTTTTAGCGCCGTCCTTCGGGGTGGGTCCACAGCCTGAGCTGAAGATGCGCGAGCAGCCGTTGCTCTGCGGAGTGGAGGTCGATGCCCGCCACTTCGCACGCACGCCTCAGCCGGTAATGCACGGTATTCCGGTGGACGGCCAGTTCCTCCGCGCACCGGTTCACGTCGCCGAAGAACTCAAGATACGTCAGCAGAGTTGTGGCGAACTCGGGGTATCGCTTGCACAGCACGCTGATGCCTCCGTGCCGAAGGTCGGTCCTCGACGCCAGAAGTTCCAGCAATTCCTTCGTCAAAACGGTTGTTTCCACGTCGGCGTAGGACGCCACATGGATTGAGGGTGTGCTTTCCAAGACCTTCAGCACACTGCGCACGTGCTCAAGGGTGCCGTGAAGTGCGTCCAAGCGTTCGACGACGGGTCCGACGGCGGCCTGCACCTGGCAGTGCAAGTGGACCCTTGCGTCCCGGACAATGACGTTGATGAGGCGGTTGATGGCCGGCGGGGACTTCACGGGGTCAAGATCGGGAAGAATCATGGCTATTTCCAAGCCGATGGCTCCCACCACCGCACCCGGCCGGTAGGCCGCCGCATGGATCGATGCCACATTCGCCAGCTCGCCGCGCCGAAGTTGCAGGCCCGCCGCGGATTCGTCATCGCCTTTGGCGGAAATCAGGACGAGGGCCGCCGGCTTGGATGGATCGATGCCCGCGGACTGTGCCTGGGAGTGGATCTGTGGAGTGCCGCTGAGCAGGCTGGAGATCCTGTCGCGCCGTAGTGCCTGGGACTGTTCGTTGCGGTGCCGGACCAGTTCTATCGCCGCGTGCCGGGCAGCTCCAACCATGAGCTTGTCCGTGTTTGGAGCGAGGGGTTCCTTCCCTTCTTGAAGCCAGATGTACCCCAGGATCCTGTTGCCTGCGTGGATACCGATGGCCACCCGTTCCCGTAGGCCTTCCGTCGGGTTGGCTTCCATGTGGATGGGAGCTTCGGCCACTTGCAGGTGCTTGTAGACTCCGGACTCCTTCAACAGTTTTTGGTACCGCTCGGGTCCACGCCGGGCCAGGATGGAGAGCCTGCGTAGTTCATCGACGTCGTTGGAGGCCGGTGAATAGGCCAGGACGCGGTTTGCCGGATCCTCAATGACCACGTGGCCGTTGGTCAGGGTCGCGGTGGTCTGGGCGATAGCAAAAAGATCCCGGTGGATGATCGTGGACGCGTCGGTGGAAAGTGCCGGCTCCTGGATGCGGTCCTTGGCGATGCTCTCCAGCGTGCCCCAGCTCATTGCCGGAGACACAGCGATCAGCCCGATTCCGGTGGGAAGCAGCATTTCCCGGACGGCGTCCAGTTCCTCCTCGTTCCCTTTCACCGCGACGGCGGCGGGGTAGCCCGGAATCAGCTTCCGGATGCTCGGCAATGCCGCGCGACCCCGGACTCCGATCAGCAGGACCAAGCTCCCGCGTTGGACCGGCGTCTCGTCCTCGGCGTCTACGATCACAGTTTCACGAACCGTGCCATTGTCCGTTCCGGGAGGAACCAGCAGCTGCCCGTTGTCGACGCCGATGTCTTCAAGTATGTCGCTGAGCATGGCGCCAATGACATGCTCGGCAGATTCAAGGGGTGCCACCCGTATTCACTTCCTCTAAGCGGCTTAGCCGCGCCCACAGCCATGAACATTACTCGCACTCTGCCGGAACGGGTTGTCATTCGAGCACAACGGGGATCGGGCGAATTTAGCTGGCCAGACAGTTCCTTCGCTTCCCCCGGAACCTAGAGTTGTTTTCCGTCCCTCCGCTGACGATCCAGCAGTGCAGCTGTGATCCAACACTCAAGCCGGGGACAAGTTCTGGAGCATGCAGCCGCACCCGCGGAACCGGAGTCAAAGGAGACCCCTGGAATGAAACCCACACTGAACTCGCCTTCGCCGAGCCCGATCGCCCGGGATCGGATTGCCGGGCTTGATCCCGCTGATTCGCTCGAAAACAACCGGGAGCTTCTTGGTGACCGTTCAACCTCGGCGCAGGACTTTTCAAGCGAGGAAGCCGGCTACCACAAGACGCTCAAACCCCGGCAGATCCAAATGATAGCCATCGGGGGAGCGATTGGAACGGGCCTCTTCATGGGGGCGGGTGGCCGGTTGAACGGTTCCGGCCCGGCCTTGATCTTCGTCTACGCCCTTTGCGGGTTCTTTGCATTCCTGATTCTGCGCGCCCTCGGCGAACTGGTTCTCCACAGGCCGTCCTCGGGTTCGTTCGTGTCCTATGCGAGGGAGTTCTACGGCGAGAAGATGGCCTACGCGGCCGGCTGGTTGTACTTCCTCAACTGGGCCATGACGTCGATTGTCGATGTCACGGCCGTAGCGCTTTACGTCAAATTCTGGGGACAATTCTGGGAGCCGCTGCAGACAATCCCACAATGGCTTATCGCACTTTGCGCCCTCGTCATTGTCCTGGCCCTGAACCTCGTCTCCGTGAAGATCTTCGGCGAGATGGAATTCTGGTTCGCCCTGATCAAGGTGACTGCACTGGTTGCCTTCCTCGTCGTCGGGGTCTGCTTCATCGTCTTTGGTGGGAAGACCGACATCGGCGTTCCAGGGCTGGGCGTGATCCTGGACCACGGCGGAGCTTTCCCGACCGGCGCCGTAGCGCCCTTGCTGGCGATCAGCGGCGTCGTGTTCGCGTATGCCGCGATTGAACTTGTTGGAACGGCTGCGGGCGAAACCGCCAACCCGGAAAAGGTGATGCCCAAGGCCGTCAACACGGTCGTCTTCCGGATCGCGCTCTTCTATGTCGGTTCCGTGCTGCTGCTCTCGCTGCTCTTGCCGTTCACGGCGTACAAATCCGGCGAATCGCCCTTCGTCACCTTCTTCTCCCATCTTGGCGATCCCCATGCCGCGGCTGTTTCGGCATCGGTGATGAACTTCGTTGTCCTGACAGCGGCCCTGTCGAGTCTCAATGCTGGCCTTTATTCCACGGGGCGGATCTTGAGGTCCATGGCGGTCAATGGCTCCGCGCCACAATTCACTGCGAGGATGAGCAAATCGGGGGTGCCGTACGGTGGCATCCTGCTGACAGCGGTGATCACGCTGCTTGGCGTCGGCCTGAATGCCCTGGTGCCGTCCCAAGTGTTCGAGATCGTTCTCGAGGTGTCTGCGATCGGGATCATCGGCGGCTGGGCAACCATCATCCTGTGCCACATCAAGCTTCAAATCTGGGTCAGGCTCGGCAAAGCCGTGCGTCCGGCATTCCGGCTCTTCGGAGCCCCCTTCACCTCATACCTCACGCTCGCCTTCCTCGCCTTCGTTCTCGTCACGATGGGCTTCTCGGAGACGGGGCGCTGGGTCCTCGCTTCCCTTCTGCTCCTGATACCCCTCCTCATTGCCGGCTGGTTTGCTTGCCGCAAACGCATCCTGGCGGCAGCCGAGGCCCGGCGCGGCCACACCGGCGACCTGCCCGTCGTCGCCGGCTCCTTCTCCCAGGGCGGCCAACGCTCCTGATGCACAACGAATTGATGGAAAGCGGAATTACCTTGCCCGGCATCACGCTCCGAACCAACATCGGCACCCTGACCACGGAAACCACTCCGAGCAAGCGAAGCCAGGTGAACAAGCAACGTCCCAGGCAGGACATCCGGACGCCGAGCAGCGCGTGGCGTTCGCGTGCTGACGCGTGGGAGTTTCTCGGGTACGCGTTCAAGCAGCTGGCAAAGGGCGGACCGGGAACGCAGTCACGCTCCGGCCTGCAGGACCAAGCCGTCCAGGCGCTGCGCCTGCTTCAGGCCATGGAACTGTATTGGGCGGCTCCGGGGCTCGCCGCGTTGGCAACGCTCCTCGACTGCGTGGATTCGGGCGATTACGACGCCGGATCGGAGACGATCCGCGGCATGTCGCACCTGATGGCGTCCGCCAGTCCGGACCGAGTCAATCCCGGCCGAGTTGGCCCGGAACCGGGGCAGTCCGGGGCGGAGCGCCCCCTTTCGGGAGTCCAGGACGAAGGTTCCCGGGAGCCACGGCAAGCGAGGGAACGTCCCCGGTTCGAGGTCCTGTTTGTCGACGATATCACCGAACAAGAATCTGAAACGCTGAAAGCGGAAATGCTGGCCCAGCGGAGGCCGTCCGATGCCTTCACCTATGAACTCATCGTGGTTCCCAGCTACGAGGACGCGCTGGTTGCCTTGGTGCTGAATCCCGCCATCCAGGCATGCATTCTCCGCCCGGGATTCACCATCGGCAGCAGCCAGCCGCTTGGCCGCGACCTGAGGAAATACCTCGACTGTCTGGTGAGCCCCGATCTCACCGGAATGCCACCGCTGGGCAGGTTCCTTAGCCTGGCCGAGCAGATCTCCGAGTTGCGCCCCGAACTGGATGTGTACCTGGTAGCCGGTGTCGCCATGGAGAGCCTCGCGGGTTCATTGACCAAGCGGTTCCGGAGGATTTTCCGCAGGCAAGACAATCTCGACCTGCACCTATCGCTGTTGTCGGGCGTCGCCGAGCGGTACAGGACCCCGTTTTTCACCGCGCTGCAGGAATACAGCCGGCGGCCGGCCAGCGTCTTCCATGCCTTGCCGATCTCTCGGGGCGGTTCGGTGGGCAATTCGCCCTGGATCCGCGACATGGCCGACTTCTACGGTATGAACCTTCTCTTGGCCGAGACGTCCGCGACGTCGGGAGGCCTCGATTCGCTGTTGGATCCGCACGGATCGATCAAGGAAGCCCAAGACTTGGCGGCGCGGGCTTTCGGTTCCCAGAAGACCTTCTTCGTCACCAACGGAACATCCACCGCCAACAAGATCGTTCATCAGTCCATCCTTGCGCCAGGGGATGTGGTCCTCGTCGACCGCAACTGCCACAAATCACATCACTACGCTTTCGTCCTCGCCGGAGCCCAGGTTTCCTACTTGGACGCCTATCCGCTGGACAAGTTCGCGTTCTACGGTGCGGTACCCCTGGCCACCATCAAGGCCCGATTACTGGCCTACAGACGTGCCGGGCGCCTGGACGAAGTCAAGATGATCACGCTGACCAACTGCACCTTCGACGGCATCGTCTATGACGTAGAACGCGTCATGGAAGAATGCCTGGCCATCAAACCGGACCTCGTCTTCCTTTGGGACGAAGCTTGGTTCGCCTTCGCCCGGTCCCACCCCGTCTTCCGGCGCAGGACGGCCATGGCGGCGGCGAGGAAGCTTGAGGCCTCTTTCCGTGATCCCGGCTATGCCGCCAGGCACGCCGAACAAGCGGCATCCCTCCACGACGCGGCGACGGACGCGCCCGCGGATGATGAACTCTGGTTGAAGACCCGGCTTGTCCCGGATCCAGCGAAAGCGCGGCTGCGCGTCTACGCCACGCAGTCCACCCACAAGACCCTCACCTCGCTACGCCAGGGATCCATGATCCACGTCTTCGACCAAGACTTCAGCGAGCATAACCAAGAGTCATTTCGCGAAGCATATATGACCCATACCTCCACATCGCCCAATTACCAGATCCTCGCTTCCCTCGACATCGGCCGCCGCCAGGTGGAGCTTGAGGGTTTCGGCCTCGTTCAAAAACAAGCGGATCTGGCAACCATCGTTGCCCAGGCAGTGGCGCGCCACCCCCTGCTGAAGAAATACTTCCGGGTCCTTACGTCGAGGGACCTCATCGCGCCGTCCTATCGTGAAACCGGCAGTGCCATGCCTCTTCGTGATGGATTGGCTGCCCTAGCGGACGCCTGGCTGCACGACGAGTTCGTCGTCGACCCCAGCCGCCTCACGCTGGACATCAGCCGGACAGGGATCGACGGCGACACTTTCCGGCACCGGTACCTTGCCGACAAGCACGGCATCCAAGTCAACAAGACTTCCCGCAATACCGTGCTCTTCATGACCAACATCGGCACGTCCCGCAGCGCCGTCGCCTACCTGATCGAAGTCCTGGTCAAACTGGCCGAGTCTTTCGAGGAGGAACGGCCGGCGAGGAAAACGGCAGACGCCGGTCTCCCCGCGGGCCTTACGGGAGCCACTCCGCCCTTGCCGGACTTCAGCAGGTTCGCGGACCGCTACCGGGCCGATCCGCTCAGTCCCGATGGGGACATCCGGGCCGCGTATTTCGAGAGCTACAAGGATGGATCAACCACCTACCAGTCGGCCGACGAGCTCAAGGCCAGGATCGCGGAAGGTGAGGAGGTTGTCTCGGCCGGGTTTGTAACGCCCTACCCTCCGGGCTTCCCCATCCTTGTCCCGGGCCAAGTCATCACCAGCCAGACGCTTGAGTTCATGGCTGCCTTGGATACGCGTGAAATCCACGGCTTCGACTCAGCGCGCGGGTTCCGGATCTTCGCGGACAAGGAGGTTGAGGAGGTGCAGCACTGAATCGGAAGATTCCACATTGTGAAATTTGAATTTCCCCTTGTGGAATGAAGTGATCGGGATTACATTTGAAAACAACCCCCCAAATCAGGGGCTGTTCCCAAACTGATTGGTTCAGATCAATGAAGATCCCAGACTCTGCGGCGCTGAAGGCGAGTTCGGCTCCGCGGAAGAAGAAGCCACTGTACAAGTCGCTCTTCTTCCAAATTCTGATCGCCGTCGTCGCAGGTGTACTCATCGGCCATTTCTGGCCGAACATCGGGTCCGCCCTTCGGCCACTGGGCGATGGTTTCATTCAACTCATCAAGATGATCATCGCTCCGCTGATCTTCCTCGTGATCGTCACGGGTATCTCGGCAGTGGGCGACGTCAAGGCGGTCGGAAGGGTCGGGGTCAAGGCACTCCTGTACTTCACCGGCGCCACGCTTTTTGCCTTGGTCTTCGGCCTGATCGTCGGAAACCTCGTCCAGCCCGGAGCCGGACTCCACATCGATCCCAGCACTCTCTCCCAGGATGCGCTCAACGCAAAGACCGGGACTGCGCCGCCCAAGGATGCGGCTTCCTTCCTCCTGGACATCATTCCCACGTCTGTGATCGGCGCTTTCGCCAGCAACAGCCTGCTCCAGGTCCTCTTCTTCTCGGTGTTCTTCGGTGCGGCAATCGTCGTCATCGGCCGCGAGCGTTGCCTCCCGGTCATCAGCCTCATGGAAACCGTCCTGGAACTGATCTTCAAGATCATGTCCTGGATCATGAAAGTGGCGCCCATCGGTGCCTTCGGCGCCATGGCATTCATCATCGGCCAGTACGGACTCGACACCCTCGGGACCTATGCGCTCCTCATCGCCTCCTGTTATGGGGCAGCCATCGTCTTCATCGGCCTGCTGTTCCTGGTGGCCTGGAGCTTCGCCCGGGTGCCCCTGTGGCAGTTCCTGAAGTACACGCGTGAGGAATTCCTCCTCGCGCTGGGCACGGCATCCACCGAGGCGGTCATGCCGCGCATCATGACCAAGCTGACCAACGCCGGTTGCTCCCGGGCCACCACCGGCCTGGTTGTTCCCACGGGCTACTCCTTCAACCTCGACGGCGCCGCGATCTACCTTTCGATCTCGCTGTTGTTCCTGGCCCAGGCCTTCGGCCACCACCTCGACCTCGGCCAGCAATTGGCAGCGCTGGGTGTCCTGCTCCTGACGTCCAAAGGCATGGCGGGCGTCCCGGGCTCGTCGTTCCTGGCTCTCTCGGCCACGGCCGCCGCACTGGGTATCTTCCCGGTTGCCGGCGTCGCGCTGCTCCTGGGTGCCGACCGCCTCATGGACTCCATGCGCGTCGTCGTCAACCTCCTCGGCAACTGCGTGGCTACTTTCGTGGTCGCGAAATGGGAGGGCCAATTCGACCGTTCGGTCATGGTCCGCGCCTTCAACGGTGAAATCACCAATGAGGATTCCGCCATCATGCTGGGAGCCGAAGACGTCTTCGAGGAACAGGAAATCGAGCGCCTCAGCGAAGGACACGAGCCTTCGCCGAAATTCCGGGGCGGCCCGAATCCCGACGCGATTCCGCAGTTCGAAATGATCAAACCGGGCCAACACCGGAGCCCTTCGGTCAGTCCGGACTAGGTACCACGCACGATTCAAGTTGATCGCCCCACGGCACCGCCGCGGGGCGATCAACCATTTATACGCTCAGAGCAGCGGCAGAAGCTCCGACAAATCCGCGCGCAGACCCGACGCGGCTACCCGGCCGGCGTCGACGGCTGCGGACCAAGCCAAGCGGCCGGTGACCATCGCGAGCCAGGTGGCGGCGTCGCACTCAATGACATTCGGCGGGGTGCCGCGCGTGTGCCGGGGGCCCTCCACGCACTGGGTGACGCCGAACGGCGGCACCCTGACTTCCACCGAGTTGCCGGGGGCGCGGGCGGTGAGTTCCTCCAGTGAGTAACGCACCGCGGTGGCCAGCACAGTGCGCGACGGCGGCGTCCCCGGTCCTGTTTCCTGCCCGACGGCGGCCTGCCATGCGGCCAGTGCCGCGCGGCCTTCCTCAAGGTCGATCCGGCGTCGTGCAATTGCCATAGTTCGCAAGTTCCAATCAGTCCAGCAGCGCGGAAACGGCGTGGCCCAGGCGGATCCTGCCGACCGAGTGGCCACCGCCGAGGACGGGCTCCACGACCTTTTCGAGCACGCTCGAGACACCGGGAATATCCACGGCGCCCGCAACTGCGAGAAGCGTGAGTCCAACCAAGGTTGCCGCGCGGGGATTCCCGTCCAGGATCTTGACCGCAACTGCGGCGCCAGCGGGTGTTGCCAAGACCAGGACACCTTCCGCGCCGCCCTTGGCAAGTACGTCGAGTTCGTCCATGACGATCGTGTTCGCCTCGCCGCGGCCTTGCACTGCCCAGGGGTAGTCCAGCATGGACGTGGCAATGGTTGCCGCGCGGGCGTTGGAGCTCTGGTCCCGCGGGGCCCGGGCCAAGCGGGAATAGGCCCGCGCCAGCCCGGTCAATGAAAGCGCGGCAACGGGTGCACCGCAGCCGTCAATGCCCAAGTGGGCGATCTTCTCGTCGCTGTATTCCTCGATCACGGACCGCACGCGCTGTTGGAGCGGATGGTTGGGTTCCAGGTAACTGTGGGTGTCCCAACCGTTCTCGGTACAGGCCCAAAGGAACGCAGCGTGCTTGCCTGAACAATTGAAGGCCAGCTTGGATTTGCCGTGCTCCGAACGGATCAGCCAATTGCGGGCGACCTCGTCCTGCGGCCACGCCGAGGGGCATTGCAGTTGTTCTTCCCGGACGCCGGCGGCTTTCAGCATGCCTTCCACCACGTCCATGTGATCCAGCGAGCCCACATGGCTGGCGCAGGCCAAGGCCACCTGGGCGCCGCGGAGCGGCACCCCCGACTGCATCGACGCGAGGGCCTGGAAAGGCTTGAGCGCGGAGCGGGCGTAAATGGGCGTGCTGATGTCGCCGAGCTGGGTCACCACCGAACCGTCACCGGAAAGAACCACCGCGGAACCGATATGGCGCGATTCGATGAAGCCGCTGCGTTCGATCACTGCCAGTTCGACGGCGGACTCAACGCTGAAAGTTTCATGCGAACTCAAGGGCATGATGCAAGTCTAGGGCGAAGGAACCGTCTTCCCGGGCTACTCCACGGTCACCATAACGGACTGCCATCCCGAGGCGCCGTCAGGGACAGGATCCGCCCGTTTTTCAGTCTGCAGTTCGCCGGTTCCGTCCGTGGCACGGACCTTGATGTAGTGGGGTCCTGGAGTAGCGTCCCAATTGAAGGACCACTGCCGCCACGTGACAACAGATGCCTCCGCGGCAAGGGTGGCTTCGGACCATGGGCCGTTGTCTATCTGGACTTCCACCTTCTTGATGCCACGGGTCTGGGCCCAGGCCGTACCACCCAAGGCGACCCTGCCGGCAGGCACTTTGGCGAAGGATTTGGGTACTTCAAGCCGGGCCATGGTCTTGATGGGACCCCGCTCGGACCAGCCGCGGGTGGTCCAATAGGCTTTGCTGTCCGCGAATAGGGTGACTTCCAGGTCCACCACCCATTTGGTCGCGGAGACGAAGCCGTAGAGACCGGGAACCACCATGCGCACGGGGTAGCCGTGTTCCAGCGGGAGGGGTTCGCCGTTCATGCCGATAGCCAGGATGGCATCGCGGCCGTCCTGGAGCACTTCCAGGGGAGTGGAAGCGCTGAAGCCGTCGATCGAGGTGGAAAGGACCATGTCTGCTCCGGGTTTGGGTCGGGCTTGTTTGAGTGCGTCGCGGATGGGCATGCCCAGCCATTTGGCGTTGCCGGCCAGGTTTCCGCCTACGGGGTTGGATACACAGGTGAGCGACACATGGGTTTCGATCAGTTGCGCGTCGAGCAGGTCCTGAAAGTTGAGCCGCACTTCTTGTTCCACCAGCCCGTGGATCCGCAGCTCCCAATCCTGGGCATTGATCTCCGGCACGCTCAAGGCAGTGTCGATCCTGTAGAAGTCCTTGGCCGGGGTGAGCCAAGGGGTGACTCCGGGCGTCGGGGACTGGACGCCCGCGGGGACAGGAGCAGCCGCCCGGGCCGGAGCGGGGAGTTTCAAAGAATCCCGCGCCTTGGCCACATTGCTACGTGCGGCGCTCAGGAACCGACCGCCGCCGGCTGCGATGGCCGCTGCGGCAACGGTGACACCGGTAGCGGCGAAGAACGTCCGGCGCGTCGTGGCGGGACGTTCGATGCCTTTGGCCGCGGTGTCGGTCGGGGCGTCCGGGAAGGACTTCAGCCGCCAGAGCCGGGCCACCAAGAAGCGGAGGACGACGAGCCCGGCTACAGTGCCGATCAGGCTCGGTATGGCATCCACGGGCTTCACGCCGGCCCGGGTCACCACGGCAGCCACAATGACCGCACCCATGCCGAGCACACCCAACACGCCCAACGCCCAATGGCGGAAAGCCACGATCCCCAGCACGCAAGCCAGCACGAAGATGGTCAGGCCCATGCCGACGAACAGCGCGGCCTTGTCATTGGTGCCGAACGTGGTCACGGCAAAGTCCTTCATCCACGGCGGCGTGAAGTCGATGAACGTAGAGCCCAGCGCAATGACAGGGGTAGCCCGGGCCGTAGAGAAGGCCCCGATCAGTTCCGCAACGGAAAGTACGACGGCGGCAGCGGCCACCCCTGCCGCCGCAGCCAATGCGGTGGGTCCCCTGAGCCAGTTCCTGAGCTTCTTCATGCAGGTTGTTCGTAGCCGGAGGCCCCCGAGATGGGTTGGACATGCTCCCTCTTGGTGCCCGCGGTAGGGGTGGGCATGTCCAGTGGTGGAGATAGCTTAGGAGACCTGCCCCCGCACAAAGTACCCTTGAAGACTGTGAAGGTACTCGTCATTGGCCCCGGCGGCCGCGAACACGCAATTGTCCGCTCCTTGCTCAAGGATCCCAACGTTTCCGAGGTCCATGCGGCTCCGGGAAACGCCGGCATCGCCAAGCTGGTCCCCACGTACGCGATCGACGGGAACAACCCCGGCGCCGTCGCAGCGCTTGCGACAAAGCTGGCAGTTGACCTGGTTGTGGTCGGCCCTGAAGCACCACTCGCGGCGGGCGTGTCCGACGCCGTCCGCGAAACCGGCATTCCGGTCTTTGGCCCCAGCAAGGCCGCGGCACAGCTCGAAGCCTCCAAAGCGTTCGCCAAGGAAGTCATGGCCGAGGCCGGCGTCCCCACCGCGATGGCCCGCGTGGCAACAAACGCTGCAGAAGCTGCAGACGCACTGGACACGTTCGGCGCTCCGCATGTCGTCAAGGATGACGGACTGGCCGCCGGCAAGGGCGTCGTGGTCACCAATGACCGCGAGGAAGCACTCGCCCACGCCCAGGCCTGTTTCGACGCCGGTGGAACCGTGGTGATCGAGGAGTTCCTGGACGGACCCGAGGTCTCCCTGTTCGTGCTGTGCGACGGCCGCACCACGGTGCCGCTGTCCCCGGCGCAGGACTTCAAACGGATCTTCGACAATGACGAAGGCCCCAACACCGGCGGCATGGGCGCCTACACCCCGCTCGACTGGGCACCTGAAGGCCTGGTCCAGGAAGTCATCGACCGCGTGGCGCAGCCGACCGTGGACGAAATGGCAAGCCGCGGCACACCGTTCGTCGGCGTCCTCTACTGCGGCCTGGCCCTGACCTCCCGCGGCACGCGCGTCATCGAATTCAACGTCCGTTTCGGCGACCCCGAAACGCAGGCCGTCCTGGCCCGGCTCAAGACCCCGCTCGGTGCCCTCATGCTGGCAGCCGCCAAGGGCGAACTGGACCAGGCCGAAGAGCTGCGATGGTCGAAGGAGTCGGCCGTCGCCGTCGTCGTCGCCGCCGAAAACTATCCGGACACCCCCCGCACCGGGGACCGTATCCGCGGCCTGAACAAGGTGGACGCGCTGGAAGGCGTCCACGTCATCCACGCCGGCACCAAACTGGACGAAGAAGGCCGGATCGTCTCCGCCGGCGGCCGAGTGCTGGCTGTTGTGGCGTTGGGGACGGACCTCGTGGAGGCCCGCGAGCGGGCTTACGACGGCGTGGAGCTGGTCCAGCTCGACGGCGGACAGTTCCGTACCGACATCGCCGGCAAGGCCGCCCGCGGCGAGATCCACGTGGTCTCCCCGGCCACCGGCTCCATCCCGAATGTGAAGGCCTGAACCATGCCCGAAAGCAACGCAAACGGCCTGCAGACCGAAACCCTCGACCTGCCGGGGTGGAAGCACTTCTACTCGGGCAAAGTCCGTGACCTCTACGTTCCCGCGGACGATTTCAGCGGGGCCGAATCCAGCCAGGACCGCGTCCTGGTAGTGGCCAGCGACCGCATCAGCGCCTACGACCACGTCTTGAGCAGCGAGATCCCGGACAAGGGCCGGGTCCTCACGCAGCTGAGCTTGTGGTGGTTCGAACAGCTTGGCGTGGAGCACCACGTCCTCGCGTCCACGGCCGCCGAGGGTGTGCCCGCGGAAGTTGAGGGCCGCGCGATGATCTGCAAACGGCTGGAGATGTTTCCCGTGGAATGCATCGCCCGCGGGTATCTCACAGGCTCCGGCCTGGCCGAGTACCGCCAATCGGGCACCGTCTGCGACATCCCCTTGCCCGAGGGCCTGGTTGACGGCTCGCGCCTTGATCATGCCATCTTTACGCCTTCTGCCAAGGCTGAGGTCGGCGAGCACGACGAGAACATCACTTACGACGACGTCGTCGCGATGGTGGGCGACGATATCGCCGCACGCCTGAGCGAACTCACGTTGAAGATCTACACCCGCGCGGAAGAGATCGCCCGCAGCCGCGGCATCATCCTGGCCGACACGAAGGTTGAGTTCGGCATCGACGTGAACACGGGTGTCATCACCTTGGGCGACGAAGTCCTGACGCCGGACTCCTCGCGGTTCTGGGACGCTTCCACGTACGAGCCCGGGAAGGCGCAGCCGTCGTTCGACAAGCAGTTTGTGCGTGACTGGCTGACCTCTGCGGAATCGGGCTGGGACCGCTCGAGTGACACCCCGCCGCCCGCGCTGCCGGCCGACGTCGTCGAGAAGACGCGCGCCCGCTATGTGGAAGCCTACGAGAAGCTGACCGGCCGGACTTTCATCTGACTTGCAGTTGTTGTCGTTTAGCGGCGGCTAAACGACAACAACTGTTAGCTAGTTGGGTTCGCCGCTAGCTTGCGCGGGAAGACTGCGCGCTCCCGCCATGGCCCGACGCCGCCCGACGCTCGGCCAGCCGGATCTCCAGCACAGAGTCCATGGCCTGCTGGACGCGGTCGGCTGCGCCCGCAGCTGTGAAATCGCGTTGGGCTTCTTCGAGATGTTCCAGTGCGTCCTTGTTTTCACCGGCCGCCTTGAGCGCTTTGCCGAGGAGGAAAGCGACTTCACCTGCGGTGTGCCGGGCGAGGACGTCGCGGTCCGCATGGATTTCGCGCAACTTGGTGATGGCTGCCGGGATGTCGCCCGTCAGGTAGAGCCAGCGGGCGCGGATAAAGGCAACTTCCAACTGGTCCGTCTTGTTTCCGCCCACAATCGACAGGGCGAGTTCGGCGCGTTCGATGGCCGAAAGCGTCTCCGGCTCCACGATTCCCGAGGAGAGGCGGACAGCCGCGGACGCCTTGTTGAAGCGGGCCCACAGCTCTATGTCATTGGCGGGGGAGAGCAACTTGGCGGCGCGCTCGTGATGCTTGATGCCTTCCACGTAGTCGTGGCGCATGAATGCCACGTTTCCGACCACCCAGGCGACTTCGCCCGCGAGCTGTGACATCGAATGGTCGTCCATCTGGTTGTTCATGGCCTGGCAATACGTCCAGGCCTCGTCCAACCTGCCACTCTCGGCCAGCGCTCCGATCAGTGCCCTGTGCGCCCCGATGATCAACGTTGAGCCTTTGGGCAGCTGCTCGGAAAGCCTCACGGCTTCCTTGGCGTGCTCGACGGCGGTGGCCAGCTGCCCTTGTCCGTGGCAGACAGCGGCGAGCATCTGGCGGGCGCGGACTCCCAGGCCCGCAGATTCCGTCGCCATGGGATGTTCCAGGAGATGCTGGATGATCTGCTGGCACTCCTTGAGCTGCCCCTGCTTCATGAGGCATTCGGCCTGCATGTAGGTCATGTTCCACCAAGCGCTGGTGTTCTTTGCCTCGAGCGCGATCTGGGCGGCGGTTGATGCGTGGCTTGCGGCGAGCGGGTAGTCCCTGAGGTCCCAGGCTTGCCTGGCGTACAACCCTGCGAGCACGTATTCGGCGTCACTGACGGATACGGGCTGGCTCCAGGCTTCCAGGGCTTTTGGAGCCAGTTCCAGACGGCGGGCGAGTTCTTCAATGACTTCGGCCGTGGGCTCCCGCCGGCCGGTTTCAAGAAGTGAAATGTAGCTCGGTGAGTAAAGGTCCCTGCCCAATTCAGCCTGGGTCAGCCCACGTTCGAGCCGTTCGGCACGGAGCTTTTCTCCGAATCCGTTCCCCACAGGTTCCTCCTAGAGGCTTGTCTTTGCGCTGTCTTTACCCCAAAGCTTGACAGTCGCTGTGGAAAACATTTTACAATGAATGTCAACAGGGACCGCGTAATTTCCGTAACGAATCCGACTCGCATTGAGGAAAAATTATGTTGAAGAAGATTGCTGCAGCAGTGGCCTTGGCCGGCGCTCTTGCATTCTCCGCCGCGGCGCCAGCCGTCGTTTCCGCAGCCCCTGTGGCAGACACCGTCAGCACGGTGCTCAGCATTGGTAACTGGCCCGACCCGATGAGGGTTTCGCGGGCTATCGGTAACTGGCCCGACCCGATGAGTGTGGTCTCCCAAGCCATCGGTAACTGGCCTGATCCCATGCGGGTATCGCAGGCTATCGGTAACTGGCCCGATCCCGTGTAGCTGAGGCTCCACGGCGGCTCCCGGCGAACCCGGCAGCCGCCGGGTAATTCAAATGAAGTGAAGAAGTCCCCGGTTGTCTGAAATCGACACACCGGGGATTTCTTTTGCGCGAGGATCCGCCTGGCCCGTGATATACCCCGGAGTCATTGTGTCGGGGTTGTTAACAACACTTGTCTCTAAACCTTGGGCCGGGCGAGGAAAACCGGTCAGGGGAATGTTTCTCGCGATTTCGGCGACCGTGGAAAAGCTCGTTAAATAAAGTAGAAGGCCTTCCGAGTGGAAGGCCTTCTACTTTTTGGTCGGGATGACAGGATTTGAACCTGCGACCTCTTCGTCCCGAACGAAGCGCGCTACCAAGCTGCGCTACATCCCGATCCGCTGCGAAAGCAACTGTTCAAGAATAGCCGATCCCTCCCCGGATGCGAAATCGAAGGAAGCCTCCCAGAGGGCAACTGCCTCAGACCAGCGAGTCCTTCCAAGCGCCGTGTAGGCGGGCGAAGCGTCCTCCACCGCCGATGAGCTCGGCAGGCGTGCCATCTTCCACGATGCGTCCCTCGTGCACCACCAACACCCGGTCGGCGGTCTCCACCGTAGAGAGCCGGTGGGCGATGATGATCGCGGTGCGCTCGGAGTCCGTTCCGGACAGCAGGCTGCTGAGACCGGCCTGCACGAGCCGTTCGGAAGGAATGTCCAAGGACGACGTCGCCTCGTCCAGGATGAGTACCGCGGGGGCGGCAATGAACGCCCGGGCAAAGCCGATCAATTGCCGTTGCCCGGCGGAGACCCGGCCGCCGCGCTTGTTAACGTCGGTATCGTAGCCGTCAGGCAAGGCGGAGATGAAGTCGTGTGCCCCCACTGCCCGGGCAGCTTCTTCAATCTCGGCGCGGGTAGCCTCAGGCCGCCCCAAGGCGATGTTGTCCGCCACCGAGCCGCTGAAGAGGAAGGCTTCCTGGGTGACCATCACGACGGCGCGTCGCAGGTCCGCCGTCGAGAGCTCCCGGAGGTCGACGCCGTCGAGGGTCAAGGATCCTTCGGTGACGTCGTAGAAGCGGGCGATCAGCTTGGCGAAGGTCGATTTGCCGGCGCCGGTCTGTCCGACGAGCGCTATGGTCTGTCCTGCGGGAATGTGAAGGTCCAGCTTAGGGACAACCACCTTGCCGTTGCCGTAGCCGAACTCGACGCCACGGAAGTCGATTTCGCCGCGGGCATGGGGCAAGGGTACGGGGTTCTTGGGCGGCCGGACGGTCGGAACTTCTTCGAGCAGGCCGGAGACCTTCTCGAGCGCAGCCTGGGCGCTCTGGAAGGAGTTGTAGAACATGGCCATCTGGTCCACTGGCTGGAAGAAGCGCTTTGTGGAAAGGATCAGTGCCAGGAGCACACCCACCGCCAGGTCGCCGGAGAGCACCCGGAAGCCGCCGAACAGCAGGACCACTGCCACGCACACGTTGCCGATCAGGACCAAGCCCGGTTGGAAGACGCCGTTGAGGTTGATGGAGCGAACCGTGACCTTGCGGTAGTCCTCGGAGAGTTCGGCGTAGCGCTGGGCGTTCTCCGGCTCCTTGCGGAAGGCCTTGATGGCCCGGATGCCGGTCATGGTCTCCACGAAGTGCACAATCAGCCTCGCCGATACTACCCGCGATTCGCGGAAGGCGATCTGCGAGTGCTTCTGGTACCAGCGGGCAAGGAAGTAGGCGGGCACACCCGTGGCGAGCATGAGGAGTCCGCTGCGCCAGTCGAGCGCAAATACGGTACATGCCGTGAAGAGCATGAACAGGATCCCGGATGCCAGCGAGCTGACGCCCGAATCGAGGAGTTCACGCAGCGCCTCAAGGTCCGAGGTCTGGCGCGCGATGATCCGGCCCGAGGTGTACTTCTCGTGGAACTCCAAACTAAGCCGCTGGGTGTGCCGGAAGACCCGGAGCCGCAGGTCCAGGAGCATGGATTGGCTCAGCTTCGCCGTGGATGTGACGTAGAGTGCCGTCAAAACCGCCGTTGCGACGGCCGCCGTCAGATACAGGACGCCTGCCAGGACCACCGGCATGTTGTTCCCGGCGAGCAGCGAGGGAAGCGCGTGGTCGATGCCGAAAGCGATGATCGCCGGCCCCGCCACCCGGGTTGCTTGGGAAAGAACCACCATGCCGAGCGTCAGCCAGAACCGCAACCGCACCGGGCGGATGAGCGATCCCAGCAAGGCGACCGACCGCCGTCGTACTGCTTTGCTGTCGCTGCGGCTCAGGTGGGCGTTGTCTTCATTGGCGGTACCGAACGTGCTCATCGGCGGCCCTCCCCGGCTTGGTCCATGTGCTGTTCCGAATCCAGCTCGTGCTCTAGTTCATCGAGTTCGAGGTCGAGGTCCTTCGGACCGGCGTCGAGGCTCGCGATCACGTAGCGGTAGTGTGCGTTGTTGGCCAACAGTTCCGTATGGGTTCCGACGGCGGTGATGCTTCCGTTTTCGAGTAGCGCCACGCGGTCGGCCAGGGCCACGGTGGAGGGCCTGTGCGCGACGATGAGCGTGGTGGTGTCGCGGAGGACTTCGCGGAGCCTGGCTTCGACGAGTTCCTCCGTGTTCACGTCCAGGGCCGATAGCGGATCATCCAGCACGAGGACCTTGGGCTTGGCGGCGATGGCCCGGGCCAGGGCGATCCTCTGCCGCTGGCCGCCGGAAAGACTCAGGCCTTCCTCGCCGATGAGGGTCCCGACGCCGTCGGGCAACGAATACGCGAAGTGCGCCTGCGCGACGTCGAGCGCTTCCTCAAGGGCTTCCTCGGACGTGTCGGGAGCGCCGAGCAGCACGTTGTCCCGGACCGAGCTGGAGAACAGGGTGGTGTCCTCGAAGGCGACCGCCACGACCGTCCTCAGCTGCTCGACGCTGAAGTCGCGAATGTCCACGCCGTCGATAGTCACGGATCCTTCGCTCACGTCGTAGAGCCGGGGGACCAGCTGGAGCAAGGCGCTCTTTCCGCTGCCGGTAATGCCGACCAAGGCCATGGTTTCGCCAGGCCTGATGTCCAGGGTGATGTCGCTCAGGAGCCGGGCGCCGTCGTCGAAACCGAAACCGGCGGCCTTGAAGCTCAAGGCCCCGCGCAGTTCCTTGGGTGTCCTGGGGTTCGCCGGACTGGTGATGGTGTTGGGAGTGTCCATGACCTCGAAATGGCGATCGAGGGCGGTCTTGGCGGTCAATGCCATGGCCAGGAGGGTCCCCGAGAATTCCACCGGTGCCGCCACAACCGCTGCGGTGCCGAAGAACGCAACGAGGGAACCGATGCTGAGTTGGCCGGCGGAGACGAGCAGGACGCCCGCCACGAGCCCGACGCCGAGCGCCAGTTCGGGCAGCAGTGTCACCACAAGCGTGAAGGTGGCTTGGTGCTTGGCCTTGGCGATCTCGGTCTGCCTCAGCTCCTCTGCCTGTTCATTGAAGTTCTCCAGCGCTTCGCGGCTGCGGCCGAACGCCTTGAGCACGCGGATGCCGTGAACGGACTCCTCAACCGTGGTGGCGAGGTCGCCGGCCTGGTCCTGGCTGAGCCGGGTCACCAGGCTGAAGCGGCGGCGGAAACGGAAGGAATAGACCATGATGGGCACCGCGGCGGCCAGGAAGATCAAAGCCAGCTGCCAGCTCATCGCGAACATAACCACGACGCCGATCACCACGGTCAAGGTGGTCACCACCAGCATGATCGCGCCGAATGCCATCCAACGCCTCAGGAAGTTCAAGTCCGTCATCGCGCGGGACAGGAGCTGCCCCGAACCCCAACGGTCATGGAAGGAAACGGTGAGGTCCTGCAGATGCCCATAGAGGGACACCCGCATCCTCGATTCCACCGTGGTTGCGGGGTTGATGACGAACTGGCGCCGAAGCGCCACGAGCCCGGCTTCTGCGATACCGAGTGCCAGGACCACGGCGGCGGCAATCCAGACAGCGTTGGTGGGGCCGCCAGGGTGGAGGGAGCCGTTGATCAGGACCCGCAGCACCTGTGGGATGGCAAGCGCCATGATGCTGGCCAGCAAAGCGCTGACCAGCCCCATGAAAAGCCGGGGAAGGATCGGTTTGACGTGCGGATAGAGACGTTTGACGGAGGTGAAGAATGAAGTCTGTTTGGCCATGCCCGCTTCTCAACAGCTTTGTCCCGGCGTTCCGCGCCTGCCCGGCGCGACGCACGGAGGTAGTTTCCTATAGCAACTACCCTATGCCATCGCGTAACGGGATTCCCAGCACCATTGCGTTGCGTGATACGAGGTATTCGGAACTACCCCTCCCCGGACATGCCCAGCTTTGGTAGCCAAGGATGGACATAACGCTGTTATGCCCATTCTTGGTGCGGCGGGATGCGCATGCTCCGTGGTGGTGTTGGCTATTGGCGCGCTGTCAGTGTCAGCAATACGGCTTCGGGCTTGCACGCGATCCGGACCGGAGCGAAGCGTGAGGTGCCGATGCCGCCTGAGACGTTGACCGGCGTCGTGCGTCCGTTGTTTTCCCAATCATTTAGGCCCTTGGCGCGCCACGTGGGGAGATCGCAATTGGCAACCAAGGCGCCGTAGCCGGGGATGCAGATCTGGCCGCCGTGGGTGTGGCCAGCGAGGATGAGGTCTGCTGAGTCGTTCGTGAAATGGTCAAGGACCCGTTGGTAGGGGGCGTGGATCACTGCAACGCGCAGATGCGGGCGGGAGTCCTGTCCGGCGGTACCGCGTGGCCAGCCGGCGTAGCGCTCCCGATTCAGATGGGGATCGTCCACTCCGGAGAAATCGAAGCGGATCCCGTTGATGGGCAGGGACTGATGCCTGTTGGTGAGGTCGATCCAGCCGGACATCCCGAAACCTGAACGAAGGCGTGGCCAGTCAAGCTCGAGGGGATTGTCACTGAGGCGTGACGGGCCGAGGAAATACGCGGCCGGGTTCTTGAACCGCGGGGCGTAGTAGTCGTTGGAGCCCGGAACAAAGACGCCCGGGAACTTCAATAGCGGCCGCAGTGCATCCAGCAGCGGCACGACGGCGTGGGGGTGGCTGAGGTTGTCACCCGTGTTCACTACGAGGTCGGGTTCAAGCGTCGCGAGCGAACGCAGCCATTCGGCCTTCTTGCGTTGGCTCGGTACGAAATGGATGTCGCTTATGTGCAGAACCCGGAGGGGAGACGAGCCTGCCGGGAGGATGGGAAGGGTCTCCTCGCGGAGTACGAACTGGTTCTTCTCCCAGAGGCCATAAGCGAGGCCCGCAACACCAGCGGTTGCGCCCGCTCCTGCAGCTACGGCAAAGCCGCGTCCGATCCTTCGGACGCGGCTTGCCAGCGATTCAATGATGGGCTTGGAGCCGCTAGCCATTCTTTTTTCCATTGCCGTTCCCGTTGCTGCTCGGCTGGGTACTCGGAGTCGTGTTGCTCGGAGCGTTGTTGCTCGGAGTCGAAGTCTTGTACCCCGGCGGGTCGAGGAGGTTCGAGGGCGGGGCCGGGAACGGGTTGGTGCCGTAGGCAGGTGCAATCTGGGTCATGTAGTTGGAGAACTGCGGCCCGGCGATCATGTAACCGTCAATGCCTTGGTAGAACTTTCCATTGATCGTCACATTTTGGCCTGGCCGTTGCTGGTTGCCCAGCGGATCGCCAAACCAGGTGGCTGTCGCGAGGCCGGAGGTGTAACCGGCAACCCACGTTGAGCTGTTGACGTCGTTGGTTCCGGTCTTGGCCGCGATGGGGAACGTGGTCTTTGTAGAGATACGCGGCTGGATCAGCGAGCCGGAACCCTTGTTCAGAACCTCTTGCATCGCATAAGCAACGCCGTGAGCGACCTCAGGGGTGACCGCACTTCTGCAGCTCGTGGATTGGGCCGGAAGTTTGGCGCCCGTCTGGTCGGTCACCGAAGTGATGGCGATCGGCTCGCAGTATGTGCCGTTGTTCGCAAAGGTGGCGAAGGCACTGGCCATGGTGAGCGGCGAAGTCTGCGTGGCGCCAATCAGGTTGGACAAACGGGTCATGGGAATCTTGGGATTCGGGTCGCCGGTAGTTGAATTGGGGAGGCCACCGTGGATGCCAACAGCATCGACGATCTTCTGGATGCCGCACAGATCAACCCGTGCGGCCGTGGCAAAGGTCATGGTGTTGATGGAGTTGGCCAAACCATCGACCACCGTCATGGGCTTGTAGTAACCGCCTTCGGCGTTCTGAAGGTCGAAGCTGCCCGCCACGGTGCTGTCGTAGAAACCGTCTTCAGGTGTCGGGCACGTGTTCTTCCAGGGGAAGTTCGGCGAATAACGCCGGACGGTACCGTCCAGCACGGTGTTCATGGACTTGCCCTCGTTCAACCATTCGGCAAAGGTGAAGGGCTTCATGGTGGAACCGGGCTGGAAGCCGCCTAGGCCGTTGAGGTCATTGCCGTTGGCGTCGAGTTTGTCGACGTTGAAGTTCTGTGTCTGATCGAACTTCCCCGCGGTGGGAAACCAGACGGTGTTTTGTGCCATCGAGATGATCTTGCCGCTGCCAGGCTGGACCGACACCAAGGAAGCGCCCCATTTGTCCGGATTGGCGCCAGCGGAAGCGTCAACCTGGGTTTGGGCCACGGCTTGTGCCTTGGGGTCCAGAGTGGTTTGGATGGTCAGGCCGCCCCGGGAGACGCGGTTCACGCGGTCGTCGAGCGTCGCGCCGTAGGCCGGGTTGTTGTAGAGCAAATGCAGCACGTAGTCGCAGAAATACGCAGCGGTGGGGGAGTAAGGGCAACCTTGGCGAGGCTGCGTGACCTTGGTGGTGACCGGCGTCGCGATGGCGGCGTCGTAGTCAGCCTTCTTGATCTTTCCCTGGTCCAGCATGAGGCCGAGCACCAGGTCGCGACGCTGCTTCGCGTGGTCCGGGTTGGTGACCGGATCGTAGTAGGACGGGCTGTTGACGACGCCGGCCAGCAAGGCAGCCTGCGGCAACGTGAGGTCCTTGGCGCTTGTGCTGAAGAAGAGCCTTGAGGCGGCCTCGATGCCGTAGGCGTCCTTGTTGAAGAAGACGATGTTGAGGTAACCCTCAAGGATCTGCTGCTTGGAGAACTTCTTCTCCAGCGCGATGGCCAGCTTCATTTCCCGAAGTTTGTCGCCGACGCCTTTGTTGACGCCATTGAGCTTGACGTCGGCCGACTGGCCCTGGGACACGAGCGACTCGTTGATGACGTTGTTCACGTACTGCTGGGTGATGGTGGAAGCACCCTGCTTTTGGCCGCGAGCCGTGCTGACGATCGCCCGCATGATGCCGGTGGCGTCGATGCCGCCGTGCTCATAGAAGCGGCTGTCTTCGACCGAGACGATCGCGTCCTTGATGAAAGGACTCATCTGGTCGAGCGTGACCCGCGTGCGGTTCTCGGAGTAGATCGAGGCTATCTGGCTACCGTCCGCCGCCAGGATGGTGGTCGCCTGGCTGGGCGGGTTCACCTGAAGCTCCGCCGGCAGCGTGTCGAAGAACTGAATGGACCCACTCGCCGCACTGCCTGAAACGGCGGCCGCGGGGACGAGCAAGCCCGCCACCAGGACACCACAAATAGCGCTCACACCAAGGAATCCGAGGATCTTTCCAAGAGTGGTGGCAGTGTCGAATAGAGGGTTCCTACGAGTCACCATGTTCTCCACTTTACCGGCAAGGGCTAGTCTTTCTTTCATGACCAAATGGGAGTACGCGACGATTCCGCTCATCATTCACGCCACAAAGCAGATCCTGGACCAGTGGGGAGAGGACGGCTGGGAGCTTGTCCAGGTTGTTCCCGGACCCGATGGAAACGGACTTGTTGCATACTTGAAGAGGGAGAAGCAGTAACAATGACAACCCCCGCAGAAGCCACCGTTGGCGCGGATTCCACAGCTCCGGCATCCGCCGTCGAGCAGCGCCTTGCCGAACTGGGACTGACCCTGCCGGCTGTTGCCGCTCCGGTTGCCGCCTACGTTCCGGCCATCGTCTCCGGCAACCACGTGTACACCTCCGGACAGCTGCCCTTTATTAACGGCAAACTCGAAGCTACGGGCAAAGTCTCCAGCGGTGAAGAAGGCCTTTCGGATGAGCCCACCGTGTCTCCGGAAGACGCGCAGATGTATGCAGCCGTCTGTGCGGTCAATGCCTTGGCTGCCGTCAAGAGCGTCATCGGAGACCTCGACCGCATTACGCGCATCGTGAAGGTGGTCGGCTTCGTGGCCTCCGATACCTCCTTCACCGGCCAGCCCGGTGTAATCAATGGTGCATCCGAGCTTCTCGGGCGTGTCTTCGGCGACAAAGGGCAGCACGCGCGTTCCGCCGTCGGCGTTGCGGTCCTTCCGCTCGACTCTCCCGTTGAGGTCGAGTTGATCGCTGAATTCAGCTAAGGAACCGGTTCACTCAATTGCCACAACTAGCCCGACGCCTGTTTGCGTTACCCCCTGAACTAGAAGGGGCTGCACGGAATTGGCTTGAGCTCGGCGAGCGGGTCCCCCGCGCCGCGCGTTTTGCATCATCTGTTGTACTGCTCCGGGACTCGCCTACCGGCCTGGAAACGTGGATGGGTTACCGTCCCGGTTCCTCGCCGCTGGGTGTTGTCGCGTTTCCCGGCGGATCGCTTGAACCCAGCGACGACGACGCCCTCGGCTGGCTCGGCCCCTCGCCTCAGCATTGGGCTGAGGCGCTAGGGACCGCCGACGTCGGACTTGCGCGCCGCCACGTGGTGGGCGCCATCCGCGAACTGTTCGAGGAAACCGGCGTGCTGCTGGCCGGCCCGGACCTGTCCTCCACAGTGGAGGCAACGTCCACTCCCGAGTGGATGAAGGCCCGCGAGGCCGTAGCTGCGCAGGACAAGTCGTTCACGGATGTCCTGGCCAAGCGTGGCTTGTCGTTGCGGACTGACCTGCTCAAGCCGCTCGTCAACTGGCTCAGTCCGGACTTTGCGCACCGGCGCTTCAACACCCGCTACTTCGCGGCCACCCTTCCTGTTAACCAGCAGCCCTCGCTGCTGGTGAGCAAGGGTGTCTGGGGGCGCTGGGTGTGCGTTTCCAAACTCATGGCCGAGCGCGAGACCACTGCGCTTGGGGACGAAATCGGCCAGGAAAACACAGCCGGCTTGGCTTTGGGCCAACTGCTGGTGCCGGGCTCGGAGATCATCCTCGAAAAGATGGCCGCTGCCCAGGGTTGCATTGCGTACCTCAGCTACAAACGCAAACCGCACATGTACCAGCCGCGGCTTGTCCAAGAGGATGGCGCACTCATGCTCGAAGTCGAAGCGGCCCGCACGGTTTCAGGCGAACCGCAGCGGGAGCGCTGACGACGCGGCGACGCGCATCCGCTGGCGAAACGAAAAATGCCTGGCGACTCCGGAATTCCGGGGTCGCCAGGCATTTTCCGTTTCGCAGGAAATTAGCGCGAGCGCTGGCGGAGGCGCTGCATGTCCAGGATGACTACTGCGCGGGCTTCGAGGCGGAGCCAGCCGCGCTGGACGAACTCGGCGAGGGCCTTGTTGACCGTCTCGCGGGAGGCTCCGACCAGCTGGGCCAGTTCTTCCTGCGTGAGTTCGTGGGCCACCAGGACGCCGTCGGTCGCGGGCCGGCCGAAGCGGTCCGCGAGGTCCAGCAGGGCCTTGGCGACGCGGCCCGGGACGTCCGAGAACACGAGGTCGGAGAGGGAATCGTTGGTGCGGCGCAGGCGGCGGGCGAGTGCCTGCAGCAACTGTGCGGACACTTCGGGACGGGTGCGCAGCAGGGCGTTGAGGCTTTCGTTCTTCAGTCCTGCCAGGCGGGTCTCGGAAACAGCGGTGGCCGTTGCGGTGCGCGGGCTGGGGTCGAACAGGGCCATTTCGCCGAAGAGCTCGCCTGGGCCGAGGATGGCCAAGAGGGATTCGCGGCCATCCGGAGAGGTGCGGCCGAGCTTAACCTTGCCGGACACGATGAAGTAGAGCTGGTCACCCTGATCTCCTTCGCGGAAAACAGACGCTCCGCGTGAAAGGTCCACCTCTGTGAGTTCGTCCGTCAGCAGACGGAAAGCGTCGTCGTCAAGGGTGGCGAAGAGGGGTGCGCGGCGCAATACCTCGATATCCATGAAATCTCCTGAGTAAAAGTTCGGCTGGGGCGCTTCAGCCATTGTTTCAGAATTTTGTCGCGTCTGTGACGTACTTGGCACTCGAAACGCCCTAAATCACGCGGAAGCGGCACAAAATCGCGCCCCAACTCGCCGGGAATGCCCTGCTCGGCAGCGGCTTCGCGATCTGGATGACAGCTTGCTTCCGAAGGGAAGCTGTCAGTCTGTGCAACTACAATTGGGGCTTACTCGGCTGTGAGGAGCTTTGGTGTTCGGCTTGACCATCTTGGACCTGGCGTTGATTTTGACGCTTCTTTCCTACCTGATCTACGGACTGCGCAACGGCTTCTTCGTGACGCTCGGCGGAATCGCCGGCTTCGCCGTAGGAGCAGTGGCTGCCTTTGTCGCGGTCCCGCTCGTCGGCGACTGGGTCAAGGACAGCGGCTGGAGACTGACCGCCATTATCGGCTCGGCCGTAGTGCTCATTGTTCTGGGGCACGGGCTTGGCACCTGGATCGGCCAGAAGGTCCGCAAAGCCGTGCGCATCCAGCCACTGCACGCACTCGACCGCCTGCTGGGCGGTTTCGTCAGCCTGGTTGTCGCCGCGCTGGTCATGTCCATGTTGGCGTTCAGCATCGGCTCCTTGGGTGTGCCGCTCGTTTCGCAGCAACTGGCCGATTCCAAGGTGATTCGCTTTATCGACACCATGACGCCCACACCCGTCAAGGCCGGCGTGGCGCAACTGCGTTCCACGGTCATGGGCAACGGCATCCCCCAGCTCATCGAGGGCATCGGCCCCGTGGCTCCTGTGCCCATTCCGAACACCAGCACGGACACTCCTGCCCTCAACAATGCGGCCCATTCCGTGCTGAAGATCGCCGGCACTGCCTACCAATGCGGCCAGAACCAGACGGGCTCCGGCTTTGTGGTCTCCCCTGGCCGGGTGGTCACTAACGCGCACGTAGTGGCCGGCGTGTCGCAGCCTGTAGTGGAAATCCCCGACGGCGGCGCTATGCCGGGGCGTGTGGTCTACTTCGACAGCCAACGCGACCTGGCCGTGGTCGCCGTCGACGGTCTCCCGACGGCGCCGCTGCAGTTGAGCGCCGACCTTCCGCCCGGCTCACCCGCGGCCTTCGCCGGCTACCCCCACGGCGGTCCGTTCCAGTCCAAACCAGCCGCGGTGGAAGGCATCTCGACCCTGCTGGTCCCGGACATTTACGGCAACAATCCTTCTCCGGAACAGGTTTACAAGCTTGCAGGAGACGTGCAGCCTGGCAATTCGGGCGGTCCGCTTCTGACGACCCAGGGACAGGTTGCCGGCGTAGTGTTCGCCAAGACCACTTCGGATGTGGCAGTGGGCTACGCCCTCACCATGGAAGAGCTCTCGCCCGTGGCCCAGCAGGCACCGTCCCTGAGCGCGGCAGTGTCGTCGGGCCAGTGCACCAAGAAGTAACCCTGCCCCGTCCGAGGATCTAGACCGCGGTGGCGAGGTAGTCGATGGCCAGCTTGTAGCCCTGGACTCCTGCGCCGACGATCACTGCGGAGCACACCGGGGACAGGTAGGAGTGATGGCGGAATTCCTCGCGCTGGTGCACATTGGTGATGTGGACCTCGACGGCGGGAAGCTGCACTGCTGCAAGGGCGTCCCGCAGCGCCACGGACGTGTGCGTGTAAGCACCCGCGTTGATGACGATCCCGACGGCGGTCCCGCGGGCGCCGTGGATGGCGTCCAGGAGGTCGCCCTCATGGTTGGACTGCACGCAATCTACCGTGAAGCCGTTGGCCTCGGCGGCTGCCATGGCGAGCTGCTCGACGTCGGCCAAAGTGGAGGTGCCGTACTTTTCCGGCTCGCGCGTGCCCAGCAGGTTCAGGTTGGGGCCGTTGAGGACGAGGATGGTGCCGCGACCGGCTTCGGTGGCGGTGGGAGCTTCAGTCATGACTCCCAATCTATCGGTGCGCCGAGCCTGTCCGGCGTTTCTTACGCTGCCCTGCTGCGCCGCGGCGCTGGACAGCGTAAGAAACACCAAACAGCGTAAGAAACACCAAACAACAGCTACAGCGCCGTGATGCGGAGCAGCAGCGCGTGTTCCGGGTTCAGGACTGGCATCGGGAGCCCGACTTCTGCCAGGAACCGACCGCTCGCCTGAGCCCCGGATGGCAGCCATGCGGGCGGCTGCACCTGGGTGAAGGTGCGGGCGTAGTCGGCGTCGACGGGGGCCGGGAAAATGGCCTGCACAATGTAGGAACGCTCGGGGTCGAGGCCCGGAATAGCGACGCGGCCGGGTTGTTCTGCGAACGACGTCCGGGTGCTGACGACGGCGAACAAGCCAGCGTCGCCGTCGTCGGACACCACACCGTGCAGCATGATCGAGTCGTCCGGCACGTCCGCACGGACCATCCGGCCGCTATGGATGAGCCCGCGGTGCTCCTTGTAGAGGCCGATGAAGCGCTTGAGTTCCTCGCGTTCGGCGCCCTGCACTTGGCGGACATCCCATTCCATGCCGAAATGCCCGAACATCGCAGTGATGGCGCGGAAGGAGAGATCGTGCGTGCGGGCCGTGGTGTGCGAAGTGGTGGGGCCGATGTGCCCGCCCACCAGTTCCGGCGGAACCACGACGCCGGTCCAGCGCTGGATGGTCTGCCTCTCGAGGGCGTCGTTGCAGTCCGATCCCCAGATCCGGTCGGTCCGCTCAAGGATGCCGAGGTCCACGCGGGCGCCGCCGGAGGAGCAGCTTTCGATTTCGACGCCGGGGTGGGCCTTTCGGAGCTCGTCGAAGAGCCGGTAGGCAGCCAGGGTTTGAGCATGCACGGATGCGCGGCCTGCATGGCCGTGTTCGGTGAGGTCCCGGTTCTGGTCCCATTTGAGGTACTTGATGTCGTTCTCCCCCAGCAGGGCGTCGATCCGCTCGAAGACGTACTGCCAGGCCGCCGGGTTGACGAGGTCGATGATGTGCTGGTGGCGCCATTCAAGGGGGAGGCGGCCGCCGTCCTTGTGTGAGATGGCCGCAGGGCCCACGATCCAGTCGGGGTGCGCCCGGGCAACATCGGAATCCAGGTTGATCATTTCCGGTTCCACCCAGAGCCCGAATTCCATGCCGTGGGAGTTCACGGCCTCGATGAGCGGCGTCAGCCCGTCGGGCCAGAGGCTTTCGTCGACGTACCAATCGCCCAGGCCGGCATGGTCGTCGCGGCGCCCGCGGAACCACCCGTCGTCGAGCACGAAGCGCTCAACGCCCAGCTCAGCAGCGGACTCGGCGAGCTCGATCAGGGCGTCGAGCCGGTGGTCGAAGTACACGGCCTCCCACGTGTTGAGGACCACGGGGCGGGGCTTGCCGGCGGGGAGTCCCGTGGAAGCCGCGGGAAGGACATGGTGCGGGCGGGACCGGAACCAGCTGTAGAAGGCTTCGCTGATGCCGTCCAGGCCGCGGTCAGAGTAGGCGGCAAACAGCGCGGGTGTGGTGTAGCCCTCGCCGGGCTGGAGCACCACTTCGGCGGGCCCCAGGAGCTCGGAGCCGCCGATCATCGTGCGGCCGTCGGCCACGGTGTCGGCGAATTGTTCGTGGTTGCCGCTCCACGCCAAGTGGGTGGCCCAGACCTTCCCATGGCGGTTGCCGAATCCAGGGGTACCCGCCGCGAAAAGCAACGAGGAGTCGTGCCCCGTGCGGCCGTGGCGTCCCGTGCGTACCCACGTCCCTTGTTGGACGGACCGGCGCTGTGGGTGCCGTTCGCGGCACCAGCGCCCGGTGAGGTCAAGGAGTTCGACGGCGTCGGGCCCCACCGGGAGAACGGTGGCCAGTTCGTCGAGCTGGAAGGGGGACGTGCCGTCGTTGACGGCAGTGTGGCGCAGCTCGAGAAGGCCGCCGGGGTGAAGGGTGAGGGTGGACGTCACGGTGATTCCGGCGTCGGGATCCTTCTGGACAATCGCTGCGGAGGCGACGGCGGAGCTGCCGTCAGCCTGCACTTCCACCACACGAAGCCGGGTCGAAAAGTCCAGTCCCGGAACGCCGTCGGCGATTCGCTGGCCGCGCAGGCCCGGGCGGCCCCGCCATGCGGACGAACCTTGCGGGAGGAGGGCCGCCGGTACGTTGGCATCGACGGCCGAGTGTGGGATGGGTTCGCCCAGGATCGCGAGGTCCGGAAGGGTGCTGCCGAGATCGGCACCCCAGTGGATGACTTCGGCCTCTCCGTTATCGAAACTGACCACGAGGCTTGTGCCGGCGGAACGGAGGTGGAGCGGGTCCATGGGCTGGTTCACTTTCAGGGAGTCGTTGTGTGTCGCGTTGGGAGGGAGTGGAGAGTCCGGGCACCGCCGTCAAAGGAGTGAAGCGGCGGCGCCCGGACTGGTTTGGCGGGGCTGGTGTTACTTGAAGAGGTTGTTGACCTGGTTGTTGGCATCGGAGAGCGAGCTGGCCGGCTTCTTGCCGCTTAGTACTGCGTCCATTGCGGGCTTCATGATGCCGTCAACTTTGGCAGCCTTGTCCGCGATGGGGAAGAGGAACGTGGTGCCGTCTTTGACCTGCTGGGTGAAGGCGGAGACGTCAACACCCTTGGCCGCGAACGCCTTGGCGGCCAAGTCCGAGGACGTGCTGATCGCCGGGAACACGACGGCCTTGTTGGCAACGACGTCCTGGCAGGCTGAGGAACCAAGGTATTCGACCCACTTGGTGGCTGCTGCGGGGTTCTTGGTTCCGGCCCAGATGGAGTCGGCCAGGCCGTTGAACATGGACGCGCGCTTGCCGTCCGGTCCCGTCGGGGTGGGGGCGATGGCAGTCTGGATACCCTTGTATCCGGTGTACTGGCCGATCATCCATGAGCCGCTGGTGTTGATGGCGGCCTTGCCTGCACCGAAGTTGTCCGAAACGCTGGCGCCTACCGTTGTTTCGAGTTTGGGCATGTAGCCCTTGTCGGCCAGTCCGGCCCACCAGGAGATGGTTTCCTGGAACTTGGGGTCGTCGTAGTTGAACTTCGTGCCCCACGGGTTCTTGTCGGTAGCGGTCCAGCCGGTGGTGGCTGCGAGGAAGCTCCACTGGGTCTGGCCCTGACCGGAGCCGGAGGACTCCAAGCCCAGTCCGTAGACGGCCACGTTGTTCTTGTCGAAGCCGGCTTCGTCTCCGCGCTTGCCGTTCTTGTCTACGGTCAGGTGGGCGATGGTCTTTTCGTAGCTGCCGCCGTCCTTGGGGTTCCAATCCAGCTTTGCCATCTGCTCGGCAGTGATGCCGGCGGAGTCGGTCATGGCCTTGTTGTAGAAGAGGCTGATGGTGTCCCAGTCCTTCGGGAGGCCGTAGCGCTTGCCGTCCTGGCCCACCCAGAGATCGGCCAGGCCCTTGTTGTAGCTGTCCAGTTTGACGCCGTCCTTGGCTACGGCGTCGTCGAGGGCCAGCAGCTGCTTCTTGGAAGCGAACTCCGGGTACTTGGACAGGTGGTCGGTGAAGACGTCAGGGGCGGTACCAGACACGAAGCCGTTGGTCAGGGTGGTCCAGTAGTCGTCCCAGCCGCGCTGGGTGATTTTGACGGTGATATTCGGGTTGGCCTTGGTGAAGTCACTCGCGCACTGTTGGTAAGCCGGGAGCTGGTTGGCGTCCCACAGCCAGTAGTTGATCTCGCCCTTGGCTTCGCTGGAGGCGGGGGCGGAGCCGCCACAGGCGGAGAGTGACAGCGCGGCCGCGACAGCGACGGTGACGGCAGCTGCGACGGTGCCAATGGATTTCTTCATGGTGGACCTTTCAGGGGGTTGCGATAGAACGGGGCGGCGCTTGGGGAGAAAGATGACTTACTTGATGCCGGAGAATCCGATGGAGTTGACCACCTTCTTGCCGAAGGCGATGAAGAGGATCAGGACGGGCAGCGCTGCCACGAGGGTTGCGGCCATTAGCCCGCTCCAGTCCGGTGCCCCTTGCGGGGACTGGGACTTGAAGACGCCCAGGCCCACGGTGAGGACGCGGACATTCTCGTCCTGGCCTACCAGGAGCGGCCAGAAGTACTCGTTCCACTGACCGATGAAGGTCAGCAGGGCCAGGGTGGCCAGGGGTGCTGCGGCGTTGGGGATCACGATCTGGAAGAAGATGCGGAGGTGCTTGGCGCCGTCGAGCATGGCGGCCTCTTCCACTTCGCGGGACATGCTCAGGAAGAACTGGCGCAGGAAGAAGATGGCAAAGGGCGTCATGAACATGAAGGGCAGTGCCAGTCCGGCGAAGGTGTTGAGCAGGCCCAGGTTCTTGATCATCAGGAAGTTGGGCAGGGCGGTGAAGATCGGCGGGACCATCATGGTGGCCAGGAAGATCGCGAAGACCTTGTTCCGGCCCGGCCAGCGCAGCCTGGAAAAGGCGTAGGCGGCCATCGCGCTGAAGAACACCTGGCCTGCGGTAGTCAGGGTGGCGAAGATGATCGAGTTGCGCAGGTAGAGCCAGAAGTTGATGTCGGCCCCGGACCCGCCTTCGGCGATGGCCTGCTCAGGACTTTGCAAGCCGAAGACTCGTTGGAACGCGCCCCAGCTAAAGTCGGCCGGAAGAAGGTTGCCGGCGTTCGAGGCCAACGAATGGTTGCTGGACAATGCCGTCCGGAGCATCCAGAGGAACGGAGCGATGGTGACCACGACGGCGATCACCACGAGGACCCAAGCGCCTGCGCGGCGCCAGTTCACGGGTTTCGTGCGGGGGCGGCGTGATCGCGGGGAGCCTACGACGGCAGTGGCGGACTCTCGCGAGTGGCGGGAATTGGTGGAGGTACTCATGGCGGGGTTTCCTTAGTCCAGGTCCGTCTCATTGCCCTTGAGGAACTTCATCTGGATGAAGGCCACGAGGGCGAGAATGATGAAGAGAATGACGGACAGCGCTGAGGCGTAGCCGAAATCTGACTCGCCGAAGGCCTTCTGGTAGATGTACATCTGGATGACCCGGGAGGCATTGACGGGTCCGCCTCCGGTCGTCACGGCCACGGTGTCGAAGACCTGGAATGAACCGATGACCGTGACCACGAGGACCAGGACCAGCACCGGGCGAAGGAGCGGCATAGTGATGCTCCAGAACGTCCGGGTGGGGGAGGCCCCATCAAGGTTGGCCACCTCATAGACGTGATTGGGGATGGCCTGCAGGCCGGCGAAGATCAGCAGGGCCGTGTAACCCATGTGCCGCCATACGTTGACGAAGGCGATGGTGGGAATGGCCCATTGATCGCTGCCGAAGAAGGCGATGCGCGGCAGGCCTAGCCAGCTGATGACTTCGTTCACGATGCCCAGCTGGTAGTCCAGCATCCAGAACCAGAGCAGCGCAACGATCACATTGGCCACCAGGAACGGGAGCAGCAGGACGCCGCGAATGAAGGTGGATTTGGCCACGCGGTGCATGAGGAGCGCGAGCCCGATGGCGATCACGGTCTGGAAACCGATGTTCAGTGCCACGTACTGCACGGTGACGGCCATGGCGTTCCAGAACAGGTCGTCGCTGAAGATCGTCGTGTAGTTCTTCAGGCCGATCCAGGTGGGATCGCCGAGGATGCTGTACTCGGTGAAGCTGAGGTAGATGCCCCGGATGGTGGGGACGAGGAAGAAAAGAACAAAGCCGATCATCGCCGGGAAGATGAAGAGCAATGCGATCTTCAAGTCACCGATCCGGCGGATGCCGAACTTGGATGGTTTGCCCGGTTGGGGAGGTGCGGCGGGTTCCGCTTGTTTGGCAAGGGTGGTCATCTTCGACCCTTTCCTGACTGTGATGTGGGTTACAACTGATGTGAATCTACACGAGTAGATCCGAAGGGGTCAAGTAATTTTGTGAAGTTTTGTTCGATTATTTTGGATTTATTGCTTTTTGTTGACTCGAGTAGATCCCAGTGATTCACTGGCATGAGTCACTCGTCGAGCCTCTCCGGGCGGGCGAGGGCATTCTGAAGCCATCCACCCGAATCGAAGGGCTAACAATGACGTTTTCAATGGGAGTAGTAGGCCTTGGCCAGTTCGGCGGCCAATTCGCCCACCTCTTCAAGCTCCACCCCGGGGTTTCCGCTGTCTACGCAGTGGACGAGCTCCCTGAACGGGCGTCCAAAGCTGTTGAACAGCTGGGGCTCGACGGCACCATGGGCAGTTTCGACGAGTTGCTGGCGTCCGACGTCGACGCCGTCGCCATCTTCACGCAGCGCTGGACGCACGGGCCCTTGGTGATCAAGGCGCTGCGCGCCGGAAAGCACGTCTATTCGGCTGTTCCGATGGCAATTTCCGAGGAACAGATCGCCGGAATCATCGAAGCCGTGCGTGAGACCAAACTTGTCTACGCCATGGGGGAGACCAGCTTCTACAACCCCGCAACCGTCTATGCGCGCAAGCAGCACGCCGCCGGCAAGTTCGGCCGCATCTTCTACACCGAAGGCGACTACGTCCACGACATGGACCTGGGCTTCTACGAGGCCTACCAGTACAGCGGCGGCGAAAACTGGAAAGCAACCGCCAGCTACCCGCCCATGCTGTACCCGACGCACGCCATCGGAGGCGTGCTGGGCGCCATACCGGGCCACGCCGTGAGCGTCAGCTGCATCGGCGTCAAGGACGATCGCGGCGACGGCGTCTTCGACAAGGAAGTCAGCATGTTCGACAATGACTTCTCCAACGCCACTGCGCTGTTCGAAATGAACGACGGCGGCGTGATGCGCACCAACGAGATGCGCCGCGTGGGCTACCCCTCGCACATCCGCGAATCGCGCTTCCGTTTCTTCGGCACGGAGGCAAGCTTCGAGCAGTTGGCCACCACCACGCTGTGGCAGGACAAGGAGGGAGTCCTGGACGTCTCCGAGCAGGTGGAGACCAAGCCGAGCATGTCGGCGGATGACCCCTCCTTGGCGGACGTCGCCCCCGAACTCCGCGGTGCCTTCATCTCCGGCCTCGCTCCGGTGCACGACGCCGGCCGGCTCCCCGTTGAATTCGAGGGAGCTCCGACCGGGCACGAAGGCAGCCACCAGTTCCTCGTGGACGACTTCGTCACAGCCGTGAACAAAGGAAGCCTTCCGCCGGTCAACGCGTGGGTGGCCGCCCGCTTCACGCTCCCCGGCGTCGTGGCTCACGAGTCCGCGCTCCGCGGCGGCGAACGCCTCCCCATCACGGACTTTGGAGATGCGCCCGAGGCTTTGTAGTTAGCATGATCACCATGACTAGTTCGGCAGTGCACACCCCGCGCGGACCGGTGACGCGCAAAGACGTGGCCCGGTACGCCGGGGTGAGCACCGCCGTCGTGAGCTATGTGGTGAACGGTGGCCCCAAGAAAGTGGCGCCGGCGACGGAAGCGAAGGTCCAGGACGCCATCCGGATCCTGGGGTACCGCCCGAATGCCGCCGCGCGAGCGCTCAAAATGGGGTCCAACCAAACCCTCGGCCTGGTGATTCCGGACTCCAGCAACCCGTTCTGGGCGCTGCTGGGACACGCTGTGGAAGTGGCGGCCGCCGAGCGCGGATATGCCCTTCTGTTGACGAATTCCGACAACAAACTGGAATCCGAACGCCGCCACATCCGCAACCTCGCTGCCAGGCAGGTTGATGGAGTGGTCCTGGCCAGCGTCATGTTCGAACCCGATCTACTGGAGCTTGTCGGCGCGGAAATCCCCTCGGTGCTGCTGAACCATGCCTCGATCGCTCCTGGATTCAATAGCGTTGGCGTGGACCTCGAAGCCGGAGCCCGCCTTGCCGTGGAACATTTGATCGGCCACGGACACACCAATATCGGACTTGCCATGGGCATCACAGCGGACAACGAGGCCGATGGGCGTGAGGAGGGGTGGCGGCGGGCGCTCGAAGCTGCCGGACTCCCTGTTGGGCCGCTCGCCCGCGGCGGGTTCGACCGACCCGGGGGCTACGCTGCCGGACAACAGCTCCTGGCCGCGGACAACCGCCCGACGGCGATCTTCGCCAGCTCCGATATGCAGGCAATCGGGGTTCTGCGGGCAATCCGCGAGGCAGGTCTATCCGTTCCGGAGGATATCGCCGTGGCGTCCTTTGACGGCTCGGTTGAGGCGGAGTATAGCTGGCCGGCCCTGACCACCGTGGAGCAGCCGGTGTGGGAGATGGCGGAGGCGGCCGTGTCCGCGCTGGTGGGCGAGAATCGCAACGAACCCCCGCAGCACAGGGTCTTCCCCACGCAATTGCGGATCCGCCAATCGTGCGGGTGCCCGTAGCGCCTTCCCACCCCAACTAGCTCGCAGTTGTTGTCGTTTTGAGCGCTCATAACGACAACAACTGCGTGGGCCCACGCCGCCCGGGTTCCCTGGCCGAGCTTGCGAGGCGAGGGTGGCGGTGGGGATCAGTTGGGTCTCCTACGCGCTAGGGAGCTGCGATCCTGAGCTTCCCGACGCCGTCGGCGAGGATGCGCCGGGCATCCTCGCCGAGATGCGAGTCCGTCACGAGCACGTCGGCTTCCTCCAACTGGGCAATCGAGGCGATGCCCACCGTTCCCCACTTGCTGTGGTCCGCCAAGACCACCACGTTGCGGGCCGCACTGATGAACGCCCGGTTGGTTTCGGCTTCCTGCAGGTTCGGGGTGGTGAACCCGGCGTCCGCGTCCATGCCGTGGACGCCCAGGAACAGCGTGTCCAAGTGCAGTTGCTTCAGCGCGGCCGTCGCGATGGGACCCACCAAAGCGTCCGACGGCGTGCGCTCGCCACCCGTCACGATGACCGGGAAACCCTCCCGCGAACCCGAGGCATTGTGGAAGAGATCCGCAATCCTGATGGAGTTCGTCACCACCGTGATCCGCGGGCCTTCCAGGAGTACCTTGGCGAGCTCGTAGGTGGTGGTTCCGGCGCTCAGGCCCACAGCCATGCCCTCGTGGACCAGGGTGGCGGCCTCGACGGCGATCGCGTGTTTTTCCTCGATCAGCTGGGTCGATTTCAGCTCAAAGCCGGGCTCGTGGGTCCGGGCATCGCCGGGTATCTTGGCCCCGCCATGGATACGCTCGACGAGCCCGGACTCCTCAAGCGACTCGATGTCGCGCCGAACAGTCATGGCTGAGACGCCCAGCAGTTGCGCGAGATCCGAGACACGGACAACCCGTTCGCGCTGGACGGCGTCGACAATGGCGGTGTGGCGGGCTGCCTGAAGCATCGGAGCCTTTCTGGAGGGACGGCGGGTGGTTAGGCGGGAGTGGCGACGACGGCGACGCCTCCGGCAGTAAGGTTCAGCGTACCTCCGGTGGGTGTCCCGCTGAGGAGCTCGACGCCGTCGAGCGTCACCTCAGCGTCCCGCGCACTGTGGTTGATGACGAAAGTCCAGTCCTTGGTGCCGTTGCTCCTGCGGACGATTTCCACGTCCTCCGGGGGCTGAACGCCCAGGACCGGTTCCACCCCGGCGTCGGAGCAGAGTAGCTGGACCAGTTCGGCCAGCCCTCCGCGGCCCAGGCTGGTGGCCACGTAGTAGGCGGCACCGCGTCCGGCAGATCCCGCCCGGCGGGTCACCGCGGGCGAGCCGTCGACGCCGGTGCCCGCGCCGCTCATGCCTGCGCCGGCGCCGAACGTGGCAAGAACCTCCGCCCCGGTTGCCTTCCCCAGCTCGCTCCAGAGTGACCCGGAGCCGAAGCGGCTCAAGCCCACCGTATCGTCGGAGCGCAGTGGGAAGAATTCCTCCATGCTCACGCCCAGCAGTTCGGAGAATGCGCCCGGATAACCGCCGCCGTTGACCGGGTCCATCCGGATGTGGTCGTTCTGGTCAACGATCCCGGAGAAATACGTGATCACGAGGGTTCCGCCGGCTTCGACATACTCGTGGAGCTTCGCGGCGGACTCATCCGTGACTAGGTACAGCATGGGCGCGATCACCAGTTTGTAGCCGGAGAGGTCATCGGTGCTTTGCTGGATGTCCGTGGTGACGCCTGCCCGGTAGAGGGCATCGTGCCAGCGCCGCGTTTCCGGGAGGTTCCGGGCGTCCTCGCTGGGGTGCGAGTCCAGTTCGGTGCCCCAGCGGGCGTCGGTGTCGTGGATGATGCAGGCTTCGGCCTGGACCGTGGAGCCGGCCACCTCCGAAATGCTTTCGAGCGCCCGTCCCAGCTCCACCACTTCGCGCCACACCTTGCTGTCGCGGCCGGCGTGGGGGACCAGTCCGGAGTGGTACTTTTCGGCCCCGGCGCGGGAGGCACGCCATTGAAAGAACAACACGCCGTCGGTTCCGCGGGCCACGTGCTGCAGGGAGTTGCGCAGCATTTCGCCCGGGGCTTTGGCCACATTGCGGGGCTGCCAGTTGACTGCCGAAGTGGAGTGTTCCATCAGGAGCCATGGTTTGCCCTGTGCCCAGCCGCGGGTGAGGTCCGCCGTCATGGCCAGGTCCTGGAAGTTCCGTTCGTCGGCGGCGATCAGGTAGTGGTCATTGGACACGACATCCATGTGTCCGGACCAGCGCCAATAGTCCACAGGGGCGGTCAGGCCCATGTTGAAGCCCATGAAATTGGTGGTCACGGGGTGCTTCGAATGCGCCCTGATGATCTCTGCCTCCGCGTTGAAGCACTCGAGAAGGGCATCTGAGGAGAACCTCGCGAAATCCAGTTGCTGGGTGGGGTTCACCCACGTTCCGGAGCGGCGCGGCGGGAGGATCTCGGCCCAGTCGTAGTAATGCTGGGACCAGAAAGCCGTGCCCCAGGCCTCATTGAGCGCATCGAGGCTCCCGTACCTGGCCTGCAGCCATTCCTGGAAGCCACGCTCAGCATGGGGGCCGAAGTCCGGCTGGTTGTGGCAGCCGTACTCGTTGTGGACATGCCACATCACGACGGCGGGGTGCCCCGCGTAACGCTCGACTATCGCCGTCGTCAGGGCTGCTGCCGCCCGGCGATAGTCGGGCGAGCATGCCGCGAAGGCTTGCCGGGAACCGTAACTTTGCCGGACGCCGTCGGCATCCACGGGGAGCGAATCGGGGTACTTCCGGCTGAACCACGGCGGCGGAGAGGCACTCGCGTTCGCAAGATCCACGCTGATCCCGTTGCTGTGGAGCAGGTCCAGGATCCTGTCCAGCCAGCCGAATTCGTACCGGCCTTCTTCGGGCTCCAGCAGCGCCCAACTGAAGATTCCGACACTGACCAGGTTCACCCCGGCTTCCTTCATGAGGGCGACGTCGTGTTTCCAGACCTCTTCGGGCCATTGTTCGGGGTTGTAGTCGCCGCCGAACGCGATCCGGCCGCCCAACTTGTCGACGATGTAGTCCATTGCCATGCGTTTTATCCTTTGCTGGAACCGAGCGTGAGACCGGCCACGAATTGGCGCTGCAGCACGAGGTAGATGATCAGGGTGGGTATCACAGTGATGGTGGCGCCGGCCGCCAGGAGGTTGTAGTTGCTGAGGAACTCGCCCTGCAGGTTGTTGATGGCCGTCGTGATGGGCAGCCGGTTTCCGCTTTGGATGAAGAGCAGCGGCCAGAAGAAATCGTTGTAGATGAAGATGACTTCCAGGGTTCCGAGCGCGGCGAGGGCGGGCCGGCACAGTGGAAGGATGATGTTCCAGTACTGCCGCCAGATCCCGGCGCCGTCCACGAGCGCGGCCTCCGTCAGGTCGGAGGAGAGGGCCTTCATGTAGTTGGAAAGCACGAACGTGCAGAACCCGATCTGGAACGCCGTGTCCACTGCGATCACCGAGATGTAGGTGTTGAGCAGGTTGCCGGAATCGCTGAAGGAGTAGGGCAGCGTGACGTGTTTGAACATCTCGAACAACGGGGCCGCCAGGACCTGCGGGGGCAGGAGGTTCCCGGCGGTGAACATGATCAGGAGGGTGACGTTGAATTTCCAGCTCACCCTGGAGACGGCGAATGCCATCATCGAGGCGAAGAACAGGGTCAGCAGCACCGCCGGGACGGTGATGATTACCGAGTTCAGGAGGTACTTCGAGAATCCGCCTTGGGTCCAGGCCGTGATGAAGTTGTCGAAATTGAAGGTGCCGCCAAGGCTGAAGTAGCCGTATTTGTCCGTGTCCGCCTTGGGCCGCAAAGCAGTGAACAAGGACCAACCCAGCGGAATCAGCCACATGATCGCCATGACGGTCAGGAAGATATGGGTCCCGTAGTGGCGCTTGCCCGAGTTCACGGTGACGGCCGCAGCTCCGGCGGTGCTTGGGATGGGGTTGGCGAGGGTGCTCATGCCTTGCTCTCCTTGCCGAAGGTGCGGATGAGGTAGAAAACGATGGGGATCAACGAGATGACCAGGAGAATGACCGCGAGGGACGAGCCGACGCCGATCACCTGGCCTTCGCCGACCAGGTTCTGGATCACCAGGGCGCTGATCAATTCAAGGCCGTTGGTCCCCCGGTTGATGACGTAGACGATGTCGAAGGCACGTAGCGATTCGATGATGGTGATCACCACGATCACGATGTTCACGGGGCGCATTGCCGGGAAAACAATGCGGAAGAACGTCTGGGCGGCGTTGGCGCCGTCGATCGACGCCGCTTCCCGCAGCGAGGGGTCCACGCCCTTGAGCCCGGCCAAGTACAGGATCATGACGTAGCCCGCGTGACGCCAGGTGGCCGCAACCATGGCCGCCCAGATATTGACGTTCGAATTTCCGAACCAGTCCACGGCTTGCGGTGTGCCCGCCGTGCCCAGGAGGTAGTTCAGCAGCCCGCTGTCCCGGTTGTAGAAGAGCTGCCAGATGATGCCGATGAGGGCCAGCGACAACATGACCGGGGTGAAGAAGATGCTCTGGTAGATCTTGCTGCCGCGGATCTTCTGGTCCAGGAGCACGGCCAGAAGCAGGCCGAGGGGTGTCGCGATCAGGGCCAGGAAGACGAGCCATAGAACGTTGTGTTGGATGGCGGGCCAGAACGGGGGATAGTCCTGGACCACGTAGCGGTAGTTGTCCGTCCCTGCGGCCTTGATGTCCTTCAGGTCCAGGCCGTTCCAGCGGGTGAAGCTCAGGGCAATGGAGAAGAGCGTGGGCAGCCAGACCAGCAGGAGCTGGATCAGGGTCGGCACGCCCACCATGACCGCGAGGACGATCTTGTCACGGCGCGTAAGGCGGCGGACCCTGCCTGCTTTGCCGGTCCGCCTGTCCGTGCCGGGCTGGCTCTTGCCGGCCGTGGTTCGCCCGGCAGCACCGGGTTCGCTGTCCGGTGCTGCCGGTTTCTCGGCGGTAGTACTCATGGGGATTCCTTCAGCTACTGGGCTGCGTAAAGGGTCTTGGCCTGCGCTTCAAGGTTCTTGACGTCCACGGTGCCGTCCTTGATGAAGGACTGCAGCGCGGGGATCATCACGTTGTTGGCCATGGCGGGGAGAGCGTCCCGGTCCAGGAACTGGCTGATGTACTTGGCGTTGGCGATGGTGTCCGCGCACTTCTTGTTCAGCGGGGTGAACTTTGACGTGTCGGCGCCCTTGACGGTGGCGATGTTCGAGGTGTCCACGGCTGAATAGGCGTTCTGGCCTTCGGCGGATCCCATGAATGCCAGGAAGTCGTGCGCCGCCTTGTTGTCGCCGCCCTTCTTGGACAGGAGCAACCCGTCGATGGGGGCCTCGACGGCGTCGGTGCCTTCCACGGCGATTTCCGGGAACGGGAAGAAATCGATGTCCGCCAGCACCGCGGGATCCGTGAATTGCTGGGTCACGAAGGAACCCAACAGGTACATGCCGGTCTTCTTGGCTTCGAGGGCCTTGGCCGCGTCCTGCCACGTCTGGCCGAGGGCATTGGGGTCCTGGAACGGCAGGAGGGCCTTCCAGGTGTCGAAGACGTCGCTGACCTTCTTCTGGTCCCAGCTTTCCTTGTGGGCGGTCAGGTCGATGTGGAACTGGTAGCCATTGAGGCGCATGTTGATGTAGTCGAAGGTGCCCATGGCCGGCCAGCCGTCCTTGTCCGCGAAGCCGATGGGGATGATGCCGTCGGTTTTCATCTTGGCCGCCAGGGTCTTCAGTTCGTCGAACGTCTTGGGCACTGCGTAGCCCTTTTCGGCCCAGAAGCTCTTCCGGTAGAAGAAGCCCCAGGGGTAGTTGTAGTTGGGGACGAGGTACATCTTGCCGTCCGGCCCGGTGGAGGCCTTCTTCATGGCGTCGGAGAAGTTGCTGCCGATGGTTGCCCACACGTCATCCACGGGAGCCAGCAGGCCCTTGCCCGCGTAGTACTGCATGCGGTAGCCGGCGAACCACGTGAAGGCATCGTCGGGGCTGCCCTGGAGGTAGGAGTTGATCTTGTTCTGGAAGTCGTTGTGCGGGACGACGTTGGTGGCCACGGTGATGCCGGACTTCTTGGTGAAGGCATCGGTGACGGCTTTGTAGGCGGCCTTGGGAACGTCGTCCGAGGAACCGGAGCCGAAGGTCAGGCTGCTCGATGAGGCTCCCGGAGCCGGCCCGGAGCCACCCGTGCAAGCAGCCAGCAGCGGAATGCCGGCGAGCCCCGCGGCACTGATTCCGAGCGTTTTCAGGATGGTGCGGCGTCCAGGGCCAGCATTGTGGGCCGACTGGAACGGGTCAAGATTCGCTGCCATGTTCTCTCCCTTGAAAGCGTGGTGCTTGTGAGTTTTCTCACGTAGAACTCGACTATAACCGCTCAAAAGAGAACATGAAAGAACTAAATATAACATTCTTGCGACGGAGGGTTTTAAGACAAAAGCGGCGGTCCTCTTTGGGGAGGACCACCGCCTTGGCCTGGCCGGCCTTGAGGGCCTGGCTTGATTGTGACAGAGCCTACTTCTTCAACGACTCAGCGATCTGGGCCATGATCGTGGGGTCGGAGAGGGTGGTGGCGTCGCCCACTTCGCGGCCTTCTGCGACGTCCTTTAGGAGGCGGCGCATGATCTTGCCGGAGCGTGTCTTGGGCAGTTCGGGGACCACGAGGATGTGCCTGGGTTTGGCGATGGGGCCGATTTCCTTGCCCACGTGGTTGCGCAGCTCGGCGACGGTGGCGTCGCCGCTGTCCTGTCCCGACGGGGCGGATTCACGCAGGATCACGAACGCGACCACGGCCTGGCCGGTGGTTTCGTCGGAAGCCCCGACGACGGCGGCCTCCGCCACCCAGGGGTGGGACACGAGCGCGGATTCGATTTCGGTGGTGGAGAGCCGGTGCCCGGAGACGTTCATGACGTCATCCACCCGGCCCAGGAGCCACACGTCTCCGTCTTCGTCCTTCTTGGCCCCGTCCCCGGCGAAGTACATGCCCTCGAAGCGGGACCAGTAGGTGTCCTTGAACCGTTCCGGGTCGCCCCAGATGCCCCGCAGCATCGCGGGCCAGGGTTCGCGGACCACGAGGTAGCCGCCGTGCCCGTCCGGGACGGACTCCCCGGCCTCGTCCACGACGTCGATCGCGATGCCCGGCAGCGGGACCTGCGCCGAACCCGGCTTGGTCGCGGTCACGCCCGGCAGGGGCGCGATCATCTGGGCGCCGGTCTCGGTCTGCCACCAGGTGTCCACGATCGGGGCGGGGTGCTCCTTCTTTTCGCCGTTCTTGCCGGCGTTGCCGCCGATGACGTCCCGGTACCACATCCAGGCCTCGGGGTTGATGGGCTCACCCACCGAGCCCAGGACCCGGATCGAGGACAGATCGTACCGGCCCGGGATCTCCTTGCCCCACTTCATGAACGTCCGGATCGCCGTGGGGGCGGTGTACAGGATGGAGACCTTGTACTTCTCCACGATTTCCCACCAGCGGCCCTGGTGCGGGGAATCCGGGGTGCCCTCGTACATGACCTGGGTGGCGCCGTTGACCAGCGGGGCGTAGGCGACGTACGAGTGGCCGGTGACCCATCCGACGTCGGCGGTGCACCAGAACACGTCCGTCTCGGGGTGCAGGTCGAAGACCGCCCTGTGGGTGTACGCGGTCTGGGTCAGGTAGCCACCGGTGGTGTGCAGGATGCCCTTGGGCTTGCCGGTGGTCCCGGAGGTGTACAGGATGAACAGCGGGTGCTCGGCGTCGTGCCCGACGGCGGTGTGCTCACCGGAAGCGGCGCCGACGGTGTCCTCCCACCACTGGTCCCGGCCCTCGTGCCAGTCCACCGGTTCGCCGTTGCGCTTGACCACCACGACGTTCCGGACCGAATGTCCCTCACGGGACAGGGCCTGGTCCACGGCGGGCTTGAGCGGGCTGGGCTTCCCGCGCCGGTACGTGCCGTCCGCGGTGACCACGAGCTTGGCCTCGGCGTCATCGATCCTCGAGCGCAGGGCGTCGGCGGAGAAGCCGCCGAACACCACCGAGTGCACGGCCCCGATCCGGGCACAGGCCAACATGGTGATGACGGCTTCGGGGATCATGGGCAGGTACACGGCCACCCGGTCGCCCTTGGCCACGCCGAGGGACTCGAAGGCGTTCGCGGCCTTCTTCACCTCTTCGGTGAGCTGCGCGTAGGTGTAGGAGCGGGTGTCGCCCGGTTCGCCTTCGAAGTGGATGGCCACCCGGTCCCCGAGCCCGTTCTCCACGTGCCGGTCCAGGGCGTTGTATGCGGCGTTGACCTTGCCGCCGACGAACCACTTCGCGAACGGCGGGTTGGACCAGTCCAGGGCCTGGGTGAAGTCCGTGTCCCAGTCCAGCAGTTCCCGGGCCTGCTTTGCCCAGAACGCGGGACGGTCCGCATTCGCTTCCGCATAGACTCCGGCGCCGACTACCGCGTTGGCCGCGAACTCAGGGGTGGGCGCGAACTTCCGGTTCTCGTGGAGAAGATTTTCGAGGGCATCGCCGTTGCCTGCCCCGTCGGATCCGGGTGCAGCGGTGGTCGTCGATCCATTGGCGTCCTGGGACATGTGAACCTCATCATTCATCGATCTCTGCCGCGCGGTTGTCCCGTAGCGGGGCCGCCCCACCCGCCAATCTTGCACGACGTTGGGCTGCGGCGCCTCACGGGATTCCGCAAAGAGCTTTTCCGGAACCCACCTTAGCGTTTTGAACCGACAACAGGTGTCCGCGGTCACAATCCGGACCGTGAGCGGCGGGTGATTCGCGCCGAACGGCGGCGAAGGCTCTTGACCTCGGCCCTGATTAACAAATTTGGTGGACACGAAGTCGGTCACTAAGTAGCCTTTGCTTGTTGGGCGGCTAAAGCCACTCATTTCTTGGGGGAAGCGAGCACCACATGAGCCCGCCATAGAGCACAGAGCCGCCTACGCCGCGTCCCGCAACGGGATCCCATTCATCGTCCGCAACGGCTAACACTGCCGCGGAACACCCGCTTCACACTTTTCCGCAAGGCGCAAGGTCGCGCCTATCGAAAGGAATCCCCATGAGTCAGAACACCCCTCCTGTAGGGCCTCCCGCCGGATATCCAGCCCCCGGCTCACCACAACCCGGACCATACGCGGGAGGACCCGCACAGACATCTGGTCAGTATCCGGGGTATCAGGGCGCACCTGCCGGATACCCTGGGTATCAGGCAGCACCAGTCGGTTACCCTGGCGCGGTTCCCGGTGGACAGTTTGTGGGTAACAAGTCATTCCTGACAGCTTGGCTATTGGCACTTCTCCTTGGCGGACTCGGCGTTGACCGGTTCTACTTGGGCAAGATCGGCACAGGCATTCTGAAGTTGGTCACGCTTGGTGGTTTGGGTATTTGGTCACTGATTGACCTGATCCTGCTTCTGACGAACAAGCAAACCGACAAACAGGGCTACAAGCTGGCTGGCTACGAGAAGCACAAGACGGTGGCCTTGATCGTGACCTTGGCGTTGATTCTCTTGAGCGTCGTCTTTAACATTGCCAGAGTCGGTGCCTCCACCACGCCGAGCGGGTCTACCGCTGTCGTTCCGGCCGCATCCGCTGCCTCGAACCCCGGTGCTACGACCGCCGCGGCACCCGCCGGATACACAGTCGGCCAGCCGATGTCCGTCGATATGGGCGATGGCAACGTTGCCAAGGTGACTATCGTTTCGGCCAAGTACTCGGCGACGGCGAACGCGACCCTGAACGCGCCCGCCAAAAATGGGGGTTACCTGATCCTCGATGTTCTGTGGGAGACCGAGAAGGGCAAGACCTCCTCGAACCCGTTGTACTTTGAGGCGAAGGATGCGGACGGCCGCAAGGGCGACGTTGAGATGTTTGTCGACGGCGCACTTGGCTCCGGCGTTGTCCTTCCCGGCGACAAGGCTCGCGGCAACGTCGCTTTCGACATCGCGCCGGGCACATCGACTGTGATCATCACGACGCCGCTTCTGCAGGAGGCTGCGCGTCTCCAGGTGACCCCGTAGTAGCTTTGGAAGCTGCACTATGGCTCCGCACGGGTCACCCGTGCGGAGCCATTCTGCTTTTCACCCGTTCGCATCCAGCTTTCGTAATGGCTTCAACTAGTGGACTGTCAGACGGGTGGCATAGGCTGAAGAGGTCTCGAGACGCGAAAACTTGCCGCCCGGTCCGGCCCGGAAAATACTGGGTGCAGCCTTGAGCGGCAGCGTCCGGAACACCGCCGTACTAAGGAGATTTGCACATGAACCAGACGAGCCTAGGTCCGAAGAACGGCGCGCAGACGCCCGGATCGGCCCCCGAAGCAGCAACTGGATCCGTGGCGCCACAGCCCGGCAGCGTGACCTCCCCGAAGTACCAAGCCGTACTGGGTCCGTTCACCATCCGGGACGTGACCGTTTTCGGTTCCACCTTGCTGATGTTTGTGGGGTCCCTCCTGCCGATGTTTGGCGGGCGCTACAACCTGTGGAACCTCGATAACCTTTTCTTCCTGGCGCTGGGCATCATTCTTCCCCTCGTTGTTGCCGCTTTGTTCGTTGCCCGCCGCCTGCAGCCGGGGAACATTGTGCGAATCGGCTCCCTTTCGACTGACCAGTTCGCGTCCGTCGTGGCGTCGTTCGCCGTGACCCTGTTCTTCCTGTCCGCAGCAGGCGCGTTTACCGTTTTCGTGCTCGTCGGACTCATTGGTTCGGTAGGTCTTCTGGCTGCGACGGTCCTGGCTCCCCACTTGCCCCTCCTCCGCGACGACTTCAAGGGCCGGGCCGAACAGCCCGCGCACGTTGTGGCCCGCGAGTCGGCCATTCCAACGCGCAAGCCTGCCGCGCCGAAGCCGGCCAAGCCTGAGCCGGTCGCGCCGAGGCCGGAAACTGCGGTCGCTGCTTCCGGGCCTGGAACTTCCATGCCCGAAGCTCCCGCCCACTGGGCTCCGGCAGCAACCACCGCCGCACCGGCAGAGACTCCATCCGCCGCCACTGAAGGCCCCGCCACCGAAGCCGCCGCCGTCGTACCTGCCGAATACGCGGAGGCGGCAGTTGCCGACGGCGCACGGGAAGCGCAGGCGCCCACGCCCGAGGAGCCCAAGCACATGCCCGCCGCCACCATGGCTACGCCCATTGTCGGCGGCCCAGACGCCGGCACCGGGCCCGCCACCCAGCACATCGGCACGGTCAACCAGCCCCGGGTGCACGAGCCCATCGGCGCCACCGTTGACCCAGCCACGCGAAGGGACGAATCCGGGCACGAATCCGGGTACGAGGCATTCTGGTTCGCAGTGGCCCACCCCCGCGTCGTTGTCGACGAGCACACCCGGATGCCCGCCTTCACCATCGAACCGGGCGCGTGGGTCCTGGCACTCGAAGACCGCGGCGAGGAATTCCTCGTCCAGGATACTGATGGCAAAGTGGGCGTCCTGCGCGATCTCAGCCACATCGAACGCGGCTAACCAGGCCGGCCGTGGACACCGTCGTCGAAACCCCGCTGGCTTTGAAGCGGCGCGCGCGCAAAATCAACAAGGCGCTCGCTGAGCTCTATCCCTACGCCCACGCTGAGCTTGATTTCCGGAACCCGTTCGAGCTGGTGGTGGCCACGGTGCTGTCCGCCCAGACCACGGATGTGCTGGTCAACCAGGTCACCAAGATCCTGTTCGCGCGCTATCCGGATGCCCGGAGCATGGCCGAGGCCGAGCTTGCCGAGCTGGAGGCGATCCTGCAGCCCACCGGCTTCTTCCGTGCCAAGGCGAAGAACGTCCTGGCGCTCAGCACACGCTTGGTGGACGAGTTCGACGGCGAGGTTCCCGGCAGGCTGGAAGACCTGGTGACGCTTCCCGGCGTCGGGCGAAAAACGGCAAATGTGGTGCTGGGCAACGCGTTCGGCGTCCCTGGAATCACTGTGGACACGCACTTTGGCAGGCTGGCGCGCCGATTTGGCTGGACGACGTCCGAGGATCCGGTGAAGATCGAGTTCGATGTCGCGGAGCTGTTCGAGCCCCGGGACTGGACCATGCTGTCCCATCGTGTGGTTTTCCATGGCCGCAGGGTTTGCCATGCGCGCCGGCCAGCGTGCGGAGCGTGTGCCGTGGCCAATTGGTGCCCGAGTTACGGCGAAGGCGAAAAGGACCCCGTCAAAGCGGCCAAGTTGCTTAAATACGAACTGGCGCCGGGCAACGAAGCGCTTCTCGCAAAGCTGCTTGCCGAGACTCATCGCGCGGCGGAGATTCGGATGGAATCGCAAAGGAGACCGGGATGACCGCGCTCGAGGACCTCGTCAGTCTCATTACAAGGATTGATTCCGGGCTGCATCCGGGCCCTGATCCGCGGATTGCGGCCGCGACTATAGATCCGGACAAGGCGCGAAAAGCGGCCGTGCTCATGCTCTTCGGCGTCTTGGACGACGTCCCCGCCCAATCAGGGAAACCGGTGGCCCCGGCGGATTTGGATGTGTTGCTTCTGGAACGCGCCCACACCTTGGACGACCATCCGGGACAGGTGGCGTTCCCCGGCGGAAGTATCGATCCCGGGGATGAATCGGCCGTCGCTGCAGCTATCCGGGAAGCAGTCGAGGAGACCGGTCTGGACAGCGGGGGCGTGCAGGTGCTGGGTGTCATGCCGGAACTAGGCCTGATCCGCAGTAATTTCGTGGTCACCCCGGTCTTGGCATGGTGGGCGTCGCCCTCGCCTGTGAGGGTGGTGGACTACGCTGAGTCCGCTCAAGTGTTCCGTGTCCCGGTGCGGGACCTCTTGGATCCCGACAACCGATACACCGGGACGCTCACGCGACTCGGACGGACCTTTTCAAGCCCCGTCTTCCAGGTCAACGGACTAGTCGTCTGGGGTTTCACCGGGATGGTGCTCAGCGGCCTGTTCGATGCTTTGGGCTGGACTGTTCCGTGGGACACGGAACGGCTGCTTGAGATCGAGATCTAGCTTCCCGCTGCAGGCGTGCCGCCCCACCCGGGAACACTGCGGGCTGTTGCTCCGGGCCCCGCCCGGCCCACTATGCTGCGCGTCGGGCAGGTTTTGAGTGATCCACGACGATGCCCGTGGCGGCATTTTCCCGTACGGCGTTGATCCCCGCCACTACGGCTTTCAGGTGTTTGAACCGCGGCGATTCCGCCACCAGGGTTCCATCGGAAGCCGTCAGCCGAAACCGGTAGCCATCTTCGCCGTCTCTGAGAATTTCGAATCGTCCAGCCATCGTTGCTGTTCCCCCTTGAATACTGCCCGCACAGTGAGCGCGTCTTTGCACTGTGGCGCTTCTCACTTCGAACGCCATAAGGCGAGACTATCCAGAAGGAAGGGGAGTGCTGAAGTTACTTCGGGGTACATTACTTGCCTGAGTCATGCCGGGTTCGTTTCCGCCATATGACTAGCTTTCGGCCCCGCTGGAGGTTATGGTTCCGGGCTTCAAAAGATCAGTGCGCGCCTCGGCGCCGGCACGGGGTATTCGGCGATCGCCATCCGGAACTCTTCTTCGGCGTTGAGTCGCCGCCGGACTTCCATCGATTCCAGCCTTTGGGCGTCTTCGGCGTCAATGCCGGGGTTTTTTGCCAGTTCCCTGATCCATTCGCCAGCCACGACAGCGTCATGTTGCTCGCCCAACAACCGCTGCAGGCCGATCGCCGGCTGGATCACCCCGGAAGCGTGATGGCTGAAGGCGTCCGCGACTGCCTCCACTGAGTAACGGAGGCACTTGACGTCCTTGCGTGCTTGGTGGAGCGCAGCGTTGCGGACCTCCGGGTCGCTGCTGCCTGCCTGCTCCGCGATGCTGTGCTGCAACCGCTCCCACCGGGCCTGGAGGCGCTCCGCAAGGTCCGCCGTCGGGTGTTTGTATTCCCTGCCGGCAGGGACTTCCAACAGCGCTGCCCTTGCGGCCCGCACCGTGCGCTTGCTGCGTTTGTGCCCGCCAAGGGCAGCGGCCAGCCGGGCGCTGGACGCTTCCAGTTCCTCCACGGCCTGGCGCACGGTTTCGGGGCTTTTCCATGAATCCTTTGTGTCGAGCGATAGCCGTATCCTCTGCGCCAGGACATAGGCATCCCTGGACTCGCCGAGTGAAGTTGCGAGCCAACGGACTTCCTCGCTGGCCGGCCGGGGAAGTTTAGGGATCATGCCGCGATAGCAGCTGAGGACTGAACGGAGCCGGCGAAGGGCAAGCCTGGCGTTGTGTACGGCTTCTGGATCGGCCGCTTCAATCAGCGGCAATTGTCCTTCCAGCTCGGTCAGTTGGAAGGCGATATATGCAGCCAGTGGTGCCTGGCCCTTGGTTCCCACGGGGCAATCGTCCTCTGCTGTCGCCCTCGGGGCAATAGAGCCTCTTACTTGGCTTTGTCGTAAGAATCGACGACGGCGATGCTCACCGGAAATTCCACCGGAATCCGCCCGAACAACAGTTCCTTCGCGGCGGCCGCGGCCTCCTCGATGGCCTTGATGCACGTTTCAACCGACTCTGTGGGCGCGTGGACCATGACTTCGTCGTGCAGGAAGAACACGAGTTCCCCGGCAGGCAGGCCGTCGGCACGCGCGGTGCGCAGCCGCCGTCGAAGTTCGGCGAGCCAGCACGACGCCCAGTCCGCCGCGGAACCCTGCACCACAAAGTTCCGCGTGAAACGCCCGCGCGAGCGGGCGATGCTGTCCGCGCGCCGCTGTTCTTCCGCCGTCGTGGATTGCTGGCTGCGGATCCAGCGTTCCGACGGCGGCGGGCTGCTGCGGCCCAACCTTGAGGTTACGGTGCGGCCGCCTTCGCCGTCGCGGGCTGCCTGTTCGACGAAGCCGACCGCCCGGGGATAAGTCCTGGTCAGCTGTGGCATGAGGCGCCCGGATTCGCCTGTGGTAGCACCGTAAATTGCGCCCAGCAAGGCGATCTTGGCCTTCGAGCGATCGCCACCGAAGCCCTGTGCGGCGATGCCGGCGTACAAATCCTTGTCCCGCGCAGCCTCGGCCATCTTCGAGTCCTGCGCCAGCGCCACCAGAACCCGGGGCTCGAGCTGGGACGCGTCCGCGACGATCAATTTGTGCCCCGGATCGGCATGCACCGCGCCCCGGATCTGGCGAGGGATCTGCAACGCCCCGCCTCCCCTCGACGCCCAACGGCCGGAAACCACGCCCCCCACCACGTATTCGGGGCGGAACCGCCCTTCGCTCACCCACGCGTCCAGCCACGACCAGCCGTTCGCAGCGAACAAGCGGGAGAGCTTCTTGTACTCCAGCAGTGGCTCGATGGCCGCATGCTTCGATTCCTTGAGTTCCCACTGGCGCGTGGTTTTTACTTCGATGCCGTTCCGGTGTAGGGCTCGCATGAGGTCCTGGGGTGAATCCGGATTCAGCTTCGGAGAGTGGAGAATCCCTCGAAGCTCGTTGCAGAGCGCCTCCAGCCTGGCTGGCCGGTGGCCAGTTGGAGGCCGGGGACCCAGGTGGCCTTCCAGGATTTCTTCGTGCAAGGCCTCCTGCCAGGGCACACCCGTGAACTGCATTTCGGCGGCAATCATGGCGCCGGCGGATTCCGCAGCCAGCAGCAGTTTAAGGCGGTGCTGCCGGCCTTCTTCCCTTGAGGCCTGGCCGAGCGCGTGTTGCTGGGCCGCGAACTCAGCCCGGATCTCGTTCAGGCTTGGCTGGGTGCTGCGCGGGACAAGCTCGTCGAACAGTGCGTCCTGCTCGGCGGGCGGAGGGGGAGGCTGGAGGACCCGCGGCGGAACCGGCATTTCATCGTCCTGCGTGAGCTTTTCCGCGCTGCGGGCATAGTCCGTGTGGGCCGTGAACTCAGAATGGACCAGGATGGCGCGGCAGAGCGTGAGGTCATGGCAACGTTCCAGCTCCACCCCGGCCTGGAGCATCGCCGGGTACCAATCCTGGGTCCGGTTCCAGACCCAGCGCGGACGGCCCTTCTCCAAGACGCTTACGACGCCGGCGAGATCGGCCTTTCGTACGACGCGCGGTTCTGCCCGGGATACTCCGGCAGCGTTGATTTCCTGAATGGCTGCGCCGTCTGGATGGGCGGCGAGCAGCAGGTACATGCTGACAATTCTGCCCTGTGATTCCGTGGAACTTTGCACTTTGCGGACAATTGCCGTCCGCAAGCTTTTGTCCGGGCTGCTTCCGTCGGCACGCGGACTGGTCCTCCACAGGGGTTGTTGTGGTTGCTTATCCACATACGCCGATACAGGCCTCCAATGCTCGTGGCGAAACGGAGATAGTGGCTTCATGAGCGGGCAACATCTCGAACGGAACCACAACAGCCGTGGAAGCGGGGCGGAGCCAGGCCCGGTGTCCGGGGACCCGTGGCTTCCTGCCGGTTCCGGGGAGGTTCTTCTGGTGACGGCGAATGTCAGGTTACAAGCCGAAACAGAAAGGATCGCAGCCGCTGTCGGTGCCAGTCTCCGGACAGTCGTCGATTCATCCGGTGCCTTGCCCCTGTGGGACACCGTGGGGATGGTGCTTCTTGGCAGCGATATCCGCGAACTTCCGCCCCGTCGTCGTGCGCCTTCAGTCTTGCTGGGCCTCAACAGTGAAGGGGACGCTTTGTGGGAATTGGGAGCGGCGCTGGGGGCCGAACGCGTGGCTGTGTTGCCGGAAGCTGCAGCCTGGCTGGCGGAGCACCTCGGTAGGTCCCAAGATCCGGACCCCGGAGGAATGGTGCTCGGGGTGACAGGAGGATGCGGCGGAGCGGGCGCGTCCACGGCTGCCGTCTGGTTGGCTAACGAAGCGGCCGTCCACGGCATACGGACGCTCCTGGTTGATGGCGATCCCCGCGGAGGGGGCCTCGAGCTTTGCCTGGCCGCCGAAGATGCGCCAGGGCTGCGCTGGCCCGATCTCGCGGGTGCCAGCGGGAGCATCGGCACCGGGCAGCTAAGCGATTCACTGCCCCAAGCCGGAGGATTCTCCTTCCTGTCTTGGCCGGGTAGTCGTGACCGTCCCCTGGGCGTGGAGCCCGGGGCCGTCGCGGCTGTCCTTGACGCGGCGAGACGGGGATTTGAACTAATCATTGTCGATATCGGCCGCGGAACGGAATCGCTTGGCAGCTTCGCCTGGGACTGCGACAGGATCCTCCTTGTGGTACCGGCCCAACTCCGCGCAGCAGTAGCTGCGGCCAGGCTTCTCCAGGAGCTGCCGCCCGTTGACACAGCCCTGGTAATCCGCGGAAATGCGGGTACGGTCCTTGACGGACCCCTCATAGCCGAATCGCTTGGCCTGCCCCTTCACGGCGTTCTCCCCGAACTCCGCGGTACTGCCGCGGCGGCTGAGCTCGGACGCCTTCTGGAATTCGGTAAGCGCAAGGCCGTGCGTCGCTTTGCGGAATCCGTCCTTCAACTACTCGACGACGGAGCAGTATGAGTGCCTCTGCATTCCCGGGCGGCGAGCGCCGACGCAAGACCCGGCTCGTGGACGCCGCGCTCCTTGAAACCGTCCGGGAAACCGTCATGGCCGACGCCGGACCGGTCACTCCGTCACGCGTGGCAGCGGCCGTCCATGCCACGGGCAGGCTGCTCGGGACCACAGGGGCGCTTGCCGCCGTCGAATCGATCAGCGCCGAACTGAGCGGACTTGGACCCCTCCAACAGCTTGCACACGATGCCTCGGTGACGGACATCTTCGTGAATGGCCCGGACTCCGTGTGGTTCGACCGCGGCAAGGGACTGGAACGGGCCCAGGTGCGATTCGACGGCGAACCTCAGATCCGGGCCTTGGCCTCCCGGCTTGTGGCGGCCGGTGGGCGTCGTTTGGACGACGGTTCGCCGTGCGTCGATGTCCGTCTCGACGGCGGATACCGGGTGCACGCGGTGCTGCCTCCGATTTCCGCCGCCGGAACTTTGTTGTCCGTTCGGATTCGGCGCGAGGAGGTTTTCTCCATGGACGAGCTGCGTGCCGGAGGCATGTTCGGGGCGCCCGTCCAACAGGTGCTGCAGGCCATGGTTGACCGCAGGTTGAGTTTCCTGATCAGTGGTGCCACCGGTTCCGGGAAGACCACATTGCTGTCCACGATGCTCGCATTGAGTAGCCCCCATGATCGGCTTGTCCTGATTGAAGACGCTTCGGAGTTGAACCCGGTGCACCCTCACGTGGTCTCCCTTGAGTCCAGGCACGGAAACCTTGAAGGCGGGGGTGCACTCGACCTTGGCGAACTCGTTCGGCAGGCGCTGCGGATGCGGCCGGATCGGTTGATTGTGGGCGAGTGCCGGGGTGCGGAAGTCCGTGAGCTGTTGACGGCGCTCAATACCGGCCATACGGGTGGCGGAGGCACTATCCACGCAAACACTGCCTCCGCCGTCCCGGCCAGGCTCGTGGCCTTGGGCGCGCTCGCAGGCTTGAGCCGGGAAGCTGTTCAGCTGCAGCTTTCAACAGCATTGGACGCAGTGGTCCACGTCGAGCGGACGCCTGCCGGCAGAAGAGTTTCCTGCATTGGATTGTTGGCGGAGGACGAGTCCGCCCAATCGATCGTCCCCGCCGTTGATCTGCGGGCCGGTGTCGCCGTTGCCGGCCCCGCGTGGAGGGACCTTGCAGCTCGACTTGAGCTGGACCCTGGGCTTTTGCCTGGTCCGCTCGGGCCGATCTCCCGCGCAGATCACCTCGGAGCGGTCGCGTGAGCGGATTACTCATTCTGGTCCTGGCGGCCGGTGCGTGGGTGGTCTTGCAGCCATCCCGACGACTTGGCAAACGGGTAGCGCGCGCTCTGCCTCGTGCTGCCCCGGCTGGGGCTGGCGATGGGGCCGCCGCTGGGGTGCGCATGCCGCGGAGGCGCTCCCGCCCGGATGCATTGCCGCTCACGGTATTCGTACAGCAGTTGGCCGCTCTGCTCCGGGGCGGCCGTTCGACGTCGAGGCTCTGGGAGGAACTCTGGATCGTACATGGGGACTCGGAGCACCGCATTGCTTCGAGCGACTCCGATGTCCGCAAGGCGCGAGCGAAGGCCCCGGGATTACCGAAGCTGTCGTCTGGGTCTCTCCAGGTTCTCGCGGCAGCGCGGGCGGCCTCGATGATCGGGACGTCGGTAGCCGAAGCCATCAGAACGTCGTCAGGGAAGAATCTTAAGGGCGGGAATCTCTTTGAATACCGAATCTGGGGAGAACTTGCCGCCTGCTTGGACGTTGCGGAGGCGAGTGGTTGTCCGCTGGCCGACGTGTTGACGCGGTTCGCCGCCCAGCTTGAGGCTGAGGACGACGCCGGTGATGCCCGGCAGACTGCCTTGGCCGGGCCGAAAGCCACTGTGCGCCTTCTAACGTGGCTGCCGGTGTTCGGGTTGGGGCTGGGCATGATGCTTGGGGTGGATCCGGTGGGGGTCCTGTTGGCCAACGGGGTCGGATTGGCGGCGCTCGCGGCTGGGGGTGTCCTGACCGTCACCGGCAGAATCTGGTCATCTCGGTTGGTGCACGCCGCGGTGGGCGTTGACTGATGGGCTCGGCATTCCCTGCCATCGCAGTGTCCCTCGTGTTGGTCTTTGCAGCAATTCTCGGGCTCGCGCATCAGGGAGGAACCCGGCGGCGGACAGCCTTGCGTATGCTTCGCGGCTCACGCGGGAACAAGGGCCCGCTGGAGAACGCTCGCAGGGGCGAGGCCGTGGGCGCTCCCCGGAATCCCGAGCGGCCGGAAGGTCTGCGAAATGTGCCCATGATCCTTGAGTTGGTGGCGGCCATGCTCGACTCGGGCGCGGGACTCGGACGCTCCCTTGAGTTAATCGCCGGATGCGCTTCCCCGCAGCTCAGCCGCCCCCTGAGGACGGTGGTTGCAGCCCTCGACATCGGAACGGACTGGGAGACGGCGTGGCGGAGTTCGGGCCAACAGTGCGCTGAAGCGCGCAGGCTCAAGGACGCGCTCGCCTTCGCTGCCCTGACCGGCGCGCCATCATCGGCAATCCTTTATGCCCAGGCAGCACGGCTGCGGCGTGAACAGTTCAGGATGGCGGAAAAGCGCGCTGCCGCGCTCGGAGTGAAACTCGTGATTCCACTGGGTCTGTGTTCTTTGCCTGCCTTCATCTGTCTTGGTGTGGTCCCGGTGCTGTTGGCAATGCTTCCGTCCGGGGGATAGCCGGGAGCCCCGCCGTGGATAGCTGTGATCCCCGCCCGGGTCGGCGCTTGAGTTTGCCTCCACACAAGACAGTTTCCCTCCACAGGAACGTTCGGAAGGGAGTTTTCCACTTAGGAGACTTGGGGCCTTTCGAAGCCCAAATGCCAACGGAAGAGTCTAGGTACAGCCGGCAGCCAAGCCGGCCCCGCAGAAAGGAACTGAAATGAACGCAACCGTCGATACCGCACAGGCCCCCCGGACCGCCCTGGCCCTGGCCCTCGCTGCCCCTCCTCGGCCCGTGGCCGAAGTCCTCGAACTGTTCCCGGGCTCGCAGGGAATCAGGCCCGTTCGGCTACCAACCCACTTGCATTCCCACGCCGAGACAGGCCGCGCGCGGCCCAGCGACGATTCGGCCGCTCCGAGACGGTCGAAGATGCGGCTCATGGGGTCCGAGCTCGGTATGGCAACGGCAGAGTATGCCATCGCCACGCTTGCCGCAGTGGGCTTCGCGGGACTCTTGGTGGTCATCCTTCGCAGCGAGGAAGTACGGGGCTTCCTCCTCAACCTCATTCGCAGCGCGCTCTCCCTGCCATGACACCGCTGCGGGTTTCAAAGCATTGCGCCGGGAGTTCGATGCGGCCGCGGGCATCGGCATCGGGGCTCGCCAGGCGCCCCAGACTCGCCGGGCCCTTCAGAACTGCGCGGCAGTGGCCTCCTTCGATCAGACGGCCTCCTCCTGCGGAGAAGCTTCACGGTCCGCGGAGGGACCGCCGGCGAGGGGTCTTTCCTGAGAGCGAATACGGTGCCGTCACTGCGGAATTCGCCGTGGCACTACCCTCTGTTCTGCTTCTTTTGGCCTTGCTCTTGGCAGGATCGGCCGCGGGACTTACGCAGTTGCGCTTGGAAGAAGCGGCTAGAGCGGGAGCCAGGGCCTTAGCTCGCGGAGATAGCCACGCAACCGTGAACGGAATCGTTCGGATGCTGGCAGGCGATGCCGCCTCGACTGTCGTTGCGGAAGACGGCGAATGGATCAACGTCACGGTCTCCGACAGGGTCGTCGGTCCGTTGGGTTCCCTCATCCCGTGGAGGCTTTCGGCGACGGCATCAGCAAGGGGAGAGGCTCCGCAGTCGTCATCGGCCACAGTGCCACTGCTTGCGGACCGAGACGGCGTTGTTGACTTCAAGGGCGCTGTGCCGGTGACAGGGCTCCACGCTTCTGTGGAAGAGGTCGCGGCGTGAGGGCTGGTAGCGCCCGCGCCGGCGATTGCGGTCGCGTTCTGGAACACGGCTCGGGAACCGTCCTGGCTGTTGCCCTGGGCCTTGTCGTCATGATCTGCTTAGCGGCGTGGTTGACCCTTTCCCAGGCCATGGCGATGGCCCACCGCGCAGCGTCTGCCGCCGATCTCGCTGCGCTCGCAGGAGCCGACGCGGCCCGTGGCCTGACAGCGGGAGACCCTTGCGTGGTCGCCAGCGAAACTGCGGCACGGCACGGAGCTTCGCTGTCGGCGTGCACAGTGGGCGGAGACGGGATCGTGGAGATCCGCACTGAGCTGGACCGCGCCGCAGTCTTCGGGACCGCGACCGGCCGCTCCCGGGCCGGGCCGCCGCCCTAGACGTGTGCCTAGGTCGCGTCACGCAGGAGCACGTCGATCAGCGTGACCGCGGCGTCCTTGTCCAGCGGGTTGTTCTTGTTGCCACATTTGGGGGATTGGACACAGGAAGGGCAGCCGGTGTCACACTCGCATGCTTCGATGGCGTCCCTTGTGGCGGTCAACCACACTTTGGCTTTCTCGAAGCCACGCTCGGCAAATCCGGCGCCGCCTGGATGGCCGTCGTAAACAAAGATCGTGGGAACTCCGGTGTCCGCGTGGAGCGCTGTTGAGACTCCACCGATATCCCAACGGTCACTTGAAGCGACCAGCGGGAGAAGTCCGATGGCGGCGTGTTCCGCGGCGTGAAGCGCACCAGGGAACTGGGCCTCGACAAGGCCCGCGCCGGTCAGTGAACGGTTGTGAACCACAAACCATACCGCCTTGGTGAAGAGATCCCTGGCTCCGAGTTCCAGCGGTTCTTCCCCCAAAACCTCATTGGAAATCAATGCCTTACGTTGGAAGGAAACCACCTGCGTTGTTACCTTCACTTCGCCGAAGTGGACCGCGACATCCCCCCATTCCACGCTGCGGAGAGTCTGCAGGACCTCGATCTGCGTCACGTCACGTGCAGTCGTGTAGTAGTCCGGGTTGGTTCGACGAACCACCACGCAATGGTCCTCTTCGTTCAGCTCCTCGACCAGGTAGCTGTCGCCTTGGTGGACATAGATTGCACCCGTATGCGCCTGGTAGTGCGTCTGTGGCGAGTCCATGGTGCCCAAGAGGGAGCCGGTCTCGGAGTCCACGATGCTCACGGGGCCGCCGCCATCCGCGCGGAGGTTCACCATGGCAGCGGCGCTCTCGGGATGGGTCCAGAACCAGCCCGCAGGCCGTTTCCTCAGGTACCCCTGTTCCACCAGCTGATTCAGCAGGGATTCGGACGTTGGCCCGAACAGGTCAAGTTCGGCCACACCGATCGGGAGCTCGGCCGCGGCCGCGCACAGATGGGGGCCGAGCACGTAGGGGTTTCCGGGATCGAAGACGGTGGCCTCGACTGACACATCAAAGATCGCCTCCGGATGGTTGACCAGGTACGTGTCCAAGGGGTCGTCGCTGGCCACGAATGCTGCAATGGCGTTTTGGCCCGCGCGCCCTGCCCGTCCGATCTGTTGGAACAGGGACGCCCTCGTCCCTGGCCAGCCGGCCACCAGAACCGCGTCAAGCCCGGAAATGTCGATGCCCAATTCCAATGCGGACGTGCTGGAGACTCCAAGCAGCTCGCCCGAACGCAAAGCCTTTTCCAAGGCCCGTCTCTCTTCGGGGAGATACCCGGAGCGGTACGCGGCAACCCGCTGGGGCAGGCTAGGGTCCACCTCATCGAGGAGGCGCTTGGTGATAGACGAAATTGTTTCTGCGCCGCGCCTGGATTTGATGAAGGCGATGGTCCGCACACGGGAGGACACCAGATTGGCCAGCAAGTCCGCGGTCTCGGCGACGGCGGTCCTCCGGGATTTTGCCCCGTTTTCGCCCTTCAGCTCGGTCAGGGCTGGTTCCCAAAATGCCACCGTGGTGGAGCCATGCGGAGAACAGTCCTCGGAAACTTCGCGGACGGGAGTGCCGATGAGCCGGGCAAAGGACGTGCCAGGGTCCGAGGCCGTCGCCGACGCCGCAATGAACACCGGCTCAGGAAAGGAGGTGCCGGCACCGTAGTAGGCACAGATTCGCCGGAGCCTCCGCATGAGGTTGGCGACGTGCGACCCGAATACTCCCCGGTAGCTGTGGGCCTCGTCCACGATGACGTACCGCAACCTACGGAAGAAACGGGCCCACCACGTGTGGTTGGGCAGGATCCCGAAATGCAGCATGTCGGGGTTGGCGAGGATGAAATTGGCATGATCGCGGATCCAGCGGCGCTGGGACTGCTCGGTATCGCCGTCGTACGTTTCCGCCCGGACCGTAGGGAGCTTGAGCGCGCGGATCGCTGCCAACTGATCGGCTGCAAGCGCTTTGGTGGGGGAGAGGTACAGGGTGACAGCACCGTCGTCGTGGATCTTGCCCGGCTCGGACAGCGCACGCAACTCGGAACGGTGGATCGCGTCGAGGGCAGGCAGCTGATAGGCAAGCGACTTGCCGGAGGCGGTCCCCGTGGCAATGACGACGTTTTGGCCCGAATGGGCGAGCTCGGCTGCTTCGATCTGGTGCCGGTACGGTTCGTGGATGCCCAAGGATCCGTATGCGGCAACCACATCGGGATGGGCCCAGCCCGGCCATGCCTCATGGACAGCCTCCCGCGCCGGAATAGTGCGGACATGTCGCAACTGCTCCGGGTCCGGGCTCGTGCCCAGAAGGGAGATCATCGATTCAGTTGCGTTCACGTGAACATTCTGTCATCGCACCGGAAACCGGCTGTCGTCGGCGCCGCCGAAGACCGGTTGTCGGGGTGGCCGCGGACCCGCTGCGGGCGGCTTCCGGCGCAGAAAGCCGGCCACGCCAAAGGTCGGCTACGCCAAAGGTCGGCTACGCCACAGAAAGGTCAGTCTCGTCGACCGACTTGGTGGACATCATGAGTACCTGGCACACATGCTTCCAGCCAAGGTGCGAATAGAGATGCTGTCCGTCCAAGGAGGCCAGGAGGAGGCCACTGTCAACATCGTGTTGAAATGCCTGCGCGGCGAGGGCTTTCATGATGAAACTGCCCAGTCCCCGGCGCTGGTAGTTGGGTTCGGTGACAATCTTGTCGAACACCGCTGTCTGCCTGACCACGAATACCTGACCGCTGGCTGCCACCTTTTCGCCGGCATGGACCACCGCGTAGTGGACGCCCTTGCTTTCGGAAGTCGCGAGCTTGAGGTCGTCATCCGAGAGCCACGGATCTTCGGCATCCTGCGTCCCCATGTCCACGATCATCATGGTCTGTGAATCCGAAGTGACGTTCAATCCGTTCTCGCGAGCCAATTGGGTGTAGCGTCCGACGTCGTTCGTGAGGATCGTCAAGATACGAGTGTCCGCCTGGGCTGTCTTGGCAGCCAGCTCGGCGAACTCAGCGTCCGATGGGTCGTGCGCGAAGTATTCCCAGTCGCCGGTTTTGTCCGCACGCAGGGCTGCCGGGAACCGGCCTTCTTTGCGCGTTTCGTAGCTCCGGGACCCAGACCAGCCAGCCACCCAGACTTCGAGCAGCTCAGCGATGTCTTCAACCAAGGCGTCGTGACTCATGTAGAGAGACTATGCCAGCGGTCTGGGAATCAACAGGGGCCGTCAGTAACAGCTCCATTAACACTTAGGGCGGCCGGACGGCAGCCCGACACATGGGTTTGGGGCCACCAAGTACCCTTAAATACGTGGCTTTAAACAGAATTGTGCTCTTCTATGGCTTTACTCCGATCGCAGACCCGGACGCCGTTCGGCTCTGGCAGCGCGCCCTGTGCGAGAAGCTCGGCCTGACCGGGCGCATCCTTATTTCGCAGGACGGCATCAACGCCACAGTTGGTGGGGAACTGAACTACGTCAAGCAGTACGTGAAGACCACCAAGGAATACAAGGGCTTCCACGATATCGACTTCAAATGGTCTGAAGGCGGAGCCGACGACTTTCCGAGGCTCAGCGTCAAGGTTCGCGATGAGATCGTGTCCTTCGGTGCCCCCGGCGAATTGAAGGTGGATGAGAACGGCGTCGTCGGCGGCGGCACCCACCTTCAGCCTGAAGAGCTCCACGCACTCCTGGAGGAAAAGAAGGCGGCCGGGCAGGATGTGAAGTTTTTCGACGGACGCAACGCGTTCGAAGCCCAGATCGGCAAGTTCAAGGACGCGATCGTTCCCGACGTCGCCACTACCCACGACTTCATCAAGGAACTCGACTCGGGAAAATACGACGACCTCAAGGACCAACCTGTAGTCACGTACTGCACAGGAGGAATCCGGTGCGAAGTCCTTTCCAGCCTCATGGTGAACCGCGGTTTCAAGGAGGTTTACCAACTCGACGGCGGGATTGTCCGCTACGGCGAAACCTACAAGGACCAGGGTCTGTGGGAAGGCTCCTTGTACGTTTTCGACAAGCGGATGCACATGGAATTCAGTGAGGACGCCAAGACCATTGGCGAATGCGTCCGCTGCCAGGCGCCCACCAACAAGTTTGAAAATTGCTCCAATCTGAGCTGCCGCAACCTAACGCTGTATTGCGCCGAATGTGCCTCGAGCCCGGAAACGCTGCGTTGCCCGGAAGGCTGCGCAGCCTAGCTCCGGTCATCAGATCCGGCTCACCCGGTACGCGAAGTTCGCCGGCGCATTGGCGGTGATCGTGATGCCCAGGACGGCATCCGTCTCCAGCTGCAGGACCTTGACCCGTGTGGTGCCGCAACGCACCATCACCTCGATGAGCACTTCGCTCCCGTTTCGCACAGTGAATTCGGCGCTGCGGGCACCGCGGCACGCAAGCGTCACCGCATACGTACCCCCGGGAAGCTGGGTCGTTTCTTCGTCGCGGGATTCTCCGGCGGACAACAGGCCGAAGCTGCTGTAGAAGGACAATCCGTTCACGTCCGGAAGCACGTCCTGCGCCCAAGCCTTCATCGCATCGCCCGTGACGGTCTGTCCCAGGGCCGGGTCGCGGGTAAGCACCGGATCCGTGATGACCGCCGACGGCGGACTGCTCGCCGCCGCACGGCCGTCCTCGTAGGTGTATTCGCACGACGACATCGTGCCGCACGCGAGCACACTGCAAAGCACGACGGCGGGAATCGCGGTCGTCGTCGGTACTTTCAGGGCGCGTGCCCACCCCATAATCCGACTCTACGCCCGGCTTGAACCGGGAACGAGGCGGCAGTTACGAGGCCGGCACCAGTTGGTACGCGTAGATCACGGGCGCATCCACGCTGCTTGCGCTGATGCTCAGTGGACCCGTCGAGGGAATTTTGATGCGGGACGTTTCGCGGCTGCCATTGCACGCCGCCCCGGCCTCGGTGATCTGAGTACCGGCCGAGGAAACGTCGAAGAATGCCTTGCCGCCGCCGTCGCAGGCCACGGTCAAGGTGTAGCTTCCCGCAGCGACGTTCGCGAAGCTCTTGACCAGGGGGTCTCGGTTCGGGATTTTCCCGGAGTCTTCCACGACCACCCCGGCCGCCGAGGGCATGGTTGTCGCCTTCCACGCGGGGATGTCGGCGTTGGAGACAGATCCCCCGGAGGAGCAGGCCGTCACGGCCAGGGTGCCTGCGCCGATGACCAGAAGTGCAGCGCGACGCCAAGTAGAGGGGTGAAATGCCATGATTCAACGCTACCTGCTCGAACGCCTCCCCGCCGACGCAGAGGCCGACGCAGACGCCGCGCAGAAGGCCAGCCGCCAGCCCCAATAGAATTGCACAGTGACTGATCCCGCAACATCCGCCGTCTTTGGGACCGCCCCCACCACCCTCGACGCTCCCCGCAGCGACCTTCCCGGGCTGCTCACAGCGCTCGCCGACGACCTGCGAAACGTTGGCTACACCGTGGACGGAGTGGCAGGACTTCTTGGAGAGTCCGCCCACTCGGCCCTCGCCCGGGATCAGCTCATCCCTGCGCTCATCGTCACCGAACCGGCTGACTCAGCCGGAGACCCGGCGACGGACCGCGCGAAAGCCGCGCTCGCCGTCGTCGTGCGCTTGTGGCTTCTCGCGGTCCCGCAAACCGAAGGCGACGTCGACGCCGCCCTGCCGCGCATCCGCACCGCGGGCCTAATGGAGCTTGGCCTGGTGGAGAAGAACGACGGCGGTGCTGTCGCCGCGAAGGTGGATTTGCGGCCGTACGGCTGGGAATGCGACTCCGGAGCAGACAACAGCGGGAGCGGCGGCGCCGAACTGTGGGTTTCCAGCGATCTCGCTGCCCACCAGCAGCCTGGCGTGCTCCGGCATGACCATGTGCTGGGCATTGGGCAGGCCTCCACGACGCTCGTCCAGACCACCATCCGGCGGCACTCGAAACGGGCACTGGACCTCGGGACGGGCTGTGGAATCCAGACCTTCCACCTTCTGCACCACAGCGAACACGTCACGGCCACCGACATCTCCGAACGGGCACTCGCGTTCACCCGTTTCAACTTGATGCTCAATGCCGAGGCCCTCCACCTTGACCCGGCCGATCTCGAGTCCAGGGTGAGCTTGCGGCTGGGCTCGCTCCTGGAACCCGTCGCAGGCGAGACTTTCGATCTAGTGGTGTCCAATCCTCCTTTCGTCATTACCCCGCGAAGTGTCGGCGAGCATTCTTCGGATCAGTTCACCTACCGCGACGGCGGCCTGCCTGGCGACGACATCGTCGCCAACCTCGTCCGCACGCTGCCCGACGTTCTCGCGCCCGGCGGCACGGCGCAGATGCTCGGCAACTGGGAGATCCCCGCGGGTAGCGGATGGAGCGAACGGCCGACGTCCTGGCTGGCTGGGTCCGGCACGGAAGCGTGGTTCATCCAGCGGGAACAGGTCAGCCCCGAGCTGTACGCCGAGACTTGGCTGCAGGATGCCTCCGAGGGCCGCGACCGTAAGCTCTACCGCGATGCCTATGCCGCCTACCTGGAGGATTTCGCCTCCCGCAACGTGGAGGCGATCGGCTTCGGAATGATCTGGTTGCGGCGCCCCGAGGACCCGCGTTCAGGAGCTGCGCCCACCCGATTCGAAGAGATCACGTACCCCATCGAGCAACCGATAGGCCCGCACCTTGCCGCGGCTGTCGAACGCGCCGACTGGCTCGATGCCCACGAGCTCTCCGAGGCCCACCTGGTGGTGGCCGAGGACGTGACCGAGGAACGCCACCAGCGGCCCGGCGCGGAGCACCCCGGTGTCATCTTGCTGCGCCAGGGCGCGGGACTGCGCCGGACGAACCTGTTGAGCACCGAGCTGGCCGGCTTCGTGTCGGCATGTGACGGCGAGCTGTCCGTCCGCCAGCTGATCGGCGCCTTGGCCGCCTTGCTGGGTGGAGGGGACGACTTCGACGACGGCGCTTTCCGCACCGGGTTGCTCTCCGATGTGGGGAACCTGGTCCGCGATGGCTTCTTGCTTCCCGCGGCATAGGACAATTGCGGCTTCACCGGCGGATAAACTGTTCCGGTGAATGAAGACAATGGGGTATCCACCGGGCTGGCATCCCCGAAGCGCCGGAAACGGCCCGAGAAGACGGTGGAGATCACCGACCCCAAAGCGATCCGTGCGCTTGCGCATGCCGCCCGGCTTGAGGTCATCTCGGAACTGTATTCCACGCAGCTGAGCCGTACGGCTACCGAGCTCGCGGCACAGACCGGGCTCACGCCGAGCGCCATGAGCTACCACCTGCGGGCCCTCCAGAAGTGGGGGATTGTGACTGCCGCGGACAACGAGGGCGATGCACGCGAACGCCGTTGGAAGGCCGCGGGCTCGGACTTCACCATCAAATCCGGCGGCAACGCTCCGAGCCCGGAGATCGCCGTCGTCGAACTCGAACTGGACGCTTTCCGGCGTCGGGCGACTGCCTTCACCCGGGCCCGTGGTGAGCGGCGCCAGCGGGGCGAGGCCGCGAACGAGGCAGCCGCCATGGTGTTGTCCAGCGATCTGCTGTACTTGACCCCGGATCAGCGGACGGATCTCAAGGCCAAATTCCAGGACCTCATCAGGTCATATGAACTTGAGGATCCCACGCGGATTCCCGAAGGAGCGGTGCGAATCGCTACGATGTGGTCGATGATTCCGGACGACCGGACGCCGGCTTCAAGCTAACCCAGACACCGTTCCTCCACAGCACTTGTGCACATGGAAACGCACGATTCTGCAAAATATGGTGAACTAGGCCAATATGGGCACGAGCCCAAGCAATTCATTTTTCTGTAGGAGAACCGTGCCCAGCAAGGCAAAAACCGGCAAGAAACTCGTGATCGTGGAGTCTCCGGCCAAGAGCAAGACCATCGCCAAGTACCTGGGCGAGGGCTTCATTGTCGAGGCCTCGATCGGCCACATCCGCGACCTCCCGCAGCCGTCGGACCTCCCTGCAGAACTGAAGAAGACCTCGGTTGGCAAGTTCGCCGTCGACATCGAGAACGACTTCAAGCCGTATTACGTGGTGTCTCCGGACAAGAAGAAAAAGGTTGCCGAACTCAAGGCCCAGCTGAAAGACGCTGACGCGCTTTACCTCGCAACCGATGGGGACCGCGAGGGCGAGGCCATCGCGTGGCACCTCCTGGAGGTCCTGAAACCCAAGGTTCCCGTCTACCGCATGACCTTTGGTGAAATCACCAAGGAAGCCATCCACCGGGCCATGGATAACCTGCGCGACGTTGACAGCGCCCTCGTGGACGCCCAGGAAACGCGCCGCATCCTGGACCGGCTATACGGTTACGAAATCTCCCCGGTGCTGTGGCGCAAGGTTGCCCGCGGCCTGTCCGCCGGCCGTGTGCAGTCGGTCGTGACCCGCATGGTGGTTGACCGCGAACGCGAACGCATGGCGTTCAAGTCTGCCTCGTACTGGGACCTGACTGGCCAGTTCGGTACCGGCTCCGCGACTTTCAAAGCGAAGCTCGCTGCGGTCGACGGCGCGAAGGTAGCCAGCGGCCGTGACTTCAACGACGACGGCGTCCTCACCTCCGCAAATGCGGTTCACCTCAACGAGGAACTCGCGACGTCGTTGGCCGCCGGGCTGGAGAACGCGGACTTCCGCGTCCGCTCCGTCGACACCAAGCCGTACACGCGCCGTCCCGCGGCGCCGTTCACGACGTCGACCCTTCAGCAGGAGGCCGGCCGCAAGCTGCGCTTCACCTCCAAGAGCACCATGCAGATTGCCCAGCGCCTGTATGAAAACGGCTACATCACTTATATGCGTACCGACTCGTCCGCCTTGAGCGACGAAGCCCTCACGGCGGCACGCCGCCAGGCCGCCGAGTTGTACGGTCCCGAGTACGTGCCGCAGTCTCCCCGGGTCTACGCCAACAAGGCTGCGAACGCGCAGGAAGCCCACGAAGCCATCCGCCCCGCGGGTGACTCCTTCCGAACCCCGGCCCAAGTGGCCAACCACCTGACCGGTGACGCTTTCCGGCTCTACGAACTCATCTGGAAGCGCACCATCGCCTCCCAGATGGGCGACGCCAAGGGCTCCACCGCCACCATCCGCCTCGGCGCAGTGGCTAGCGATGGGCGCGACGCCGAATTCTCGGCCTCCGGCACGGTCATCACCTTCCCGGGCTTCCTCGCAGCCTACGAAGAAGGCAAGGACGAGAGCCGCGGCGACGACGACTCCGACGAAGCCCGGCGCCTGCCCAACGTGGCCAAGGACGATTCCCTCACCGCTTCGGAAATCGTTGCTGTTGGCCACGAGACCTCGCCGCCGCCGCGGTACACGGAAGCATCGCTGACGGCGGAGCTGGAAAAGCGCGGCATTGGCCGCCCGTCCACCTACGCGTCGACGATCTCCACCATCCAGGACCGCGGCTACGTCCGGAAGCAGGGGTCTGCGCTGGTTCCCAGCTGGATCGCCTTCTCCGTGATCCGCTTGCTGGAGCAGCACTTCACCGACTACGTGGACTACGAATTCACGGCGGACATGGAAGGCGACCTGGACAAGATCGCCAACGGCCAGGCAGTCGGTGCCGCTTGGCTCAAGCACTTCTACTACGGTGAAGACGCCGATCCCGGCCTGCTGAGCATCGTCAACAACCTCGGTGAAATCGATGCACGCGAGATCAACTCCGTGCCGATCGCCGAGGGCATCACGTTGCGCGTGGGCAAGTTCGGCCCGTACCTGGAGAGCTCGATCCCCACTGTCGACCCCAAGACCGGCGAAGTCGTAGAGTCGGCGCGTGCCAACGTTCCCGAGGACCTTGCTCCGGACGAGCTCACTGCGGCCAAGGCCGTGGAGCTCATGGAAACGGCTGCCCCCGAGGAACGTGTCCTGGGCGCGGACCCGCACACCGGGCACACCGTGGTTGCCAAGAACGGCCGCTACGGCGCCTACGTCACCGAGGTCATCCCGGAGATGACGGAGGAGCAGCTGGCAAACCAGCCGGTGGAGTACTACAAGAACGGCAAACCCAAGCCGCCGAAGAAGCCCGTCAAGGCCAAGCCGCGCACAGGCTCGCTGTTCAAGTCGATGTCTGTTGACTCGATTACCCTCGACGAAGCCGTGCAGCTCATGAGCCTGCCCCGAGTGCTCGGCGCGGACGCCGAAGGCAACCCCATCACCGTGCAGAACGGCCGCTTCGGGCCTTACTTGAAGAAGGGCACGGACTCGCGGTCCATCGGATCCGAAGAAGAGATCTTCACCATCACGCTGGAACAGGCACTCGAGATCTACTCCCAGCCGAAGCAACGTGGTGCCCGTGCAGCCGTGCCGCCTCTTGCCGAGTTCGGTCCGGACCCGGTCTCGGAGAAGAACATCGTGGTGAAGGAAGGCCGCTTCGGCCCGTACATCACCGACGGCGTCACCAACATCACCGTTCCGCGTGCCACGTCCCTCGAGGAGCTGACCCGGGAGCAGGCGATCGAGCTGCTTGCCGAGAAGCGTGCCAAGGGCCCGGTCAAGCGGACCACCACGGCCCGCAAGGCGCCTGCGAAGAAGGCTGCGGCGAAGAAGTAGCCGTTGCCGTGGATGCCCCAGAGCGCTAAGGACACGCATATTCCCTGAGGACACCGGAATTCGGGCGTCCTCAGGGAATACGTGTGTCCCGGGGAATTATCCGTGTCCTCAGTGCAAGGGCGGGCGGCGGGCCGGCAGCGAGACCGCCGGGAATTGCTTCGGGCGGGGGAACCGTGATCGAGTGGAACCATGACAGATCAGCCTGCAGCCCCGGAATCCCTGCCCCTAAACGACCTTGAGTCCAAGCTCGCAAAGGCCGGGCAACCCGACGCGAACCCGGTGGACGTCATCCTGGCCTTCCTGAACAACGAGGTCTACATCCTGAGCACCGACTCCTTGGATCAGCCTGACGCGGCCGTGGAGCCACTTGTCCTTGCCAACTCCGAGGGCCAGCCTGTCCTCGCAGTGTTCAGCCACCCGAGCCGGGTGGAATCGCACTTCCTCAAGGCCGCGCCCAACGTCCTTGGCACCCACGGCGCTGCGATTCTGGACAGCATCGGTGACGAGCTGGGCCTCGTGATCAACCCCGGCAGCGAGCACGGCTTCGAGATGGGCCCGGAAGGCATCGCCAACGTCCGACGCGACTTCACCCGCGCCGACGAAGCCGACGACGCCGACGCAGAAGCGGACACCGAGCGCCCCCAGGACTAATTGACCGGCAGCCGGCACGAATCGGCAGTCGTACTTGCTTCACACGCTTCGAATCGGGGAATAATGGCAGAATGCGTCTTGGCGTCCTAGACATCGGTTCCAACACCGTCCATTTGCTTTTGGTGGACGCGCATCCGGGCGCACGCCCGGTCGCGTTTGCCTCCCACAAGCGACCACTTTCGCTGGTTCAGTTCCTGGACGCCGACGGTAACATCAACGACGCCGGGCAACACGAGCTGATCGAATTCGTCCTCGAAGCGTGGGAGTTCGCAGCCCGCCACAAAGCCGAGGATCTCCTGGCTTTTTGTACCTCGGCCATCCGCGAAGCGACCAACGGCGTCGAGGTCCTTGCCCGGGTGAAGCACGAGACCACCGTGACCCTGCAGGAACTGACAGGCAGCGAAGAAGCTTCCATGACGTTCTTCGCGGTTCGACGCTGGTACGGCTGGGGCGCCGGTCCGATCCTGGACCTGGACATCGGCGGCGGCTCCTTCGAAATGGCGTTTGGCCAGGACGAACTGCCCGAGCTCGCGGTCTCAGTGCCGCTTGGAGCGAGCCGCTTGACGAGGGACTGGCTCCACAATGACCCGCCCACGGCCAAGAGCGTCAAAGAGCTGCGTAAGTACATCCGCCACACACTCAAGCCCGTCGTGCGCGAGTTCAAGCAATTGGGCCGGGCCAACCTGGTGGCCGGAACCTCCAAAACCTTCCGTTCGCTTGCACGCATCGCAGGCGCGGCCCCCAGCGGCGCCGGTCCATACGTCAAGCGCGAACTCCACGCCACGGACTTGGGCCTCTGGGCGCAGCGGATCTCGGCCATGACCGTCGAGGACAGGCTGTATCTCCCTGGCGTGTCCGATGCACGGGCGGCGCAAATCCTCGCAGGAGCCCTCGTGGCCGAGGCCGCATTGGAGATGTTCGAGTTTCCCACCATGGAGATCTGCCCTTGGGCCCTGCGCGAGGGATTGATCCTGCGCCGACTCGACCAGCTGATCTTCGATGGCCCGCTGGCCCCGGCCCCGCATGTCGGGCTCGGCGGCGCGGTCCCGGTGCCACGCCTGGGCGCCAACACCGGAACGGCCGCGCCCGCGGCAGTATCTATACCGATCCCCACCGCCGGGAGGCAGGCCAACTAACATGAGTACCGACGTCGAGCACTCCGAAGAAGACACGCCGAGGATCCCGGTGGCGCTATCCAGCGCTTCTGTCTATCCGCTCAGTGTCCACGACGCCTTTGCCGTGGCCCAGGACCTGGGGTACGACGGTGTCGAGGTGATGGTGACCAACAACGCCACCAGCCAGAACCCGGATGCACTCATCCAGCTAAGCCATCGATACGAGCAGCAGATCGTCTCCATCCACGCGCCCACCCTGCTGCTGACCCAGCAGGTTTGGGGTCCGGCGTGGAACAAGATCGAGATGTCTTGCCAGATGGCGCGCGAAGTCGGCTGCAACACTGTGGTGGTCCACCCGCCGTTCCGGTGGCAGTCGAACTATGCGGAGAACTTCGCTGCCGGCGTGCGCGAGATCGCGGCGATGTACCAGGTTCATATCGCGGTAGAGAACATGTACCCGTGGCGTGTGCGCGGCCGGGAGGCGCTCGCTTACCTTCCGCACTGGGACCCGATGGGCCAGGATTACGACGACGTCACGTGGGACTTCTCGCACGCCGCCACAGCGGGTGCCAACAGCCTTGAGGCGATCCGGGCGCTCGGGAGCAAGCTCCGCCACGTCCACCTCACGGACGGTTCGGGCTCGGGCAAGGACGAGCACTTGATCCCCGGTTATGGGACCCAGCAGTGCGCCGAGGCACTGCAGTATCTCGCATCGAACGGATTCGAAGGCACCGTGGTTGCCGAGATTTCCACGCGCAAGGCCAAAGCTGCCGGTGAACGCGAGGAGTGGCTCGCCGAGACACTGCGCTTCGCGCGCCAGCATTTGGGGGCGCCGCTCGTGGGAGCCTTCGAGATCTAGGGTTCCCGGGGATTCGGGACCCCGACGACGGGCGGCTGGGGCGCGCCGTGGCCGCTTGCACCGCGTGGCCGGTTCCGCCGCCGCACGCGTTGCGGCCGGTCTCCGTCGTATCCGCGGCTTCGTTCCTTAAACGCGAAAGCACCGGCGGTCGATACGGGAAAATGGGGGGAAACCCGTTCGACCACCGGTGCTTGTGGCGGACATCCCCATGCCCGCCTCATCACTCGCACCCTCAATGAGGTAATTACTAAGTTACGGAGCGATATTGGGTGCAGCCTGCAATAACCTTGGGAACTAGCTGGGAATCCTGGCTCCCCGAGAGTCCTGCAATTGGTTCTGCAGCGGCGCGGCTGAACTGGCATCATGGACCCATGAGCAACCGAATCGCATTCCTTGGCTGTGGGTCCATGAACGAGGCCATTCTGGGTGGTTTGCTTGCCGCCGGAATGGATCCTTCGGACGTCGTCGCCACCGTCCGCCGCGCAGAACGCGCCGCCGAACTGGCTGAGCGCCACCATGTCATGACCATCGCCGGAGCCGAGGAACCAGACAACAACAAGCTGGCTACGAAGGGCGCTTCGGTTGTCATCCTGGGTGTCAAGCCTGTGGGCATCGCTGATCTCGCCCGTGAAATCTCCCCATCGCTGGCCAAGAACACCATTGTGATCAGCGTTGCCGCGGCCGTGTCCATCGCCCAGCTGGAAGCTGCCCTGCCGGCGGGCCAGCCGGTCATCCGCACGATGCCCAATACGCCCGCCAAGCTGGGACGCGGGGTAGTCTCCGTTTCGCCCGGAACCAACTGCACTCCAGCGCAGCTCCAGCAGGCCAAGGACATCCTCGCCGCGGCAGGAACCGTCGTGGAAATCCCCGAGGAACAGGTGGATGCCCTGTCCGCCATCAGCGGCTCGGGCCCTGCGTACGCGTTCTACCTTGCCGAGGCCATGGCGGCCGCCGGCGTCGAACTTGGCCTGGATCCTGAGCTCTCCCTCATGATTTCACGCGAAACCGTGGCAGGCGCCGGGTTCATGCTTGCCGAGCCGGGAGCGGACCCGACCGCCCTGCGCATCGCCGTGACCAGCCCCAACGGCACCACGGAACGCGCCATCGCGGCGTTCAACGACGGCGGGATACCCGCGATCATCGCCGACGGAGCCCGCGCCGCAGCGGCCCGGGCGGCGGAAATCACGCAGCAGCTCGCTTAGTCCCTCCCGGCGAGGCTACGGCTCCATTCGCACTGCAGCTACGGCCGCGCCGCGAACCGTTCCAGCAGGTCCACGTGCCCGGACACAATCAGCATGTCGCGGCCGGAAACCTTCGTGTCGGGCCGGGCATAGGTGAAGTCTTCGCCCGGGGATTTCACGCCGACAATGGTCACTCCGTATTTGGAACGGACCTTTGACTCGTCCAGCGTGAAGCCCACGGTTTCCTTGGGCGGGTACATTTTCACGATGGCGAAATCGTCGTCGAACTCAATGAAGTCCAGCATGCGCCCGGAGACCAGGTGCGCAGCGCGGACTCCGGCGTCGGCTTCGGGGTAGATGACGTGGTTGGCGCCGATGCGCGTGAGGATCTTGCCGTGCGAAGCAGTGATCGCTTTCACCCAGAGGTGTTCGATGCCCAGATCCACGAGGTTCACCGTAATGAGCACCGAAGACTCGATCGACGTTCCGACGCCTACGACGGCGGAACTGAATTCCTGCGCGCCGAGCTGGCGGAGGGCATCGATGTTGGTGGCGTCCGCCTCGACGACGTGGGTCAGCACGGAAGCCCAATTCTGCACGAGGGTGCGGTCCCGCTCGATGGCCAGGACTTCGCGTCCCTGTTTGACGAGCTGCTCGGCGGTGGCTGCACCGAATCGGCCCAAGCCGATCACCAGCACGGGCGCGTTGTGCGCCGGCCGGTTGGGGGCGCCTGTTGAATTAGCCAATGATCGGCCTCTCTTCCGGGTAATGGAATAGCTGCCTGCGCTGGCGGAGGGCCAGGGCGGAGGCAAGGGTTATGGTGCCGATACGGCCGGCGAACATGAGGGCGGCGAGGACGTAGACCCCCGACGGCGGCAGTTCGGCACTGAGGTTCGTGCTGAGGCCCACGGTTGCAAAGGCTGAAATGGTTTCGAAGAGTACCCGGTCCAGGCTGGCGCCGCTGATGGCCAACAGCAAGAATGCTGATGCGCATACCAAGGTGGCACCAGCGACGATCACTGAGATGGCTACCCGCATGGTGCCTTCGGGGATCGTGCGGCCGTAGACCTTGACGTCGTCGTCGCCCCGGGCCTCAGCCACGATGGCGAGGAACATGACCGCGATGGTGGTCACCTTGATGCCGCCCGCCGTTGACGCCGAACCGCCGCCGGCGAACATGAGCGCGTCCGACAGCAGCCTCGTGGTGGAATCCATATGGCCCTGGTCGACCAGGTTGAAGCCACCGGAGCGCGTCATGACCGAGGCGAAAATCGAATGCGTGATCTTGTCACCGACGCTCATGTTGGCGATGGTGTTGGTGTTGTCCCACTCCATCAAGGCCCAGAGGACTGCGCCGGCAATGAGGAGGATCACGGAAACCTGGATGGTCAGCTTGGTGTGGAGGCTCCACTTCCTCCAATTGAGGCCGTGCCGCCTGAGCACCAGCATCACCGGGAAGCCGAGGCTCCCGAGGAACACGCCAAGCATGAGCGGCACAAGAATCCACAGGTCCGTTTCGTACGGAACGATTCCGTCGGAATGCGGCGTGAAACCGGCATTGTTGAAGGAGGAGATCGAGTAGAAGATCCCGTGCCAGACGGCCTGCCAGAAGTCCTCGCCGAGCGTCAGGAACCGGGGAATCATTGCGATGGCCAGTATGGCCTCGATGGTCACGGACGTCGAGATGACGATCCGCAACAATGTACCCACTTCGCCCAAGCGCCCGGCGTTGTTCATGGCCTCTTGGGCAATGAGCTTGCCCCTCACTCCCAGCCGTTTGCTGACCATGAGCGCCAGGAGGGATGCGAGTGTCAGGGTTCCCAATCCACCCACGAAGATGCCCACGAGAATTACGAGCTGTCCGAAAAAGGTCCAGTGCGTCGCCGTCGACACAACCGTCAAACCGGTCACACAAACGCTGGAGACAGCGGTGAACAGGGCTTGGTGGATGGGAGTGACCGCACCGTCGGCCGATGCCGCTGGCAGGGAAAGCAGACCGGTGAACAAGATAATCGCGAAGACGTACGCCGTCAGCGCCAATCGGGCCGGTGAGGAGTTGGCGATGTTGTCGATGAAGTCGCGGATGCCCGTGAAAATCCACAGGCCTCCCCGCTCCGGCTGGACGGTTTGCCAGCTGGCCGGGTCTCGGGACCTCGACTGGCTCTGAGTCATGGCAGTGCTGTTCGCTTCTGGTCGATTGATTCTGCTTTCTTGAGTAGTAAACCACTAATCGCCCGCCGTAACGGGGCAGGTGGGTTCCGCCGCTCGGGTAGCCTGTCATTGATGACTTCCTGGGCAGGCCTCCGTCCGTCCGCGCTGCCAACGACGGTGGCGTGGGATCCCGCCATGACCGCATACAATTTCGGTCCCTCGCATCCGATGGCCCCCGCCCGGCTTGAGCTGACGGCCAGGCTCGCCGCGGCGCTCGGACTGTTTGATTTGAAACACGTCTCGGTCCAAGCGCCCGAGGTGGCGTCCGACGTTGAACTCCTGGCAGTGCACAGCGCCGAATATGTCTCCGCGGTGCGGCGTGCAAGCGAAGACCCGACGACGCCGGACCCGGAACGCGGGCTCGGCACCGAAGATGATCCGGCTTTTGCCGGGATGCACGAAGCCAGCGCCCGGCTTGCTGGTGGTTCGCTGCTCGGGGCCGAGGCGATCCTGTCCGGGACCGCGGTCCGGGCCGTCAACTTCGGCGGCGGCCTGCATCATGCCTCCCGCGAGCGGGCCAGCGGCTTCTGCATCTATAACGACGCCGCACTCGCCGTGCAGAGGCTGCTCGACGGCGGTGTGCGGCGGGTCGCGTACATCGACGTCGATGCCCACCACGGCGACGGCACCCAGAGCATCTTCTGGAACGACCCCAGGGTACTGACGATTTCCCTGCACGAAAGCGGGCTCTCGCTGTTCCCCGGAACGGGATTCGCCAACGAGATCGGCGGCCGGGACGCCCTGGGCACGGCCGTCAACGTGGCGTTGCCTGCTTGGACGGGGGACGCCGGGTGGTTGCGCGCCTTCCATGCCGTGGTACCGCAACTCGTGCAGGCCTTTGAACCGGAAGTCATCGTGAGCCAGCATGGCTGCGACTCCCACAAAGTCGATCCCCTCACGCACCTCAACCTCAGCGTGGACGGCCAACGCGAGGCGGGCACCGCCGTCGCGGGCCTCGCTGCCAGGTTCTGCGAAAACCGTTGGATCGCCACCGGGGGAGGGGGCTACGACATTACGGGCGTGGTACCGCGCACGTGGAGTCATTTGATAGGCATCGTGGCCCAACATCCCGTCCAGCTGACGGCTCCGGTCCCGGAGGCTTTCCGGAGCTATGTCAGGGAAAAGTACGGAGAGTCGGTGCCGGAACTCATGGGCGACGGCGCGGACACATGGTGGCGTTCGTGGGAGATCGGCTATGATCCCGCCGACGCCGTGGACCGCACCATCATCGCCACCCGCAAGGAAATCTTCCCGCTTTACGGGCTGGATCCTTGGTTCGACTGATGGCTGCTCGGCCGGCTGGCCCAAGGCTCGGTCAACGCCGCGCGCATATGCGAAATAGTTGATGCCTTTTGGCGTATATGTCGCTAGGGTGGGAGGCATGGTGACTGACGACGTATTTGCCGTCATTGCTGAGGCAACCCGGCGTGACATTCTGGTTTCCCTCCGCTCTGGGGATAAGGCTGTGGGGGAACTGGTGGAGGAGCTCGCAGCGAGCCAGCCCACCATCTCAAAGCATTTGAAGGTGCTCCGCGAAGCGGATCTCGTCAGCATGCGCGCGCAAGGACAGAAACGCTATTACGCGTTGAACCCCAAGCCGCTCGCCGGCGTTGCCAGCTGGCTGGAGACGTTCGACGTCGGACCCGCCAAGCCAGCGGTCGAGGCCGCCACCCCGGCCCGTAACCCCCGGCCACGTTCGGCAGGCCAGCAGGGCGCAGGCGCTGCGAATAAGCAGCTCACGCAGCCCGACGGCGAGCCGCTCGTCGCTTCTCTGGCGAGCACCGACGTCGAGCGCTCGACTGAAGCCGTTCCCGCCACCGGAGCTGTTGCTGCCGTCGCGGGAATCGACGACACCATGCCGCAGCAGATCGGCCGCACGGTTGGCCGTGCCGCCACCAAGGCTGCAGACCTCCTGGCGAACCTGCCGAACCTGCCCAACCTGCCGAAGTTCGGGCGGAAGAAGTAAAGGAGCATCGGTCGTTCCAACTGGCGATGAGGATGCACTCCCCGCTCCTGTCCAAAATGGGCCTGCATGAAAAGCCAGCATGCTGTCCCGAGCTATGGCGTGGAGTCCGCAGATTACTCTTCGGCAGCAAAAGATACGGACTCTACCGGGAAATTGGTCGATGTGCAGCCTGACGGCCCGGCGCTGATCCTGACTGACGGGATACTCCGGGTCAGATACGCTCCCCCGCCACCGATGAACGCGGGGACATCGTGGTCGCCGCCAACACGATCCTCCATGTCGCAATCCACCCCTCCCGGCTCATATTGCCCATTATTGACCTGAGCTAAGAAGCGCCGGACCCGTCCCCCGGCCGCGCTTTTTGCTTACCTCTGCCCTGAGGGCTGCCTGGTCTTATTCGGTTCGGATGGAGACTGGCGTGCGTCTGATGCGAGCATGGCGGGGTCGTTGCAGATCCGCCGTTCGGCGCAGAAGTTGTAGGGAGTCACATGGATTCGAGGCTGGAAGCAGTCCGGGACACCGTCTTGGCGCGGAACCCGGGCGAGCTGGAATTTCACCAAGCCGTCACCGAGGTCTTTGAAAGCCTTGGCCCGGTGCATGACCGCCACCCGGAATTCCTCGAGGGCGCCGTCCTTGAGCGCCTGTGCGAACCGGAGCGCCAAATCATCTTCCGCGTCCCGTGGACCGACGACGCTGGCCGTGTTCACGTCAACCGCGGTTTCCGCGTCGAGTTCAATTCAGCCTTGGGCCCCTACAAGGGCGGACTGCGCTTCCACCCCTCGGTCTACTTGGGCATCGTCAAGTTCCTCGGTTTCGAACAGATCTTCAAGAATGCCCTGACAGGCATGCCTATCGGTGGCGGCAAGGGAGGCTCGGACTTCGATCCCCGCGGCCGCTCGGATGCCGAAATCATGCGCTTTTGCCAGTCCTTCATGACCGAGCTATATCGCCACATCGGCGAATACACGGACGTTCCTGCCGGCGACATCGGCGTGGGAGGCCGCGAGATCGGCTTCCTGTTCGGCCAGTACAAGCGCATCACCAACCGCTACGAGTCGGGCGTGCTGACGGGCAAGGGAATGTCGTGGGGCGGCTCCTTGGTCCGTCCGGAAGCCACTGGTTTCGGCACGGTCATCTTTGCCCAGGAGATGCTCAAGACCAAGGGGAGGTCTTTCGATGGCCAACGGGTCGTGGTCTCCGGTTCGGGAAACGTGGCCATCTACGCTATCGCCAAAGCCCAGGCGCTTGGCGCCACCGTGGTGGCCTGTTCCGACTCCGCGGGCTATGTGGTTGACGAGGCCGGCATCGACGTCGCACTGCTCCGCCAGATCAAGGAAGTCGAACGGGGCCGCCTCACTGAATACGCGGAGCGACGCCGGGGCGCCAGCTACGTGGCCGGCGGCTCGGTCTGGGACGTCAACGGCACCGTTGCCCTGCCGTGCGCGACGCAAAACGAGCTCGACGGCGACGCGGCAGCCAAGCTCGTCAGCAACGGTCTGCTGGCAGTCGCCGAAGGCGCCAACATGCCCTCCACTCGTGAAGCCGTTGCGGTTTTCCAGGATGCGGGCATCCTGTTTGCGCCGGGCAAGGCAGCCAACGCCGGTGGTGTGGCGACGTCTGCCTTAGAGATGCAGCAGAACGCCAGCCGCGATTTCTGGTCCTTCGAACACACGGAAGCACGCCTCACGGAAATCATGGTGGGCATCCACGATCGTTGTGCCGAAACCGCGGAGGAATACGGTGCGCCGGGCAACTATGTCCTGGGTGCCAACATCGGCGGCTTCGTGAAGGTCGCCGACGCCATGTTGGCGCAAGGCCTCATCTAGCCCCAACTAGCTCGCAGTAGGTGTCGTTTACAGGGCTGAAAACGACACCTACTGCGAGTCAGTTGGGCAGCCCGACCTAGTGCTCCAGCAGGCGAACGTGGTCCGGGTTGAGTTCCGAAATCCTGGTGACTCCGAGCAAGGCCATCGTGCGGGCCATGTCCTTTTCCAGGATCTGGATGGTGCGGTCCACGCCTGCGCGCCCGCCGGCCATGAGTCCGTAAAGGTAGGCGCGCCCGATCAACGTGAAGTCGGCACCGAGGGCCAGAGCTGCCACGATGTCGGCGCCGCTCATGATGCCCGTGTCCAGGATGATGGCCGCGTCGCTGTTGTCGGCCTTCAGCGCCGCTGAGACCTCCGGAACGAGGTGCAGCGGAATCGGTGCCCGGTCCAGTTGGCGCCCGCCGTGGTTGGAGATCACGACGCCGTCCGCGCCGTGGTCCACCACCTTGCGGGCATCTTCCACCGTCTGGATTCCCTTGACCACGAGCTTGCCCTTCCAGGTTTCGCGCAGCCAGTCGAGATCGTCGAAGGTCAGGGTGGGATCGAACATGGAGTTGATGAGGTCTGCCACCGTACCCGTGTAACGGGAGAGCGAGGCGAACGTGAGTGGCTCGTGGGTGAGGAAGTTGAACCACCAGGCGGGCCGGTACGAGGCATCCAGGACGGTTTTCACCGTGAGCGCCGGCGGAATGGTCATGCCGTTGCGGACGTCCCGCAGCCGGGCGCCCGCGACGGCGGTGTCCACCGTGACCATGAGGGTGTCGTTTCCGGCCTTGGCGGCGCGCTCGATCAGTTCCAGGGAACGGTCCCGGTCCGTCCAGAGGTACAGCTGGAACCAGTTACGACCATTCGGAGCCGCTGCTGCAACGTCTTCGATGGACGCCGTTCCCATCGTGGACAGCGTGTACGGAATGCCCGCTGCTTCGGCCGCCTGCGAGCCCGCGTACTCACCCTCGGACTGCATCATGCGGGTAAATCCCGTGGGTGCGATACCGAACGGAAGCCGGGATTCCTTGCCCAGGATCCCGGTGCTGAGGTCGATGCTGGAGACGTCGCGCAGGATCCCCGGCCGGAACTCGATGTCCTGGAAAGCCTGGCGGGCCCGGCGAAGGGTGATCTCCGCCTCCGCTGCACCGTCCGTGTAGTCGAACGGCGCCTGGGGGGTGCGTCGCTTGGCCATATCCCGCAGTTCCCAAATGGTGGATGCGCGGCGCAGCTTCGCCGCGTTGCTGAACTCGGGCTTCTTGAACTTCATGAGCGGCGCCAGGTCCGCGTATTTGGGAACCCGGCGCTTGAGTGCCGCGGGGCGCCCGACGACGGTGGGGACGTTCGCGGGCACCTCAAGGGAAGGGGCGCTGCTCGGCTGGACGGTCTGCGTCATGGTGCTGTCTCCCGTGTGCTTGTGTGGTTGGACCACACTCTATGCCATGTGGTCCAACCACATCAACTACTATTTATCCATGCGAACGCACGAGCTCGTCCTGAGTTGGATCGAAAAGCAATTGTCCGACGGGCATTTGGTGCTTGGCGGACGGCTCCCCGCCGAGCGGGCGCTGGCCGAACAACTGGAGGTCTCGCGGACTTCGGTCCGCGAAGCCATCCGCATCCTGGAGGCCATGGGCTTGGTGCGGGCAGGCGTCGGCTCTGGCAAGGACGCCGGGACGGTGGTCATCGCGGAACCGGCCGCGGCACTTGGCTCCGCGCTCCGCCTCCACGTGGCCACGCAGCATTTGCCCGTCGCCGACATTGTGGAGACCCGGGTCCTGCTCGAATCATGGGCGGTGTCCCGCGCCAAGGCCGACGCCCCCGAACTCAAGGAAGCAGCGAGGCTCCTGGACGAGATGGACGTGAGTGCCGCCGTCGATGATTTCCTCGCGCTGGACGTCGCCTTCCACTTGGCGCTTGCGGAAGCCGCGGGAAATGCCGTGGTGAGCACCATTATGGGCTCGCTGCGTGAAGCGATCGAGGGTTACGCCGCCGCGCTCACGGCGAACCTGCCGGATTGGGATCACACCGCCGATCGCCTGCGGTCCGAGCATCGCGCCATTTTGGAGGCGGTGAACGACGGCGACGGCGGCCGGGCGGCGACGCTCGTTGCCGCGCACATCGAGGGGTACTACCGGGAGGCCGGACTGGGGAAGGCCCCTGCGGAAACTAAGCCTTGACCGGTCCGGTGCTGCCCCTGAGCTCAATCCGCGGCGGGAAGTAGTTCGTGGGGGAAGCGGCGTCGTTGGTCTGGATCTGCTCCCGCATGCGTCGCCACGCAAGGTCTCCGAGGTCGGAGATCGGCACGGCGGCAGTGGTCAGCGGCGGCATGGTGTACCGGGCAAAAGGCATGTCATCGAAGCCCGTGAGTGACAAATCTTCCGGGACACGGATCCCGCGCTCACTCAGACCGCTTAAGAGGCCCATCGCCGCGACGTCATTGAAGACGAGGATTCCAGTAGCCCCGCATGAGGCGACGGCATCGCTCGACTCGAATCCGGCGTCGAACGTGTTGCCGCCGGGAATGAACTGCAACTCGACGTTCGGGAATTCGGCCGTGAACTTCTCGAGCCCGCGGAGGCGCTGCACGTTGGAGGCGCTGCGGTCCGGTCCCGTCAGATAAGCCAGTTTGCGATGACCCAGCTCCACCAGATGGGCGGCAAGTTCCTGGATGCCTTGGCCGTAATCCACCACGAGGCTGGGAGTCGGTACCGACTCGGTGGTCCGGTTGATGAGGACGAGCGGATAGAGCGTGGGGGCGAGTTCCTCCAGATCGGCGTCACTCATTCGGGGGGCGCAAAGAACGACGCCGTCGCATCGCCTCCGGGCTTCCCCGGCCAGGATTGCCTCTTCGCTGGAGACTTCGGACGAGTCGGCGATCAACACGCGGTAGCCGTCGCGGGCGGCGGCAATACTCAGCCCGCGAAGAATGGCCTGGAAGGTGGGGTTGGACAAGTCCGGCACCACGATTCCGATGGTGTCCGTTTTTCCCAGGGCCAGGCTCCGCCCCACCGGGTTCGGCTTGTACTTCAGCTCGGACGCGGCCGCGCGCACGCGAGCGGCAATGTCCGCGTCCACGGTGGTATTTCCGTTCATGACGCGGGAAACGGTGGCATGCGAAACGCCGGCCATGGATGCCACATCTGCGATGCCCACCCGCCGGGTGTTCCTTCTGCCTGGCATGGCTTCCTTCCTGGAGCTGCTGGCGCCCTTGCTCCAACGCGGCGGCGACATGTGTTCTGAAATGAAGTTTATAGTGCGTGGGGAAACGGTTTCCCTTGATGTCGTCGCATTTCGATTTGCAGGCATCCGGAACCTGACGCTATGGTTTGGCTATGACTAACCGTTGGTATGCGTATTTTTCGTTGGCTCTGGAGGGGCCCGCGTCTAACTGACACGCATCCAACATTCCTTCAGAGCCAACAGGGCAGAGATCATTCTCTGCCCTTCGCCATTTCCAGGCGGGCTCTGAGTAGGGTCCGCTCCTCTCCGGAACAGGACCCCTTTCATGACCAGCATCGCCGCAGAGCCCACCACACTAAATGCCGACGTCGAGAATGCCGGGGCGCAGTCGACATCGAACCTGCGCGTCAGCCGCTTCGAGCCGCTCCCCACGCCGCAGGAAATCATCGCGGAACTGCCGCTTGACGCGAGGGCCTCCGCCGTCGTCGAGCGCGGACGCGATGGAGTCCGCGCCATCATGGACGGCGTGGACGACCGCCTCCTGGTGATCGTGGGCCCGTGTTCCATCCACGATCCGAAGGCCGGACTGGAATACGCGCGCAGGCTGGTTAGCCAGGCCGAGAAGCACAAGGAAGACCTGCTGATCGTCATGCGGGCGTACTTCGAGAAGCCGCGCACCACGGTGGGCTGGAAGGGCCTCATCAACGATCCCCACTTGGATGGCAGCCACGACATCGCGGCCGGACTCCGTGCGGCGCGTGGATTCCTTCAGCAAGTCACAGCCCTCGGCCTGCCGACCGCCACCGAATTCCTGGAACCTATCAGCCCGCAATACATGGCCGACCTTGTGGCGTGGGGCGCCATCGGTGCGCGCACCACCGAGAGCCAGATCCACCGCCAGCTCGCCTCCGGACTGTCCATGCCGATCGGCTTCAAGAACGGGACCGACGGCGACCTGCAAGTCGCGATCGATGCCTGCGGCGCCTCTGCGGCACCCCAGGCGTTCTTGGGGATCGACGGCGATGGCCGCGCCGCCCTCGTGGCGACCTCGGGAAATCCGGACACACATGTGATCCTGCGCGGTGGCCGCAAGGGCCCGAACTACGCCGCCGACCACGTCGCTGATGCCTCGGAGAAGCTTTCGGCGAAGGGGCTGAACCCGCGGCTCATCGTTGACGCGAGCCATGCCAACAGCGGCAAGAGCCACCATCGCCAGGCCGAAGTCGCCTTGGAGATCGGCGCGCAGTTGGAAGATGACGTTGCTTCGCCGATCGCCGGCGTCATGCTGGAAAGCTTCCTTGTGGGCGGGGCGCAGAACCTGGATGTGGAGCGGCAGCTGGCTGGCGAACAAGGGTTGGTTTACGGCCAGAGCGTCACTGATGCCTGCATGGAATGGGACGTCACGGTGTCCGTCTTGGGCCAGTTGGCGGCCTCGGCCCGCAAGCGCCGGATGGCCGCCTCCAACTAAGGGAAACCCGATCTTCAGTTGGCCGAAAGACTTTCACTTTGGTACCAGCAGCCTCTAGAGTATCTAGCACATGGTTGTTTGATGGCTCAGCATCGGCACACCAGGTAATGAATGCTGGGGTTCGCCGCTAACCGCTGAGAGCAAAGGAATATGGAGAAATGTCCGCAGAGGCTAACTTCTCGAACGCGCGTTTCATGACAGTGGCTGAAGTCGCCGAAGTCCTCCGGGTTTCCAAAATGACCGTGTACCGCCTGGTCCACTCGGGAGAAATGCCAGCCGTCCGATTTGGACGATCATTCCGTGTCCCCGAAGAAGCCGTGAGCCAATACCTCAAGGGCGCGGTTGTCGACGGACACTCGGAGACAGCTTGAGTCTTGCTTGGTTCCCTAGGGGCCAACGGTCATTGGGTGCCCCCGATAGGCGGTACCCTGTTAAGGAACGTTTTACGTCATTGTAAGAATCTGTCAGTTGTAAAAGTCTGTTGCTCAGTTCAAGGACCTCACCCAGCAGACAGAATCTCAATCTAGTTTGGTAAGGAACTTACGTGGGTTCAGTTATTAAGAAGCGCCGCAAGCGTATGGCCAAGAAGAAGCACCGCAAACTGCTTCGTAAGACCCGCCACCAGCGTCGCAATAAGAAGTAGAGATACTTCCTACAGCGTGAATGCCCGTTGCCTCTCGAGGCGGCGGGCATTTTTGCGTGTACGCCCCCTGTGACGCTCGCTCACGTATGCGGGTTTTTTCCCGAACGCTCGCTCACGTATGTCGGTTGTATCGGCGAACGCTCGCTCACGTATGTCGGGCGTTCGGCGGCTATATGTGAGCGAGGGTTGCTGGATCGGCGGCTTTATGTGAGCGAGGGTTGCTGGGGTTAGCCCCTCGGACTGCGGAACTTGGAGAAACCCCGCCACAAACCGTAGACAGCGCCTCCGACAGTCGCGGCTTTGAGGCCGAGCGTGGCTGCCCGGCGGCCGGAACGGAAGTCATAAACCGGCCAGTTGTTCTCGCGCGCATGGCGGCGCAGCCCGGCGTCGGGATTGATGCACACCGGGTGGCCCACCAAAGTGAGCAGCGGGATGTCGTTATGTGAATCGCTGTATGCCCAGCAGCGCTTCAGGTCCAGGCCTTCTTCGTCCGCTACGCGCTGCACAGCCACGGCTTTGGCTGGACCGTGGAGGATCTCGCCCACGAGCCGGCCCGTGTAGGCACCATCTTCAACTTCGCCCACGGTACCCAGGGCGCCCGTGAGGCCGAGGCGCGTGGAAATGACGGTGGCGACTTCGATGGGTGTGGCGGTTACGAGCCAGACCTTGCGGCCAACCCGCAGGTGCTGTTCCGCCAGGGCCTTGGTACCAGGCCAGATCCGCGACTCGATCATCTCGTCGTAGACTTCTTCGCCCAGTTCCTTGATGTCGGACACCTTGATACCGGCCGCGAGGACGAGCGCGGAATCCCGGACGGAATGGACGTCCTCCATCTTTTCGCCCCGTAGCACGAACTTGAATTGCTTCCAGGCAAAGCCCGCGGCTTGGGAAAGGGTGAAGGCCTTGCGTTCGTACATCTTCCGCGCGACGTGGAAGAGGCTGGCGCCCTTCATGAGGGTGTTGTCGACGTCGAAGAATGCGGCTTCGCCGTGCTGCTGCGTTGCGGCCGGCGCGGTGGCCACAACGGCGTTCTTCTCGACGGGCATGCCCTGAGTCTAGTCAATCGCCCGGCCTCCTGCCGTTCGCACGGCTGTGCCGACGCTAAAGCGATACCTTTGAACCATGCCAAATCCCGACGTCGTACTCCTCACCAAAGCTGACTGCCACCTCTGCGCCGCGGCGCGTGACGCCGTCGAACGCGTGACCTCAAGCCTTGGGCTCACGTGGACGGAACAATCGATTGACACCGACCCTGTACTGCGCGAGCGCTACGCCGAGGAGATCCCGGTGGTATTCGTGGACGGTATCCAACGGGATTTCTGGAAAATCGATGAGGCACGATTGGTTCGGGTCCTGAAGAAGGCCATCGCAGCCTGAACATGCGTGCAGTGCTTTGTTGGCAATAGAGTGGGAAAACAAAGCGACGCAATGGAGAAGAACGTGACTGCGCTGGAACCGTCCGCCGAAGCTGTATCCGGGGACAAGGACTCTGCCGCGAAGCAGATACCACCCGCGGCTGTGGCCCGGATGACGCTTTACCTGCGCGCTCTGAACTCCCTGCTGGGCGAAGGCGTGGAACGGGTTTCCTCCGAGGCGTTGGCCGAGGCGTCGGGAGTCAGTTCGTCCACGTTGCGCAAGGACCTCTCCTACGTCGGCTCCTATGGAACGCGCGGCGTGGGATACGAGGTCCAGTACCTGAGCCGCCACATCGCGGCGGCGCTCGGCTTGACCCACGACTGGAAAGTGGCCATTGTGGGCGCGGGCAACCTTGGAAAGGCGTTGGCGCGCTACGGCGGATTCGAGTCGCGCGGTTTCGACGTGGTGGCGATCCTTGATGCCGATCCTATGGTCATCGGGAACGAAGTGGGCTGGCTGCGGGTCAGCGACGCCGCCAATCTTGAAACGGTCCTTCAGCGGACCGGCACCAACATGGTTGTGCTGGCCCTCCCGGCCGCGGTGGCGCAGGACGTTTGCGACCGCGTGATCAGCGCGGGTATCCGCAGCATCCTTAGCTTTGCGCCCGTCCTCCTGCAGGTTCCGCCGTACGTGAATCTGCGAAAGGTGGATATGGCCACTGAGCTTCAGATCCTGGCGTATCACGCACAACGGGCGCAGACCCCGGGCCAGGCCATTTAGGCCGAGCCGGGTCTGCGCCCGTTGTTTGTTCTTGGCGGTGGGCCGTGGACCGTACGCCGCGTGGCCTAACGGCCGTACGCTGCGTGGCCCGGCGGCCGTACGGCGCTGTGCTTAACGGCCGTACGGCGCCTGGCCGTAGGGGTTCGCGAAGGGCTGGGCCTTCCGGAAATACGGCGCCGAGGCCGGCACGTACAACAGCACGATCGCGGCGACGCCCAGGAGGATGGTGATGGTGCCCATGCCGATCTGGGTCAGGCCGAGCAGGGAAATCGCCGCAAAGACCGTGCCCAGGATCCGGGCCCAGTTCCTGCCCTGGCGGACCTTGAACGCAACCAGTGCGTAGAGTCCGGCAAAAATCACCGAGAAAATAACCAGGACGGTGATCAAAATGCTGATGAAGGTGCTGGTGTCTATGCCGGATGCGTTGCTTCCTTGTGCCGACAACGCCTGATCGAGCATGTTCTTGCCTGCCGGCGAGTTCAGCGTAGCGATGGTGAAGGGAATGCCGATCAAGGTCAGCAAACCAGCGGCAAGTATGAGCCAGAACGAGATGTTGACCAGCTGGGGGACTCCGGACGTCGCAGCGGGCTGCTGGCTGGGCCAAGCGACGGGGCCGCCCTGCCCGTACTGCGGGACGGAAGGCTGGCCGTACTGCGGCTGCTGAGGTGCCTGCTGCCCGTACTGCGGAGCCTGCTGCCCGTACTGCGGAGCCTGCTGGCCGTATTGCGGCTGCTGACCTTGCTGGGGTGTCTGCTGGCCGTATTTCGGCTGCTCAGGTGTGGGATTTTCGCCCGGAGTGGACGGTGGGTACGGAGGGGTGCTCATGGCATTCCTTTGCGTGTCGACTGCAGATACGGCTGCCGGGTGCAACGTGCCCTGCCCCCAGCTCGGCTTAATTCCACCGTACCCCGGAGGCACAGTGCTGGTGATGATTCGCGGTAAGAATTCTCGCTGAACAAGGTTCGGCGGATCTCCCGCGAATCGCGCGGGGACAAAGGGAAGGCCGCGGGGTCCTCTCGGGACCTGCCGCGGCCTTCAGCCATATGTGCTGCGTTGTTCCTATACGAAGTGCTTCCGGGACTCCGGAAGCCACATCAAGACCGTAGCCGCGACGGCAACCGCCGATCCGATGAAGTTGAGGTTAAGGGTAACCACCTGGACCAGCAGGGAAATCACCGCAAACGCTCCCAGGATGGTCAGGACAAGCCGTGCCCAGCGGGAGCCCTCCTTGAGGCGAATGGCAATGAAGATGTAGAGGGCAGCGAACACCAGGCTGAAAATCAGGCCCACAATACCCGGGCCCACCATCATCTCTCCGAACAGGCCGCGCATCGTGAAGATGTTGGCGAAGCTGGCAAGAACACCCAAAGCGGCAGCCGCGACCCACAACCAGTAGGAGATGGTCAACTGCTGCGGCACTCCCGTGGTGTCCCGGAAGCGCTGCGCGACGTTGTTGAAGTCGAGTCCAAAGGTGTTCCGCGCTGGCGCAGCGTAGCCGAGCCCTGCCGGCGGTGCGCTATTCGGGCCCGTTGGCATGCCATAGGCGGGTTGGCCGGGCTGCTGGTATCCGGGGCCGGGCTGCGGGTAGGCGGGAGGCGCTTGGTAAGAAGGAGGTGCTTGGTATCCCTGCGGAGGCTGGTAACCCGCAGGAGGGACATTGCCGGGCTGCGGTGGCTGGGCTCCGGGCTGCTGAGGCTGAGGAGCTTCGTTTGGGTTACTCATGGCATCACTTTAGACCTGAGGTTTAAGGATTCATAGGAAATTCTTGGCTAATTCGCCGCTAAGTATCGGCTTTTCCCCGAACAATAGGCGGGTGACACCGCAAGCAACGAAATGGCGCCTCCGGTGCTGCACAGGGGATCGTGTGCAGCACCGAAGGCGCCATTCAGTCCGGAAACCCGGTGGATTAGGAGTCCGGTGGATTAGGCGGCGGGTGCGATGAAAGCCAGTTCCAGGTTGATGACAACCTTGTCGCTGACCAACACACCGCCGGCCTCGAGCACTGCGTTCCAGGTCAGGCCGAACTCCTTGCGGCTGATGGTCGTCTCACCCGAGACGCCTGCGCGGGTGTTGCCGAACGGGTCAACGGCCACGCCGTTGAACTCAGTCTCGATGGTGACCTCTTTGGAGACGCCCTTGATGGTCAGATCGCCCACGAGGTCGAAGCTGTCGCCGTTGGCCTTGACGTGGCGGGAGACAAACGTGATTTCCGGGAACTTCTCCACGTCGAAGAAGTCCTCGCCCTTGACGTGGCCGTCGCGGTTGGCGTCGCCCGAGTCGAAACTGGCGGTCTGGATGGTTGCGGCGACCTTGGAGTCGGTCAGCCCATTGCCGAGTTCAAGGGTGGCCTCGGCTTCGGTGAACTGGCCGCGGACCTTGCTGATGCCTGCGTGGCGGACGGTGAAGCCGATCTCGCTGTGGGAGTTGTCGAGGGTCCAGACGCCGGTGGTGACGTTTGCGGGAAGAGTCATGGGGTTCTCCTTGGGAAGGTGTGGTCGTAGCTTCACTGGGCGTTCGGTCGTACTTAGTTGAAGTGTCAACCGAACCTTGTGTCAAGTATAAACATGCAAATGCATCTTTTATTCCACCTTCAGGGAACATTCTGAAGAAACTTTCAGTTCTACGAAACGTAGAAGATTTCAGATCGCCCGCCTTCTTTGAGAAACTGGTAAACATGCCCCAAGCAACTGTCCATCTGCTCCGCCATGGCGAGGTCTACAATCCCGACGGCATTCTGTACGGCAGACTGCCCGAATTCCACCTCTCCGAACGCGGCCGCGAGATGGCCAAGATGCTCGCGGACCACTTCGCTGCCCGCGTCGCGCAGGGGGCGAACATCGTCCACCTGGTCTCTTCGCCGTTGACCCGTGCCCAGGAAACCGCCCTTCCCACTTCCCAGGCATTGGACCTCCAGATCCACACCGACCCCCGGATTATCGAGGCCGAGAACCACTTCGAAGGGCTCAAAGCCGGCGTCTCCGAATTCATCAAGCCCAAGCACTGGTTCGAGTACCGCAATCCGCTGCGTCCGTCCTGGGGCGAGTCTTACCAGGACCAGGTCACCCGCATGCGTGCCGCCGTCGAGGATGCCCGGCTCAAAGCGATCGAACTCGGCGGCGATGGGGCCGAAGCCATCCTCGTCAGCCACCAGCTCCCCATCTACGCCACGCGCCTCAGCGCGGAGGGCCGACCCCTGTGGCACGATCCGCGCAAACGCGAGTGCACGCTGACGTCACTGACGTCCCTGGTGTTCGACGACGGCAAGGTTGCGCGGGTGGACTACAGCGAACCCGCGGCCGTGCTGCTGCCCGGTGCCGCGAAGACCCCCGGAGCATGACAATGGACCGCAACACCACCAGCCGCAAGACCAGCGGCCAGAAGATCAACGCAGCCCTGACTTCGCGCCGCAGCTTCCTTGCTGTCGGGGGAGTGGCACTCTCTGCATTGACCATGGGCCTGTCCGCCTGTGCCCAGGAAGACGCCCTGGCCCAGCAAGCCAAAGCGGGCGACAACAAGAACTACGTCGCCGGGGACGGCTCGGTGACCGAATTCGCCAAAGCGGACCGTAAGGCCGCCGTCGGGATCAAAGGCACGTTGTTCGACGGAACTGCCGTGAACCCGCAGGACCTGCTTGGCAAGGTAACCGTCCTCAACTTCTGGTTCGCCGCGTGTGCGCCGTGCCGGGTTGAAGCGCCGATCCTTGAAGAACTGCACCAGGAGTTCAAGAGCAAAGGTGTCCAGTTCTACGGTGTGAATCTCCGGGACGAGAAGGCCACGGCCGACGCGTTCGACCAGACGTTCAAGCTCACGTACCCCAGCTTCAACGACAAAGACGGCGCCGTACTGCTGTCCGTCTCTGGCATTGTGCCACCGGGTGCGGTGCCCACCACGCTGGTTCTGGACAAAGAAGGCAAGGTTGCCGCCCGAGTCCTGGGCGAGATCGAGAAGAGCACCCTCAAGGCACTCATCACCACCGCGGTTGCCGAGTAGGTGGCCAGGACAGCGTGAATAGCCCTTTCGCCGAGACCATCCTGAGCGGTTCCTTGCTGCTGGCCATCCCTGTGGCTTTGCTGGCCGGACTCGTTTCCTTCCTGTCGCCGTGCGTCCTGCCCTTGGTACCGGGCTACCTTGGCTACGTAACCGGGCTGAGCGGCGTCGACCTCCAGAAACAAAAGCGCGGGCGCATGCTCGCGGGAATCGGCCTGTTCGTCCTCGGATTCTCGGCGATTTTTGTCCTGCTCGGTGGCGCCTTCGGCCAATTGGGGACCCTCATCACCGGCCCGCAGAACGCGTGGATCACGCAGTTGCTGGGCGTGCTGGTGGTCATCATGGGCGTCGTGTTCCTGGGCGGCTTCGGGTGGTTGCAGCGTGACGCCAAAATCCATGCCAAGCCGCCTGCCGGGCTGTGGGGTGCGCCGTTGTTGGGCATCACGTTCGGACTCGGCTGGGCGCCCTGTATAGGTCCCACCTATTCCGCCGTCCAGTTGCTGAGCCTTTCCGGGGGATCGTCCGCGGCGAAGGGGGCTCTCCTGGCGTTTGTCTATAGTCTTGGCCTTGGCATTCCCTTCCTGTTGATAGCCCTCGCAGTCCGCCGGGGGATGGGTGTGATGTCCTTTTTCCGCAAGCACCGCCTCGCCATCCAGCGGATGGGCGGGGGCATCCTGATCCTCCTGGGACTCCTGATGGCCACTGGAGTGTGGAGTGCCTGGGTAACCGGGCTGCAGTACTGGTTCCAAACCGATGTGAAGTTGCCGATCTGATGAGCGAGCCCGTGCAAGGTAAAAAGAAGTCCAACAAGTCCACCAGCGAATCCGCGAAAGCTGGCAAGGAAGCTGGCAAGGCCATTGATAAGGCCAAAGCTGAGGCGGCACTGCCGGCCCTGGGGATCATAGGGATGCTGCGCTGGGCCTGGACCCAGCTGACCAGCATGCGTACAGCGCTGTTCCTTCTGCTGCTCCTGGCCGTCGCGGCCGTTCCCGGCTCGTTGTTCCCGCAGCGCCCGGCGAACCCTTCGATCGTGACGCAGTACATCAGCGACCACCCGGACTACGGCAAGCTCCTGGACTCCGTGCAGCTCTACGACGTGTACTCCTCTGCCTGGTTCTCGGCGATCTACATCTTGCTGTTCATCTCCCTGATCGGCTGCGTCACGCCACGGGCCATCGCCCACTACAAGGCAATGCGCTCCCAGCCGCCGCGGACCCCGAAGCGTCTCTCCCGCCTCCCGGAGTACGGGACGCTTGTGCTGCCCGCCGACGCCGGGATCCCGGCGTCGAAGGCTATCTCGGACGCCGCCGCGGTGCTGAAGAAGCGCGGCTACCGCGTGGAGGTGCGCGACGTCGACGCCGCTATGCCGTCCTTGGGTGCCGAGCGCGGCTTCCTCAAGGAAGTGGGAAACCTCGTGTTCCACGCTTCGCTGATCGGAGTGCTGGTTTCGGTGGCGGTCGGCGGGCTTTTCGGCTACAGCGGCCAGCGCATCCTGGTGGAAGGCGACACGTTCGTGAACACCCTGGTGGGCTACGACCAATTCAGCCCCGGCACCAACTTCCAGAGCAGCTGGCTGCAGCCGTACTCCATCCAGCTGAACAAGTTCGACGTCAAATTCGACCGTGAATCGTCGGCGCACTTCGGCCAGCCCATCGACTTCACGGCGGACGTCACCACCAAGGACACCCCGGACGCGCCCGCCAAGAAACAGGTCCTCAAGGTCAACGATCCCGTGTCGCTTGGCGATACCAGCATTTACCTGACGGGCAACGGCTACGCTCCCGTGGTCACGGTCCGGGACGGGGCCGGCAACGTCGCGATGCAGGGGCCTGTCGTGGCCAAGCTGCAGGGTGACAACTACTACTCCTCGGTGGTCATCAAGGTTCCCGATGCCAAGCCCGATCAGCTCGGTTTCGCGGGGTTCTTCCTGCCGACGGCCATGGTGACGGACAAAGGTGTCGCCTACAGCGGCGATCCCGAACTCTTCAACCCGCAGTTGAACCTCAACTCGTACTACGGCGACCTCGGCCTGAACAAGGGCGCCCCGCAGAACGTCTTCGAGCTCGATGTAGCCAAGCTGACCCCGCTCAATGGCCGCGGCATGGCGGAGAAGGCCATCGCGCTCGCCCCGGGAGGCACCTACACGCTTCCTAATGGCAAGGGCAGCATCACTTTCGACGGCGTCAAGAAGTACGTCGGCGTCGACATCCACCACAATCCGGGCCAGGCCACCGCGCTCGTGTTCGCCTTGCTTGCGGTCGCCGGACTGATTCTCTCCCTCTACCTGAACCGCCGTCGCGTCTGGGTCCGCTCCGGAACCCACGACGACGGGCGCACAATGGTGGAGTATGGTCTCCTTGCCCGCGGCGAGGACCACAGGCTGGCCGGCGAAGCTGCCGCGATCCGCGAACTGCTGCAACGAGAATGGCTGCTCCACACAGATCAGTCCACCGACACCGTTTCTTCCTCAACCTCGAAGGACCAGTAATGTTCCCCATCAACGAAACCATGGGCCAATACAGCGAGCTTTTCATGCTGCTCGCGGCCGGCACCTACACGGTGGCGTTCATCGCTTTCGCGTGGGACCTCGCCAAGAGCAGCAAGATGCTGAAGGCAGTGGACCTGAAGGCAGCCTCTTCCGTGGCAGCCGAGGTTAAGGTTCCGGTCGCCGCCGGGCGTGCCGGTGGAAACGACGTCGGCGGACCGGCCGGCCGTACTGAGCGCCCGACGTCGGCCATCACCTCCGTCAACCAGACCGCCGGCGGTGACATGAAGTACGCCGCCGAGCGCCGCATTCCCGCCCGCGTGGCGGTGGCGGTCGCGATCATCGGCGTGGCAATCCATGGTGCCGGAGTCATCACCCGCGCGATCGGCGCAGGCCGCGTGCCGTGGGGCAACATGTACGAGTTCCTGACCACCGGCGCTTTCCTGGTGGTTGCGGTCTTCCTGCTCTCGCTCATCCGCCGTGACCTGCGCTTCCTGGGCACCTTTGTGCTGGGCCTCGCCGTGATCATGATGGTGGCCGCGTCCGTGACGTACTGGACCCCGGTAGGCCACTTGGTTCCGGCACTGCAAAGCTATTGGCTGGTCATCCACGTCTCCATCGCCGTGATGTCCGCGTCCCTGTTCACTTTGACGTTCGCCATGTCAGCCCTGCAGTTGCTGCAATCGCACCGGCAGAAGACCCTGGCGGCCGGCGGCGTGGACAAACTGGGCTTCATGCGGCTCGTACCGAACGCGTTGAGCCTGGAAAACCTGTCCTACCGCATCAACACCGTGGGATTCGTGGGCTGGACCTTCACCCTCATGTTCGGCGCCATCTGGGCAGAGAAAGCCTGGGGCCGATTCTGGGGCTGGGACACCAAGGAAGTCTGGACCTTCGTGATTTGGGTGGTCTACGCCGGCTACCTGCACGCGCGCGCCACCCGCGGCTGGACGGGAACCCGCGCTGCCTGGTTGTCGATTGCGGGCTACCTGTGCGTGATCTTCAACTTCACGGTGGTCAACGTATTCTTCAACGGCCTGCACTCTTACTCGGGTCTCTCGCAGTAGGGCTGCTCTTCCGAAGGGCGCCGTGCCGTCCTGACCCTTTTTGAATTGACGACGACGGCGACACTCCGCACTTGCGGGCGTGTCGCCGTCGTTCGCGTTTCAAAAGAGGTCAGGAAGGGAGCCCACTCGTGCCGCGGGTTCTGTCAGCTGTTGACGTCGCCGCTGTCGTCGGCCTTGGATTCGCCCTTGAGCTTGCGTTCCTTGGCTTCGAGCTCGGCCTTGAGCTTCTTTAGCCGTTCGGCTTCGGCCTGGTTGCGGCGGCGGACCTCCAGGTTGCGGAGAAAGTCGGGGTCGTCGTCGGGGGCAGTGGGGTGGCTCGCGGGCTGCGGGGTGGGTCGGATGTTGTAGGGGCGGCCGATGAGGAACCAGAGAACCGCGCCGACAACGGGCAGCAGGATCATCACCACGATCCATGCGGTTTTGGAAATTCCCCGGGTAGAGCGGCGGTCGGTGCGAATGACGTCCACCAGCCCATAGACGAACACGAGCAGGACGGCGACAACTGCAACAACGCGGAGCATACCGTCAAGTCTAGTCGCCGCCGGGTCCAACGATAGCTGTGCGATCAGGGTGCAATCAGGCTGTGAGGCTAAACTTGATCCGTGGCTTTCCTCAAATACTCCCTGATCCGTCTGGCGCTCTTCGTACCGCTCTTCGTCCTCTTCGCGCTCCTGCAGACGGGTTTGTTGCTCGCGGCGGTTTTCGCGGGCCTTATCGCGTTCGCCATCAGCTACCTGTTTTTCAAGAAGCAGCGCGATGCCGCCACTGCCGCCATGCGGGAACGTTTCTCCGGGAAGGCCAAGCCCATCCGCTCCGCCTTGGAGATTGAAGACGCCTCGATCGAGGACCGGCTGGTCGCTGAAAACCCCGCGGTAAAGGTCGAGAACGACCGCCGCCCCAAAGAAGCCTAGAAGCTCATTTGTGAGCGAGGGTTCGGGAAAACCGGTCGATATGTGAGCGACGGTTCGGGGGAGGACGCTCGCTCACCTATGTGGGGCTTCCCGCGGACGCTCGCTCACATCATGTGAGCGAGGGTTGGCGAAAACCGGGCTATAAGTGAGCGAGGGTTGGGGAAAAGCGGCCTCTATGTGAGCGGGCGTTAGAAGCCGTGGCTCAGGATGAGGCCCAGGGAGAACAGCACGCTGTAGCCAAGGTTGATCATTCCGGTCTGCTTGAGTACGGGAATGAGGCTCTTGCGCTTGCGGCCGTTGACCATGAGCCAGGCCGGCATGAGGCAGGCGGGGATCAGGAGCAGCACAATCAGCATCCAGGGCCTGGTGGGCGCCAGCACCACCACCAACAGGATGGCGAGGGCCAGCATTAGGACGTAGCTCTCGCGGGCGTGGCGGTCGCCCAGCCGCACGGCCAGTGTCCTCTTGCCCGCCGCCATATCCGTGGGGATGTCGCGCACATTGTTGGCCATCAGCAGGGCGCAGGCGATCAATCCTGTTCCAATGGCGCCGATGACCGCCGGAAGGCTCACTTGCCCGGCCTGCGTGTAGGTGGTGCCCAGCGTTGCCACCAGGCCGAAGAAGACAAACACGAACAGGTCGCCCAGGCCCATGTAGCCGTACGGGTTCTTGCCGCCGGTGTATCCCCAGGCAGCAAGGACGCAGCCAATACCCACCAGGATCAGCCACCAGCTCTGCGTAATGATCACCAGGACCAGGCCGAAAATCATGGCCAGGCCGAACGCACCGAACGCGGCCCATTTGACGCGGTCCGGTCGTGCGGCGCCGGAACCGACCAGCCTGAGCGGACCCACCCGGTCCTCATCGGTGCCGCGGATGCCGTCCGAGTAGTCGTTGGCGTAGTTGACACCGATCTGCAGCAGCAGCGCCACGAGGGCGGCGAGGATGGCATTCAAGAGCCGGAAAGATTGCAGCTCGTAGGCGGCCGCTGTGCCGATCAGCACCGGCGCGATCGCGGCCGGCAGGGTGCGCAGGCGGGCGCCTTGAATCCATTGTGCAGCTGTTGCCACGTTCAGTACCTCGTGTTGTTTCGCGTTGGGGAAGGCAAATGACGGTCAGGGAGGACGTGTCTATTCTCCCTGATGCACCTCGGTGAGCAGCTCGATCATGGCCAGCCGGTCAGGCTTTCCATTGGGGAGCATGATGAGGCCATCCGTGGTCAGCACTGTTTTGGGAGCGAGGGTCCCTAGCGATTCCTGGCAGCGGGCCTTGTAGTCCGCGATGGCTTCCGGGGAACTGTCCTCGACCGCAACATAGGCGGCCACCGCCTGGCCCCACTCACGGGAAGGCACCCCGGCCACGAAAGCCGCCTGGACGCCGTCGAACTTTTCAAGCTCCGCCTGGATGAACGCGGCGGAGGCTTTCACGCCGCCGGTGATGATGACGTCGTCGGCGCGCCCCAACACTGTGAGGGTTCCGTCATCGGCAAGCTCGCCGAGATCGTTGGTGCGGTACCAGCGGGTACCTGCCTCGTCGAAGAATGCCTCGGCAGTCGCCTCGGGAGCGTCGAGGTAACCGGAAGCCACCGTGTCGCCGCCCAGGAGGACCCGACCGTCGTCGTCGAGCATGACCCTGACGCCCTCCAGCGGGCTTCCGTCGTACACGCAACCGCCGCACGTCTCGGCCGAGCCATAGGTAGTCACGACCTTCAGTCCGGCCTCCCTGGCGGCGTCCAGCAGCGCGGCGGGTGCAGGTGCCCCGCCCAGGAGGATGGCGTTGAAACGGCGCAGGGCTGCGAGGGTCTGCGGCGAGGGCGAGTCCAGGAGCCGCTGCAGTTGGGTGGGCACCAAGGACGTGAACCGGATCTTGTCGGTCAGTTCTTCGGCGGCGGCGGTGAAGGCCTCCGGAGTGAAGCCATTCGAGAGGTCCATGGCCCACGGACGGGTGCCCGCGAAAAGCGAGCGGACCAACACCTGGACCCCTGCAACGTATTGCAGGGGCAGGGCCAGGAGCCACTGTCCCTCACCTCGGAGCGCGATGGCCGTGGCCATGGAAGAAGCAGCGAGCTCATCGACTGTAAGGACCGTGGCCTTGGGCGTGCCGGTGGAACCGGAGGTCCGGACCACTACCGCGGCGTCCTCGAATCCGGGCGTTTCAACGGGGACGGCCACCGGGGTGCCGTCTTCCGGGATGATGATTTCGACGGCGGGTCCCTCGTCGTGGAGGGCGGCGGCCAGGGCTTTGAGAACGGGATCGATGTTCACGGGCGAGTCCTAGAAGTAGTAAGGGAAGTTGGACCAGTCCGGATCGCGCTTCTCGAGGAAGGCTTCCTTGCCCTCCGCGGCTTCGTCCGTCATGTAAGCCAGGCGCGTGGCCTCGCCGGCGAACACCTGCTGGCCGGCCAGGCCGTCGTCGGCGAGGTTGAAGGCGAACTTGAGCATGCGGATGGCCTGCGGGGATTGGCGCGCGATGTCCGCGGCATACTCCAGGGCGACCTCCTCGAGCCGCTCATGGTCCACGGCTTCGTTCACTGCACCCATGCGGACCATGTCCTCCGCGGAATATTCACGGGCAAGGAAGAAGATCTCGCGTGCGGCTTTCTGCCCGATCTGGCGGGCGAGCAGCGCCGAGCCGTAGCCGGCGTCGAAACTTCCCACAGTGGCGTCGGTCTGCTTGAACTTTCCGTGCTCGCGGGAGGCGATAGTGAGGTCCGAGACAACGTGCAGTGAGTGCCCGCCACCGGCGGCCCAGCCGTTCACAACGGCGATGACCACCTTGGGCATGGTCCGCATGAGCCGCTGGACTTCCAGGATGTGCAGGCGGCCGGCCCGGGCAGGGTCGATGCTCTCCTGCGTCTCGCCGTCTGCTGTTTTTTGTACTACGTACCGGTAGCCGTCGCGGCCGCGGATCCGCTGGTCCCCGCCGGAACAGAAGGAATGGCCGCCGTCCTTGGGAGAGGGGCCGTTTCCGGTGAGGAGCACAGTGGCGACATCCGGGGTCATCCGGGCGTGGTCCATGGCGCGGTAAAGCTCGTCAACGGTGCCGGGGCGGAAGGCGTTGCGGACCTCCGGACGGTTGAAGGCGATCCTGACTGTAGGAAGGTCCCTCGCTACTTTGCCGTCTGCGTCCCGCTCGACCTGCCGGTGGTACGTCATGTCCTGGAAGTCGTCGAAACCGGACACGGTACGCCAGCGCGACGGGTCAAAGACGTCGGATACCTTGGCGGGGAAGTCGTTGCTCACCCTCAGAGTCTAGTAATCCCCTTAGCTGATGCAGAACTCGTTGCCTTCGGGGTCGGCCATGGTGTGCCATTCGTGCGGCCCTTGCTTGGCCGTCCACAGGTATTTCGCGCCCCGCGCTTCGAGGGCGGCGCGGACCTCGTCCTTGTCCTGTCCGTTCAGTCGCACGTCCCAGTGGACGCGGTTCTTGACGGTCTTGTCCTCCGGAACGGTCTGGAAGAGGAAACGCCTGCGGGTGTCCTTGTCCTGGTCCTCCGCCGGGCCAATGGCCGCTCCGTCCTTCCACACGAGCTTGCCGTTGTGGGTGGTGGTCTCTTCCTCCGCGGCGAAGCCTTGATCCACCATGGACCGGATGAATGCCTCGTCCTGGGGTTCCACGATCCACTCGAGCGTTTCGGCCCACCAATCGGCCAGGTCATGCGGATTCTTGCAGTCGATCACTACCTGAAAGTTCAGTGCCATGGACTGAACCTACGACGACGGCGCGTGGCCGCGGAAGTGCCTAGCGGACAGTTCCAGTCCGGGTTACCCAACTAGCTCGCATTAGTTGTCGTTTTGAGGGCTGAAAACGACAACAACTGCGAGCTAGTTGGGTGGGTTGGGCAGGTGGGTGGGTTGGGCAGGTGGGGGGTTGGGTCAGCCGCCCAGGAGTTGCGGCGGGATCGCGTAGATCAGCACGACGGCCAACAGGTTCTTGGCAGCGTGGACGAAGTAGGAGAACATCACGTTCTTTCCGGTCCAGACGTAGACGGCCACCAGGACAACTCCCATTCCGAGGTACGGCGCCAGGGCGGGAAGCACCAGGCCCTCACGTCCCACCACGTGGATGGCGGCGAAACAAACCACGGACAGAACGCAACATAGCCAGATATTGACGCGACGGGACAGCTTGCCGATGAGCAGGTGCCGGAACAGGTATTCCTCGACGAAAGGACCCACCACCACTAGCAAAGGCACCACGAACCAGGCCGGCAGTTGCAGGACCAAGGACTGGAGCCCCAGCTGGTTCTGCGACTCCTTGGCCGAGCCGGTGACTGTTACCAGGATGGCGGTGATCATCAGCATCGCCACGATGGACAGCGGAATCATGGCGAGCGTGAACCACGGACGTGTGGCCAGTATCAGGAGGTCCCGGGCTATGACGCGCCACGCAGCCGCAACTGCGAAGAGGCCGACCGAAGCGTAGAAGGCGAGGTTGATGGCGTAGACGGCGGTTGCGGGGTCGGGAAAGACCCGCTGCACGAAAGCCGTCACCGGGGCGGTGGCGAGGCTCAGAACAGCCGCCAATGACACATAGAGTCCGAAAGCCGCAGCGTCCAAGCCCGTGAAACGGTATAGCCTGCCGGCTGGCGGAATGGTGCCCATGTGTCCAGCGTAGCGCCCTGTTTGTTGCCCGCGTCACGCTCCGCCGAAATCACCGGGTACGATGGTTTTGCCGGATTTACCTTCGACGCTTCCGTGTTTTCGCTACTGATTCGACGTGCCAACAGGCCGAAAGCTCGAATTGCCTGTGCCGATGCGCGTGAAGCCAGGGCCGGTATCTCCTCAACCCACAAGGAACAGCTGTGCCTCAAAACACCACAACCGACCTTCAGCGTGAGCCGGGAACCCTGGCTGCGCCCAGTACCGCTACAACTTCCGAAAACCTCAGCGCCGAGGGCTACCAGAAGACCCTGAGCCGCCGCCACGTCACGATGATCGCGATGGGCGGCGCGATCGGTGTCGGCCTCTTCATGGGCGCCGGTGGACGCCTCGCCTCCACCGGGCCGGCCCTGATTTTCTCGTACGCCATCGCCGGCGTCATCGCCTACCTGCTGATGCGGGCCCTCGGTGAACTGATCATGTACCGCCAGACCTCCGGCTCCTTTGTCAGCTACGCCGGTGAAATGTTCGGCAAAAAGGGCGCTTTCCTCTCCGGTTGGATGTATTTCATCAACTGGGCCATGACGGGCATCGCCGAACTCATCGCCATCGGCCTGTATTTCCAGTTCTTCTTCCCGAATGTTCCCGTTGAACTGTCCGCCATCGCCGCACTGGTGCTGCTGGTGGCAGTGAACCTGTTCAGCGTCAAGGCCTTCGGTGAGTTCGAATTCTGGGCTTCCTGCCTCAAGGTTGCCGCGATCCTGATCTTCCTGGCCGTGGGCACCTTCATGGTGGTCACGAACGCGCAGGTCGGCACCGGCCACGCGTCCGTCGGGAATCTCTTCGCTGCCGACGGCGGTATGTTCCCCAAGGGCGGACTGGTGATGATCCTGGTCCTCAATGCTGTGATCTTCGCGTACAACGCCATCGAACTGGTCGGCATCACCGCCGGCGAGATGAAGAACCCGGAACGCGAAGTGCCCAAGGCGATCCGCGCCGTCGTAATCCGCATTGTGGTTTTCTACGTCGGTTCCGTCACCCTGCTGGCGATGCTCCTGCCCTCGGACCAGTACCACGCAGGCACCTCTCCGTTCGTCACGGTCTTCGGCCAGATGGGCTTGCCGTGGATGGGCGACGTCATGAACATGATCGTCATCACCGCCGCGCTGTCCTCATGCAACTCGGGCCTGTACTCGATCGGCCGCATCTTCCGCACCATGGCCAACAATGGACATGCCCCCAAGTGGCTCACCAAGATGTCCACCCGCCACGTGCCGTACGCGGCCATCCTGGCAATCGGCGCCGTGTACCTCGTGGGCATCCTGCTAAACATTTGGCTGGGTGGCTCGCACGCCTTCGACCTCGCGCTGAACACCGCTTCGATCGGGGTCATCTTCACGTGGGGAGCGATCTTCGCGAGCCAGATCGCGCTGCGCAAGAAGAAGGGCAACGTCTCCAGCCTCCCCATGCCGGGTTCGCCGTGGACCAGCTGGGTCGGCCTGGTTGCCCTGTTGGCCATCACCGTCCTGATCGGCATGGACACCATGACGGACAAGGCCACGGGCGAAGTGTTCCTCCTGGGCCTCTGGACCTTGGCCACCATCCCGTTCTTCGCCCTGGTGCTGTGGCTCGGCTGGCAGAAGGTCAAGAACAACGAACCCAAGAGCGAGCTGTTTAGCTAATCCCAGAATCCACTGCTCCCCACCGGCTCCCAGCCTTCGCAAGCTCAGGCCGGGGCCCTCGCCGGCGTGGGCCCCCGTAACTGCCGTTTTGAGTGCTCAGAACGGCAGTTACGGAGCAGTTGATGACCCCTTCAGGTGCTTCGCGAAGTGGTCCTCGATACGCTGCCAGGCTTCCGGGGCGGCGGCCGGATCGGGTTTGATGCCCATCACCCGCATCAATGGCCGCAGCGGCCGGGGCCCGACCGGAACGTCGTTCATGAAGGCGTGGCCCGCCGTCGGGAATTCCTTGACGTCGTGCTCGATCCCGAGTTTTGTCAGCGCGGCCTCCAGCTTCGCGGCCGCTCCCGGCATCGTCCGGTCCTTGCCCCCGTAGTTGGCCACCACCGGGCATGCACCTTCCAAAGCCTGCTCCAGGTGCCGAGGCAATTGGCCATAGTTGACCGATGCGGCGTCGAAGTCGTCATGGGCCGCGAGCAGGGCGAACGCCCCTCCCATGCAGAACCCGATGACCCCCACTTTTCCGGTGCACCGGGCATCGTTGCGGAGCCAGGACCGCGCCGTGGACACATCCGTGAATGCCCTGCCCGTGCCCGACCCCAGGGAGCGCATGGTCGCCACGAGGCAGCGCCTCGCGCCGCCGTCGCTGTAGAGGTCGACGGCGAGCGTCAAGTAACCGGCCGCGGCGAGCCGGTCCGCGTGGCCGCGCATCACATCGTCGAGCCCGAACGCTTCATGGATAAGTACGACGCCGGGAAACGGCCCCTCACCGTCGGGCTCGGCAAGGTACCCCTGCAGGGCCCGCGAACCCCCTGCCGCCGCACTGTCCGCGCTCAAGTCGATGTGCACCATGGTGCAATCCTGCCAGACCGCGCAAGTGTCTTTGTCGGCGGTCGCAGTTAGGCTCGATGCATGGACCACAGCACCACTCTCAGCCAGCACGTCAACGCCTCCCGGGAGAAAGTGTGGGCCGTCATCTCCGATATTCCGGGCTCGGCCAAGACGCTCTCCGGCGTCAAAGCCATTCAGATGCTTAGCGAGGGACCATATGGTGAGGGCACGCGGTGGAAGGAAACCCGCGCCATGATGGGCAGGGAGGAAACCGTCGAAATGTACGTTTCCCAGTGCGATCCTCCGTGCGGGACCACGGTCAAGGCCCGGCAGGGCGGTGCGGACTACACCACCCGCTTCACCCTGGAAGAGCGCGACGGCGGGACCGAACTGGCGTTGTTCTTCGGCGCCGAGGTCCTCAAGCCGACTTTCTTCAGCAAGGTCATGATGGTCGCCTTCGGAAAGCTCGGGATGAGCATTACGCGCAAGGCGCTCGCAAAGGATCTCGCGGAGATCGCGGCGAAAGCGGAGGCGCTCTGATGGCGGCGGTCGCCAAGGTGACGGCGCCCCGGATTTCCCCGATCAGGCTTGACGAGCTCCGCGACGATCCATCCCCGGATTTCCGGCGCGGCGAACGGTACGACGGCGTCCGCCTCACCCGCGCCGTGGCCGACGGAACCGAGCTGAGCGGGGCGGATTTCATCGAGTGTGAATTCAACGGAGTCTCCTTCAACGAAGCCCAGCTGCGCGGCGCTACGTTCCGGGACTGCATCCTGAATGAGCCCTACGCGCCGGTGTTTACCGCTGCACGCACCTCGTGGCGTGAAGTGGAGATCAGCAACCCGCGCTGGGGTTCGGCGGAAATGTACGAGGGAGCCTGGCATTCGGTAAAGATCGACGGCGGCAAGCTGGACTTCCTGAACCTGCGTGGATCCAAACTCACGGACGTGGTGATCACGGGCTGCATCATCAACGAGCTCGATCTCGGGGCCTGCACCGCGACGCGCATGGTGCTCAAGGATTGCACCATCGGGACGCTGGATGTCTCAGGGGCCAAGCTCAAGGACGTGGACCTGCGTGGCTCGGACTTCCGGATGATCAACGGACTTGGTGGACTGTCCGGCGTGGTCATCGATGATTACCAGCTCAGCCTGTTGGCACCCCTTTTGGCCGGACACCTGGGTATCCGGGTGATCTGAGCGGAGCAGTGGCACGCGATGCGGGGAGTTGGCTACGTGACGGTTGATCGCGCGACAGTTGACCGTGGCGCGGCGCCGTGTAATCTTTATAGAACGAACGGTCGGTAAATTATTCGCCGACCCCGCTCCCTTCGCGAAGGATGTTCTCATGGTCGAGGCTTTTCTTGTTGGCGGTGCCCGCACCCCTGTCGGCCGGTATGGCGGTGCGCTTTCCGCGGTCCGGCCTGATGACCTGGCAGCCCTCGTGGTCCGCGAAGCCGTGGCTCGTGCCGGCGTCGACCCTGACTCCATTGATGAAGTCATCCTGGGCAACGCCAATGGCGCCGGTGAGGAAAACCGCAACGTCGCCCGCATGGCAACCCTTCTCGCGGGACTGCCCCTCCACATCCCCGGCATCACGGTCAATCGCCTTTGCGCCTCCGGAATGAGCGCCATCATCATGGCCAGCCACATGATCAAGGCCGGTGCGGCGGACATCGTGGTGGCGGGCGGCGTCGAGTCCATGAGCCGGGCCCCCTGGGTTCAGGAGAAGCCCTCCACTGCCTTCGCCAAGCCTGGCCAGATTTTCGACACATCCATCGGCTGGCGCTTCGCCAACCCCCTGTTCACCAAGGGGGAGCTGTCCCGCGGCGGCAAGATGACCTATTCCATGCCGGAAACGGCCGAGGAAGTCGCCCGGGTGGACGGCATCTCCCGCGAGGATGCCGATGCCTTCGCCGTCCGCTCCCACGAACGCGCCCTTGCTGCCATCGCCGGGGGCCGCTTCAAGGAAGAGATCGTTCCAGTCACTGTGAAAACCCGCAAGGGCGAAACCGTGGTGGACACCGACGAAGGCCCACGCGAGGGAACCACCATGGAGGTACTCGCCGGGCTCCGCCCGGTGGTTGCCGGCGGCTCCGTTGTCACGGCGGGCAACTCCTCCTCGCTCAACGACGGCGCGTCCGCCATCATCGTTGCGTCCGAGGCTGCCATCGAAAAGTTCGGCCTCACCCCGCGGGCGCGCATCGTCGACGGCGGCTCGGCCGGCTGCGAACCGGAAATCATGGGCATAGGCCCCGTTCCGGCTTCCCAGAAGATCCTGGCCCGTTCCGGACTCACGGTCGGTGACCTTGGCGCCGTCGAACTCAATGAAGCCTTCTCGACGCAATCGCTCGCGAGCATGCGGCGTCTGGGCCTCGATCCGGACATCGTGAACCTCGACGGCGGCGCGATCTCCCTGGGGCATCCGCTCGGTTCCAGCGGCTCGCGTATCGCTATCACCTTGCTGGGCCGCATGGAACGCGAGCTGGGCGGCGCCGACCGGAAGATCGGCCTCGCGACCATGTGTATCGGCGTCGGGCAGGGCGCCGCCATCCTCCTGGAAGGCATGTAATGGCGTTGAACCCCGAGGAATTCCGAACGTTGCTCATCGAGGAACGCGCGGACCGCGTCACCGTCCTCCTGAACCGGCCCGAGGTCCGCAATGCGATCGACCAGCAGATGGTGGACGAACTCCACAAGGTGTGCGATTACCTTGAGCGCGAGCCGAAAATCCTGATTATTGCCGGCGTCGAAGGCGTCTTTGCGTCAGGTGCGGATATCGGCCAGTTGAGGGAACGCCGCCGCGACGACGCCCTGCGGGGTATCAACTCCACCATCTTCGTGCGGATCGCGAAGCTGCCCATGCCCGTCATCGCGGCCCTGGATGGCTATTGCCTAGGCGGCGGGGCCGAACTCGCCTACGCCGCGGACTTCCGCATCGGCACGCCCAGCCTGCGGATCGGCAACCCGGAAACCGGCCTGGGCATCATGGCCGCAGCCGGGGCCACGTGGCGCCTCAAGGAACTCGTGGGGGAGCCGATCGCCAAGGAAATCCTCTTGGCGGGCGCCGTCCTCCGTGCCGAGGAAGCCCTTCGCATCAACCTGATCACCCAGATCCATGAAGCGCCCGTGCTCATGGAAGCTGCCCACAACCTTGCCGACCGGATCGGCCGGCAGGATCCCCTGGCCGTTCGCATCACCAAGTCCGTGTTCCACGCCCCGGTCGAGGCGCACCCCGTGATCGACACCCTTGCGCAGGGCATGCTTTTCGAATCGCAAGCCAAGTTCGACCGCATGCAGGCGTTCCTGGACAAGAAGAGCGCAAAGCAATCCAGCGACAACCCAGACAGGACCTGAAAATGACAGCAACGCCCGCCATCCCGCATGTCGTCGGTGTCCTCGGCGGTGGCCGCATGGGTGCGGGTATCGCCCATGCTTTCCTGATCAAGGGCGCCACCGTGATCGTCGTCGAGCGCGACCACGACTCCGCCGCCGGTGCGCAAGGCCGCGTTGCCGAGGCCGTGGCCAAGTCCGCTGCCCGCGGCACCCTGACTGAAACCGCCGAACAGGCCTTGTCCCGGTTCAGCACCTCCACCGACTATGACTCTTTCGTCCATTGCGGGCTCGTGGTCGAAGCCGTGCCCGAAGATTACGAGCTCAAGGTTGCTGCCCTCAAAGCGGTGGAGGAGCACCTCTCCGCCGACGCCTTCCTGGCCTCCAACACCTCGTCGCTCTCCGTCACAGGCCTCGCCTCTCAGCTCCGGAGGCCTGCCAACTTCGTGGGCCTGCATTTCTTCAACCCGGTCCCGGCTTCCACGCTCATCGAGGTGGTTCTGGCCAAGGAGACGTCGCCGGAACTCGCCGCCACGGCGAAAAGCTGGACCGAGGCACTCGGCAAGACCGCCGTCGTCGTCAATGACGCGCCCGGCTTTGCCTCCTCGCGGCTGGGCGTGGCGATCGCACTCGAGGCGATGCGCATGGTTGAAGAAGGCGTGGCCTCCGCGGAGGACATCGACGCCGCCATGGTGCTCGGCTACAAGCACCCCACGGGACCGCTTCGCACCACCGACATCGTGGGCCTGGATGTGCGCCTGGGCATCGCCGAGTACCTGCATTCGACGCTGGGGGAGCGATTCGCCCCGCCGCAGATCCTGCGCGACAAGGTTGCCCGCGGCGAGCTGGGCCGCAAGACCGGCAAGGGTTTCTTCGACTGGACTGACTAGCTTTTTCGGGCCACCCAACTAGTCCCCACCGCCCCCTCGCGTCGCAAGCTCGGCCAGGGAACCCTGGCGGCGTGGGCCCACGCAGTTGTTGTCGTTTTGAGGCTCGATAACGACAACAACTGCGAGCTACTTGGGCGTCGAACTGCTACTTGGGGGTCCAGCCTCGGTCGAGGAGCACGGCACGGACTTTCGCGACGGCGGACCGTGCGTCGTTCTCCATGTGCCGTTTGGAGATCCTCACCAAGTGCCAGCCGGCACGGGCGAAATCCTCTTCGCGGGCGATGTCCCGGACTATCTGGGCCGGCTCGGAATGCGGCTCGCCGTCGTATTCGACCGCCACACGGTGTTCCGGGTAGGCCAGGTCCGGTTGACGTACGACGCCGGCGCCTAGCTCAGCGGCCACGTTCAGTTGCGGTTCGGGCAGTCCGGCGTTTTCGAGGGCCAGCCGGAGCCGGGTTTCGGGTGCCGAGTCCGAGCCGATCCGTGCCTGTTCGAGGGCCAGGCGTGCCTTCCGGATGCCAGGCGTGCCTTTGTGCCGGTCCAGCATGTCGGCCAGTTGTTCCAATGTTGCGTACGGCTCTGCCCTGCCCTCAAACTCCGGCCGAGGGATCCGCACCAAATAGTCGGCCACGACCGTCAGTTCATCCACACTCATCTTCCGGGACACATCAAGCCACGTCCGGGTGCGGGTGGTGATCAAGAGACCGTCAAGACTGGTGATTTCGTCGTCGAAGAACTGCCCCACATGCCCAACCACCCCGGTTCGTCGAGGAATGGCCATGGTGTCCGGACGCGAAATGTGGATGCGCGGATCATCGCTGCCTGGCAGGAACCCCGGGAACGACCAAAGGGTGAAGGCTGTGGCGTGCGAGGCAGCCGAGAACTCGGTCACCGCAGTGAAAGGCCGGACGAAACGGACGTCCCTGGGCTGCCCCTGGACCAATGCGCGATCCGGAATCCTGATGCCGCGGCTTGGCGAGGGGAGCGATCGGTGCCGCAACCGCCGGAGGCTCACGCCGGCGTCGACCGCTTCTTGAAAGGTGAACGGGGCGCACGCCAGCAGCGCCGGCAAGGGTTGCGGGGTCCTCATCGCCTTATCGTTGCAAATCCTGGAACGCCTTTTTGAGTTATCCACAGGCAATTGCCCCGACACCCCAACTGACTCGCAGTTGTTGTCGTTTACAGCCCCCAAAACGACAACAAATGCGAGCTAGTTGGGTCGGTAAGGCTGCCTAGGTGTCTCGCCCATTGTTGGCGCGGCAACAACGGCGGTTGCAAATAAGGGAAAATGCACGAACAACCGTCAACTGAAGATGCATGTCAGTACCCTGTACAGCTCCTGCGTCTAGTCGTCTAGCTCAAAAATGTCTTCGACGCTGACCTCGAAGAACTTGCCCAGGCGCAGACCCAAGGGAAGGCTCGGATTGAACCTCCCCTTTTCGATCGCGATCACCGATTGCCGTGAGATGCCGACGGCCTGGGCAAGTTCTTCCTGCGAAAGATTCTTTGAGGACCGAAGTTCGGCTACCCGGTTCTTCATCGAGCGAGCTTCTTCAAGATGACTGCGTGCCGGACGAAATACATCACGATCAGCGTCGCCAAAAGGACAAGCGTCATAAATGCCGGGTGCGCATAGTTGCCAAAAATTAGATAGGACGCCCCAAGGGCGGTGATGAGAACGAGGGCGTCGTAGAAGGCAGCCGAAGAGGCTTTGAGTGCCACTTCACTCTCGATCCCCTCCGCGGAATCCGAACGGACCATCCTCGCGTCCTGTTTCTTGATGACCATCACTGCGGGGCCTGTGAGTACTACAACGCAAACCATCAATACCCGGGGGACTCCATTCCATGGTCCGTCCTGAACGGCAGCGCTCCATGCGGCCAGTACGGCGATGAGCGCAAGAGCAACGCCAACAATGGCAAGGTATTTCAGGGCCAAAGGGGAACTCTCCATGGAATGTAAAGTACACTTTACATTCCGCTTTTGCAAGGGAACTGCGGTGCGTCTGCGAGGCCTGGCCCCTGGCCCGATCAGCGACTGGAAACCGCTTGGGCCTGCCTCCGGTTAGGCTAACCACGTGACTCTCATTGCACCCGTGACCCTGGATGGCCGCTTCGTAACCCTGGAGCCCCTTAGCGCCGAGCACCACGACGGCCTGGTAGATGCCGCCAAAGACGGCGAGCTGTGGAATCTTTGGTACACCTCGGTACCGACGCCGGAGGGCATGGCCGCGGAGATCGACCGCCGGCTCGGGCTGCAGGAGCAAGGATCCATGCTGCCGTTCGCTACCCGGTTGAAGGCGAACGGCAAGCTCATTGGCATGACCACATACATGAACATCGACGCCGCCACCCCGCGCGTCGAGATAGGTTCCACGTGGAACGCAGCCTCGGCGCACGGCAGCGGCAGTAACCCGGATTCCAAGCTGCTGCTGCTTCGCCACGCTTTCGAGACCCTCGGCTGCCCCGCCGTCGAATTCCGCACGCATTGGCTCAACCACCAGTCCCGCGAGGCCATCGCTCGGTTGGGTGCCAAGCAGGACGGCGTCCTCCGTAACCACTCGCGGACTTTGGACGGGGTGCTCCGCGACACCGTGGTGTTTTCCATCCTCGAACACGAGTGGCCGGCTGTCCGCACAGGCCTTGAGTTCAGGCTCGCGAAGCGGTCCTGAGCGCGCTCCGGCCGCGCCTGGGGGCGGTTACTTCTTGAGTGCGCTATTGACCGCCGTACGGTAGCCCTGGGAGTAGCCGGCGTCGTTGGGATGGAAGTTTTCCAACGCGAGCTGAGGCGGATCCAGGGGTGATGGCTGGGTGTAGTGGATCCACGGATTGTTGGAACCGATGCCGTGCCCGATGAACCGCTCCGTCACGCTTACGTAGCCCACATCCGCGGCGGAAGCGGCGCCGGCGATTGTCGCATTCAATTGGTCAGCCATTCCGTTCAGAGTGGTGGCCAGCTCTTTCTGCGCGGGAGGCATCTTGGGGCCGATAGTGAACAAGCGCGGGTAGCCGGTCAGCACGATCTCGGCGTGGGGTGCCTTCTGCCGGATGGACTGGACCATGGCCACGATGTTGCCAGGTAGCGCGGGCAGCGCATTCGCCACGCCCTGCACGGCCGAAGCGCACGCGAGGGCATCGGCGCTGGTGCAGGCCACCGCCACGGCTCCCGTGCCGACGTCGTTGCCGCCAACAGTGACCGAGACTTCAGTAGCGGACCCCAGGACGATCGCAACAGGGTCGGCTGGCGACAGATTGTCCAGACCTGCCTTGACGGCAAGCGACGTGGCGCCGAAGCAGCCCAGGTTCAGCCCGTTCAAGAGGGCCGCGTAGCTGTCCAGGCTCTGATGGCAGCCCGGCAATGAGCCCGGAGCCGGACTGCTGCCGCCCGTCCCGGCGGCATAGGAATCGCCCAGTGCTACATAGACATCGGTCGGGTTCGCCTGTGCCGGTCCAGTTCCGAGCCCTGCCAGGAGTACGACGGCGGCGACGGCGCCCGCCAGGCGGCCAAACCGGCGTCGCGAATTCGCTGGTTGCATGATTGATATCCCCTCGTCTCGATCTGCGGTGCCGCTTGGCGGCGCGGGCTACCCCAGCCCGGCAGTCTTGCGGCCAGACTACGCGAGCTGCGCGCGCACGACTACGAAAACCAAACTAGCTGACAGTTGTTGTCGTTCTGAGCCTTCAAAACGACAACAACTGTCAGTCAGTTGGGTTGGTGGGCGGGAGGGGCCAGGGCGCTGCGGACCGAGGTCCAGGACTTGAGGACCTCCAGCACGTCCGGGTCGCGTTCGGTCAGGACGGCCTGTGCGTAGGATTCCTCAAGCAGCGTATCAACGGAAACGCGGGTGCCGGTAGAAGCGCTGAGGATGGCCGCTTCCACCATGGCCAGGCTCATGATGTTCTGGTGGACCTGCCCCATGGGAGTATTCCCGGTACGCAGGGCCACCACGAAGTCACGCAATGAACCGGCGATCTCCTGGCCCGGATCCTCCGAACCGGCTCCGGACGGAAGAGGCAGCGAGGACTCAGGATCGTTGTCGCCGTCCCACAGGACAGTCCCGTGTTCGCCGCTGATCCGCCACGCGGCGTTCCAGGAGGTCTCCTGGCCCGGGCTGCACCAGCTTCCGGTGAACACGAAGCGCTCCCCGCCGGTCATTTCGAAGATGGCGGTGGCCCCCGCATCGCCGCGGTACCAGCTCCAGGACGGGTTGTACTCCTCGCAGAACACCGAGACAGGATCCGCGTCGAGCAGGAATCGGGCCATGTCGAACTGATGGATGGCCATGTCCAGGAGCAGTGGGTGGTCCATCGCATCCCGGAAACCCCCGAAATGCGGGCCCTTGAAGAACTCGGCGGAGACAATGCCCACGCTGCCTAAAGAAGCGGCGAGGCGTTTGGCCTCGAAAAGCTGCCTGTTGTACCGGCGCGACTGGCTGACCATGAACAGTTGGCCGCTCAGCTCCGACGCCGCCGCAAGCGAGAGCCCCTGGGCTACCGTCGAGGCCACGGGCTTTTCGCCCAGCACCGGGAGCCCCGCCGCCAGCGCCTCGGTGGTCACCGGATGGTGCGCCACCGGAACGGTGACGTTGATGACTGCTTGGGCGCCGACGTCGGACGCCAGCTGTGCGGTCCCGGAGCCCACCGGCAGATCGCGACGCCCGATCGCCGCCGCTCCGGCGCGGGCGGCGTCCAGGTCCAGGTCGACGATGCCCGCGAGCTCCACGAGCGGCGACTCCTGGACCGTCCGGAGCCACGCGCGGCCCATCCCCCCGGCGCCGACGACGACGACGCGAAGGGGAGTGCCGTCGTCGGGAAGGGTGGCGAAACGGGTACTCATGCGTTGGCTCCCTGGTAGCTCTTGCCGTTGAAGAAATCGTTGGTCTCATAGCGCAGCAGTTCGGGGTAGGCGCGCTCCGGCCGATCGGTGACTGCCCATTCGACGGCGTTGGAGATGACCCTGCGGACGTCCTTGTGGTGGTAGACCGGGTAGTCCTGGTCGCCAGGGCTGAAGAAGAAGATCTTGCCGTGGCCGCGGCGGAAGGTGCAGCCCGAGCGGAAGACTTCGCCGCCGCTGAAGGAACTGATGAACACGAGTTCCTCGGGAGTGGGGATGTCGAAGAATTCGCCGTACATTTCCTGCTGATCGATCACAATGGGGTGCGGCACGCCCTTCGCGATGGGGTGGGTGGGGTCCACGGTCCAGACCAGTTCGCGGTCCTGCTCACTGCGCCAGCGCAACGTGCACGAGGTGCCCATGAGCTTGGTGAAGATCTTGGACCAGTGCCCGGAGTGCAGGACGATCAGGCCCATCCCGGACAGGACGTGGCGGTGCACGCGCTCGACAATCTCGTCGTCGACATCACCGTGGGACATGTGCCCCCACCACGTGAGGACGTCCGTGTTGGCGAGGACTTCCTCGGTGAGGCCGTGCTCCGGCTCGTCGAGGGTGGCGGTGCGGACGCTGGCCTTGTCGCCGAGGTTCTCCTCGATGCCGGACTTCACGGCCCCGTGCATGCCCTCCGGGTAGACGCGGGCCACCAGTTCGTCGCGCTTTTCGTGCCGGTTTTCGCTCCACACGGTGACGCGGATTGATTCAGTCATGGCTTCTCCTTTGTTGATGTTGAAGGGCGGTCTACTTGACCGCGCCGCCAGTGGTTCCCGCCGCGATGTACTTCTGCGCCGCGACCAGCAGGATGATGGCAGGGATGGAGGCGAGGACCGCCGTCGCCATGACCGAGCTCCAGTCGTTCACATAGGCGCCGATGTACTGGAAAATTCCCAGGGTCACGGGGCGCACGGCCTCGGTGGTGGTCAGGGTCAGGGCGAACAGGAAGTCGCTCCAGGTGAACAGGAAAGTGAACAGCCCCGCGGTGATGAGCGAGTTCCTGCTCAGTGGCACCACGATGGACCAAAACGCCCTCACATGCCCGGCGCCATCCACGCGCGCCGCCTCGATGACCGACGTCGGCATGCCGTTCATGAAGGCCCGGATGATGAGGATCGCGAAAGGTATGCCGTGCGCGGAGTCGGCCAGGATCAGGCCCGGGATCGAATTGAGCAGGCCAAGATCGTTGTAGGCCGTGTACAGCGCGTTGGCCACGACGATTCCCGGAATCATCTGGCTGATCAGGATCGCGAAGAGGACCACGCCGGCGCCTTTGACCTTGAAATAGGCCAAGGCATAGGCCGCCGGCGCGGCGATGGCCAGGCTGAGTACAACGCTGCCCAGCGAGATCACCAGGCTGGTGGCCAGGTTCCCGCCCTGTTCGCTGATGGCCGTGGCGTAGCCGGTGAAGTCCGGCTTGAGCGGCAGCCATGAAGTTTCCAGCGTGGTGCCGTTGGGCTGCAACGAAGCGTTGATCATCCAGTAGACCGGGAACAGCATGATGGCCAGGAAAAAGATGGCCAGGACGGTGTAGCCCCACTTTTTGTGCTCGGGTCCGGAACCGGAGCGCTCCGGTCCCGCGCCTTTTCGGGCATTCCCTTTCCGGGCGCCTCCTTTCGGGGCGCCTCCTTTCCGGGCGCTCGCCGGCGCCGAGCGGCGGATGGTGATTTTCGTCGTCGTCATGGTTTCCTCACTCATCGACGGACCGCCGGCTGGCCCGCAAGTACAGGACAGCGAAGACGAGGGAAATGACCACCAGGACGTTTCCCAGCGCGGCGCCCTCGCCGAATTTGAACTCGTGGAAGGACAGATCGTAGGACTGCGTGGCGATGGTCTGGGTCGAATTCGCCGGGCCACCGTTGGTCAGGCCCAGGATGATGTCCAGCACCTTCAGGGTGTAGACGACGCCGAGCACCAGGACCACGCTCACCACCGGACGCAGCATCGGCCAGGTGATGTGCCGGAACGCCTTCCAGCCGGTGGCGCCATCTAGGGAACCGGCTTCATAGAGCTCATCCGGGATTTCTTGGAGGCCGCCGTAGAGGATGGTCAGGTTGAACGGGATGCCGATCCAGATGTTCACGCCAACTACCGCGATCAGCGCCAGCGAGGTGCTGGTGAGCCATGGAACGCCCGTGTTCACGATGTGCAATTCGCCGAGGAAGCGGTTCAACGCTCCGCTGTCCTTGTCCAGGATCCATCTCCACACCGCGCTGGACACGATGAGCGGAAGCAACCAGGGGAGCAGGAGCAACGAACGCAGGATTCCGTTGAGCGGGAACTTGCGCTGGAAGAAGATCGCCAGCGCCAGCCCGATCACGAACTGCCCCAGGATGGATCCCAGCGTGAACAGCGCGGTGTTCACCAAAGACGTTGAAAACAACGACGACGACAGCACCTTCGCGTAGTTCGCCAACCCCACCCAGGGGGCCTCGCCCGTGAAGAACGTGGCCGTGGTGTAGTCCTGGAAGCTCATCACGATGTTCTTGACCACGGGGTAGCCGAAGAACAGCGCCATGTAGATCACGGCAGGAACCAGGAACAGCCATTGGAAGAGACGCTCGCGGCGTTTGCGGCTGCGCCGGCGGGGGGACGGGCTTTCCTCCCGGGCACGGACGCTGTCTGACCCGGGTTTGGCCCGCTGGTTGGCGCGCGACCTGGCCTGCTGGTTGGCTTGCGACGAATCTGTTGTGAGGGACATGTCCAGCCGCTTACTGTCCTTGGGCTTGCTTGAGGGCGTCGGCCGGGGAGGCCTTGCCCGTCAGTGCGGTCTGGATAGCGGTGTAGATTTTGGTCGCTTGTGCCGGCCATCCTTCTCCGAGTTCGCCGGTGCGGGCACGGGCGGTCTTGATGAGATCGGTGAAGGTGGAGAGCTTGGGGTTGTCGGCGGCGAACTTCGCGGCCAGCGAAGTCTTGGAGGGGATGGTGTTGCGAACCTTGGCCAAGGCCAGCTGGTTTTCGTCGCTGTTCATGCAGGCCACCACTTCCGCGGCCTTGGCCTGGCGGGCTTTGTTGCCTGTCTGCGGAACGGTCCACACTTCGCCGCCAAGCGGGGCGACGGCTGTCTGGCTGGCGTCACGGACCGGAATCTTTACGACGCCGTAGTGCAGCGCGGCGTTCTTATCGAGCGCCGGAATCTGCCAGGGGCCGTTGACCATCATGGCTGCCTTGCCTGCCATGAACTGGTCCTTGACGTCTGCTTGTGTCCAGTTCAGGGCTGAAGAGGACACGGACCCGTCCTTGACGAGGTCCGTCCAGAGCTGGAGGGCCTGGGCGGTCTCGGGGGTGTCGATGTTCTTCTCGTCGCCACCGTTGGACCACATGACAGGGAGGAACTGCCACGTGCCCTCATAGGTGGGGTTGGCGTTGAAAGCCAGGCCATACTGCTCGCCCGACGTGAGCTTGGTGGCCGCAGTCTTCAGCTCATCCCAGGTGGTGGGCGGGGTGACTCCGGCCTTGGCCAGAATGTCCTTGTTGTAGAAGAGCGCGATCGTGTTCACGGTGGGGGCGAGCCCGTACACCTTGTCCTTGTAGGTGCCGGCGCTCAGGACGCCGGGCGCGAAATCGGTGGTGCTGATGTTGAAATCGGACAGCGGAGCGAGCGCTCCGGTGGCGGCAATCTGTTGCAGATCCGGGTTGTCGAGCATGAGTACATCCGGCAGCGTCTTCGAAGAGGACTGCTGGAGCACCTTGGAGACCAACGACTTGCCCGGCACGGTCTCGCGCTTGATCGTCACGCCGGCCTTGATGCCGCAAGCCGTCAGGGCGTCGCCGATGAAGGACTTGTCCGGCTCATTGTTGTAGTAATCCATCACGGAGATTTCCTTCACGGCATCCGTGGAGGAGGCGGAGGAAGTGGTACCGCAGCCCGTGATGGCGAGCGGGAGTCCGACCAAGGCTGCCACGGCCAGGGCGAGCGGGCGGCGTGTCCTGATAGCTGACTTCATTGTCTGTTCCTTTGTTGGTGGGAAAGGGAATGGTGCGTTTGTTGAGGGGAAGCGAATCGAATTATCGATGCGTATCGACGATGGTGAAACGAAAGGGGGGTCGTGAAACGAAGGAGCAGGCCCGGTGGATCAGGGGTGGCGATTCACTGTGGGCGGAGCGTGCTGGAACGGTGCGTGATGACCGTGGGCACCAACTCCAGGGATTCGTGTGGTCCCTGGGAGTCGGATTCGAGGAGCTGGCACATGATTTTGACGGCCCGGCGAGATACTTCCGCCGGGCGCAGATCGATGGTGGAAAGCGGAATGGGTTGGAGCTCGGCAAGCGTGGGGGAGGCGCTGCCGATTACTGAAACGTCCAGTCCCAGGGTCAGGCCACGACCGCTCAAGTCGCGGCGCAGAATGTCCTGGATGGTGCGATCCGGCACGATGAAGGCAGGGTTGCCGGTGGTGCTGGCGAGGGCCTTGTCCACCGATTCGGAAATGGTGGCGCGGTCCGTCCCGCCGGGAAGATGGAGCACGGTTACGCCTAGGGCTTTGGCCGCGACATCCGTGCCGTGCAAGAACCGGTCGACGTAGTTCACATGCCGGTCCATCACGGCGGGCTGCCAATCAATGACGGAAATTACAGAGTGGCCTGCGGCCGCAAGATCCCGGACGCAGTGCTCCCCGGCCATTTCGAAGTCGGCGTCGATGCAGACCAGCCCGGACGGATCGCGGGGGATACCGATGAGCACCACGGGGACGTGCAGGCTGCGGGCCACAGGGAGGCGCTCGTCCTCGTCCTCAACCTGCATGAGGATCAGGCCGTCGCAGATTTGCTGCCCGACGACGCGGCGCAGTCCGGCGGCCCCTTCGTCGTCGGTGACGAGGAGAATGTCGTGGTCGAATTGCCGGGCGGTGCTGGCAATGACCGAGACGAATTCCATGATCGATCCCATTTCCAGCTCCGGGATGAACGGAATAACTAGGCCGATGACCCGGGTTTTGCGGCTTGCCAAGGCCCTGGCGCCTGCATTGGGCTGGTATGTCAACTGCTCTATGGCGGCCTCGACCTTTTTCCGGGTCTTCTCGGAAATGGGCCGCTTGCCGCTGAGCACATACGAAACGGTGCTTTGGGCTACGCCGGCAGCCTGGGCGACATCCTTGCTAGTGGGCACGATCCAGGCCTCCTTGCCGGGTCCAGTGGTCTTGATCTGATGTGTGGTTCTGTGTGTCGTCGATACGTATCGTCGATACGCATCGTCGATGCGTATCGAAGAAAAGTATGACATGGGTCACGTAAAGCACGCAAGACCCAACTCCCGTCTTTCTTCCCAACCCTCGCTCACATATCTGGGCCTTCTCGGAATCCCTCGCTCACATATGGCGCCGTGTGGTTAGCTGTCCGGTATGGATGGGATCTCAACCGCCGCCAAGCAGCGGGGCGTCCATTGGGACGGTGCGGTGAACGCCTGGCACATCGCCGGGGGCGTGTATCGGATGGGTCGGCGGGAATGGCTCACCGACGCCGGCTGGCGGCAAATGTACGACGCCGGCATCCGCACCGTGATCGACTTGCGGACCCTTCGCGAGCAGCAGCCGAGGGAGGTCGATCCCGAGGTTTCCGCGGAGGCGACTTCACGCTTCGACATCGTCCATTGCCCCACTGAGGACCCGGATGACAAAGAGTTCACCGCGCGCTTTGGGCCGTACCTGAAGGACCCTGCACACTACGCCGACTATGTGCGGCTCTTCCCGGACAAGCTCGCCGCGGTTTTCAAAGCCATCGCCGCGGCACCCGGCGGGGTGGTGGTGCACTGCGCGGCCGGGCGCGACCGTAGTGGGATCATCGCCGTGATGCTGCAGAACCTGGCAGGAGCCAACGACGAGGAAATCGTTCGGGGTTACCAGCAGGGAATGCGAGGAATCAATGAGCGCCATCGCCACCATCGCGCCCCGCACGCCCACGATCCCTTTCTCGAGGAAGACGCACTGGAGGCCATGCTGGCCGAACGCAGCGTGAGCCTCTTGGAATTCGCGCACTCCCTGGACACGCTTGCCTTCCTGGGAGCGAACGGGGTCTCCGAGGCCGAAATCGCAGCCATCCGCGCGAAGCTCAACGCTCCGGCGCGGTAGAAGGTACGGCAGAAACAGGGACGACCACGCGCCGTCGTGACCTTCTTTGAACTCGGAAAGCGCTTACGACACGGCGAGTCGTAACTTTCGGGCGCTAGGACACGTCAAAGAAGGTCAGGAAGGGCGCAGCTCCAAGCGCCATCTAGTGTGCAGATCGGGGCTCTCATGTATTCTGTCTATATTACCGAACGGCCGGTCAGTAATTTGCGGCCGTTCAGTCCATATCGTGCCCGTGCCTTGGAAGGACCCGTCGACGATGACCAGTACCGCAGTCGCTCCGGAAGCCACAACCGTTGAAACCGTGCCCAGTTTCGTCCAGGGCGAGTGGTGGACCCCCAGCGCCGACGCCTCCGCGGGCGTGCCTGTCCGTGACGCCAGCACAGGCGAGATCCTCGCAACGGTCAACACCGACGGACTGGACCTTGCCGGCGTCGTGAACTACGGCCGCACGGTGGGCCAGCGCGAGCTCGGCAAGCTCACCTTCCACCAGCGCGCCCTCAAGCTCAAGGAACTGGCCCAGTACCTCAACGGCCGCCGCGAGGAGTTCTACACTTCCTCCTTCAAGACCGGCGCCACCAAGATCGACTCGATGGTGGACATCGACGGCGGCATCGGCGTGCTCTTCACCTTCGGTTCCAAGGGCCGCCGCGAATTGCCGAACTCGCAGGTTGTGGTGGACGGTCCCATGGAAGTCCTGTCCAGGGACGGTTCCTTCGCCGGCGAACATATCTACACCCGCATCCCGGGCATCGCGGCTCAGATCAACGCCTTCAACTTCCCCGTGTGGGGCATGCTCGAGAAGTTCGCGCCTGCATTCATCGCCGGTGTCCCCACCATCGTCAAGCCGGCCACCCCCACCGGTTACGTTGCCGCCGTCGTGGTCAAGGCAATCGTTGAGTCGGGCATTCTGCCGGAAGGCTCGCTGCAGCTCATCTCGGGATCCGCCCGCACCCTGCTGGACCACCTCGACTACCGCGACATTCTCGCCTTCACCGGCTCCGCCTCCACCGCCAACTCGCTGAAGTCCCACGTCAACGTGGTCCAGGGCGGCGTCCGCTTCACCTCCGAAACCGACTCGCTCAACGCCGCCATCCTCGGACCCGACGCCGTGCCCGGCACCCCTGAGTTCGACGCTTTCATTAAGTCGGTCGTCACCGAAATGACCGTCAAGGCCGGCCAGAAGTGCACCTCGATCCGCCGCACTATCGTGCCCCAGGCCCTGGTGTCCGACGTCGTCTCCGCCATCGGCGCGCGCGTGGACGAGCGGGTCGTGGTCGGCGACCCCCGCGCTGAGGGCGTCACGATGGGCGCCCTTGCGTCCCTCGAGCAGCTCGCCGACGTTCGCGCCGCGGTGCAGTCAATGCTCGACGCCGGTGGCGAGCTTGCGTACGGGACGCTCGATTCGCCGTCGGTCACCTCGCTCGACGGCACCGTTGGTGTCGTGGAGGGCGGCGCGTTCATGTCGCCGGTCGTCCTGAGCTGGGCTGACGTGGACTCTGAAGCTGTCCACTCACTCGAAGCGTTCGGTCCGGTGTCGTCCGTGATCGGGTATGCGGACCTTGACGACGCCGTCCGCCTTGCCGCCCGCGGTGGCGGCTCCCTGGTGGCCTCCGTCTGCACCAACGATCCTGCAGTTGCCCGCGAATTGGTGACCGGAATCGCGGCGCACCACGGCCGTGTCCTGATGCTCAACCGCGAGGACGCCCGCTCGTCAACCGGGCATGGTTCGCCCGTCCCGCACCTGGTTCACGGTGGGCCGGGCCGGGCCGGTGGTGGCGAGGAACTCGGTGGTATCCGTTCCGTCATGCACCACATGCAGCGTACCGCCATCCAGGGCTCGCCGAACATGCTCACTGCTGTGACCGGCGTTTGGCACACCGGCGCGGACCGCAACTTCACGGTGGAGACGGAAGGAACGCACCCGTTCCGGAAGTCGCTTGCTACCCTGCGGATCGGCGACGCCGTTCGCTCCGAACTGCGACAGGTCACCCTGGACGACATCACGGCCTTCGCCAACTCCACCGGCGACACCTTTTACGCCCACACCAACCAGGAAGCAGCCGAAGCCAACCCCTTCTTCCCGGGAATCGTGGCGCACGGGTACCTCCTGCTCAGCTGGGCCGCGGGGTTGTTCGTGGAGCCCGCCCCGGGCCCCGTCCTGGCCAACTACGGCCTGGAGAACCTGCGCTTCATCACTCCCGTGGCCGCGGGGGATTCGATCCGCGTCACGCTTACGGCCAAGAAGATCACCCCGCGCGAGACCGACGAATACGGCGAAGTAGCCTGGGACGCCGTGCTGACGAACCAGAACGACGAAATCGTAGCCACCTACGACGTCCTGACCCTCGTGGAAAAATAGCCTCCCCTACCGACGCTCGCTCACTTGTGTGGGTGTTTGGCCGGACGCTCGCTCACTTGTGTGGGTGTTTGGCCGGACGCTCGCTCACGCGGAACGCTCCCCATAACCGGGGAGCGTTCCGGACCGATGGTCGTTTTATTGCCCGGGGGCGCGGTATGTCGGGGTCTTCTTGGCAGCTTCGTCGAGATCCTCAACCGTCATGAGCGGCTTCAAATGCAGGCGCACAGCGCCTGTCGCATTGATCATGAGTGAGAGGGCGGCGGCGCTAGCCGCGTCCGGGATCTCGAAGACTCCGACGACGTCGGTCTCCCCGAAAGCGTAGTAGAAACTCTCGAGCGATCCGTCTACGGATTTGAGTGCATCGACCACAGCATCGCGGCGCTTGGTGCCACCCTCGCGCAACAGCCCCTTGATTCCGTCGCCTACGTAGTTTGCTTCGAATAGATATTTGGTCATTGTCTTCCCGTCCCGTGATGTCCAGGACTCGGGCCTCCTAAGGTGCTCCCATCACCCGTTGAGGGAAGGTCCCGGAGTTGTTCCCCTGCGAGGGGGCTGTGCACATAGTAGGCCGAGGCTGTCGCCCTGACAACGGTCTAGGCGGACGCTCGGCCAGAAGGTCTTTCCGATCCCGTCCGGCGTAAGATTTTTTGCGTAGGAGGTGGCGAAATGAACCTAGCACTCAGGACAGCCACAACCGTCTTGCCCGTCGATGACATAGCCCGAGCCCGCAGCTTTTACGCAGAGAAACTCGGCCTTCCTCATCGCGGCATGACGTGGGATGGGAATGATTTGTTTGGCATCGAAGGCGGCCCCATGCTGCAGTTGATGCCCATCAAGGACGGCATGCACTCATCGCACACCGCCCTTTCCTTTGAAGTCAGTGACATCGAGCGGACAGTCGACGAAATGGAGGCGAGCGGCGTCGAATTCCGGGACTATGACCTCCCCGATCTCAAGACCGAACACCACATTTGTACTACTGACGCCGATCGTTGCGCCTGGTTCATGGACACGGAAAACAACGTCCTCTGCGTCCATGAAAGCTTGGGTATCCAAGCCGAATACCAGCTCTGATTGGCTAAAAAGCACTCACAGCACCACGCAGAACGCTCGCTCACTTTTTATTGAGCGAGCGTTCTGTCATCTGGCCATATATGTGAGCGGGCGTTGGGGGAGGGTGCCGTGTAGGTGAGCGGGCGTCGGGGGAGGGTGCCGTGTAGGTGAGCGGGCGTCGGGGGAGGGTGCCGTGTAGGTGA
>NZ_JARVRF010000005.1 GCF_030209835.1 Arthrobacter sp. efr-133-R2A-120 | reverse complement strand
GGCCCGATCCACCCCTCGGTCATCCGCAAGATCGCCTGCGACGCGGACATCATCCCCGTCCTGCTCGGCAGCGACAGCCGCGTCCTGGACATCGGCCGCACCACCAGGATCTTCCCGCCCCACATCCGCAAAGCCATCATCGCCCGCGACCAAGGCTGCACCTTCCCCGACTGCACCATCCCCGCACCCTGGTGCGAAGCCCACCACATCACCTACTGGTCCAACGGCGGCACCACGAGCACCGACAACGGCACCCTGCTATGCAGCCACCACCACCACGTCATCCACAAAGAACACTGGACCATCACCATGGAAACCGGCACGGCATGGTTCAAACCACCACCCCACCTCGACCCCCGCCAAACACCCCGACGCAACCACTACTTCAGACCCACCCGGACATAAACCACCCAATTCCAGACCGCCCGAATCCGTTGACATGTGACCAAATGGTCACCTATTCTGAATGCATGGACGCCGTCTTCAAGGCACTCTCCGACCCCACCCGCAGGGATCTGCTCGACGAGCTCTTCCGCGAGGACGGGCAGACGCTCAGCGCGCTTGAAGCACGGTTCGACATGACCCGTTTCGGGATCATGAAGCACCTCAAGATCCTTGAGGAAGCCGGGCTGGTTGTGACCCGCCGTCGCGGTCGCGAAAAGCTCCATTACCTGAATCCGGTACCCATCAGGCTCGTCCACGACCGCTGGGTGAGCAAATATGCAGAACCATGGGCCGCTGCGTTGAGCGACCTCAAAACCAGATTGGAAAGTCCCGTGGAAAAGATCTTCGAAATCTACATCAAGACCACTCCGGAACGGCTCTGGGATGCCATCACGGACAGCGACACCCGCAGCAAATACCAGTTCGGCAACACCCACACTGCCGACTGGACGCCGGGCGGGCACTACGAGATGCACAATCCCAAGGCCAACGGAATGGTCCTCGGCGAAGGCGAAAACGTGGAGGTCGATCCCCCGCGACGGCTCGTCCAGACCATGCGCGCTCTCTGGGGCGAGGACGTCAAAGCCGAGGGCACATCACGCGTCACCTGGGAAATCGAGCCCGTCGGCGACTCTTGCCATCTGACCGTCACCCACAGCGACTTGCGCGAGGGCGGCAACGACCAGATCTACGGCGGTTGGCCGATGATCCTCTCCGGCCTCAAGACCTGGCTGGAGACCGGCGAAGTCCTGACGACTCCCGGTTCATTGATGTATTCGTGAGGCTCGACGGCGGCGCGACCCGCCGCTTTTAGGCCCTGGCGGCCGGAACGAGGGCAGCGTTGAGGTACTCCAAGTGCGCCAGGGTCGGGGCAGCCGCGTTCGCCGCGTATTCCGGGTGCTTGGTGAGGAACTTCTTGATGAAGGGGCACACCGGCACGATCCCGAGTCCCTCACTCACGGTCTCGTTCAGGGCCACTTCGGCGAGCCTGCCCGCCAGCCCTTGCCCGCCGAACTCCTCGTTGATCACGGTGTGGTAGAAGATCCGCTGCGGGGACCCGCCGTCGTCGTACGATTTGTACGCGGCCTTACCGATCACGCCGCCATCGGCGAGCACTTCAAAGCGCTCGCGGTCAACATTGTGGCGGAAAGTGGCATCGGTCATCGCTAGCTCCTCGGTTAGGTCCTGTTGACCTACCCTAACCTCGGGACCCGGGCGCTTTGTTCCCGGTGCAACCTTGTCGGGCAACTCCAAGTTTTCTCCAAGTCCACATTTGGACTTGGAGAAAACTTGGGAGTTACAACTAAGCCGTGACGATGTCCCGCGTGGCGTGGTCGTACGTGAAGGTGACCTTGCCGCCGTCGTGGTTCAGCTCGTGGTTGGCACCATCACGGGCGCCGAACGCGCCGTAGTTCTCGTCCCACGAGCGGTTCAGCGCGATCTTGTACGTGTAGAAACCTGCAGGCAACGTGGCGGTAAGGGTCCACACCTTGCGACGGGAATTGAACTTCATCTGCACCTCGTCGTACTGCGGAGCCCAGTCCTCCGGCGCGCCGAGAATTGTGTTGAAGTCACCAGCGATCGCGACGGCGGACGGCTGCTCGAGCTTCTCGACGGCGGCAGTCGCTTTGGGTGCGGCCGCTTTCTTAGGCGCTGCCTTGGCGGCCGGGGCCTTCGCTGCTGCAGCTTTGGCAACAGGCGCCTTTTCCACGGCGGGAGCCTTCTTGGCCGCGGGCTTCCTGGCCGCGGCCTTCTTGACGGGGGCCGTCGGAAGCGGAGTGTCTGCCGGGACGGGCGTGCCCTCAGTCAGCGCGGTGACGAACTCGTCCGGCTTGGCGAAAGCGACGGTGGCACGGAGGCCGTCGTCGGTGATAGTCCAGCCCGATCGGCCCTTGACCAGCCAGCCGGCCTTGACCAGTTTCGCGGTCTCCGTCGTCAGGTTCTTGTGGCCGCGCGGGATGCCTCCGCTGAGCAGTTCGCTCTCGCGTGGATCCAGCGGGACGCGGACAATCGCCTCAGCCAGGATCTCGCCGGCATTCAACGACTGCTCGGACCACGTTCCCTCTGCCAAGACGTCTAGGACGGTCTTGAGACGGACACTGCTTTTTTCGACGGTGGACTTGGCCAATGGGTCTCCTTCAACGGCGAACATTCCTTCAGCAGTCTGCCAATGTTCTGTAAATTCTGGCGACTGTTCTTGGTAAACACCGTGTGTCGTGACCCACTATTACGCCCAAACAACCACAAGTGATGGAAGGGTCTCGGCTACCGGTCAGTAACTAGCTGTTGGGGTACCCTCGATAGCCCCTTGAACCCTGGGTTATGACGTGCCCGCTGATGACAGTGCGGCTGGAGCTCCGCCCGTTGGGAAGATTCAGGGACCGGTGACGGCCGGGCGCGGAGCCGCTAAGATTCGCCTACTACTCCAGATGCGCCAATCAGTCAGAAGGTGGAACAAATGCAGCTTGACGAGGTCATTGACCAGTTTCATCAAGCGCTAGATCAGTTTGCCAAAGGCGATCCGGAACCCGCCAAGGCCATTTTTTCCCACAGCGAGGATGTGTCCCTTGCGAATCCTTGGGGTCCTCCGGCAGTTGGCTGGGATCAAGTGTCAGTGGCCCTCGATTCAGCCGCAGCACGCTTCGAAGATGGACACGTCACCGCCGTTGATACGCTCACAAAGCACGTCACTTCCGGTCTTGCTTGCTTTCTGGACTTGGAACACTGGCAGGCCAAGGTCGGAGGGGGATCTGAAATATCGCCCTTTGAACTGCGGGTAACGAGCATCTATCGCCCTGAAGGCGACACTTGGGCACTCGTGCATCGACACGCGGACCCGATCACCACACCACAGCCTCCGGACGCCGTGCTACCAAGATGACACCCGGGATTCCCGCCGCCCGTTTCCACGCCGTGCCCGCGACTGACTAACCGACCGATGCCCTTTCCCACTCCGAAACCTCGGCCAACAGTTCAGCCTTCCGGGCCTCGTCCGCGAACGAGGCCCGCACCGAGTTCGCGGCTAGGCGCGCCCGGTCCCCAACAGACAACCCGTGCACAGCTACAAGTTGCGCGAAGTTGTCGTCCACGTAGCCGCCAAAGTACGCGGGATCGTCAGAATTCACGCTGACGTTCAGCCCGGCTGCCAGCATTGCAGGCAAAGGGTGATCGGCCAGGGTATCCACCGCGCGCAGCCGGACGTTGGACAGGGGGCACACTGTCAGCGGAACCTGCTCGGCCACCAACCGCTCCACCAGGGCCGGATCTTCCATGCAGCGGATGCCGTGATCGATCCTCTCGACGCCAAGCAGATCGAGCGCCTCGTACACATAGGAAGCAGGGCCTTCCTCGCCTGCGTGCGCAATCCGCCGCAGTCCGGCCTCGGCCGCGCGGCGGTACAGTCGTTCGAACTTCGACGGCGGATTGCCCACCTCGGCCGAATCCAGGCCAATGCCGGCGATCGGCGCCCCCATGGCCAGAAGCTGATCCAAAACCTCCAGCGCAGATTCCTCGGACATGTCCCTCAGGAACGCGGCAATCAGGAGCGTCGAGACGCCGAACTCCTCCACCGACGTCGCGAGTGCGGACGCCACACCGTTGACGCACGTTTCCAGGGCCACCCCACGCGAGATGTGCGCCTGCGGGTCCATCATGACCTCGACGTGCCGCACGCCACCGGCCGCCGCGCGCGCCAAATAAGCCCTGGTCATGTCCGCAAAATCCTGCTCGGTGCGCAACACGGCCATGTTGGCGTAGTACAGATCCAGGAACGACTGCAGATCCGTGAACTCGTACCATGCACGCAACTCGTCCAGATCCGCGTACGGAAGCTCAATCCCGTTCCGTTCCGCGAGCGCGAAAATCAGCTCGGGCTGAAGCGTCCCCTCGATGTGTAGGTGCAGTTCGGCAACTGGAGGTGCCGCCGTCGTCGTCGATTCGCCAAAAGTTTCCACCCGACAAGAGTAGGACGAATACTCAACGCGCCCCATCTGAACGCCCAGCCAAAGCGGGTTCAGGGCAGAAAGCGGTTGATTCTGCGCAAGAGGGACCCGAATACCGGATGGCGCTGCCAGCGGCGGGCCATGACCGCGTTCCGGGCGCGGTCGACTGTCCCCAGAACCGCACGCGCTGGCCAGTTCCCGGCATAGGTTTCCGAGGGGGCTTCCATGGGACAAGTAGCCCTGCCAACGTCGATCAAAGGGCCCCGACAACACGAGCGAGGGGAAGGCCACACCGCGTCAACTTGGATCTACGCCGTCCGGCCCCCAAACTGAAAGGATGCAGACCTTCCTCCCGTTCCCCGATTTCAAGCAAAGTGCTGCCGTCTTGGACACCGCAAGGCTTGGCAAGCAGCGTGTCGAAGCACTGCAGATCCTTCGCGCACTGGTGATCCCTGAGTTCGGCCGGCCGTCCCACCCGGCTATCCGCATGTGGATGGGCTACGTCCCCGCGCTCACTCTTTACGGCCTGGCCATGGTGGACGAATGGGTCGCCCGGGGCAATCCGGACAACACCCGCACCAGCATCACCGAGTTCGCACCCCAGGCAGCCCACCCGGACTATGCCTCCAAGATTCCGATGCCGCCTTGGCTGGGCGACGCCGATTTCCACCTGAGCCACCGCTCCAAGCTGCTCCAGAAGGAGCCCCGCTTCTACGCCGAGCTCTTCCCGGACACCCCGAAGGACCTTGAGTACCTTTGGCCCGAGCCTCGGCACGAGTTCATCCCCGAAGACCCCTATGACGACTTCATCTGGGTTCTTCGCGCCCCGGTGGGCGATGTTGAACCCGAAAAGATCGACAAGGTGGGGATGCCGGCAGCAGGCAAGGCCAAGGCGGCCAACAGCGACGGCGACGGCTACCAGTTCGTCTACGCTTCGGAAACGTCCCGCCGCCCGGGCAAGACCGCCCGCAAGGCCCCGAAGCAACTGGTGAAGAAGCCCACACGCAACCGCCAGCGCCAGGACGAGGCCTTCCGGACGCTCCCCGGCAACACGCCTGTCCTCGTCCCTATCGAGGGTGGCGCCAAGTTTGCCTTGGGCAAGATCCACGGACGGCCGATCACCCTCGAAGACGGCCGCTTCGGCCGCAACTTCGAGGTAACCAAGATCATCGACCGCACGGACTTCGACTACCCGGCCTTGTTGCAGGATCCGCGGGCATTCTTCCCGATCCCGGCACCGTAGCGGCTCGGCTAGACGCGAACGACGGCGGCGCTCCAGTTCCTGAGGAAAGGAACCAGGGCGCCGCCCTCGTTTAAGTCGTTGCGGCTACTTGCTCTGCCCACGGACGAGCGCCCGCATAACCAAGATCTCGTAGGCCACCAAGGCGACAACCCAAATGTAGTCATACCAGCGGGCGTCGAATCGAACGAGCAACGCCAGCGGCCCAAGCGCTGCAACCAACTGGGTCGCGATAATGGCCGACCAAGGCGTGGTTTTCACCTTATCCACTTCCCAATGCCCGGCGCTGGAACGCCCCACCCCAGTGTGCCCAGTCCTCCGGCCGCACGGAGGGCCGCCCGAGAAGGTAGCCCTGCCCGGCCGTCATGCCGAGCTCGACTACTGCGGTTAACTCGGCTTCGGTTTCGATCCCTTCGGCGACCAGGGTTGCGCCGATTTCCTTCGCGAAGCCGACCATGGCCGCCCCCAAGGCCCGCTGGCCCGGGTCCGTGTCGATGCCGGCGATGATCTCCCTGTCCAGCTTGATCACATCGGGCTTGAGGAGCAGGACGTGGCGCATGGACGCAAAGCCAGCACCTGCGTCATCAACGGCGATCCTCAATCCACGGCTTCGCAAAGGTGCAAGCGCCGCCGCGAGAGGGCCATAGTCAACAACGTGGTGGCGTTCCGTCACCTCGAGCACGATCCGGCCAGTCGATATTCCGGAGTCCGCGAGAATATCGGAGAGTCTCGCGTCAAGGCATGCCCGTGGTGAGAGATTCACAGAAACCGACAGCGCGAGTGGCAGCCCCTTCGCAGCCGCGAGTGCGGTCTCGAGGGCAAGAATCTCAAGCTCAACATCCAGTCCGACGGCGGTAGCCTCGGCGAACATCACCTCGGGGGAAATGCTCGGAGATCCCGGGAACCGAGTCAAGGCTTCGGCTCCAGTGATCGAGTCTGATTCCAGGGAGCGGATGGGTTGGAACGCCGTCATCAAGGAACGCCCGGCGAGCGTCGCCTCGATCCGGCTTCTGATCTCTCCGGCAGCGAGCGTGTTCGCTGTCCCGGGATCAAGGGCCCTGCTCGTTCCTTCGAAGCCAGCAGGCCGGCCCGCGGCGTCCAGAAGTGACCTTCCGGACACCTCGACCAGGACCCTGCTGCCGTTCTTGTGGCGGCACACGGCGCGGAGTCCTGACCAGCCGGCGGCAGTGTCTTGGGTGGAAGCCAGGGCTTGCAGGGCGTCCGCTAGCTCGTCGGGATCAATGATCAGGCTGAAATGCCTGCCCAGTATTTCGGCAGGCTCGTACCCGGTCAACTCCGCTCCCGCCGGGCTCGAGAAGGTGAAGCGCCCGTCGGGTCCTATGGCCCACAACCACTCCCTGCTTGTGGTCAGCACCGTATCCATCAGGCGGGTGGTCCGGGACGCTTCAGCGCGCTCCCGGAACTGCTGCCGCACCAAAGAAAACGACGCGAAAACCACGACGGGAACCACGAGCAACGCAATGACATCAGGAATCCAGACGGGCCAACCGAGGTCGTCCCAGGGTTCTTCGCCCAGCATCAAGGGAAGGCCAGCCGTCAAGGCAACAGCGGCCTCCAAGACGATGATGACAAGCAGCCACCATCGGGGCATGGACGTCTGAGAGCGTTCCCTCCGCTTGCTCATTCGAAACACGGCCTCCCCCTGGCGCAAGCTTCTGACCTTCTACATGATGCCACTCATGCTTCGGGAATCGGCAGCATTGCTTCGAAATCACCGTGGAGGACGGGGGCCGCGGCTACTTCCCCAGCCCGGCCCGGCGCAGCGCTTCCGCCATTGCCGTGTTGACCGGCTTCGCTGGAGCCGCCTTGCGACCGCCCTGTCCAGCCTGCGGCGCCGGGCGCCGCTCACCGCGCTCGCCGCCACTGCGCTCACTACCGCGCTCACCACCGCGCGGGCCGCGGTCACGCCCGCCGCCCCGCGAACCGGATCCGCCCGGGGTGCCGGGTTCGTCGTCGAGCCTAAGGGTGAGCGAAATCCGCTTCCGCTCCGGATCCGCTTCCAGGACCTTCACGCGCACCACTTGTCCGGATTTCACGATTTCGCGGGGATCGGACACGAACTTGTTGGCTAGCGCGGAGACGTGGACCAGGCCGTCCTGGTGCACTCCGACATCCACGAAGGCCCCGAACGCCGCCACATTGGTGACGGTGCCTTCCAGGATCATGCCAGGCTTGAGGTCCGAAATCTTCTCGATGCCTTCGGAGAACGTCACCGCGGCGAATGCCGGACGGGGGTCACGGCCCGGCTTTTCGAGCTCGGACATGATGTCCCGCACGGTGGGCAGCCCGAACGTCCCGTCCACGAATGCCTGCGGGTCCAGTGAAGACACGGGAGCTCCGTGCGCAGCAGCCACGATCTTCCTCGCCACCGGATAGGCTTCCGGGTGGACGCTGGACGCGTCGAGCGGTTCCGCTCCCCCGGTGATCCGCAGGAAGCCCGCGCACTGTTCAAACGCCTTTGCACCCAGCCGCGGCACCTTCTTGAGGTCGGCACGCTTGGCGAACGGTCCGTTTTCGTTGCGGTACGCCACAATGTTCTCGCTCAGGAGCGGCCCGACGCCGGCCACCCGCGCCAGGAGCGCGGGCGACGCCGTGTTGACGTCCACGCCCACCGCATTCACGCAGTCCTCGACGACGGCGTCCAGGGAACGGTCCAGCTTCGCCGCCGTGACGTCGTGCTGGTACTGCCCCACGCCGATCGACTTCGGTTCGATCTTCACCAATTCGGCCAGCGGATCCTGCAGACGCCGGGCGATCGAAACGGCTCCGCGCAAGGAAACGTCCATGCCCGGCAGTTCAGCGGCCGCGAGCGCGGACGCCGAGTACACGGAGGCACCGGCCTCGGACACCACGAGTTTCTGCAACGTGGGACCGCCGGATGCTGCCAGCGACTTGATGAGCTGCACCGCGAGTTTGTCCGTTTCGCGCGACGCCGTGCCGTTGCCGATCGCGACGAGCTCGACGCCGTGCTGCCGCGCCAAGCGCTCCAGCGTCACCAAAGCCTCGTCCCACTTCTTTGCCGGAGCGTGCGGATAGACGGTATCCGTGGCTACGACTTTTCCGGTGCCATCGACGACCGCCACTTTCACGCCCGTCCGCAGTCCCGGGTCCAGGCCCAGTGTGGCGCGGTTGCCGGCCGGAGCCGCGAGGAGCACATCGCGGAGGTTGGCAGCGAAGACGCGCACGGCTTCGTCCTCGGCCTGCGCGAACATGCGGCCCCGCAGATCGTTGCTCAGGCGGTCCAGGATGCGCGAGCGCCAGGCGATCTGTGCCGTCTGGACTAGCCAGGAATCGGCGGGCCGGCCGCGCTCGGCGACCCCGAGGCACTTGGCCACAGCGTTCTCGTAGCGGCCGCGGGCGGCGGCCAGGGCGTCGTCGTCGGCTGGTTCTGCCTCGGCGAGGTCAAGCTCAAGGACGCCGTCGTTCTCGCCACGCAAGAGCGCGAGAACGCGGTGGCCGGGCATGCCGGAAGGCACTTGGGAGAACTCGAAGTAGTCCTTGAACTTCTGCCCCTCGGCTTCCTGGCCCTTCTTCACGCGCGAAACCATCCATCCCTGGGTCCACAACCGCTCTCGCAAATCCTCGGCGAGATCGGGGTCCTGGGAGACCCGCTCCACGAGGATCGAGCGGGCGCCGGCGAGGGCCGCGGAGGCATCGTCAATGGAGTGCTCAGCGTTGAGGTACTTGGCGGCCTCGCGCTCAGGTTCAAGCTGCGGGTTCGCGAGAAGCGCATCCGCGAGCGGCTCGAGGCCGGCCTCGCGGGCGATCTGCGCTTTGGTGCGGCGCTTGGATTTGAAGGGCAGATAGATATCTTCGAGCCGGGACTTGGTATCAGCGCCGACGACGGCGGCCTCCAGTTCCGGGGTCAGCTTGCCTTGCGCGGCAATCGCCTCAAGCACCGTTCGACGGCGGTCCTCGAGGTCCCGCAGGTACCGAAGCCGTTCCTCAAGCTCGCGCAACTGGGTGTCATCGAGCGTCCCGGTGACTTCCTTGCGGTATCTGGCGATGAACGGGACGGTGGATCCGGCGTCGAGCAATTCAACCGCGGCCTTGACCTGCCAGGCCTTTACACCGAGCTCTTCGGCGATCAGGGCGTGGATGGCGGCGTCTGCTGACTGGTGCTGTGCTGACTGGGGCTGTGGAAGATGGGTCACCATGACATTTTGCCCTACCTAAAGACGGCGCGGAGTGCTGTAGTGGAAAGAGCCGCCGTTGATCCGGTCAGGAATGCTACTCAAGGAAGAGGCGCATCATGCAAGAACTGCTCATCATCCTGCAGGACGGCTTTGACTCCGATGACGTAGAAGTCACCGTCAACCACAAAGAGGCCCACCACGAGCGCGACGTATCTACCCGGGAGATGCTGGGAATGGCGGCAGAGATTTCCGTGGAGCTGCCGGCGAAGGGATCCACGGTGGGCGTCGAGGTCACCAGCCGTCAGTTAAGCGCCAGCAAGAAGCTCCATGGAAAAGCGAAGAGCCTGCTGGTGTCCATCGAGGACGGGGAACTGGTGATGCGGGAAGGCACCGGGCGGGAAGCGTTCCTCTAGCTTCCGGCACTTCTTGATCCACGCGGAAGCGCCACGGCCCGGGGGCCGTGACGCTTGATGGGTGCGAAAGTTGCGGTTAGCCCAGTTGCGCCATGGGAGTCTTGGCGGAGATGTGCTCCACCAATTCGCCTACGCGTTCCTCGGTGTAGTTCCGGGCGATGTCGCCCTGGCTGATGATGCCTACCAACTTGTGGTCGGTGATGACCGGAAGGCGCCGGACCTGGTGCTTTTCCATCAGGTCGATAGCTGCGTCGATGCTGGCGTCGGCATCGATCCAGATTGGCGTGCCCTGGGCGAGATCTGCCGCGGTCAGCCGGTCAGCATCCAATCCCTCAGCAACGCACCTGAGCACAATGTCGCGGTCAGTGATGAATCCTTTGAGTTTTCCATCGTTGCCGCAGATTGGCAGGGAACCGACGTCCAGATCGCGCATCAGGACAGCCGCGTCACGCAGCGACTGGTCTTCCTTGACGCACTGGGCATTGGTGGTCATGAATTCGCGCACAACACTCATGAGTCCTCCTTGATCGATTGGGTATCGACGCGGACCCCCCGGCACCGACGCCGATGCTGTCAGCCTACGCTTGGGGTTTGGCTGTGGCCAGATGCTGTTTGCTCGTTGCTTCCCGGATTACTCATTGCTCCCGCGGGATTACTCGGCGATGTCCTCGGCCCACAGTTCCGGATTCTCTTCCTGGAACCTGCGCATCATGTCCACGCATCGTTGGTCATCGAGGACCACCACCTCCACGCCCCGGGATCGCAGGAGCTCGAATTCGCCGCCGAACGTGCGGGCTTCCCCCACCACCACGCGCGGGATTTTGAACTGGATGATGGTGCCCGTGCACATGGCACACGGCGCGAGGGTCGTATAGAGCGTGGTGTCCCGGTAGCTCTTCTGCCGGCCGGCTGCGCGAAGGGCCGACATTTCCCCGTGCGCAATCGGATCGCCGTTTTGGACACGTTCGTTGTGTCCGCTCGCGATCACCACCCCGCCGCGGGCGAGCGCTGCGCCAATGGGAATGCCCCCTTCGCCAAGGCTCTTCCGGGCTGCCTGGTACGCGGCTTCGAAGGCGGGATCTTGGGCGGTTTGGGCGTCAGACTGGGTCATTCGAAGCCTGCTTTCCGGGAGGTGGGAATCTTCCGCTACTTGTTCTATAACTTATATAATAAAGACGGAGGTGGAAGAGATGATCCTCAACGTAGACCTGGCCAGCGACGTGCCGATCTACCAGCAGCTTCGGGACCAGATCGTGGAGGCGATCGCCGACGGCGTGCTGGCCGAGGGCAGCTCGTTGCCGGCCACCAGGACCCTCGCCGCGGACTTCGGGATCAATTTCCACACCGTGAACAAAGCCTATGACCTATTGCGCCAGCAAGGCCTGATCCAGCTCAACCGAAAGACCGGCGCGGTGGTGACCCCCACGGTCGCGGACCCGCCGTTCGGCGCGGAGTGGACTGCGAGGGCACGGACCCTACTGGCCGAAGCCGTCGCCAGGGGATTGCCGGCCGACGAAGTTCTCAAGTCCTGCCGGTCGATACTCGATTCATTTGGAACCACGCAGCCAGAGGACATGCCATGATCGTTGCCATCGTCGTGAGCTCCGCGTTGTCAGCACTACTGCTCGCCATCGCATTGGTGCTGCCCTCGATCAACAGCCCCACCGTGCCTTTCGGGGTTCGGGTACCGGCCGAGCGTGCCGAGGATCCGGCCGTCGTCAGGCAGACCCGCATCTACCGCTGGCGCGTTCTCCTCAGCGGGATCATCGCCGCAGTGGTCGGTAGTGCCATGTACGGCGTGACCGGGGAAACGTTGCTCTTGCCGCTGGCCGTGGTGGTGCTGGTCGGCGCCTGGTACGGATGCTTCTTCTTGGCCAACCACGAGATCCGGACCGCCAAGGCAGCCGGGGGCTGGTACAAGGGAGTCCACCAAGTCATCGCGGTGGATACCGAGCTGCGGACCGATCCACCGCGCTTTCCCTGGCTCTGGCTGGCGCCGGCGTTGATCGTCATTGTCGCCACGGTGGTGATCGGCGTCATCAGCTACCCGTCCATGCCCGAGGTGCTCGCGGTGCATTACGGTGCGAAAGGCATGCCCAACCGCCTGGCCGCCAAATCGATCGGCACCGCCTTTTCACTGGTATTCGTGCAGATCGGCGTGACCGCCCTGCTCGTGGGTATCGCGGCGGCGATCTTCTTCCGCAGCCGGCACGACATCGACCCGGGGCACCCGGTAGGCTCCGCCCGCTGGCACCGCCGGTACATGCTTTTGGGCGCCAAGGCGCTCCTCGGATTGCTCGCGATGATCGATCTGGCGATGCTGGGATCCTCGCTGCTGATGTGGACGGGAACCGTCACGCCGTGGGCGCCGATGGTAGTGGTGCTCCCGATCCTGGCAGCCGTCGCCGTCGCCGTCGTCGTTTTGGCCAGGAACAACCGTGAGCGGGACGAGGGCGAGGCGGACACGGGCCTGACCCACCGGGAGGACGACAAATTCTGGCGGGGTGGTTTGATCTACATCAACCGCGAAGACCAGGCGCTGATGGTTCCGCGTCGCTTTGGCCTGGGATGGACCCTCAACTTCGGTAATCCGATGGCAGCCATGCTCCTGGCCGGCGTGGTCGCGCTGGCCGGCCTGGTGATCACCCTCCGTTTCGGCGGCTGACCCCCGCCACCGCTGACCCGCACCTGAACTGGCCCCCACCGCCAAAGCTGCCTTACTGTCGGACCGCACTGATAGCTTGGCTTCATCAGCTCAATGGTCTGGGGGCACGGTGTTTTTTCTCGATTCGGTAGATACAGGGCAAGCGCAGGATTTGGTGTTTTCCGCCAGCGACCTCGTGACGGCCTCCACCTGCGAGTACCAGTTGCTGCGCAAGTTGGATGAGAAGCTGGGCCGTTCGGAGAAGCCCGCTTTCGACGTCGATGAAATGCTGGAACGGACCGCCGCGCTGGGCGACATTCACGAGCACAGGGTGCTGGACCGTTTCGTGGCCGAGTTCGGCGCTTGGGATCCGCTGGCGCGCAAGGGCGTGTTCGACGTCGTTCCCGCCGAAGCGATGGACCGCGCCACCCTGCAAGCCAAGCACGCGGAATCCATCGAGGCGTTGCGATCCGGCGCGGATGTGGTCTTCCAGGCCGCGTTCTTCGACGGTCAGTTTCACGGACGGTCCGATTTCCTCGTCAAGCAGCCGGACGGCAGCTACGCGGTGTACGACACCAAGCTCGCCCGCCACGCCAAGGTCACCGCGCTGCTGCAACTAGCGGCCTACGGCGAGCAGCTACTCAAGGCCGGAATTACTCCGGCCCCGGACCTGACCCTTGTCCTAGGTGCCACCATTCAGCGGGACGCTGCCGGTCGGGACGCTGCTGAATCGGACGGCCGTGGCGGCTTCGACTATGTGCACAGCAACCACCGGCTCGCCGATGTGCTGCCGGTCTTCCGTGAACGCCGGGACCGCTTCCTCGCCTTGACGGACTCGCACCGATCGCGACTGGAGCCTATCCAATGGGGCGCGCCGGGAATCACCGCTTGCGGTCGCTGCGACTACTGCAAGGAACAAGTGCGCCTCCACAGGGACCTGCTGATGGTGGCGGGAATGAGGATCACCCGGCGCAAGAAGCTCATGGAAGCAGGGATCTTTAACATCGACGCCCTTGCTGGGATGCCCGACGCCGCCGATTCCGCCACCCGGCGCCTACAGGAACAAGCCCGACTGCAAACCGGGACAGCCACACCCGATGGCACCGTCAATTACACCGATAAGACCGGCACGGCGAAGAGCATCAGCTATTCCGTCCTGGAGTCCAACTCCTTGGCCCGGCTCCCCCGGCCCGACGCAGGAGACATCTTCTTCGACTTCGAGGGAGACCCACTGTGGCAAGACCCGGTAACCGGCCGCTGGGGACTGGAGTACTTGTTCGGGGTGATCGAAAATCCGACGGAGCCGGGCGAAGTTCCGGTGTTCAAGCCGTTCTGGGCACATTCCCGGGCTGAGGAACGGCAGGCGTTCATCGATTTCCTCGACTACGTGGAAGAACGCCGCATGAAGTATCCGGATATGCGGATCTACCACTACGCTGCCTATGAGAAAACCGCGCTGCGGAACCTGTCGGTCATCCACACCGTAGGCGAAGCCGCCGTGGACAACCTCCTGCGCGAAGGCGTGCTGGTGGACCTCTACGACACCGTCCGGCACAGCATCCGCATCTCTGAAGACTCCTACAGCATCAAGAAACTCGAACCCCTGTACATGGGCAAGCATTTGCGTTCGGGTGACGTGACCGACGCCGGAGCCTCCGTGGTTGCCTACGCCAACTACTGCACGGCCCGGGACGCGAACCGCGAAGATGAAGCGGCAACAATCCTGGCGGGCATCTCCGACTACAACGAATACGACTGCCTCTCCACCCTGGAACTGCGGAATTGGCTGCTGGGCCTGGCAGCGGAGCGCTCTATTGAACCCGGTCTTCCGGCTGCTTCGGGACCCGGGCTACCCGCGGAGACCGAGCCGGACAAGTACGAGGCCGCACCCGAGGAAACAGCCCTCCTCGACTACCTTGCGGAATTGCCGGACGAAGCGCTCCGATCCGACGACAACCGAGCGGTGTCGCTGGTTGCGGCCGCGGTTGGATTTCACCGCCGGGAAGATAAGCAATTCTGGTGGGGACACTTCGACCGCTTGGACCGGCCCGTCTCAGAGTGGGAGGACACCAGGGACTGCTTCATCGTGGAAGGCGGCGAAGTGCTGGCGGACTGGGCCAAGCCGACTCCGCGCAGCAACCCGGCCCGGAAGGTACGGCTGATCGGCCACGCCGCCGACGGCTCCGGTTTCGCGCCCGGTAAGAAGTTCTTCCGGATGTACGGGCCTCCACTCCCCGATGCCTTCCTTGGCAAGAACGAAAGCGCCCTCGGCAGATCGGGAATGTCCGGCACAGAGGTGATCGAGGTCCGCGATCCCGACGACCCCTATGACGGCAGCACGGTTTCGGAGCCTGACGATGGCGTCTCGGACGTTGTGACCATTTCAGAGCGACTGCCCAAAGGTGCCGAGGAATACTCGCAGCTTCCCATGGCATTGACGCCCGATGCTCCAGTCAACACGGACGGGCAGCGGAAGGCCTTGAGCGAACTGGCCATCAAGGTGCGTTCCAGCCTGCCGTCGTGGCCAAAGGATCCGGCCTTGGACCTCTTGCGCCGGATCCCGCCTCGGCTGGTTACGCTTGCGGAACTGCCCGCCGTCGGGTCCGGCGACGATGCTTATGTGGACGCCATCACCGCTGCCGTGTCGGATCTGGACCGGTCATACCTTGCCGTCCAAGGGCCGCCGGGAACGGGCAAGACCTACGTTGGCTCGCACGTTGTCGCGCGGCTGGTGCGTGCTGGCTGGAAGGTAGGGGTTGTTGCACAGTCCCACGCCGTCGTCGAGAACATGCTCCACGCCGCAGTGCGGGCGGGGGTGCATCCTGCGCTCATCGCCAAGGAAGTGAAGCATGACGACCCCGTTCCCTGGGACCAGCAGACCAAGGACGACATTGAACGACTGCTTGAATCGCCGGGAGGCTGCTTGATCGGCGGCACGGCATGGACCATGACGGGCCGGACCGTCTCGGCGCAGTCCCTGGACTTGCTGGTGATCGACGAAGCCGGTCAGTTCTCGCTCGCCAATACCCTCGCCGTGAGCCGGGCAACCAAGAGGCTGCTGCTCCTCGGCGACCCACAGCAATTGCCCCAAGTCACGCAGGGCAAGCACCCCGAACCGGTCGACGAGTCTGCTCTCGGCTGGCTGGCCCACGGCATGCACACGCTGCCCGCGGATCTCGGCTACTTCCTCGCGACGTCGTGGCGAATGCACCCGGATTTGTGTGGTGCCGTGTCGGAGCTGTCCTACGATGGCCGGCTGCATTCAGCACCGGCCGCTTCCGGGCGGCGTTTGTCCGGAGTTCGGTCCGGCGTCGAGTGCGTCTACGTCCCGCACAGCGGCAACTCCACCCAGTCGCCCGAAGAAGCCGCGGAGGTGGTCCGCCAAGTCAAGGAACACCTTGGCTTGGGGTGGCTGGACTCCCGGGAATCGGCCGAGGAACGGCCTCTGCTTGAAAAGGACATCCTCGTAGTGGCGGCCTATAACGCCCAGGTCCAGCTCATCCAACACGAACTGAGGGCGGCCGGACTTCGCGGTGTGCGGGTCGGGACCGTCGACAAGTTCCAAGGCCAGGAAGCTCCCGTGGTGATCGTGTCCATGGCTGCGTCCGCTGCGGCCGAGGTACCGCGCGGCATGGAGTTCCTGCTCTCACGCAACCGGATCAATGTGGCGGTGTCGCGCGGTCAGTGGCGCGCCGTCGTCGTACGCTCACCGGAGCTGACAAACTACCTGCCCACCCGGCCGGAAGGGCTGGAACAGTTGGGCGGTTTTGTCGGACTATGCCAGCGGTCCAGCCCAACTGGCTCGCATTAGTTGTCGTTTTGAGGCCTGAAAACGACAACAAATGCGACTCAGTTGGGCAAGCTCAGGGCTTTGGGCAAGCCCAGCGCTTCGTCGAGTACAGCCCCGAAGTTCGCGGGGTCGTGCGCGAAGCGGCCTAGGAAGAGTCCGGACACGCCCTGCAGTTCGGGCAGGAGCCCCGGTTTGGCCGAGCCGCCGTAAATGATCGGCAGCTCGGCGAGGCCATGTTCGGCGAGCAAGCCCCGGAGGTGAGCGACGACGTCGGACACGTAAGCTGCGCGGGCCGGCTCGGCCGCGCCGATGGCCCACACCGGTTCGTACGCGATAACCAGGCGGGCCGCCGTCGCCCAGTCGTCCCGGACGGCGGCGGAGATCTGCCGGAACACGAACGACGCCGACACTGCCGGATCGGCGACAGCCTCCTCGCCGACGCACAACAGCGGGGTCAGCCCGGCGTCCACCGCGGCCCGGACCTTCAATGCGACCACGGCGTCGTCTTCGGCGAAGTGCCGCCTCCGTTCCGCGTGTCCGATCTCCACGAGCCGCACACCCAGCTCCGCCAGCAATGACGGTGACACTTCACCCGTCCACGGACCCTCAGCCCAGCCGCAGTTTTGCGCGCCCAGGCGCAGCGGAGAGCCTTCCAGTATCCGGGCCGCGTCGGGCAGCATGGGGAACGACGGGATCACAAACGGGACCACCCGCCCGGCCACCAGGGCCGGACGGGCGTCCACTTCATTTCGGAGTTGCTCCAGCCAAGACATGCTGTGCCGGTAGCCCATGTACATCTTGGTGCTGACACCGATGTACAAGGGACTACTTGCCCAGGAGATCGTCGGCCTTGTTCTTGAACGCCCGGGTGCCGAGCATCATGGCGGCCGCCAGGAACGGAAGGATTCCCAGTGCGTAGACGCCAGCCGATCCCGTGGGGTCGGCGGTGGCGCTGTTGACCGCGGTCCGCAGGATCGGGGCCACGAAACCGCCCAGGTTACCCAGCGAGTTGATCAGGCCAATACCGGCGGCGGCCGCGGAGCCGGCGAGGAACGCCGTCGGGTAGGCCCAAACCACCGGACCGACTGCCAGGAAGCTGCACACCGCGAGCGTGATGAAGATCAGCCCGAGCACCGGCTGGTGGTTGGTCCCGGCCCACGCCGAACCGAGGATGCAGACACCCGTGGACAGGAACAGCACGGTGCCGAACATGCGGCGCTTGGCAACGGTGTTCGCCGCACGGCCGATCAGGTAGCAGGAGAAGATGCCGAAGAACCACGGAACCGCGATCAGCAGGCCGACGGCGAGGCCCACCTTCTGGCCGGTCAGCGAGGAAACCTGCTGCGGCAAGAAGAAGGTGACCCCGTAGACGGCGATCTGCAGGCAGAAGTAGATGATCGTGAAGTACCAAACGCGGCCGTTGCGCATCGCTGCGAACACGCCTCGCGGCCCCGTTTCATCCTTGACCGTGTCTTCCTGCGCCATGATCTCCTTGAGCGCGAACTTCTCGTCGACGTTGAGGAACTTGGCCTTCTCCGGCCCGTTGATCAGGAAGAAGAACGCCGCAACGCCAGCGAGCACGGCCAGGATGCCCTCGGTGAAGAACATGACCTGCCAACCACGGACGCCCGGAATCTGGTCGCCGATGTTGATGAGCCAGCCGGAGAGTGGGTTGCCGATCATCTGGGAGAACGGCTGGGCGAGGTAGAAGATCGCGAACATCTGCACGCGTACCTTGTTCGGGAACCACTCTGCCAGGTACATGATGACGCCCGGGAACAGTCCCGCCTCGGTCACGCCGAGCAGGAACCGCAGAATCACGAAGGATGTCTCGCCCTGTACGAAAGCAAAGCAGGCCGAAACGAGGCCCCACGTGATCGCGATGCGGGCGAGCCAGATCTTGGCGCCGACCCTTTTGAGCAGCAGGTTGCTGGGGATTTCAAAGATTGCGTAACCGATGAAGAAGATGCCGGCCCCGAGCGCGAACGCTCCGGCCGAGACGCCTCTGTCCGCGCCGAGGGCGGCTTCAGCGAAACCAACGTTGGTGCGGTCGAGGAAGGAGACCACATAGAGGATGACCAGCATCGGCATGAGCCGGGTGGCAGCCTTGCGGATCGCCGATCTTAGGACCGGCGAATCCAGCATCTCCTTCGTGGATAAACTGGCAAGGGACATCGAAACTCCTCTTTGAGTAATGACTGTTGAGTAATCAGAGCTGAGTAGTCAGGGTTGGGGCATGTCAAAGGGTGGTGCGGTCCGGAATTAGTGCATGTACAAGCCGCCGTCGACATTCAGCGTCTGGCCCGAGATGTAACCGGAGTCCTCGCTGATGAGGAAGGCGATGGCGGCGGCGATGTCCCGGGTGGAGCCAACGCGGTTCACCACGAGGTCCTTGGTGAGTTCGTCCTTGCGTTCCTGGCTGAGGGTGCCGCCCATGATGTCGGTGTCGATCGGGCCGGGAGAGATGGCGTTGACGGTGATGTCGTACTCACCCAGTTCGCGGGCGGTTGCGCGGGTCAGGCCGATGACTCCGGCCTTTGCCACCGAGTACGGGGTCTTGGAGAACGTCCCGCCGCCGCGCTGTGCGGAAACGGAGGAGATGTTCACGATGCGTCCGATCCGGTTCTTGACCATGGATTCGGCCACACGGCGGGTGGCATAGTGGACGCCGTTGAGGTTGATGTTCAGGACGCGGTTCCACTCTGCGGGCTCGAGTTCGAGGTATCCGATGGGCGAGCTGACGCCGGCAACGTTGGCCAGGGCGACGATCTGCGGCAGCTCGGCCTCGAGCGTGTCGATCGCCGAGCGCACGGATGCTTCATCGGCCACGTTGGCGCCCACGCCATAGGCCTGGACGCCATATTCGGCGGCGATTTCCTTCGCGGTGCTCTTGCACAGGGCGTCGTCCAAATCGATGATGCCGATGTTCCAGCCTTGTGCGGCCAAGTAGTTGACGGTGGCCCGGCCGATGCCGCGCTCGGAAACGGCGCCGGTGACGATCGCGGTGCGTTCTGCGGGGAAAGTGCTCATGGGTATTCTCCTGTGAATGGTGGGGCTAGTTGATGGGTGCCGGGCCGAGCTCATCAATGAGCTTCTGCATGGCCACGTAGGCCTTGTTCCGGTAGGCGATGAGTTCGGGCGTGCGTTCCGCCGGGACGTTGAGGAATCCTGCGCCGGTCTTGGTCCCGAGCTTTCCCGCCTCGACGAGGTCGCTCAGGATCTTCGGGGTGGCGAAGCGTTCCGGGAATCCGGTCTGCAGGGATTTGTAGCAGAAGTTGTAGACGTCCAGTCCGGCCATATCCGCGATCGCGAATGGACCAAAGAACGGCAAGCGGAAGCCGAACGTCGTACGGACGAGGGTGTCGACGTCGTCCGCTGTTGCGATCCCTTGCTCCACCAGCTGCGCGGCCTCGTGGAAAAGCGCGTATTGCAGCCGATTAAGCACGAAACCAGTGACGTCCTTGACGACGGCGGTTTGCTTGCCGGCCGCGTGGACCAGTTCGCGGGACGCGGCCACGGTCTCGGGTGTGGTGCCGGCGTGAGGAATGATCTCGACGCCGGGAATGAACGGCGACGGGTTGGAGAAGTGCACGCCCAGGAATCGCTCCGGACCGACGACGGCCTCGGCGAGATCGGCGATGGAAATGGTGGAGGTGTTGGACCCGATCAGGGCGTCAGGACGGGCGGCCGCGCTGATCCGGGCGAGGGTCTGGTGCTTGATGTCGAGGACCTCTGGAACGGCTTCTTCGATGAAGTCGGCGTCCACCACGGCCTCTTCGATGTCCTTCGCGGCCCACAGATTGGCTTTCAGGATTGCCGTGGAACCTTCAGGAAAGAGGCCCGCGGCCACGAATTCGTCCGACTCCACCAGCAGGCGGTCGTAGTTCTTCTGCGCGATTTCCGCGGACACATCCGCCAACGCCACGCGTGCCCCGCCGAGGGCCAGCACCTGCGCGATCCCGCCGCCCATGTAACCGGAGCCGACGACGGCGATCTTCCGGGCCGCGCTTCCGTCGCCTGCGGCGCTGCTTGTTGATTCAGTCATGTCACACTGCCTTTGTGTAATCGGGCTCGTAGGAGCAAATGGCGTCCACCTTGGCGGCGGAAGATGATGTCTCGTCGAAGTGGTAGCCCAGCCATTCGCCCACGAGTTTCTTGGCCAGTTCCAAGCCAATCACCCGCTGTCCCATGGTCAGGACCTGGGCGTTGTTGCTCAGGACCGAACGCTCCACGGAGTAGCTGTCGTGCGCGGTGACGGCACGGATTCCGGGGACTTTGTTGGCCGCGATGGCCACGCCCAAGCCCGTGCCGCAGATCAACAGGGCACGGTCCGCTTCGCCCGCGGCTACTTTGCGTGCCGCCTCCACGGCAACGTGCGGGTAGGCGGTGGAGTCGTTGGCCCCGACCCCCACGTCGCTTACGGACGCCACCCGGGGATCGGCTTCAAGCAGTGCCATGAGTGCCTGCTTGTATTCGACGCCGGCTTCGTCGTTGCCGACGATGATCCGCCAGCCTGCTGATGTGGTCATGCTTTAACTCCGTTTCCTGCTGGGGGCGCTAGCAGTGAACCGCCCAGCTGTGAATCGATATGTTGTGAGATCCTCGCCGTGATCAGCCCGAAGGACACCGCGCCAGGATCAGGGTGGCCCAGGCTCTTCTCAGCGAGCGGACGGGCCCGGCCCTTGAGCGGACGCAAGCCGGCTGTCTCAGCTGCCGCGGCCTCGGCTGCCGCAGCAGCAGCCGCGAGGGCCCGGTCAACCGGGGCTCCGGCGTCGAACTCTGTCAGGAATGCATCCCGGAACGGCAGCAGCGCGTCCACCATGGTCTTATCGCCAGGTTCGGCCTTGCCAAGCTCGGTGATCGCGTCCACAAAGCCGGTGACGGCAGCCGCGGCATCCTCGCCGGAGTAGCCCGCTTTGTTGCCGAGCGCCTGTCCTGCCGCGATGATCGCCGAGCCCCACAGCGCGCCCGAGGTTCCGCCGGCGCGTTCGCTCCAGGCCTCACCCGCCGCCGTCAGGATCCGCCCCACCGAGGCTCCGCTTGCCGTCTCGGCGGCGGCGAAGGCCGCGTCGACGCCGCGTCGCATGCCGATGCCGTGGTCGCCGTCGCCGGCAATCGCGTCCAGCTTGCCGAGTTCTTCTTCATGCTCGACGACGACGTCCCGCATCTGGGCGAGCACGGCCACGGCCTGCCGCCCGAGTCCGGCAGCGGCCGCGGTGGGCTGCTCGACGTCGGACGCGTCCACGGCGGTGACGCTCCCTTGCTTGCGGGGCCGGCGGGGCGCGAGGTTACCCTTGCGGAATGCCGGGGTGTCGGCGGGTGCTGCCCAATATTGCTCGAGCTCCTCGTCCAGCCAAAGCAGCGTGAGCGAAAGACCGGACATGTCCAGGCTTGTCACGAGCTCGCCGCACTCGGGCTCCACCACGGTGAGGCCCGCTTTGCTGAGGAGCTTTTCGATCTTGCCGAAGAGCAGGAAGAGTTCGTCATACTTGACGGTGCCGAGGCCGTTGACGATCGCCACCACGCGGTTTCCGGCGTCGTCCGGTTTGTCATTGAGGAGCCTCGAGACGAGCAGTTCGGCGAGCTCTGAAGCGGTGGGCATTTTGTGCTCGGAGATGCCTGGCTCACCGTGGATGCCGAGGCCGAGGGACATCTGACCGGCCGGAACGTGGAACAGTGGATCCGAGGCACCCGGAAGGGTGCACCCGTCGAACGCCACACCCAGCGAGCGTGTGCGGTAGTTCGTCTTGATCGCCAAGCGCTCGACGGCGTCGAGGTCCAGTCCCGCTTCGGCCGCGGCGCCAGCGATCTTGAAGACCGTGAGATCGCCCGCGATTCCCCGCCGTTTTTCGATCTGGTCCAACGGAGCGCTGGCGATGTCGTCGGTAACGGTCACGGTGCGGGTCTCGATGCCTTCCGCGTTGAGGCGCAACTGAGCCTGGCCGAAGTGCAAAACGTCGCCCGCGTAGTTGCCGTAGCTGAGCAGGACGCCGCCTCCGGCGTTGGCTGCTTTGGCTACGCGGTAGACCTGGCCCGCCGCCGGGGAGGCGAACATGTTGCCGCACGCCGAGGCGGTTGCCAGGCCCGGCCCGACCAGTCCGGCGAACGCAGGGTAGTGTCCCGAGCCGCCGCCCACCACGAGGGCGACCTGTCCGGAGGGGACTTCGGTGGAACGGACCACTCCGCCGTCCACGCGGGCAACATAGCCGCGGTTGGCGGCGACGAATCCGTCCAAAGCATCGTCCGCGAAGTCTGCGGGGTTGTCGAAAATCCTTGTCATGGCTACACTCCAGCCAGTTCGGAGGATGCGGACGGGGGTGTCGCGGGGGCGGTCCGGCCGGAAGGCTGCTGCCGGCCCTGGGCAACCTGGCTCTGGCCAAGGACGTAGTTCTCTGTCTTCGGAAGGACCTGCCGCCGGAGGTATTCCTGGTTGCTCGCCGTCACGCTGAGCCCGTCGCCGCCGTAGTGCTCGGTGCACAGGATGCCTTGGAAGCCTACCGACAGCGCGAGCTTGAAGGCCTCGCGATAGTTGATGAGGCCGCTCTCCATCGGCGCGGGCATGGTGATGTAGCTGTCGCGGGCCACGTCTTCGTCGCGGATGTAGTTCTTCATGTGCCAGTAGTTGGAGTACGGCAGGGTCTTGGCTACCATCTCGCGCCAGTCCTCGATGGGACGGTGGAGTCGGATGAGGTTGCCAAGGTCCGGGTTGAGGCCAACGTTGTCCAGCCCTATGTCCTGCACCAGCTGGACCGAGGAGTCGGCGGTGCCGAGGTAGGTGTCCTCGTACATTTCGAGGGACAGCAGAATGCCGACTTCCGCGGCGTGCTCACCGAGTTCCCGCAAGCGGGCGACGGCGTTGCCCCAGGTTTCCTTGTCCCCCACCGGGTCCTTGTATCCTTCCACCGTCCAGAACCACAGCTGCTTTTGCTGCTCGGCGGTGATGGCCTGGTGGAGTCCGAAGGAGACAACCTCGCAGCCCAATTCGGCCGCGGCCTCGATAGTGCGGTGGCTGTACGCCAGGTTCTCTGCCCAGTCGCGGGTGTGAATGACGCTGCGGCGGATGGCCGAGATGACGGGGATGCCAATGCCAACGTGTTCTGCGGTCTGTTTGAACTCGGCGAGGCGTTCTTTGCTGAGGTCGCCGGGGCGGACCCAGCTGTCCGTGAGGTCTGCGTTGGCAAATCCTGCGTCCTTGACTTCCTGCAGGACCTCGGCCCAAGCGGAAGCATCGGCGTCGTTGATGTGCTGTCCGGTTGTGTCAGTGCCGGGGAACTGGAGCAGGGCCGCGGTGATGGGCCAGGTTTCGGCGGTGTAAGCCATAGTTTTCACTCCTTCGTGGAATCCTGTTTCCTATAGGATTTACTATCTGGACGAGGCTGTCAACATGTTTATTTGGATTTCCGCAGGCCGGCCCCGCCTTTTCGCACCCCGCCTGGCGTCATCAAAGATCCTATATGTCTTACATATGTTTGTGAAGAGGGTCACGAGATATCGCCTTCGCCATGCACACAAAAGGCCCGCCGTTAGACGGGCCTTGAGGGTCTGGCGGCGTCGGGTCGCCGTCTTGATCGCCGTCGGACTCGGCCTGTAGGCGACGGTTCAGTCAGCGGGAGCGTCGGCGATGGCCCGGGCCCGGACCTTGTGCACGTGGTCGGCCATGGCGGCTGCGGCCTGTTCCGGGTCACCGCTCGCCAGCGCGTCGAGCACCGCTTGGTGTTCCGCGATGGCTTGGTCCGCGTCGGTGATGCCCACTCCCCCGAACAGCCGGAACCGCTGGACCTGGCCGCCCAGCGCGGAGTAGGCGGCAAGCATGAATTGATTGCCGGACTGCTCGGCGATCAGCTTATGGAAGCGCTCATCGGCCTCTAGATAGTCCCGGAATTCCACGAAAGACGGGCCTCGAGGAGCAGTCTCCAGGTCCTTCACAGCCTCTCGTAAAGCCGCCAAATCCTCCGGCGTGATCCGGCTGCACGCCAAGCGCGCATTCACGGGCTCAATCGCGAGCCTGGCCTCCATGAGTTCGGCAAAATCCTCGCGCGTGAACACCGGGGCCACCCTGTAACCCTTGAGGGCGACCCGGCGGACCATGCCTGTGTGCTCCAGCCGCGCCAGTGCCTCTCGCACGGGTGTCGGCGAAACGTCCAATTCCCGCGCCGTCCCGTCGATGCTGACCGCGGCTCCTGGTTCGAGCCGGCCGTCCATGAGCCACGCGAGAAGTTCCTCGTAGACGTGGTCGGCGAGAACCTGGCGGCTGACGGGTCGGCCAGGGGCGCGGTCCCGTGAGGAAGCGAGTTTCATAGACAAATCCTATAGGAATGGTCCCTTTGTAGCGGCCTCGGACGCCCGGGACAGACTCTGAAGCCTCTCCCGCTCGGTTAAACCGCGACGGCGGCACCTTTCGCAGGTGCCGCCGTCGGGGTTCGGGTGTTCTAGTTGGCGTAGAACGGGTAGTCGGTGTACCCCTTGGCGCCTTCGCCATAGAACGTGGACGGGTCCGGTTCGTTGAGCGGGAGGCCTTCACGCCACCTGCGCGCAAGGTCCGGGTTGGCAATGGCCGGCCGGCCAACCACCACGGCATCGGCGTGACCGTCGGCCACGAGTGCCAGGGCTTCATCCCGAGTGGTCACTACACCGAAGCCGGTGTTCACCAGGAACGTGCCGTTGAAACGCTCGCGCAGGTCCTGCACGAGTTCACCCTTGGGATCATGGTGGAGGATGCTGAGGTAGGCGAGGTTGAGCGACGCAATGGTGTCCACCAGGACTTCATAGGTGGCGCGGACATCGGCGGGGTCGGTCTCGGCGATTCCTTGGACCGAGTGCTCCGGGGAAATCCGGATGCCCACCCGGTTGGCGCCCAAGGCTTCAACCACCGCGTTGACCGTCTCGATCACGAAGCGGGCCCGGTTTTCCGGGGAGCCACCGTAGCTGTCAGTTCGGACGTTGGTGTTGGGGGCAAGGAATTCGTGCAGCAGGTAACCGTTGGCAGAGTGCAGTTCGACGCCGTCGAATCCTGCCTCGATGGCGTTCCTGGATGCCGTGACGATTTCCTGGATCACTGCGGGAAGTTCATCAGTGCTCAGTTCGCGGGGCACCGGGTACGGCTTCTTGCCATTCTGCGTGCGGACTTCGCCGTCGATGGCCACGGCACTGGGTGCCACGATCTCATGCCCGCCAGTAATGTCCGCGTGGGAGACGCGCCCACCGTGCATGACCTGGGCGAACATCCGGCCGCCTTCAGCATGGACGGCGTCTGTCACCTTCTTCCAGCCCGCGACCTGTTCCTCCGTGACGAGGCCGGGCTGGCCCGGGTAGGACTTGCCTGCCGGCGTCGGGTAGGTGCCCTCGCTGACGATCAGCCCGAGGGAGGCACGCTGCCGGTAGTGTTCCACAACCAACGGGCCGGGAATGCCTTCGGCGCCCGATCGGACACGGGTCAGGGGCGCCATGACCAAGCGGTTGGAAAGTTCAATCTCGCCAAGAGTCAAAGGAGAAAACAACATGGGCAGTGCCTTTCAAGCGGGAACGGGTCCACTGGGGGCAACTGCCGCGCGCCTGCAACTATTCCTGCTGAGACGCGGATCACACGACGACGGCGGCCCCCGCCTTCCGCGGAAAGGCTGGGTGCCGCCGTCGAACGTGCGTGTTTACCGCTTCAGCGCGTGTGGTGCGATGGCTGGAGCTCGTACACCGGGGTCGGCAGGCCTTCCGCCCTGGCCTTGAGCTGCAGGGCCAGGTAGTTGGAGTAGTGCCGGCTTTGGTGCAGGTTTCCGCCGTGGATCCAGAGGTTCTGCACGTTGGTGGGCTTCCACATGTTGCGCAGTTCTCCTTCCCAGGGGCCGGGGTCCTTGGGTGTGTCGGAACCGTATCCCCAGCATTTCCCGACGGCGTCAGCCACCTCGGGCGAGACGAGGTCGGCGAGCCAGCCATTCATGGAGCCGTAGCCGGTGGCGTAGATGATGACGTCGGCTTCGAGCTCAGTGCCGTTGTCCATCACCACGGCGTTCCCGGTGATCTTGCTGACCTGGCCGTTCGCGAGTTTCACGCGTCCGTCGATGATCAGCTGGGATGCACCGACGTCGATGTAGTAGCCGGAGCCTCGTCGCAAGTACTTCAGGAAGAGGCCCGAGCCGTCCACTCCAAAGTCGAGATCGAAACCGGCCGCCTCAAGCCGGGAGTAGAACTCGGCGTCGCGCTCCGCCATCTGCCTGTAGACAGGAGTCTGGGCCTCTGGCAGGATCCGGTACGGCAAGGAAGCGAAGAGAAGGTCGGCTTTCTCGGTGGTGACTCCGTTGGCTAACGCCTTTTCCGAGTAGAGATCGCCGAGCGCCAGGTCCATCAGGGACTCACTCCGGGCGATGTGCGTGGACGAGCGCTGGACCATGGTGACCTCGGCGCCGTGTTCCCACAGGTCTGCGCAGATATCGTGAGCCGAGTTGTTCGAGCCGATCACCACGGCCTTTTTGCCGGTCCAGTCACCGCCGCCTGGGTGCTTGGAGGAATGGTACTGCTGCCCCAGGAAGCTCTCGGCGCCGTCGAACACGGGGACGTTCGGGTACCCGGAGACGCCCAAGGCGAACACCAGCTGCTTCGGACGCAAGGTGACCGGTTCGCCGTCGCGCATGAGGCTGACTTCCCACTCGCCGCGGTCCTCGTCCCACCGGGCGTTGGTGCACTCGGTCTTGGACCAGTAGTTCAGTTCCATGATCCGGGTGTAGTGCTCCAGCCAATCGCCGATCTTGTCCTTGGCTGCGAAGACGGGCCAGTCGTCCGGGAACTTCATGTAGGGCAAGTGGTCGTACCAGACGGGGTCGTGCAGGTGCAGCGACTTGTAGCGGTTGCGCCAGGAGTCGCCCGGGCGCTCGTTCTTCTCGACGACGATGGTGGAGACGCCGAGCCTGCGCAACCGCGCTCCGAGGCCGATCCCGCCCTGGCCGCCGCCAATGATGACAGTGTTGGGCTGCTCCTCGTAGCCCAGCTTGGCTTCTTGCTCTTCCTTGAGTTCGAGCCAGGATTTGCGGCCCTTGCTGATGTGGTGGGCCACTCCTTGCTCCCGGTTAGGGCCCTTCTTTTCCTCGAAACCCTTGAGTTCCTGCATCGTGGTGAGCAGGGTCCAGCACTTGCCGTTGCGCAGCCGAAGGTGTGCGTGGCCACGAGCCTGCGCAGTTTCAAAGTCGAGCCAGGCCTCGGTGTTCGCCGCATCGCCCGTAGCATCTTCGGCGAGTTTCCAGTTGCTTGGCTGCACGTTCGGGAGCGTGGCGTCCAGCATCCGCTTGATCTCGGACTTGCCCTCGAGGGTCTTCAAGTTCCATGTGAAGGAAACGAAGTCGCGCCAATACGATTCGTCTTCGAACAGTTCCAGTGCAGCCTCGGTGTTGTTGCTGCGCAGCGCCTCATCGAACTGCGCCAGCCAAGCCTCGGCTATGCCGTTTGCGGTCTCAGGCATTTCTCCTCTTTCCATCGCTGACGATGAGCCAATTCCCGGTTCCGTGGCAACTGTCCGGTGAGTGACTCGCATCACAAGTAGATGCCGCAGGGGGTTACAATCGGGTGACACGGGCTCCTCTCCTTGTTCCCACGCGGGTTTGGGCCGTCGATCCAGCGATTCAATGGCGAGTTGGGAGTTTGCGCATGCGTCACGGCCCGAGCGCGCTGATCCCGGATCCGGGACTGCGCTTCTCTTCGCCGTTGGAATACGCCAAGACGCTCCGCATCGCCCACGAGGCTGCCTTGTCCGGCGCCCCTCATCCGTTATTGCCAACGTCCCTCGTGGAGTCCTGGCAGCGGTCCATCGCGCTTGGCATCAACCCCGATCGGCACAGCCCGGCCCACCGTCATGAAGTCGCCGAAGCCCGTTCCCTCGGGAAAGGACACCGCCTGGCCAGCGTGGTTCCGGCGCTCTCGCAGTTGCTTGCCGATGAGTCCGCCGCGGGCCGCCACCTGCTGATCGTCACCGACCACTATGGCGAGGTGCTCTGGAGAATCGGCAGCGGTTCCGCGCTGCGGCAGGCCGACTCCCTCGAATTCGTGGAGGGTGCCGATTGGTCCGAGGCTGGAGTCGGCACCAACGCCATCAGCGAGGCCCTCATCTCGGGGAACGCCGCCCAGCTCTTCTCCGCCGAGCACCTCGTCCGGACCCACCACGATTGGGCATGCACCGCAGCGCCCATCCGCGACCCCTTCACCGGGGACATTGTCGGGATCCTGGATGTGTCGGGTCCCATCGATTCGGTGACGCCGGATAGCCTGCGGATGGTGCGTTGCGGCGTCCGGCTCGCGGAGGAACTCCTACGGTCGGAAGGCGCGACGGCGGACCCGAGTCTGCGCGCCGCCGTCGGGCACTTTCGTCCCGGCATAGTTTCGACGCTATTTTTGGGACTGCTCGGCGACAAGCCGACGGCAGAGCTCGACGGCGGCGGCCCGCTTCCAGTGACGCTGCGCCGGGCGGAGATCCTCGCGTTGCTTGCCTCCAGGACACAGGGGTGGAGCGCCGATGAGCTCGCGTATCAACTGCATGGCGAAGATGGTGCCGCCACGGCCATCCGGACGGAGATGCACCGGATCCGTGCGTTGCTCGGAAATGTGGTGGAGGCGAATCCGTACCGTTTTGCTCCGGGCGTGACAGTAGTGACCGACGCCGGACTAGTCGCCGAGCATTTGCGGGCCGGACGGGTGCACGATGCCGTGGCCGCGTATTCAGGGCGCATCCTGAACCGTTCGGTAACCCTGGCCATAGAGCTGATGCGCGACGAGCTGGACCAGGCTGTCGCCGCGTCGGTTCGGGCAAGCGGTGATCCGGAACTGATCAGCCGTTGGTGTTCCACGGACATGGGCTCGGACGATTCCAAAGCCGCGATGACCTTGGCGAGTCTCATGGCTCCCGACGATTCACGGTTCCAGCTGGTGCGGGCACGAATGGACAGGATCGACAGGGAACTTCGGACGTAGGCGCTTCATTTTAGGGGAGGCCCGGGCAGCCCTCGCCCCGCGGATTCACGATGCAGTTGTCGGCGTAGTTGCGCGTGATCGACCTCCACACGCTCACCTTCTGTGACGGCGACGCAAACTGTCCCGTGCCGGGAATCGGCATGTTCGGACCACCGTTCACGGAGTAAGTGCCGCGGAAGGTGGTGGTCACGGACAACTGAAAGTCACCGGTCTGTTGATACACATGGCTCGTTCTCGTCTTTTGGCCCATTGTTCCTCTGGGATCGGCCCGCCAGCAAAGGGGGTTGGCCCGAGACTGTTGCCGTCCCCATACGCATAGGTGTACTCGACTGGAGTTGCGACTATGTGGACTCGCTGGCCAAGGATCGTCACATCGAATTGCTGCTCAACGGCGTCCGCGAAGATGTTTGTTTCAGCGCCCTTGAGCGTGTGCGGGCTTGGCTGGGCCCTCAGCTCCGCCGGTTTGATCGGAAGGTTGCGGAAGTCGCTCTCAATCCTTGCAGCAATTTTCGGCAAGAGATCCTCTGGCTTTTCGTCGTAGAGGCACGACGGGCCACTTCCGTTGGGAGTCCAGTCAGTCCACACCGGGTTCGAAACCGACTTCGGAGCGACTTTCCAAATGACCGCCGTGCCTGGTTTTCCGCCAGCCTCACGAGGCGGACATTGCAACTGACCAGGTAGGCACTTCTTCGCCAGCGAATCCTGATCAACCTGGCATTGGAGGTCTGCCTTGTATTGGTTGGGGTCGTCGCTGACGAAGTTTGGTGGGGCGGGGACAAATTCGCCCGATTGAGGGTCACGGATCCATTTCGAGGATCCAACGTTTACACCGTTTTCCTCCAAGCCAATGATGACTGGTGACTCTGTGCCTTTCGCGTCCGCCGTACCGGGGATCGCAACCAAGAACGAGAGAACCAGAGATCCAGCCGACAGGGACCTGACCGGTCGCATCGCTAGTAAATCAATCCGAGGTCAATCACTGTCCAGCCATTCGCACTGAACGTGGCCACAAGTTGCATTCCTCTATTGGAAGCTTTGGTGGGGTCTTGGTAAAGGGTTCCATCTGCTCTGCGAATCTCGATTAGCTGCTGAATTGCCTGGACGGTCGTTTGGGGAGACCCTCCTCCATCGCGGTATTTTCCGACCACCACGGGCGTCTCAATGCGGCCGCCGACGATCCACTTACCGTCTGTCCAAGCAACGGTTATGGCTTCCTGCAAGGCGGTGCAAAGAACGCAGTTGGGACCGGTGGTCTGTTTGAGAACCCTGACGTCCCCAGTCTCATAAGCGTATGAAAGCGCTTGGAACCAGTACCTTGCAAACGCCTCTACGCCTTCCTTGCTGTTCGCCTTCGCGGCCTCCGGCAGCACCGGAATGGGCACGTTCTCCGCTTTCCCCTTGGCATCCGCGGGTTTGTAGGCAGCCGTCGGGGTGGGCGTGGGCGTAGCCGTGGCACTAGCTGAAGCGGAAACCGTAGGTGACGCAGACTGCGGCTGGGTGTTGTTCCCGCAAGCGGTCAGCGTCAACGCCGTTGCGAGGCTGCCAATGATGAAAGAGCGAGCGGAAATCGAGGTGCGTGGAGTCATGGTTTGCTATCCCCAAATAGTTTTCAAGACTAAACGTTTCCAAAAAGGGTAGCTTAATTGCCCATCGTGTCGGGAAAGTTATCCACAGGCTCCGGCTCGTTACACGACATCGCTTCACAGCGCGGCGCAACAGACACAACAAAGACAAGCCAAAGGCCCCGACGACGGGACCGCGGCCAGGCCGCCCATCCGTCGTCGAGGCCTATGGAACCTGTCGAACTCCCGCCTAATTTTGAGCCGGCAGGACCAACTCCCCCGACTTATCCGTCGACAAAGCGAGCGACGAGATGAACTGCGGCTCGCCGTCGGGCCCGTCCTGGGCCGAGCGGACCATGTCCGGACGCTCGAACTCCAGGCCCGTCACGTGGCACAAAAGCTTGGCGTCGCTCGGGTTGCCGTCGGCGTCGAACATCGGTAGATCGATTCCGTCGTCGGAGCGGCGCAGGTAGTACTTCCCGCGGGTCAACACGGCCAGAGCGGGCGTCAGCACAAGCGCCAGCCCAACAGCGAAGATCGGCGAGTATGGCTGGACAGCGGAGCCGAAAGCGCCGAAGAACACGGCGATCGAGACGACGGCCGAAACCAGCATCGAGATAAAGCCCACCGGGTTGACGGCGTAAAGCATGCCGCGGCGGAACTCGGGAACCTTGGGCGAAATCTTGAGCAAGTATTTGTTGATGGCGATATCGGACGCGACGGTGACAACCCATGCCATGGCGCAATTCGCGTAGAAACCAAGAATGGTGTTCAGGAATTCGAACATGTTGGCTTCCATCAGCACCAGCGCAATCACCAGGTTGACCACCACAAACACCATCCGGCCCGGGTAGCTCTTGGTGATACGCGTGAAGCTGTTGGTCCACGCGAGCGAGCCCGAGTAGGCGTTGGTCACGTTGATCTTGATCTGGGAAATGACCACGAGAACCACGGCCAAGGTCATCGCCAGCCAGGCCGGCATCATTTCCTGGTACACGCCAAGGAATTGGTGCACGGGCTCGTTTGCGTGGACGGACTCGGCTGGATCCAGGGTCGCAATCAGGTAGATGGCAATGAACATGCCCACGATCTGCTTGATCGCGCCGAAGATCACCCAGCCCGGACCGGCCAGGATCACGGCACGCCACCAGGCACCGCGGTTTTCGGCGGTCTTGGGTGGCATGAAGCGCAGGTAATCAATCTGTTCCGCGATCTGTGCCATGAGTGACAGGCAAACACCCGCGGCCAGCATCACGGAGGCCAGGCTGGTGCCTTCAGCGCCGGATTTGCCGGTATACGCGAAGAAGTCCCCGATGCTCTCCGGGTGCGAAATCACCAAATACCCCACCGGGACCACCATGAGCAGCAGCCACAACGGAGTGGTCCACACCTGCAATTTGGACAAGGCTTTCATCCCGTAAATCACCAAGGGAATGACAATAAGCGTGGACGCCGCGTAACCGAGCCATTGCGGGATGCCCAAGCCAAGTTCCAGGCCTTGCGCCATGATGGAACCCTCGAGCGCGAAGAAGATGAACGTGAACGTCGCGAAAATAACGTTGGTGACCACCGAGCCGTAATAGCCGAATCCGGAGCCCCTCGTGATGAGGTCGAGGTCAATGTTGTACCGGGCGGCGTAGTAGGCCAAGGGAAATCCCGTGGCGAAAATAACCACCGCCGCCACCACAATTCCCAAAATAGCGTTCACGGTGCCGTACGAAATACCGATGTTCGCGCCGATCGAGAAATCAGCCAAATAGGCGATCCCACCGAGCGCACTCGTCGCCACGACGCCCGCACCCCACTTCCGGTAGGACCGTGGCGCGAACCTGAGGGTGTAGTCCTCCAGGCTCTCCTTCGCCGCGCTCATCGCATCGGTATTGCCCGCCGCGCGGCTCCCCGAGCCTAGCGCCTCGGAAGGTTCGACGACGGCGACCCCCACCGGGGAGCCACCCGCCATCGGGGGTTCAAGCACTTGCGTTGTCTTCGAATCGTCAGTCATCCCCGCAACTTTCTTCGTCTGGACATGTTTCCCCTCTGAACATGGCCTTGACGCTATCGACGGGATGGAACCACGGAGTCACCACGATGTTTCCGCGCTGTAACTTATCCAGCGAGTCGGCCGCCAAGATTGCAGCCCCGGGTTTGTGGACGTCCAACAAAATCGCCGCCCCACAGTCCCACTACCGTCATGAAGGAACGCACCATCCCCCGCAAGTAACGGCCGAGGAGCATCATGACCACCCAGCCAAACCCAAGGCGTACATCCGCGTTTCCGATTCTGGAAACAGCCCGCGAGCAAGTCCTCGCGAAAGGCGAAGGCCTCAGCGAATCCCAACTGCTCGAGATCCTGGAGCTCCCGGACGAGGCCATTCCCGAAGCCCTTCAGCTAGCCCACGAAGTCCGCTTGGAGCATTGCGGCGAGGACGTGGAAGTTGAGGGAATCATCTCGATCAAGACCGGAGGATGTCCGGAAGACTGCCACTTCTGCAGCCAATCGGGCCTGTTTGACAGTCCGGTCCGCGGCGTCTGGCTCGACATCCCCGAGCTCGTGAAGGCCGCCAAGGAAACCGCTGCCACCGGGGCCACGGAGTTCTGCATCGTCGCAGCCGTCCGAGGCCCGGATATCAAGCTCATGAACCAGATCAAGTTCGCGATCGACCGGATCAACGCGGAAGTGGACATCAACATCGCCTGTTCACTGGGCATGCTCACCCAGCGCCAAGTGGACCAGCTCGCCGAATGGGGCGTCCACCGCTACAACCACAACCTCGAAACCGCGCGCAGCTATTTCCCCGAAGTGGTCACCACCCACACCTACGAGGAACGCCTCGAGACCTGCAACATGGTCAAGGCAGCCGGCATGGAACTTTGCTGCGGAGCCCTGATCGGCATGGGCGAGACCAACGCCCAGCGCGCCGAACTCGCGAGCCAGCTCGCAGCCCTCGAACCCCACGAAGTCCCACTGAACTTCCTCAATCCGCGCCCCGGGACGCCCCTCGAAAACCAGGGAATCATGGACGGCAAAGACGCCCTCCGCGCGATCGCGGCGTTCCGCCTCGCCATGCCGAGGACCGTCCTTCGTTACGCCGGCGGACGGGAACTGACCTTGGGCGACCTCGGCACGCGCGAAGGCCTCATGGGCGGCATCAACGCCGTGATCGTCGGCAACTACCTCACCACACTCGGCCGACCCGCCGACGCCGACCTCAACCTCCTCGTCGAGCTGAACATGCCCATCAAGGAACTCCAGAAGTCGCTGTGAACGCCACTGTTCCAAACACCGACACACCGAGCTTCTGCGGGCACTGCGGCGGTCCCGCCGCGCAAGGCGCCCCTGTAGCGCAAGGCGAGCGCCCGACGTCGGACGCTCACCTGGGGTGCCAGCAGCGCCTCGCGATGGAGCCTCCCCGCTATTGCGCCCAATGCCGGCGCCGCATGAAAGTCCAGGTCACGCCGCTCGGTTGGACCGCTGAATGCTCGCGCCACGGCCGGGTCACGCCATGAGCGTCATCCAGCGAGACGTCATCCAGCGAGATAGGGCGAGCCTCTGGCATCCGTATGCTCCGGCGTCGGGGACGCTGCCATTGTGGGAAGTCGAAGACGCCGACGGCGTGACGCTGCGGCTCCGCGACGAAACCGGCGGTCAGCATGAGGTGCTCGATGCCATGTCCTCCTGGTGGTCGGTCATCCACGGGTACCGGAATCCCGTCCTGGATGCCGCGGCGAAGCGCCAACTAGACACATTCAGCCATGTGATGTTCGGCGGCCTCACCCATGAACCTGCCGTGGAACTGGCCGAACGGCTGGTTGCCATGGCGCCTTCCGCGACTGATCGGCCGCGGTTGGAGCGGGTTTTCCTGGCAGATTCGGGATCGGTGTCCGTTGAGGTGGCGCTCAAGCTCGCGGTGCAGTTCCAGACCGCTTCGGGATTCCCCAAGAGGCAACGCTTCCTCAGCATCCGCGGCGGTTACCACGGCGACACCTTCGCGGCGATGGGAGTCTGCGACCCCGTGGACGGCATGCATTCGGCGTTCCCCGGGTTGCTCGCCGCCAATGTGTTCGCCCAGCGGCCGCCCGCCGCGGGCGCGCCACCCGAGGAAATCGCGGAATGGCAGGCGCAAGCCGAAGCTCTCGCCCAAGAGCACGCCAACGAATTGGCCGCGATCATCGTGGAACCCGTGCTTCAAGGCGCCGGCGGCATGTTCGTCTACGCCGCCGAATGCCTGCGCATCCTCCGCGACATCGCCGATCGGCACGGGATCCTCCTGATCCTCGACGAGATCGCCACTGGTTTCGGCCGCACGGGCGAGCTGTTCGCCGCGGGGCATGCCGGGGTGGTTCCGGACATCATGTGCGTCGGCAAAGCCCTCACGGGCGGTTACCTCACGCTCGCCGCGATGCTCTGCACGGGCGAGGTGGCGGCCCGGGTCTCGAGCGGCGCTGCGGGTGCCTTACTGCACGGCCCGACGTTCATGGGCAATCCGCTCGCGTGTTCAGTGGCCAACGCGAGCCTGGGAATCCTCGACGACGGCACCTGGCGCCGCGATGTGGCCCGGATCGGCTCGGGCCTGGCGGCCGGCCTCGGTGCCGCCAGCGCGCTCGACGCCGTCAAGGAGGTCCGCACGATCGCCGCCGTCGGCGTCATCGAGTTGAACACGGAAGTCGACGTCGCCGCAGTGACGAGTGCCGCCGTCGGGCACGGAGTCTGGCTACGGCCGTTCCGGAACCTTGTTTACGCGATGCCGCCATACATCAGTACCGCCGAGGCGGTCCGGCGGATGGCCGAAGGCATGGTGGCGGCCGTGGCCGAGGTGCACGGCCCATGAGCAGGTCCATGACCGCGTGGTTGGAACAGCAAGCCGAGGTCCGCGAGCGCCGGGGCCTCGTCCGCACGCCCATGACGCGCCTCGGCGGGGACTCCGGGGTGGATCTGGCGAGCAACGACTATCTTGGCCTCGCGACGGACCCGAGGCTGGCAGAGGCTGCCCGGGAGGCGATCGGCCGTTGGGGAACCGGTGCCACGTCCTCGCGGCTGGTTGCCGGTACCACGGCGCTCCACCTGGAGCTCGAGTCCGAGCTCGCGAGCCTCACAGGCATGGAATCGGCGCTGGTCTTCTCCTCCGGGTACTTGGCGAATCTGGGCGTCACCACCGCGCTCGGCGGCCCCGGAACACTCATTGTGGCCGACGAACATTGCCACGCCTCATTGATTGACGGTTTCCGCTTGAGCCGTTCGAGGGTGGAAACGGTCCCGCACAACGATCTCGGCGCAACCGAGCACCACTTGCGCAGGCGCACGGAACCTCGGGCCCTGATCGCGGTGGAGTCCATCTACAGCGTCTTCGGCGACGCCGCCCCGCTCCCCCGGCTGCTGGCACTGGCCGAAGAGCACGACGCGATGCTCCTCGTGGACGAAGCCCACAGCCTCGGCGTGGCAGGCCAGGGTGCGTTCGAGGGACACGGCGCGGTGGCTGGAACGGAGCTCTCGGGCCACCCCAACGTGGTGTTGACCGTGACGCTTTCCAAGTCGCTCGGGAGCCAAGGCGGTGCCGTCCTTGGCAGTGCCCTGCTCCGCGAACACCTCGTCAACCGGGCCCGCAGCTTCATCTTCGACACCGGGCTCGCGCCGTCGTCGGCTGCTGCCGCGCTGGCCGCCGTCGGGATCATCCGGACGGAACCGTGGCGCGTCGCGGCTATCCATCGGAACGCTGCCTGCCTCACGGCGGGACTGGCGCCTGCGCTACCCGCGCCAACACTACAGCGGCGGGGCGCCGCCGTCGGGGCCGTTGGCGCGCCGTTTCAAACAGCCGGTGCCGTGCAGTCCGTTCCCATGCCTTCTGCCGCTGCCGCGCTTGCGGCGAGCCAGGCGGCATATGTGGCGGGTGTCCGCGTCGGCTGCTTCCGGCCGCCATCGGTTCCCGACGGCGTCTCGCGCCTCCGGCTGACGGCCCGCGCCACCCTCACGCCCGATGACATCGACTACGCGTGCGCAACGTTGCGACGCATCCTGGAGGTAACGCCATGAAACTGCCACACATCGTGCTGGTCACCGGAACGGACACCAGCGTCGGCAAGACCGTCACGACGGCGGCGCTTGCGTCCGCACTGCAAGCGGACGGCCGCTCGGTGGCCGTGTACAAACCGTGCCAGAGCGGCGCCGGGGCGGGCGACTCCGACTGTGCCGAAATCACGCGCTTGGCCGGACCGCTCACGTCCGAGGCCGGCGTCGTGCTCCGAGAACCCCTCGCCCCTGTGCCCGCAGCGGCGCTGGACGGAGTCACGTTGCCGCCGCTGTCGGCGCATGCAGCGCGCGTCCGCGAACTGGCCAGCACGCATGACCATGTCCTTGTGGAGGGTTCCGGCGGCCTCCTCGTGGAGTTGGCCCCCGACGGCGGAACGCTGGCAGATCTGGGCAGTCACCTTGGGAACGACGCGAGTTTTGTAGTGGTTGCCCGCCCCGCGTTGGGAACCCTGAACCACACGGCGCTGACGCTCGAGGCCTTGGAACGCCGGGACCTGGCCATCCATGGCGTGGTCCTGGGAACCTGGCCGGACAACCCGGGCGTACTGGAACACGGCAATCGGGCGACCCTCGGTGCATTGCGGCCGCTCCTTGGGGTGTTGCCTGAGCGCGCCGCGGATCTCCCACCGGTGATGTTCAGGGCGGCGAGTGTGCACTGGTTGAGCGGTCTGGACTGCTTGGACGGCTTGGACTGCTTGGACGGGGCCTGGTCATGAACGCGGCTTTTGCCAGCGCCCAGACGTGCCCATATATTGTGCTGCGGGAGCCTGCGGCTGTGCGGGAGGTGCTGCACCGGCCGGAGAACTTCAGTCCGGCGAATGCGCTGATCGCCGTGACGCCGTTGTCCGGACAGTCCTTGCGCGTGCTGCAGCGGGCGCGCTTCGCGCTGCCGCCGGTGCTGGCCAGCAACGATACGGCTTCCCATGCGGGCATCCGGAAGGTGGTGGCCGGGTACTTCACGCCTGCCACGGTAGGGGCCTTTGAGCCGCGGATCCGCGGGATCGCACGGGATGCTGCTGCCGCTGCTGTTGGGCTGCTGGAAACAGTCGGGCAGGTGGACCTCGTGCAGGCCGTCGCCGCTTACCCGCCGGCGGTCGTGATGTTGGAGCTTCTGGGGCTTCCGGTGCGCGACCTTCCGGAGCTCAAAGCCTGGAGCCTGGACTCCCTCGAGCTCTTCTGGGGCTGGCCGGATCCCGAGCGGCAATTGGAACTAGCCCACAGCGCGGCCGAGTTCTACGGCTGGCTGCGGGAACTCGTCCTCGAAGCCGTGGCCTCGCCCGGGCGGAATCTCTTCAGGTCCTTGGCGGAACACGGTCTCAGCACTCCCGAGATCTGTTCCCTCGGCTACTTCCTGCTCATCGCGGGGCAGGAAACCACCACCCAGCTCATCAGCACGGCGTTCTTCCGGCTCGCCGAGGGATCAGTAGGCTTTGCCTGGAAGGACGCTGCCTCCGGCACCACGGCCCGGGATCTCATCCGGCACGTCCTCGCGACTGAGTCTTCGGTCCCCACCTGGCGCCGCATTGCCGCCCAGGACACCGTGCTCGACGGCGAGCGCATCCCGGCGGGCGCCGAAATCCTCTTAGAACTCACGGGCAACCACGAGTCATCCGGGCAGGGTCCTACGGCCTACGGGCTGGCGTTCGGCTCAGGGATTCATCGTTGCCTTGGTGCGAAGCTCGCGGAGCTGGAGGCCGCCGTCGTCGTGCAGGAAACTGCGGCAGCGCTGCAAGGCATCCGTTTGGCAGAGCCGAACCCCGAGTGGCTCCGCCTGCTGTCCTTCCAAGCGCCGCGGACGGTGGTGGTCGGCCGCTGACCCAAACCCCAGACGCTCGCTCACATAAAGCGACTTTTGGCCGGACGCTCGCTCACATAAAGCGACTTTTGGCCGGACGCTCGCTCACATCATGTGAGCAAATGTCCGCCACAGACCTCAGTCCGTACTTTGGGGCGTGACCCGGAGACCGTGACCCAGGCCCGCCACGCGAGAAATTCATGTTTTTGCCGGGGCCAGCCGATAGCCGACGCCGCGCACTGTTTGCAGCCAGCGCGGGTTCTGCGCGTCGTCGCCGAGCTTGCGGCGAAGATTGCCGATGTGGACCTCGACGGACCGTTCGTCGGCGTCGCTCGTGTAGGTCCCGACGTCGTAGGGTTCGTTCCGGAGGCGGCGCACAAGGTCCGCTTTGCTCAAGACGGTGCGGCCGGCCTCAAGCAAACAGTGCAGCAGATCGAACTCCGTGGGGGTCAGCCGTACGTCCTGGCCGTCGATGGAAACGGTCCGCGTCGCGTAACTGAATACCAGCCCGTTGTGCCGGAAGGTCCGTTGGGAAGACGAAGCCACATACCCTGTCGCTGGCCTTGAGCGCGGGCGACGCATCATGGCGGCCACCCTGGCGCGAAGCTCGCGGGGCCGGAACGGCTTGGTCAAATAGTCATCGGCGCCGGATTCCAAGCCGAGGAGGGTATCCAGCTCGTCGGCCTTGGCCGTCAACATGACGATATATGCATCGGAAAAGTTCCGGACCTGGCGTGCCACCTCGAAGCCATCAATATCCGGCAAGCCCAAGTCCAAGGTGATGACATGTGGGTTTAGATCACGAGCTGCCCGGATGCCGGCCGCCCCGCTAGTCGCCATATGAACCTCGAAGCCGGCCTGGCTGAGGACAACGCGGACCAATTCCCGGATGTCGTGATCGTCTTCTATGACGAGCCCAACCCGTAATTCAGTCATTTGCAGCCCTCCCAGCCCGCTACGAATGGAAGTATATCGGGCTGCCGGTATCCTTTCTGGCATGCGACGCGACCTTGAACAAATGCGAATTTTGGCCTGATGAAACGTCCGTTTGAATGGGACGCCCAAAGCGGCCGGGTGATGTTTTTTCAGCACGCCTTCCATGAGTACTCACTCAAGGATCGCGTTGCACTCAGCCAATTGCCGCTGACCGTGACGGTGTGCCTTACTGCGGTCTTGGTTGGCCTCTACTTCCCCGCAACCCTCGGCAATCCGCTTTTCGTCATCTTCCTGGCTACCCAAGCTGCAGCGTGGGTCCTCTGCCAGGTAGTCCCGTGGGACAGACTCCCCTTTCCAACATTCCTGACCGTCCCGCTCCTTGACATGGTGTCCATCGGGCTAGGGCGTGAGGGGGGACAAGACAGCCCCATCGGAATCAGCCTCCTGACTGTCTTTCCCGTCATCTGGCTCTGCGCCTCGGGGTTGTATCTACGCTCGGCCCTGGTTGTCTCGTTCCTGGGGCCACTCGCCATGATTTGGACGCCGCAATTCATCCATGGAACGCACACGCCGCAGGATCTGCTGCGGGGATTGCTGCTGCCCATCATGATGCTCGGCATCGGCGTTTCCATCGGCGTGATGACCCAGAGCATGGTCGCCCAGCAGAAGCGCCTTGAGGAAAGGGACGCCGCACTGCTCCGCGCCTTGGCGGACAGCCGGGAGAAGGAACGATTGCTCAACACAGTTCTTGAAACCGTCCACCTTGGCGTCGTCGCCATTGACGCCGATGGCCGCGAAATGATGGCGAACCGCAAGCAGCGGGAGAACCAGGTGCTCGAGGATTCCGGGGACACCGATCGCCACGGCGAGCCAGATGTCTTGGTTTTCGACGCCGACCGTGTGACCCCGACGGACGCGGATCGCCGGCCGATGCGTCGTGCAGCGTTGAGGCAGGAGTTCACGGACTACCTCGTCTGGGTTGGGACGGGCAGGGAGCAGCGTGCCTTCACCACCAGCGCGCGGTCCATGAAGGACTGCGACGGCAACTACCTAGGTTCAGTGGTCGTTTTCGGCGACGTCACGGCGCTGGTGGACGCGCTTGCCGCGAAGGACGACTTCGTCTCGAACGTTTCCCATGAGTTCCGTACCCCGCTGACGTCCATCACAGGGTACGTGGACCTTGTGCTGGAGGAGGCCGAAAACCTCCCGGGCTGGGTGGTGGAGCAGCTTCAGATTGTGCAACGAAACGCTGACCGGCTCCTCTCCCTCGTCTCCGACTTGTTGGCGGTCCGTTCCGGCCGCATGATCGTCCAGCCACACGCGGTGGACGTATCCGAACTGGTCAAGTCAAGCGTTGCGTCGGCCGGGCCGAAAGCGAACGACGGCGGGGTGCGGCTTCAGGTTGACGCCCCGGAACGCCTGGAGGCGCACGTGGATGCCAACCGGATCTCCCAGGTGCTGGACAACCTCATCTCCAACGCCATCAAATACTCCCCCGACGGCGGCGACGTGCGCGTCATGCTGCGGCAGGAGGAAAACGCGCTGGTGTGCCAGGTCAAAGACACCGGCATGGGAATAGACAAGCAGGACCAAGCCGATGCCTTCACCCGGTATTTCAGGGCCGGAAACGTGCGCAATACGGCCATTCACGGCGTCGGCTTGGGACTTTCCATCTGCAAGGCAATCGTCGACGCCCACGGCGGGACCATTGGCCTTGAGAGTGTCCCCGGCGAAGGAACAACCTTCACGTTCCGTGTCCCGGCCTGACCCCCACCGACCCTCGCTCATCTATGGGCCATTTCCACCCAACGCTCGCTCACAAACAAGCCGCCCCCAGGCCAACCCTCGCTCACATCATGTGAGCGAGCGTCACGCCAAACGTTCCGACATGTGAGCGAGCGTTTTGGTTTTGGGCACCATACGTGAGCGAGCGTCCGAGGAAGTGCCCACATACCTGAGCGAGCGTTGCAGGGTGCGCTGCGTAGACTGAGGATATGGGCGAGAGCCGCGACCTGCTGACGCCTGAGCAACGCAGCCTGAACATGTCCAAGATCCGGGGCAAGAACACCAAGCCCGAGCTCTTGGTCCGTCGGCTCCTGCATGCCAAGGGTTACCGGTACCGGCTCCATGGCCGGGCCTCGGGCGGGAAGTTGCCCGGCAGCCCGGATCTCGTGTTTGCCGGCCGTCGCAAGGTGATTTTCGTGAACGGATGCTTCTGGCACTTCCACGACTGCAAGGCAGGTCAGCACGCGCCGACGGGCAACGCAGATTTCTGGGCAGCCAAGCGCAACCGCACCCGGGAGCGCGACGCCGGACAGCGCGAACTGCTGAGAGCCTCAGGATGGGAGGTTCTCACCGTGTGGGAATGCGAACTGCGGGACCGTTCGGCTTTGGAGAATCAGCTTACGCAGTTCCTCGACGGCGGCCGAACAGGAAGTAGCTCAGCGGCCCGAAGAAATTGATGAAGCTCGCGGCCCGCCATACAGCTTTGTTTCCCCTGATTTGGGCCGCAGGTGTCTTGGAAATGCTGCGTTGTGCCGCGATGAGCAACGCCATCTGTCCCGCACCCACCACAAGCACGCCTACCCGTTGCCCAGGGGTCATGTCCTTCCAGGACTTTTTCTTTTTCTTGCCGTGCATGATGCCTCCATCTGCAGTGACTTGCTCTCTCAGGCTAGTCCGCCTGCCGCCCGGACGGAACTAGAACCAGCACCTCACAGTCGGGCCTGGCGCACCACTTCTCCCCAGGACTGCTGGGCCAGGTCCGTGACGGCGGCAAGGATCTCCGCCGGTGGCCGCGACAAGTCCAGCGGGTACTCCACAATGTCGATATCCGTGTTGAGGATCCGTCGCAGCTTCATCTCGCCCTTGCCTGCGTAGACCAACCATGCCGTGGGAACTTGCAGCGCGGTGCAGTAGGCCAGGAGTTGATAGTGGTCCGCGTTCAGCGAGGCCCCGGAATCCGTGGCCGACGCGTATTTGGAGTCGTACACCACTACGGGCCGGCCACCCAGGAAATGCACGGCGTCGGGGCGCACGGTGAGCCGGTCCGAATCCCGCACAGCTTCGTTGAGGGTGGCGCCGTATTGAAGCCGCATTTCACCCGGATGTGCCCGCATGGCCGCCCGCAAAGCCACACCCACGAATTCCTCAAACACAGTGGACATGTCCACGACAAACGAGGCGGTCTGCTGCTTCCCCTCGCCCGCTTCCGCAGAGGCATTCCGCAGGATGAGCTCGGCCAAGCGGAGGACAGGATGGTAGCGGAGGTTCATCCGGTTTGCTTGCCACTGCGGAAGGGGCGCCCCGGACTGCAGCCGCGTGACGGCGTCGAGCTTTCCCTTGAGCTGCCGCAAGCGGCTCAGGACGTTTTGCCGCACGCCGGGAACCTTGCCCATCCGCTCAAGGGCGGCACGCAGAATGCGGTTCTCGGCGATGTCCTCGGTGAATTCGTCGTAGGAGACTTCCAGCGGAACCAGCATCCCGGGGCGGCGCGAAATCTGGTCCGAGATGCGGATGCGCCCCTTGACCGTCCGGAGGGACTCGTCCACGGTGAGATAACCCTGCAGCGGGCCGCGGCTGAGTGCCCGCTCCGCCAACTGGGCGAGGGACTCGGCGAGGGCGCTCCACAGGTCCTTGTGCTCGACGGCGGCCACGGAATCCTCGCGGAATCCCTGGTCCCCGGCGTAGCTGAGGAGGAAGAGGAGCCGGTTCAAGCCAAGGCGGTCCTTGGGCCGTACCTCGAACTGGACCGTCGGCGTCCGCACGGACCCGACCTTGCCCACCGGCTCGATGCGGTAGAGGCCCATCCCCATGGGCGAGGCCTTCGCGAGCCCGCTCGAATTGAGGAGGGCGGCGGTGTCCGGATCAAGCTTGTCCACGATGCCACCGGAGAGCTCGTCCATGACGATGTGCCGCACAGCCGGAGCCTTCGTGGAAGCGCGGACCGCAGGCTTTCCGATGCCCGGGGCGCGGGCTGGCCGCGGTGGCGCGGTCTTAGCGGACCGCAAGTCGACCCAACAACTGGTCCAGACCGAAGCGCTCCTCCAGCTGGGCCCGGTTCAACTGACCGTGGTAGTGCTCCTCCAGGAGTGGCATGAGTTCGTACTTCCAGATCCGGCGCAGCCCGGCGGGGTTCTGGGCCGCGTTCTTCATGAAGTAGGAGGGACCGATCATCAGGTCCCGGTCCCAATCGTCGATGGAGTCGTTCAGGGCGTCAAGAAGGTCCGCGTTGAGGGTGTCCAGGCCGCGGGCCGAGAGGAACCGCCGGAGCGAACCGCGGATCGGTTCCACCTTCGGATGCAACTCCACGAATGCGAAGCGACGGCGGATGGCCGCATCCATCATGGCGATAGAGCGGTCCGCCGTGTTCATGGTGCCGATGATGTAAAGGTTGTCCGGCAGGCTGAACGGTTCGTTGGGGCTGTACTGGAGGTAGATGCGGTCGTCGCGGTATTCCAGCAGGAAGTACAACTCACCGAAAACCTTTGCCAGGTTTGCCCGGTTCATCTCGTCGATGATGAGGAAGTACGGCTTGTTGGAGTTCCCGGGTTTCGCGGCTTCTTCCGCGAGCCGACGCAGCGGTCCGGCCACGAGCTTGAACGACACCTGGCCGTCGTCGGTCTTGTCCGGCCGGTACCCCTCGAAGAAGTCCTCGTACGCGTAGGACGGGTGGAACTGCACCAGCTTGACGCGCTCATCGGTGCTGTCTCCCGCGAGCTCTGCAGCCAAGTGCTTGGCGAGGTAGGTCTTTCCGGTTCCCGGAGGGCCGTAGAGCACCAATTGGCGGTTCTCCTCGAGGAGTTCGGCAATCTCCTTGAGCGGCTCGAGCTCCATGTGGAGGGACGCCGCGAACTCTTCCGTGAGGGGGCGGAACCCTTCAATCACAGGTTCGACGACGGTGTCCGGGGCGGCGGTTTCCTCGCCGTCGGATTCGGCTTCGGCGGGCAGGAGGGACTGCAGCGACTGGATGACCCTGGTAACGTCCACGACGATCCCCGACGTGGAGAGCTGGCGCTGGACGTGCCGCGGAGCCTCGGCAATCGGGTGGGTCTCATCGAACCAACGCACCTTGCGGCGGAGCCGGCGGTTGTCCTCGTTGTGTTCCGGCTCGCCCAGGACCACGCCGATCCTGACGGCTCCGGAGTTCTGGAACAGGGCGAGGTCCCCGGGCTTCATCACGGTCAGGAACGCGAAAACGGCGGTCTTGGTGTCCTCCCGCTCCACGTAGCCGAGGTGCTTGTAGTCCTCGTCCACGGCATGCTGGACCACTCCAGCTGTCACCCCGGCGGTGAGTTCGCGGAGGTGTTCGACGTCGAGCGTCGCCTTTTCCTCTTCCCGCCAAGCGGCGAGGAGCTCGGCGGAGTCCTGGTGCGTGCGCAGCAGCCAGGCACGGCGGCCGGGATCTCCCACTTTGCGCCACTGGCTGACGAGCTGGCGATCGTACCAATCGATGCGCTGGCCCGCCTGTTCGTCCAGGTGAAGCCGGATGCGGTGGACATCCGCGGTGATGTCGGCTTCCGTTTCGCCGTGGGCACCGCCAACGAGCGAGGCGAAGGCGTCCCTGATTTCGCGCCGCTCGACGTCGGCGACCACGGGCTCGAAGTAGCTCGGCCACGCCAAGTATTCGATGCTGCGCCGGATGGCCGGCTGGTCCCCAGGGGTTGCCGCCGCGAGTTCATGGAATTTCAGCGGGTCCTTGAGGGCTTTGTTGATGCTCGCGTTGGATTGGCCATCCACGTGCGCCACGAATCGGCACAGCCAGGTCAGGTGGTCCCAGATGGTCCAGTTGAACTCCGCGGTCCTGTCACGGATGACGCCGTGATCGGTCATCCCTTGGTATAGCTCCTTGGGTAGCTCGAGTTCGGGATCGAGCCAGGAGGCGGCTTCGGCAACGCGGGCGCGCTTGACCTTGAGCGACTTGACCTCGTGTGCAAGCGGCAGGGACTGCAGGAAGAGGAGTTCGACGGCGAGCAACTTGGCCTCGCGCGAGGCCCCTTCCAGGTTTTGGCGCAGGTTGGTCATCATAGGCGCTTTGGAGTCTCCGACGCCGCGTTCCAAGCGCTCCAAGAGCTCGCCGGCTGCGTCCACCGTCCAAGTGCGGGTGCTGCCGTCGAGCGCCGAGGCCTTGCCTTGCAGCCCCGGGGCCAGCACGAACCACGCCGCATCTTCGATCTCTTTGGAGATACCGGGGGCACGGGTCAGCGGGGTTTTGGTGGAGGGAGTCACCATGCCAACTTACATGGTTTGTCTTGATGCTGGCCAAGCAAAGTCGGCACCCCCGCCACATGCGTCCCGCCTCACACGTTCTGCCACATGCGTCCCACATCTTTCCTCCTGCCGCATGCGCCCCGCACCGGTGTACCCCGGAAGTCAGTGCATCCCAAAGCGGTAGCTGGCAGGCACCGGCTCCCCGGGGCACACTTCCTGCCACAAGGCTGCGATCCCGTCCTCACCCTCCCGGATGTCCGGTATTTCGACGCCGTCCCGCAGCATCGCTGCCGCCTCCGGGCCCCTGCCGACGCCCGCGAGGGCGAGCGCCGTCAGGAAGCGGACGCGTCCGACGTCGGACATTCCGGCAGGTGCCTCGTTCGCCAGGGCGAGTGCTTGGGCGGGGTCTCCGTGCCGGATGCTGAGGGTCATGGCTTCGCTCAGCAAGGGGAGGTTGGACGGTTCCAGCCGGCTCGCTGCGGCAAGTTCAGCCAAGCCTTCGTCGGTCTTGTTGGTGGCAAGCAGCGCAAGGGCCCGGCCACGGAGGGCGAGGACCCTGGAACGTGGTGAGAGTGCGTCGGCAATCAGGGCTGCGCCATACCCGGCGATCGCACCGGCGAGGTCCTGGCGGGCGTGCTTCATCGTGGCCAGGTGGAACTGCGCTTCCGCTCCGCCATCCTTTGCCAACAGTTCTTCCCAATCGGCTCCAGCCACGAAACTCCCGGCGCCTAGGAAACTCGCCCCGTCCAGCAGGCTGTGCCACGGGCCTGTTTCCTCGATCGCTTCAGGGGTTGCATCATCCGTGAAGGGAGTCCCGATTTCGTCCAGCCACGCGCGGCCTGAGTGTCGTCGTCGGGCACTCTCCAAAGCACCCCAGGCGCTGCCGCGCACCAGCATCTCGTCCGGGGGCAGGGCATAGTTCCGCGCGGCTTCGGCGAGGGCGACCTCGAGCTCGGCGTCCGGGACGAGGTCCTCGAGCCGGGTGCTGGCGTGGGTCACGGCGGCATCCCAATCCTGGCCGTGGGAGGTTGCGGGATCCAGCTTGGCGTTCCCGTAGGCCTCCACCCAACTCCACTCGGCGCCAGCAGGCATGGCCAGATGCTCGAACTGGGTTTGCGCCAATCCCGCCTGGATCTCGGCGTAGGGGCCGGCTCCGGGACTGAGCCATTCCTGCCAGCGTTTCCCGCCGTCGCCCTGGCCCCACACGAACAGCTTCTTCCCGCGCAGGAGGCTGGTGGACAGCATGGCCAGGCCGTCGCCGTCGTGGTCTACTGCGGCGATCCAATGCCGGTGCCCGGGCTGGATGTCGAAGAAGAAGTCCGCGGCGTGCGCGCTATTGACCAGCCAGGTAGCGTCCATGCCCTGGTGTTCCGTGGGCCGGACCCGGGCGATATCGGTGGTGTAATCGCTCCCGAAAGCCTCCGTGGCGGGCGCGATCACGCGCGTTTCCGCCGTCTCGGGAACAGCGGCATTGCTCCACCAGTACATGGGGACCTCGTGGTCATGCGGGTTCCGGATCCGGACCGCCGTGAGGAGGACGTCCGAGTCCTCAGGAAGCCACATGTCCACTTGGAAGACCACCTCGCGGAGGCGTTCGAACTCCCACATGCGCAACACATCGTGGCCTTCGGGAGTCTTGACGATGGCAGCGTGCAGAGGATCGCACGTGGTGGGCGAGTGCCCGCGGGTGCCGATGTTCCATTCGAGCCCGCCGGCGAACCAGGCCTTGCGCAGTGCGATGTTGGCGAACTGCAGGGTTTCATGGGTGTGAAGGAGCTGCTTTCCCGAGGCCTTGTCGAAGAGCTCCCAGAGCCGGCCGCCCAAGGTGGGGAGGACAACTGCACGCAGTTTGCTGTTCTCCAGCACGACGGCGGGCACGTCGTGGGCGGTCCGCTCGCGGGAGTAGCCGTCCTGCATCAAGTACGGGAACATGTTCGGCACCTGGCCGTAGCGGGCCGCGGCCTGTAGTTCCTCCGGGACGCCGTCGCCGATTCTGTACGGCTGGTCCAGCTCTGCCATGACCACCGGCTGCGGGCTATTGGGACCCAATTCCGCCATGTTCAAGGTGACGGTGGAGAAGCTCAGGTTTTGCATCTTTGTGACTCCCGGAGGCTATTTTCGATCGTAAGACTTCACCCATCTTTGACCCAAGTCGCCGCCGTGTAAAGGGACCCACCCAAGTAACTGGCAGTTAATGTCGTTTACAGCGCCCAAAACGACAACAAATGCTAGTCAGTTGGGTCAGCGGGACGCAGCGCGGGCAGCCCTCACCAGGTCCCGGTTGGTGACCATGTACGCCGTCGGGTCTGCATCGCCGGGTGTGCCGAAGGAGTCACCTCGGTTCTTCCGCGTGGAAACCGTGGTCTTGGCTGACAAGTGGACCGCGCTTAGTCCCGCTGAGTGCAGGGCCGGGATATCGTCCAGGGCGAGTCCGCCGCCTGCCATGACCTCGAGCCGCCCCGCTGCCCGCTGGACCATGCGCTCGAGGGTCGCGATCCCGGCCCCCACCGTGGCGGCGCCGCCGGAGCTAAGCACCCGGGTGAATCCAAGCTCCACGAGCTGCTCGACGGCGACCGCGGGGTCCGGGGTCTGGTCGATGGCCCGGTGGAAGGTCAGTTGGGCGTTGGGGTTTGCCTCCAGTGCTGTGTCGGTGAGCCTTCGCGTGGCTTGGATGTCGATGTCACCGTCTGCCGTGAGGACTCCGATCACTACGCCCTGGGCTCCTTGGGTTAGCAGGAACCGGATCTCGCGGTCCATGGTGTCCACATCGGCGTCGGAGTACAGGAAGTCTCCCGGCCGGCTGCGGATCAGCGGGTGGATCTCCAGCCGTCCGTTGGCAGCTTCCTGCGCGGCTTCCATCAGGCCTTGGCTCGGGGTCAGTCCCCCGAGCTCCAAAGCGCTGCAAAGTTCAATCCGGTCCGCGCCTTCTTCGGCGGCAACGGCAGCGCCCTGGGCACCGACGGCGACGATCTCGAGTTTCATGGGGAAACTCTACGTCCACCGGCAATGCCCAGGGCGTGCTGCCATGCTTCGCTAGGCCCGGTAGGGCTCCAACTGCTCCTTCTGTTCGGGAGTGAGCCTGCGGACACGGCCCGTGGACTCGTCGACGAACGCCAGATGGGTGCTCGCGTTGACGCAGTCCTGGCCGGTCACGGGATCCTTGATGACGTAATGGAGGTCAAAACTTGCACCCTTCACGGCGCCGACCCAGATCTCAACGACTGCTGGAATGTTCCGGTATTCCAAGGTCCGGACGTATCGGACCTTGTGCTCCACCACAAGGGTCATGACCCCGTCTTCAACAGAGTCGAAGACGGAGACCGGTGGTTCCACTCCGGGGAGTCCGGCACCGCGGGGCGGACCGAAGGCCGCGATACGCGCCTCTTCGAGCATGCGCACGATCTGGACGTTGTTGATGTGCCCGTACGCGTCCATGTCTCCCCAACGCATCGGCACGTGGACCGTAATTCGCCGGCTCAGCTGTGCACCGCCGTCGAGTCATCCACAACGGTTTCCTCGGCATCCTCACCGGCAAACTGCGACATGTACAGGCGGTAGTACGCACCCTGCAATGCGAGCAGTTGGTTGTGGCTGCCCTGCTCCACGATGCTGCCGTTTTCCATCACAAGGATGGTGTCGGCGTCGCGGATGGTGGACAAACGGTGGGCGATGACAAAGCTCGTGCGATCCGTGCGGAGGGCAGCCATGGCCTTCTGCAACAACAGCTCGGTACGGGTGTCAACGGAGCTCGTGGCCTCGTCCAGGATCAACAGCGAGGGATCGGAAACGAAGGCGCGCGCGATGGTGATGAGCTGTTTCTCCCCCGCGCTGACGTTGTTGCCTTCCTCGTCGATGATGGTCTGGTACCCATCCGGCAAGGCGCGTACGAAACGATCCACGTAGGTTGCCTTGGCCGCCTCCATGATCTGCTCCTCGGTGGCGTCGAGGTTGCCGTACTTGATGTTGTCGTAGATGGTACCGCCGAAAAGCCAAGCGTCCTGGAGCACCATTCCCACCTTGGAGCGAAGCTCGGAACGGCTCAGCTCCTTGATGTCCACCCCGTCCAGGGTGATACGGCCCGAGTTGAGCTCGTAGAACCGCATGACGAGGTTGACCAAGGTGGTCTTGCCCGCACCTGTGGGTCCAACAATTGCAACGGTGTGTCCGGGCTCCGCACTGAGGGAAAGGTTCTCGATGAGCGGCTTGTCTGCGACGTAGCTGAAGGACACATTCTCGAACTCGACGTGGCCGTCCGTGCGCGGGGGCAGGTGACGGGCCGCGTTCTCCGGCATTTCCTCGTCTGCATCCAAGAACTCGAAAACGCGCTCAGCAGAAGCCACGCCGGACTGGAGCATGTTGGCCATGCCGGCGATCTGGCCGAGCGGCTGGGTGAATTCACGCGAGTACTGGATGAACGCCGTGGCGTCGCCAAGGCTCATGGACCCGGAGGCCACACGCAAACCACCGACGACGGCGATGCCCACGTAGCTGAGGTAGGAGACGAAGTTCATGGCCGGGAAGATGATGCCGGAGACAAACTGTGCCCCGAACGAGGCCTTGTACAGGGCTTCGTTGCGTTCGTCGAAGCGCTCCAGCATGTCCGCGTCGCGCCCGAAGACCTTGACGAGCTCGTGGCCGGAGAACGATTCCTCGATCTGGCCGTTGAGAGAGCCTGTGTTCTTCCATTGGGCGGCGAAGAGTTTCTGGCTGCGCGATCCAATTACGCCGGCAAGGACGCCGGAGAGCGGCAAGGCAACCAGCGCGATGAGTGCGAGCTGCCAGGACACGATGAACATCATGATGGTGATGCCGAAAACCGTCAGCACCGAGCTGACCAGCTGGGCGAACGCCTGCTGCAGCCCTTGCTGGACGTTGTCGACGTCGTTGGTCACGCGGGAGAGGATGTCTCCGCGCTGGCGGGTGTCGAAGTAGTTCAGGGGCAAGCGGTTGAGCTTGGCCTGGACGTCGTTGCGGAGCCGGTTGATGACTTTCATGACGATCTTGTTCAGGATGTAGCCCTGGGCCCAAAGGAAGATGTTGGCCACGAAGTACATCAAGAGCACGATCGAGATCAGGAACGTGAGCTTGGAGAAGTTGATCCCGTTGGTGAGCTCCATCTTGGAGACCATGTCCGCGAAGTTGTTCTGGCCGGCTTGGCGGAGTCCTTCGGCGAAGGCGGCCTGGCTCACGCCGGGAGGCAATTGCTTGCCCATGACGCCGCCGAAGATGACGTCCATGGCGCTGCCGAGGATCTTCGGGGCGATGACGTTCAGAACGACCGAGACCACCACGAGGCCGATGACGAAGACGACTCCGGCAGCCTCCGGCTTGAGCAGCCCGAGGAGCCGCTTGGCCGACGGTCCGAACGCCTTGGCCTTCTTGGCCGGCAGGTTGCCGAACATGCCGCCGTCGGCTTCGCCCGGGGTGTATTCGGTTTCCTCGATATCGTCCTCGTCCACCGCTGTAACGGCACCGGCTGCGTCGGCATCCTTCGTTTCCGCAGCGTCGCGCGCAGCCTTCGCTGCTTCGGCTTTCGCGGCCCAGCCGCGCTTTTGCTGATTCTGTTCGCTCATGCCACTTCCTCCGCGCTCAGCTGGGATTCGACGATTTCCTGGTACGTGGGTGACGTTTCCAGGAGTTCTTCATGGGTGCCGCGGTCAACGATTCTGCCGTTGTCCAGGACCAGGATCTGGTCCGCGTCCGCAATGGTCGAGACGCGCTGAGCCACGATGATGACCGTGGCATCCTGCGTCTTTTCCTTCAGCGCCCTGCGAAGGCGGGCGTCCGTGGCCACATCCAAGGCCGAGAAGGAGTCGTCAAAGAGGTAGACCTTGGGCTGTGTCACCAAGGCCCTGGCGATGCAGAGACGCTGCCTCTGGCCACCGGAGACGTTGGTTCCGCCCTGGGCCACCCGACGGTTGAGGCCGGAGGACTTTTCCATGACAAAGTCTTTGGCCTGCGCGGTTTCCAGCGCATCCCAGAGTTCCTGGTCCGTGGCGTCGGTCTTGCCGAAGCGCAGGTTGTGTTCGATGGTTCCGGAGAACAAGTACGGCTTCTGCGGAACGGTGGCCACTCGGCTGGTGATCTCGTCGCGGTCCAGGCTAGTGACCGGAACGCCGTCGAGCAACACATCGCCGGACGCGACGTCGTACAGGCGCGGCAGCAAGGACACCAAGGTGGTCTTGCCTGCGCCGGTGGACCCGATGATGGCGAGCGTTTGGCCCGGCTCCGCGGTGAAGGAAATGTTGCTCAACACGGGAGCTTCGGCGCCGGGGTATTTGAAGGTGACATCGCGGAATTCGACGCGCCCCTTCTTTTCCGCGGGCGCTACGGGCGCCTTCGGATCGTGGATGGAGGGTTCGACGTCGAGGACCTCACCGATGCGGTCCGCACACACGGACGCGCGCGGGATCATCATGGCCATGAAGGTACCCATCATGACGGCCATGAGGATCTGCAGGAGATACTGCAGGAAGGCGGTCAAGGAACCCACCTGCATGTTTCCCGCGTCCACCCTTTGGCCGCCGAACCACAGCACTGCCGCCGTGGAAAGGTGCAGGATCATTCCGATGGCCGGGAACATCAAGACAAACAGGTTGCCGATCTTGACCGAAACCAGGGTGAGGTCCTTGTTGGCGTCACCGAAGCGCTTGGCCTCGTAGGGTTCACGGACGAAGGCCCGGACCACGCGGATGCCGATGATCTGCTCGCGCAGGACACCATTGATGGCGTCGATCTTCTTCTGCATGGAACGGAAGAGCGGCATGAGCCGGACCACGAGGTAACCAACCACGGCCACGAGGACGGGCACCGAGACCCAGACAAGCCACGAGAGGCTGAGGTCCTCGCGCAAGGCCATGATGATGCCGCCGACACACATGATGGGCGTGGAAACCATGAAGTTCAGGCCCATGAGCATGAGCATCTGGACTTGCTGGACGTCGTTGGTGCCACGGGTGATCAACGTGGGTGCGCCGAAGCTGTTGACGTCCTTGGCCGAGAAGCTGCTGACCTTGCGGAAGACATCCCTGCGCAAGTCGCGACCCATGGCCATGGCCACGCGCGATCCGAAATAGACCCCAGCGATGGCCGCGACGACCTGGCCGAGCGCGACCGCGAGCATCAGCGCGCCGGTTTGCCAGATGTAGTTGGTATCCCCCCGGGATACCCCTTCATCGATGATTTTTGCGTTGAGGCTTGGAAGGTAAAGGGTGGCAATGGTAGAGGCCAACTGGAAGATGATGACGGCCAGTATCTGCGGCAAATACGGCTTGGAGTAGCGCCGTATCAGGGTGACAAGCATGCCCACGGATCCTTAATGAGAGTGCGCGAATGAATTAGTGCGAATGACTTAATACATAGGTAGCAGCAGGCGCTGACAGTATTAATCCCTCAACTCTACGAAATCCGTTGCCTCAGCGAAATATCGATAGCTAAATATCATCCTTGCGGCGTAGCTGAGCCGCTGCAGCGCTTCCAAACTCGCTGCAGCGGCTCCCCGCCCGCGTCCCGCAGGCTCCCGGCCCGCCTCCCGCAGGCGGCGGAGGCGACTCCCCCTAGCCCGCGTGCCGCCCGGTTTCCCCTGCCCTGGACGCATCACCGGCAAGGAGTAGCAAGGCAGCCCTTTCCTGGCGGCGGCGTTCCCGCTTGAGTTCCTTGCGCAACGCGGCCAATTCCTCGGCGATCTTCGACTGCTCGACGGCGGTGGCTTGCTGTTCGTGCACGCGCGCCTGGAGCTCGCGTTGTGCTTGGCTCAGCTGAAGCTGTTGCTCGGCCAGCAACCGTTGGGTGCGGGCCAGCTGGTCCTGGACTTCGCGCAGGCCCGCGGCCGGGTCCGGCCGTTCCTGCGTCAAGATGCGGGCGAACTCAAGGTCCAGCTCATCGTGCTCTTTCTCGGCTGCCGCACGGGCGCGGGTGGCACCCAAGGGGGTGCCGCCGTCGTCGGCTGCCAGGGCAAACTCAGCGGATTCGATAACCGGCAGAGTGGAGGTGTCCAGTGTCATGCTTGCCTCGCCGGAAGCGTTTGCCAGCAGCTCCTTCGCAGGCGTTGCGTCGACGGTCTTCCGCAGCGGAACCTCCTTGATGAAGAGCACGGCGATGAACGCGACCAGGGCAATGACAGCGGAGATCATGAAGATCTGGGCGGTCGCATCGCCGTAGGCGGCACGCATGATGTCGCGGATCGGGGCGGGCAAGTCCGTCAGGTCCATGCTCGCATTGCTTGAGCCACCGCTCACCGGAATGTGTGCCGCGGCGAGGCCTTGGGTGGCAAGGTCCTTGACGTGCGTGGCCATGATGGCACCGAGCACGGAAACCCCGATCGCGCCGCCGACGGAGCGGAAGAACGCCACGGAGGCGCTGGCCGTGCCGATGTCCTGGGCGCGGACGGTGTTCTGCACAGCAAGGACCAGGTTCTGCATCAGCAAGCCAAGGCCCAGGCCGAAGATGGCGGTGTAGCAGCACGTGATCCACAGTTCAGTGGTGTGGTCGATGGTGCCGGTGAAGGCAAGGCCGCCGGCAAGGAACACGGTACCCGCCAACAGGTATCGCTTCCATTTGCCGAATCGGCTGATCAGCTGGCCAGATGCCACGGAGCCCAAGAGGTTTCCGGCAATCATGGGCAGCGTCAGGAGGCCTGCCTCGGTGGGCGTCGCGCCGCGGGCTACCTGGAAGTACTGGCCCAGGAACGTGGAGGAGCTGAACATCGCGATACCGACGGCCACGGAGGCCAGGATCGCCAAAGCGGTGGTGCGCTGGGAGATGATTTTCAGCGGGATGATGGGCTGGGCCACCTTGGATTCGACCACTACCAGCAGGGCCAGGAGAAGCACGCCGCCGCCTACCATGAGGGCGGACTGCCAGGAGATCCAGTCGTAGTAGTCCGGGTTGCCGGCGAAGGAAACCCAGATCAGGAGCAGGCTCACGCCCGAGGTCAGCAGGATGGAGCCGAACCAGTCGATCTTGGCCGGGCGCTTGATGTGCTGGATCTTGAGGGTCACTTGGAGCAGGATGAGCGCGACGACGGCGAGCGGCACGCAGACGAAGAACGTCCAGCGCCAGCCGAGCGGGCTGTCAACGATGAAGCCGCCGAGCAGCGGGCCACCCGCGGTACCGACCGCCATGACGGCGCCCATGTAGCCCGAGTACTTGCCACGGTCCCGCGGCGGAATCATGGTGCCGATGATGGCCTGGGCCAAGGCGGTGAGTCCGCCCATCGCGATGCCCTGGATGACGCGGGCGGTCAGCAGGAAGGGAATGCTCTGGGAGAAGCCGGCCATGACCGAGCCGGCCACGAAGACCACGATGCTCAGCTGGACCAGGAGCTTCTTGTCGAAGAGGTCGGCAAGCTTGCCCCAGATGGGCGTGGTGGCGGCGTTGGCCAGAAGCGCGGCCGTGATGACCCACGCGAAGTCCGTTTGCGTGCCGTGCAGGTCGGACATGATGGTCGGCAGGGCGTTGGCCACGATGGTGCTGCTCAGGATAGCGGTGAAGAATGCCGCGAGGAGGCCCGTCAGGGCTTCCATGATCTGGCGGTGCGTCATCGGCGCGGATGCCGCGGGCACCGCCGTCGAACGTTCTTGTATTCGGGTTGCCATTGCTGCTGCTCCTAAGCTGTGTGGTTCAAGTGGTGGGAGCCGGCCGCCGTTGCCCGGACTGAGTGGTTGAGTGATGTGGTCAATTTCTCCAGGACCTGCCCTGCCTCCAGGGCATCTTCCTCGCTCCATTCCGCGAGGTAGGCCCGCAAATTGAGGCTGCGCCGTTCTTCGAAGTTCCGGACCTTTTCGATGCCGGCTTCGGAGAGGGCCACCAATTGTGCCCGGCCGTCGGCAGGATCGGGTCGCCGGACCACCAAACCGAGTTCCTCCAGTTCGGCGATGTGCCTACTGAGGACCGGTGGACTGACGCCGAGCCGGGATGCAAGCTTCGTGGCCCGGGACTCCCCCTCGCCGATGAAGCGCATAACGCCCTGCAAAGCGAACCCGACGTCGGCATCCTTCGCGATGTTCGCGGTGACGATGCAACGCAGCACCCGCTGGAGATCGAAAATCTGATGGACGAGTTCGGTTGCTGTGCTGGATGCTACAGCCATGGAAGACACCTCACTTTTGTTTGCCTAAAGCAACTATACGCCTAAATGATTGCTTTGGGAAACTAATGATGCGTGATGTGCGTTAAACACCAAGCGCGAGCTGGCAGGTAATGCCCTTATCTTTCGACAAAAGGGTCATTATCTGCCAGCTCGCGCCGGGGTGGGAAGCGTCTTGGGTGTCAGTCGCCCAAGTGGGTGGGGCCGAACATCTTGAGGAGGGTTTCAACCACGACGACATTGGGGCCGTCCGCGGCGAAGCCTTCCCGGAGCGCGTCCCCCACGTCGCCCGGGGCCACACGGCGGGCCGGGACGCCGAAGGCCTCGGCGAGCTTGACGAAGTCCGGGCGGGCGAGCTCGGTGGCCGTGGCCTTGCCGAAGGCTCCTACCATGTACTCTCGCAGGATGCCGTAGCCGCCGTCGTCCACGATGAGCCACGTGACGGGGATGTTGTGCTGCCTGGCGGTGGCCAGCTCGGAGATCGAGTACATCGAGGATCCGTCGCCGGAGACGGCCAGCACGCGGCTGGGTTTGCCCACGGTTTCCAGTCCCACGGCACCGCCGATGGCCGCCGGGAAGCCGTAGCCGAGACCGCCGGCGCCCTGGGCCGAGTGGAACTGGCCCTCGCGGGAATCCCAGCAGCTCCAACCCCAGTACGCGGAGATCGTCATGTCCCAGAAGGTCTGCATGTCCGCCGGAACGGCTTCGCGGATGTCGGCCATGAACTTCAGTTCCTTGCCGAGGTCCTGCTCTTCAAGCCGTGCCTTGACCTTGGCCAGGGACTCCTTGACGAGGTCTTCGGGCGTGGTGCCGTGCCAGTCCGGCGCGGCCGCCGTCGCAGCAAGCGCATCGTCCAAGGCAGAATCGAGGGCGGCAAGGGCCTGGCCGGCGTCGGCGCGGATGCCCAGGCCGGGCCGGTTGGACTCCAGGACCCGGGGTTCGGCGTCGATCTGGATGATGCGACCGCGCGGCTCAAAGGTGAAGTAGTTGGAGGTGACCTCGCCCAGGGAGGAACCGACGACGATCAGCACGTCGGCATCCTCGAGGACATCGGTCATGTGGCGGTCTTCGATCCAGGACTGCAGGGAGAGCTCGTGGGTCCACGGGAACGCTCCGTTGCCACCGGGAGTGCAGATCACCGGGGCGCGGAGTTTCTCGGCGATCGACAAGAGCGACTTTTCGGCCCGGCCACGGCGCGTGCCTCCTCCGGCGATGATCGCCGGACGCTCCGCCGTCGACAGCCATTTGACGGCCTCGCGGATCAGCTCCACGCGCGGCGGGTTGTCGGCCGCTTCGGCGAGGGCGTCCTCCACCGGCGGGACCATGATGGGGTCCAAGAGCACGTTCTGCGGAATCTCGATCCACACCGGGCCCTGAGGGGAGGAAATGGCCTCGGTCCAGGCATCCTGGATGGCCGAGGGAATCCCGGACGCGTGCTGGATGAGGCGCTGGCTCTTGGTGACGTTCGCGGCCGAGGCCTTCTGGTCATCAAGCTGGTGAAGCATGCCCTTCCGGCGCGCCCCCAGGCCCTCCAAGGGGATCTGGCTCGCCACGACCACCATCGGCACGCCGCTCGCGTACGCTTCCTGCAATCCGGCGAGGGACGTCAATGCGCCCGGACCGGTGGACAGGAACAGCACCCCGACCTCACCGGTTGCACGGGAATACCCGTCCGCGGCGAAAGCCGAGTTGTTCTCCACGCGGGAGGACACGAAATGCAGCTTGCCGCGGCCCATCGCGTCGAACAGGCCCAGGGCGTGCTGGCCCGGGATGCCGAAGACCGTCTTCGCACCGAGCGCCTCAAGGGTCTCGACGACGAGGTCCCCGCCGTTGCGCTGGTCCGTCACTTCGTGACCGCCGCGGCGAAACCGGCCGGGCGCCGGGATTCCTGGCCAAGGGCCTGTGCGGCATAGCCGTTCGGGGTGCCATGGCGATTGCCTTCGACGGCGTTGTCGGCCAGGAGGGTGACGAGCTCGTAGGCAACGTGGCTGGCGGCGACGCCCGTGATCTCGGCGTGGTCATAGGCCGGGGCGACCTCCACGATGTCTGCGCCCACGAGGTTCATGCCGCGGAAACCGCGGATGATTTCGAGGAGCTCGCGGCTGGTGATGCCACCGGCTTCAGGCGTGCCGGTACCCGGAGCGTGGGCCGGATCCAGGACGTCGATGTCCACGGAGATGTACAGGGGACGGTTGCCGATGCGGTCCCGGATCTTGGCCACGGTTTCCAGGACGCCCTGGTAGTAGACGTCCGCCGAGGTGACGATGCCGAAGCCGAAGCGGTGGTCGTCGTCGAGGTCCTTCTTGCCGTAGAGCGGGCCGCGGGTACCGACGTGGCTGATGGCCTCGGTGTCCAGGATGCCTTCTTCGACCGCGCGGCGGAACGGGGTGCCGTGGGTGTACTCGGCGCCGAAGTAGGTGTCCCAGGTGTCGAGGTGGGCGTCGAAGTGCAGCATGGCAACGGGTTCGCCGGCGCGTTCGGCGGCGGCGCGGAGCAGCGGCAGGGCGATGGTGTGGTCGCCGCCGAGCGTGACGAGCTTGCTTCCGTTGGCCGTCAGATCCAGCGCGTTCTGCTGGATGGTCTCGATGGCCTCGTTGATGTTAAACGGGTTCACGGCCATGTCGCCGGCATCGGCAACCTGGATGTTCTCAAAGGGGCTGACGTCCCAGGCCGGGTTGTACGGGCGCAGCAAACGGCTGGCTTCACGCACATGGTTGGCGCCGAAGCGGGCGCCGGGGCGGTAGGAAACACCGGAGTCGAAGGGGACGCCGACTACCGTGACATCGGCCTTGGAAACCTGGTCCAAGCGGGGCAAGCGGGCATAGGTGGCGGCACCGGCATAGCGCGGGATTCGGGCCGAATCAATGGGACCAAGGTTGCCGTTGGCCTCAATACGAAGCTCTTCCAAAATGCGCCACTCCTTTGTGAATAGGCGGGATGGGGTATGACTGTGACACCAATCATACACTCAAAGTTGTCTTATATGCATCACTTGTTTACGCCGGCAAAAGACCCGCAACTCCCCCACAACAAGACCAGGCCGGGCGCCCCCGCGCCCGGCCCAGCTCGTCACCTCATGTCCCCTCGCGGGCTACTTGCTCCCGAAGGGCGTCACTTGGAAGTCTCCGAATGACACTTGACGGCCTTCGGTATCCAGCACAACGAGGCTGTCCATTCCGGTTTTCACGTCGTCGGGCAGCACGAAGGAAAGGGTGTTTTGCTGCGTCGGGAAAAACCAGCCCAGACGGTAGCTCCGCTTGTTCACATAGACGTAGTACCACTGGCCATACTCCACGTTGTGGACAGTCACAGCCTGTCCGCTGCGGTATTTATCCGTTCCGAGCCCCAAGTCCAGCGGCGGATTCGTGCCGATCAACTCCTGGGAAGCCAGGGCGGGCTCCCTGCTTGGCTTTGCAGGCTTGACCTTCAGCGCGACCGCTTCCCTGGCCAACTGAAGGGACGCGACCTTGGCGCCATTGTTCGCGCTGACCGGGATGGTCGTCGCCGGGAGTTGCTTGGCAGCAATATCGGCGTCTGTCAGCGTATAGGTGGATGTGAGATTGACCGACTCACCCACGGCCAGGGTGGGCTTGGACAATCCGATGGCCGCAGCCGAAAGATCCGTCAGCGCCACATTGCCGCTGTTGGTCAATGTGTAGGCGAAGGTCACCGTATCGCCCGCACCGGCAAACCCGTCCCCGTCTACATCGTTGAAGGCGGGCACCACCGATCCGTTCACTTGGGGATTGCGGACCAGCAGGTCCACCTCGTCACCCGTAACGGCGTAGTTCTGGGTAGCAGCCCCACTGCCCGTTACCTGCCAGACGGTGCTGGGAACGAAGAATCCCTGAGCCACTTCGTCCGCCGTCACGATGTGCTGCGGCGTGCCGCAGAGGTAGTTGCCCCACACACCAAGGGCGCTGAACCGGCAGTTGCCCGAGCCTGGCGGCAGGAACGGCTGGAAGTTGCCGGACTGCGGGACAACGGATTCCGTAATGTTGCCCGCGCTGTACACCCGGAACTTGTAGGGCACGGCACTGCCCACAGCATACGGATGGGTTGCCAGGTCCCTTCCGGCGTCATTGCGGGCGCCGAAAATGTAGGCGCCCACCACGTTGCTGGCGGAACCACCCGCAACAGTCACAGATACGGGTGCGGTTATCGATGACCCGCCGACGTTCAACCTGGCGGTCAAGGGGACCGCACCTGCTTTGGCGTACGACGGCGCCGCGACAGTCAGCTCGACAGTCGCCGAGGCGCCCGGATCGAGGGCGGCGAGCTGCGCCGTCGTCGACGTCCAATCCTGCAAGGCATCGAGGCTGACGGTCGACGCAGGAAGCGGCGAGCTGTCGTTGTTGGTGACGGTCACGCCGAGCTGAGCACTGCCGCCGTTCGTGACGGTGGCCGCGCCAGGGACAACGACGGCGGCAACCGGGCTCAGCCAGGCCTTGTCGAATTTCCCGAAGGTGATGGTGTTGTTGTCACCTTCGTACAGGACGCCGAAAGTACCGTCCGAAAGGGCGCTCAGGGTGGAGTAAGACATGCTTCCCGGCTTGAAAACGCGCGAGGAGCCCCACGTCTTGCCGTCGTCGGCAGAGTAGCGGACAGTGCCGTCCACGCGTGCGCCGCCGGCGGTGGGAGTCGGCGAGTTGGAGAACAGCAGCTTTTTGGCGTCCGCCGACCCTGCAGCCGCGTCCGGGTGCATCCTCGTGATGGAGCCGTTGTTTCGCGGATCCGGGAGCTGGGCCTCGGCAACCGGCGTGCTGTACGTGACACCGCCGTCGGAGGAATACGCCACCTTGCGGAAGTGCGGATTGGCGCCGGTACTGTCCCGCGAGTTCAACATGACGCGGCCGTCGGAGAGTTCCACCGTCTTGTTCTCATCCATGCCTGTTCCAGTGGGCTTACCCATGTTCCACGTCTTGCCGTGGTCATCGGAGTAGACGCTATACGCCTGGATCTGGCGGCTCCCATCGGACTGGACAATGGTTCCGGCAAACTGCTGGATGAGCCTGCCCGCATGAGCCCCGTACTTGAGCTGAATGCCCTCGCCGGACGAAGCGAACATGCTGGCCACGCCGCCGACGTTGGGGACGCCGTTGACAGTGCTGCCGTTTGGCTTGACGGTACTGGTGACCAGCGGACCCGCGAACCCGGCGTAGGCCGAACCCGCCGGGTAGCCGGACGGCACAGGCAGTGTGGGCTGATTGGCCGGATCCGTGGACCAGGTGAGTCCGCGGTCGGTGGAGACGGACACTTGCGAGCTGATCACGTTGGCGTCGGTATCGTCATTGCCGAGCACGCTGCCCGCAAATCCCTGGTTCTTCGAGTAGACGTGGAAGTTGAACACCGTCCCATTGACCTTGTCCACGACGTAGCTGGGGTCGCTGAACCCGTATTTCTGTACGCCCGTCGAGCCCATCTGTCCCCGCGCGATGAACGTGGGACTGCCCCACGTCTTTCCGCCGTCGGTGCTGCGCCGTTGGACGATGGAGTTGGCAGAGGGTGAATCGCCCCCATCGGGACGACCGTCGTAGGAGGCCAGGAGGACTCCGTCGCCCAAGTCCGCTAGCGCGACGATCCGGTAGTACTTGCCGAGCACGGGGTCGATGGCGTTGTCGCCGTTGGAAGCGAGGACCTGCTCGGCGTTGTTTCCCGGAGGGTTGGAGGGAACGTTGGGACTCGGGAATGGATCCAACGCGGCGTAGGCGGGCACAACGGTTGACGTCACGAGGACTGCGGCGGCTGCCAAGGAGACGGCAAGTCTGCCCTGACTCCATCCCGGCCGCCTCCTGACCCTGTCACTGAGTAGCGGGTTATTCATGCGTAGCCCTTTCGTAGTTTGGTCACATCCAACATAGGACGTTCTATATGCTACGTGATGCCGCTCACATGCCAAATGATGTGAATGTGTCCCACCGGGACGTGACCCCGCTCACAGGGGGCGTAAAGATTCCATAAAGACAGGCATCCCCTGCCCGACCCGCCCGTACGCTCCATCTGGAGCAGTTTCCAGGCTGCGCGAAAGGACCACGTGACAACGCTGACCAGGCCGCCGGCCGAACCCTCTGACCGGCGCAAGCCCGCGGGCGACATCAAACAGGGGCAATTCAAGCGATGGCTGCTCGACGGAATGCCTGAGACCTCGGGAAAGCGCCAGGGTCCACACGGCAAACCGGACGAGGGCCACACTCCCCAGTCCTGGTGGAAGGTCATGTGCCTCACCGGCGTCGACTACTTCTCTACCCTCGGCTACCAGCCCGCCATTGCGGCGCTTGCGGCCGGCATCGTCTCGCCGTTGGCCACGATCGTCCTGGTCGCCGTCACCTTGCTCGGCGCCCTGCCGGTCTACCGCCGGGTGGCTTCCGAAAGCGCCCGCGGCGAAGGCTCCATCGCGATGCTCGAGCGGCTCCTCCCCCGTTGGGGCGGCAAACTCTTCGTGCTCGCCTTGCTGGGATTCGCCGCCACGGACTTCATGATCACCATGACCCTCTCCGCCGCGGACGCGAGCGCCCACGCCATCGAAAACCCCTTTGCCCCGGAATGGCTCCACGGCCAGGAAATCACCATCACCCTGGCGCTCATCGCCGGCCTTGGCGTGGTGTTCCTCAGGGGATTCAAGGAGGCCATCAACGTCGCCGTCGTGCTGGTGGGCGTCTATCTGGTGCTGAACGCCGCCGTCGTCGCGGTCGGTTTGGCGCACGTGGTGACCGAGGCACATGTGGTGACCGATTGGTGGGCAGCACTGAACCAGCAGCACGGCAACCCCTTGGTTATGGTGGGCATCGCGCTCCTGGTCTTCCCGAAACTTGCCCTGGGCCTCTCAGGATTCGAGACCGGCGTCGCGGTCATGCCCCAGATCAAGGGCAGCCCCAGCGACACCGAGGAAAATCCCGTGGGCCGCATCCGTGGCACCCACAAACTGCTTACGACGGCGGCCCTCATCATGAGTGCCTTCCTGGTGGCCTCGAGCTTCATCACGACGTTCCTGATTCCGGCCGCTGAATTCCAGCCGGGAGGGAAAGCAGACGGTCGAGCCCTCGCATTCCTTGCGCACCAGTTCCTGGGCGACGGCTTCGGCACGGTCTATGACATCAGCACCATCGCCATCCTCTGGTTTGCCGGCGCCTCCGCCATGGCCGGCTTGCTGAACCTCGTGCCGCGCTATTTGCCTCGCTTCGGCATGGCCCCGGCGTGGACCAAAGCCGTCCGCCCCCTGGTCCTGGTCTTCACCGCCGTCGGCTTCATCATCACGTTGGTCTTCGAGGCAAACGTGGAAGCCCAAGGCGGCGCCTACGCCACCGGGGTCCTGGTCCTCATGACCTCGGCGTCGATCGCAGTCACCCTGTCCGCACGCCGGAAGAAACAGAGGGGCAAGACCCTCGCTTTCGGTGCGGTGGCGGTCGTCTTCGCCTACACCACGGTGGCCAATGTGGTGGAACGCCCGGACGGCATCAGGATCGCGGCCCTGTTCATCCTCGGCATTGTCCTGGTGAGCTTCGCGTCGCGGGTACGCCGGTCCTTCGAATTGCGGGCTACGCACATCAAGATGGACCAGAAGGCGCTTGAATTCACGGCCTCCAACGAGGAAGGCCCCATCCGGATCATCGCGCACGAGCCGAAGCGACTGAGCGCCGACCGGTACCAGTTGAAACTGCAGCATGCCCAGCAAGCCAACCACTTGCCGGTGGACAGCGACGCGATCTTCATCGAGATCATCGTGGATGACAGCTCCGATTTCGAGCAGGAACTCCTCGTGGAAGGCAAGGTCCGGCACGGCTTCAAGATCCTGGAGATCCATAGCAACAATGTGCCCAACACGCTGGCCGCGGTACTCCTCCACATCCGGGACGTCACGGGGCTCATGCCGCACATCTATTTCCGCTGGACCGAAGGCAATCCCATCGCCAACCTGAGCAAGTTCCTCTTCTTCGGCGAGGGCGAGATCGCCCCGGTGACCCGCGAAGTGCTGCGCGAAGCTGAACCGGACATCACACGCAGGCCCTGGGTGCATGTGGGCTGAACATGGCAGTGTTGGTGCCGCTCCCTGCGGGAGCGGCACCAACACAGTGGAGCGGCACCAACGCAGTCTTCCTAGCTGATCGCCGAGGCGCCACGTTCCCCGGTCCGGACGCGCACCGCCTGGGACACCTCGACCGTCCAGATCTTGCCGTCCCCAAACTGGCCCGTACTGGCACCGGAGATGATGGCGTCCACGATTCCGTCCACCAACTCGTCGGTGGACAGGACCTCCACCCGGATCTTGGGAAGGAGATCGGAGTTGTACTCCGCGCCCCGGTACACCTCTACATGGCCTCGTTGTTGGCCATAACCGTTCGCTTGGCTCACGGTCATCCCGTTGACTCCGAAGCGTTCCAAGGCGTCCCGGACCTCGTCGATCCGCTCCGGCCTCACGATGGCCGTGACGAGCTTCACGTCGACGCCTTGCTACGCATCCGATCTGTTTTCCCGTTCGAGCTGGCTTCTTCATCACCACTGGAGCTCGACGGAGTTTTGCCGTTCTGTGGTTCTCCGGGATTGAATGATCCGCCAACCATGGCCAGCTCGTAGGCGGTTTCCGCGTGCTCCGTGATGTCGATGCCCGCCAGCTCTTCGTGCTCCTTGACGCGCATGCCCACTGTCTTGTGGATCGCCAGCCCAATGAGCGTTGTCATGATCGCTGTCCACGCGGTGACCACCAGGGCCGTCAATATTTGGGGCCAGAATTGGCTCAGGCCGCCGCCGTAGAAGAGGCCACCTTCAGTCTTTGCGGAGGGTACGGCGAAGAAGCCGAGGGACAGGGTCCCCCACAGGCCGCCGACGAAGTGGACGGCAACGACGTCCAAGGAGTCGTCCAGCCCGATCTTGAACTTCAGCCCGATGGCCAGAGCGCACACAGCCCCCGCGATGACGCCGATGACGATCGCGCCGATGGGATCCACGAACCCACAAGCCGGGGTGACTGCCACCAAGCCCGCGACGGCGCCGGATGCGGCGCCAAGGGACGTCGCGTGGCCGTCGCGGAGCCTTTCGACAAGCAGCCAGCCCAGGAGCGCGGCGCTCGTGGCCAGGAGGGTGTTTGTCCAGGCAAGCGCGGCGATTCCATCAGCCGCCAGTTCCGAACCGGCGTTGAAGCCGAACCACCCGAACCACAACAAGCCCGCACCGAGCATCACGAAGGGGAGGTTGTGCGGCCGGATGTTGGGGTCTTTCATGAATCCGAGCCGTTTGCCGAGCACGACCGCGAGCATGAGCCCGGCCATGCCAGCGTTCATGTGGACGACGGTGCCACCGGCAAAGTCGAGGGCCGATATCTTGCTGCCGATGATCCCGGTGGATCCGAAGAGGCCGCCGCCCCAGACCCAGTGGGCAATGGGCGCGTAAACTATGGTGACCCAGAGGCCGGCAAACAGCAGCCATGGGCCAAACCTGACACGTTCGGCCACCGCGCCACTGATCAGTGCGACCGTGATGATGGCGAAGGTGGCTTGGAAACCTATGAAGACCATGTCCGGCAGCCCCGGGGCTTTCCCGCCGATGACGCTGGCCAGTCCGCTGAGTCCGAAGTTCGCGAAGGGATCTCCGATGAAGCCGCCCAGGGTATCCGGGCCGAACGCGAGTCCGTAGCCCCACAGGGCCCAGACCACCGCGACCACGCCAATGGCGCCGAAGCTCATCATCATGATATTGAGGACGGACTTCATCCTGACCAGGCCGCCGTAGAAGAACGCCAAACCTGGCGTCATGAGAAGGACGAGGGCGGAAGCTGCAAGCATCCAGGCTGTTGCGCCAGGATCAAGGGTCTGGGGGTTCACATCCAGCCCTACGCTGAAGAATACTGGGGTCATTTTCGGGAGCCTTCCTGCATATACGGCGCTCCATGGCGCCCGCACGGCGAGACCATTTTTAAAACGAACAGGTCCTGGTACCCCACGGGATACCGACCTTGACAAGTTGCCTTGACTCGAAGGTACAGTCGCCCTGTTTCAGCATTCGGCGCGGATCATTTCAGGGACGTAACACCGCTGGCCCCAGGGTTAAATCCTGAAGTCAGTCATGTTTCCGGCAGGTTACGCGCCGCGTGTCGCAAATACGGCGCGTCACAGCGTCAGCGGCTGGCTGCCGGCACCAGGATCCAGAGCACCTCAACGGGCTCGTCCGTGGGATTGACCCAGGTATGGGGTTCGCGGCCCGGGAAGGACAGCGTGTCTCCCTCTTCGAGCTCGTACTCCTCGTTGGTGAGGATCAATTTGATGCGGCCCTTGACGACGTGAAGGACGTCGACGTCGCAATCGACGGCGTAAAGCTCGGCTTCTCCGCGGCCGCGGGGCTCGATGGAGGCCTGCAGGATCTGCAACCGCCGTTCGGACCGGGCAGTCAGGAGACGCTCCACTATTCCCTGGCCGCCGAGAGAAATCCGCGGCCCATCATCGCGCCGGGTCAGGTGCGTCTCCGGTGCCGCGAAAAGATCGCCGATGGACACTGAAAGAACCTGGCAAAGCGTCACAAGGGAAGCGACCGACGGCGATGTCAGGTCACGCTCCACACGGCTCAGGAACCCTTTGGTCAGGCCGGTGGCGTCGGCAACCTGCTCGATGGTGAGCCGCTGCGATTGGCGGGCGGCGCGGATTCTGGAACCGATGGCAACTGGGACGTTGCTCGGTTCAACGGGGAGAGCCTTCATTCACGAACCTTTCAGGCCGTTTCTGCGGCCCTGTCATTGCAGCAATAGTAGCCGGATCGCCCGAGTGGCGGACCCTTTGGACAGCCAGAGGAGCGCCGATCCGCCCGCCGCGCAAAGCAACGCCTTGACTGTTACTCGCATCACTACGTATCCTCATAGGCAACAAGTGTTGTTTGTGAGGCACACATCACAGACTACTCTCCCCAATCACCAGCGCAGAGACCTTCCGCAACCCGCAGCGAAACCCAGCGGACCGGCGTCGGAATCCCCAAGAACTCTGCGCATCACTTTCAGGAGCCAACCGTGGACTCTTCGTTCATCAATATTGCGATCGTGGTGGTGTATTTGCTCGCCATGCTGGCCTTCGGCTGGTGGGGCAAGTCGCGCACCAAGAACAACAGCGACTTCCTGGTGGCAGGACGCCGCCTTGGTCCGATGCTCTACACCGGCACCATGGCCGCCGTCGTCCTCGGCGGCGCTTCAACGGTTGGCGGCGTCGGCCTCGGCTACAAGTTCGGCGTCTCCGGCATGTGGTTGGTCGTCGCCATCGGTTCGGGCGTGCTCCTCCTGAGCCTGCTTTTCGCCGGCACCATCCAGCGGCTGAAAATCTACACGGTCTCCCAGATGCTGAGCCTGCGTTACGGCCAGCGCGCCACGCAGACCTCCGGCATCGTCATGCTGGCCTACACCCTCATGCTGTGTGCCACGTCCACGGGTGCATACGCCACGATCTTCGTTGTCCTCTTCGGCTGGGAGCGCTGGCTTGCCATCGCCGTCGGCGGCGCCATCGTCCTGGTCTACTCGACCATCGGCGGCATGTGGTCCATCACCCTCGCCGACCAGGTGCAGTTCATCATCAAGACGGTGGGCATCTTCTTCCTCATGCTGCCGTTCGCCCTCAACGCCGCAGGCGGCCTCGACGGCATCCGTGCCCGCGTTGACGCCAGCTTCTTCCAGCTGGACGGCATCGGCGCGCAGACCATCATCACCTACTTCGTGGTCTACACCCTGGGCCTGCTCATCGGCCAGGACATCTGGCAGCGCGTCTTCACTGCCAAGACCCCCAAGGTGGCCCGTTGGGGCGGCGCCACTGCCGGCATCTACTGCGTCCTGTACGGCGTCGCCGGCGCCCTGATTGGCCTGGCCGCCCGCGTGGCCTTGCCCAACATCGACGTGAAGGCCCTTGGCAAGGACGTTGTCTACGCCGAGGTTGCCACCCACATCCTGCCGATCGGCATCGGCGGCCTCGTCATGGCCGCAGCAGTCGCTGCCATGATGTCCACCGCATCCGGAGCCCTCATCGCCGCAGCCACCGTTGCCCGCGCCGACGTTGTCCCGTTCGTGGCCAGCTGGTTCGGCAAAACGATCAACACCGACGACACCGAGAACCCCGAGCACGACGTCAAGGCCAACCGCTACTGGGTCCTTGGACTGGGCATCGTGGCCGTGCTGATCTCCATGGCGGCGCAGGACGTCGTGGTGGCCCTGACCATCGCGTACGACATCCTGGTAGGTGGCCTCCTGGTTGCCATCCTGGGCGGCCTGGTCTGGAAGCGCGGCACGGGCATCGCAGCGGCATGGTCCATGGCCGTCGGCTCGGTCTTGACCTTGGCCTTGCTGATCGCTTACGCCACGGGAATTATCCCTAGCGAAGACGGCGTCTACGCCAACGATCCCATCTACTGGGGCCTCGGCGCGTCGCTCGTCATCTACGTTGTGGTCTCCCTGCTGACGCCGCCCACGGAACCCGAGGTCCGCGAAGCCTGGGACCGCCGCGTCGCAGGAGCGGTCACCGAGGAACTCCCGCTGGAGGCCCACCCGGTGGCCAGCCACTAAGCTTCACAGAATTAAGTACGACGGCGGCGCCGCACCTTCTCCTTCGAGAGGTGCGGCGCCGCGCCTGCATGTACAGTAGGAACAGCTTCAAGAGATGTGGCGCCAAGCTCCGACTTGCCACACGCCAACCCCATGTTCACGGGTGGTTCGGATGAAGAAGCGGCCCGGCTCGGACCAGAGACAACCGAACGGGCAAGAGCAACTCCACAGGAGAAGGCCATGCCTTTCGAAAACGGCGCTACCGCCACAGCTGAGCGCACCACCCAGACCGGAAGCCTCTTGTTGCCACGCCCCCGACGGGTGGACGAGTTCGTCCGGGTGATTCCCGGCGTCGACCTCTCCCAAGGCTCCATCACGTTCGTGGTGGACGGAAACTTGGAACGCTATTGGCATCATGAGCCACGGCTCATCACCGAAGCGCTTTCAAAAGCGGTCCAGCCCGCCCGCTGGTTCCCGGCGACACGGAAACTCACCCTCACGGTGGCGGCAACCGGGCACCGGGCGGGCGTGCAGCGGCACTTCATCCTGAGCGCGTTCTAGGGCCCGGATTCAGCGAGTCAGGTTCAGCGAGGCCGGTTCAGCGAGCAGAGGCTATTCGAACTCTTCGTCCTCACGGTGTTCCTCGGCGTCGAGCGGGACCACCCGTTCGTCGTCGTCGAGGACCTCGGATTGTTCCTCCCAGTCCTCGTCCACCTCCAGGTCTTCGCTGTAGTCGTAGGCGGGATCGGCCTCGACCGTGGGACGGTCGGGGTGGCGGGCGTGGGTCTCGGTGCTGTCCATGGTGCAACCTCCGTTCGACGTGCCGCTGAGCCCATCGGACAGGCAAGTGAGGCAGCCGGTCCAACGCCACCCCGCCAATTCGTGGACCCTGTCCATCCATCCCAGCACTGCCCCCTGCGGCGGTCAAGGCCTCCCGCGAGCCTCCCGGTTTTTGAGGCACGCCTAAAATGTCCAGTGAGGATTACCGGCCGAAAAACCGCGGAAATTGGCGATAGAGTGGAGCCGCAATGAGGCGATGAAGCCCGCCCCAGCGACCCAGGAGTCCCGGTGCACCCGCACACAAAACCCTCGTATTCAGACAATCCGTCGGACTCAAGCAGTCCATCGCAAGACGAAGCAGCCCCCAAGACTCCCCCGTCGTCGTCGGACATCAAGCGCTGGCGGCAGTACTTGGCGGACGAGCGCGCCGAGGCCGCCGTGTACCGTCAACTGGCGCAGCGCCGCGATGGCGAGGAACGCGAAATCCTGTTGGCTCTCGCAGATGCCGAAGGCCGCCATGAGGCGCACTGGCTCAAGCTCCTCGGCGAACATGCCGGCATGCCCAAGGCAGCCTCCGTCCGGAGCCAAATGCTCGGCTTCCTGGCCCGGAACTTCGGATCCGTGTTCGTGCTGGCCCTCGCCCAACGGGCTGAAGGCCGTTCGCCTTATACGAAGGATCCAGCAGCAACCCGCGCCATGGCGGCTGATGAACAGATCCACGAAGAAGTAGTCCGTGGCCTGGCGACGCGCGGTCGCAATAGGTTGTCCGGCACCTTCCGCGCGGCCGTATTCGGCGCCAACGACGGCTTGGTCAGCAACCTTTCCCTCGTGATGGGCATGGCGGCCACGGGCGTTCCCGCAACCGTGGTCCTGTTCAGCGGTATCGCCGGCCTCCTGGCGGGCGCGCTGTCCATGGGTGCCGGCGAGTATGTCTCGGTCCGCTCGCAACTCGAGCTCCTCAAGGCCACTCGCCCCACCCAGGCCACGCTGACCGCAGCCCCGGCCCTGGACATCGAGCACAATGAGCTGGTCCTGGTATATCTGGCCCGGGGCATGTCCCGCGAAGCCGCCGAACACCGGGCCGCCGAGCGCATGGGCCTCTACAGCTGCGATTGCGATCCCAGCCTCTCCCTCCACCCCGAAGTGGAAGAAACCGTCAATGAGCACGAGGCCGTGGGCTCCGCCTGGGGCGCCGCGATCTCGAGCTTCTGCTTCTTCGCTTCGGGCGCCATCGTGCCCATCCTGCCGTTCATCTTCGGCATGACGGGCTTCGCAGCGCTTGCTGTGGCCGGTACGCTGGTGGGCATCGCGCTTCTGTCGACTGGCGCCGTCGTCGGCTTGTTGTCCGGGACCTCGCCCCTGACCCGCGGCCTCCGGCAGCTCGCCATCGGACTCGGTGCGGCCGCGGCCACGTATGGGCTGGGCCTCGTCTTCGGCGCTGTGATCGGATAGCAGCGCCGGCCCGACGGGGCGCCGGTACAGGGACTTGGGGAGAAGACGTGCATTCAAACTACGGGTACGATGGCGGCCCGCCGCCCAAGCGCGCCAGTACCGCGCTGGCGCTGTTCCGGAACGTGATGGTGGTGGCCGTGGTTGCGGCCGTTTCCGTGCTTGTCAGTGGCTTCCTCCGCGGCGACCCGGGCATCATCGGGTTGCTTCCTAATCTGGCTCCTTCCGCCCCTGCCACGGCAAGCAGCTCCGGGCCCGACGCGGTTCCCGGGAACGGGCAGCAAAAGGCTGCCCGCGCGCCGGATACCCCGCCGCCTGGACTGGAAGAGGCTGGCCACCCGCTCGGCTCCCCCGCCAAGCCCGCTGTGGCCAGCAACTCCTACAAGTTCCTGGCCACCAATGCCGACGGCACACCCGTGAGCTACTCTCCGTGCCGTCCATTGCACTACGTGGTCAACGCAGCCCTCGCCCCGGCCGGATCCGAGGGGCTCATCGCCGACGCCATCGCCAAGATCGCTGCTGCCACGGGCCTCAAGTTCATCGACGACGGCGCCAGCACGGAAAAGCCCGCCGAGAAGCGCAAGCCATACCAGCCCGCGCTCTACGGAGATCGTTGGGCACCCCTGCTGATTTCCTGGACCACTCCCGAGGCGGCTCCGGGCTTGGCTGGATCCGTCATCGGCACTGGCGGCAGCACCATGTACAGCTTCGGCTCCGGACCCAAAAGCTACGTGACGGGAAGCCTGGACCTGGACGCCCCGCAAATCACGGAACTGCTGGGCATCTCCGGCGGAGCGCATTACGTCTCCGCGGTGATCCAACACGAATTGGGCCACGTGGTGGGCCTAGACCACGTAGACGATCCAATCCAGCTCATGTACCCGGAGATCGGCGCCCCGGATGGCTTGGCAGCGGGAGACCTGAATGGACTTTACAAACTCCACACCGCCCTGTGCCGCAGCGACTTGTAGCCCGGCCCACCCCTAGCCCCCGCCCCACCCCAACTAGCTCGCATTAGATGTCGTTTTGAGCCCTGATAACGACATCTAATGCGAGCTAGTTGGGTGGGGACGGGCCTAGTTGGGGGCGGGTTGTAAGACGCGGGCAGGTTTGAAGCTGGACCCGGCGCCTGGATAGCTCGGGACCTCGATGCGGGCGTGGCTGTGGATCTCGTTGACCGTGGCCTTGGTGTGCTCTGCGATCCGCTCCAAGGTGGTCACCCACATCCCGTCCATGGCCTTGACGCGTTCGATCAGTTGCTCCAAGGCAACTGCCTTGGACGGACGGCCGGAGATGAACGGGTGGTTGGTCAGGACGAAACAACTGCCTTGGGCGTGGTGGGCCACGGCTTCGAGGGTCCACATCTCCAAGACCTTGGCCGGACTCTCGATGATGCCGCTTCCTGTCACTCCCGGATAGAACGCGTATTGTTCCCAATCGTCCAACGCCCAATCGACGGGGATCTCCACAATGTCCCGTGAATCAACGTCCCGTGAATCACGCGAGGTGACCGCCATGCGGTAGGGAGCATCTCCGTCGAGCAGGCTTGAATCGTAAAGGAAACCGCGGTCCGCGAGCAGCGCCGGCGAATGCCAGTTCAGCTCCCACCACGGCGCCCTGTAACCGACCGGCCTGACCCCGGCTACCTTCGCGAGGGCTTCGAGCCCGCGGTCCAGGTAGTTGGCCTCGGTGGCGGCGTCGATTCCCTGCATGGGTTCGTGCAGGTAGCCGTGGTGGGCGACTTCATGGCCGCCGTCGACGATCCGCCGCACCACGTCCGGGTAGCTTTCCGCCGTGAACCCCGGGATGAAGAAGGTTCCCTGGATCTCTTGGCGTTCGAGGATCTTCAGGAGCCGTGGAACAGCGACCCTAGGGCCGTAGGACTGGTGGCTCATGAGGGACATGCGCCGGGTGCTCGTGGGATCGTGCGCGATGGTGCAGGATTCGGCGTCGACGTCGAACGTGAAGGACGCCGCGGCCCTGAAGCCTTCGGGCCAAGTGATCGAGTGTGCCTCGTCGGGGAAAGCGTTGGTGGTCATCGGGTGTCCTTTCAGTCGTTGACCAGATTGGCGACGGCGTCTTCCGCAAGGGGGTGCGACGTCGCGGCCGCGGATGCCAGCGGGAGGTATCGGGCATGGACCCGGGGGCCCAAAGCGCCATAGACCGCGGCGGCAACAAGTCCACCGGCCAGCCAGGACAAGTCGATCCCGCCCATGGCCGTGGCGATGGGGCCTTGCATGATCGGCAGGACGCCGTACATGAACAGCCACGTGGCAAAGATGCCCACCAAGAGCGCGGTGAGCCCGGCCCAGTTGAATGCAGGAAGCCGCCGGGTGCCCACGGGATCGAAGAGTCGCTCGACTGCCACGGGACTACGCTTGTCCACCCAGAAGTAGTGCACCAGCATGATGCCTCCCCACGCGGCTACCCACGCCACGAGCCCGCCGAGCCACGTGCTCAGTGTTGACGCGAAATCCTCCTGCAGGATGAAGAACACGACGCCGACCAAGGCCAGGAGCCCGACGAAGAGGTTCAAGGAACGACGCTTGGCCTTGATATCCAGTGCCTGGGCAGCCACCGAAAAAGTGTAGATGTTCAGGATGTTCGTCGCGATGGGACCGTGCAACACCAGGAAGAGCACCGGGATGGCCAGGACGCCGAAGTTGTCGACGATGAGGTGCCCAGGATCGGCCGTGCCGCTCTTCGTTGCCAGGCTGGCGCCCAGGATGCCGAGCCACACTACCGGGAGGAACTGGCCGAATACTGAGGCAAGGTAAACCTTGTGCTTGGGGACGGACTTGCTGACGAAGCGTGAATAGTCCGCCGCGTAGGTGAACCAGGTGATCCCCCAACCGATGCCGATGACAGTCATCACGGTGGTCATCGCCGCGATTCGCGCCCCGCCTTCAAGGACAGCACCGGGAGGGCCCGCGTAGCCCCAATCGATGTTCATGCCGAACCAGGCCACGGCGGACATGGCGATCAACACCACGATGGTGGGCGGGACGGTCCACTTTTCGAAAGCAGCGATCGCCTTGTAGCCGAACCAGGCAATGGTGACCTGGGCGGACATGATCAGGAAGGCCACCAGGATCTTGGGGCCCACGTTGGGCTGCTCCGGGTCGACCATGCCGAGCTTGCCGAGGAGTGCCATCACGAGGTCCAGGATGATCCAGGTGTTGACGGCGCACCAGCCGATTCCGAGGAGTGCCTGGATGGCGCTCGGGAGGTAGTTGCCGCGGCGGCCGAAGACGGCCCGGGCCAGGACCATGCCGGTAGCACCCGTCCGCTGCCCTAGGAGGACAAACAGGCCAAAGAGCGCCATGCCGATCAGGTTTCCCACCACCAGGACGGTGACGGTATCGGCAAAGCCCAGTCCAAGCTGGACGCCGAGGGCCCCGAGGACCCAGTTGATGGGGGCAAGGTTTGCGCCTGCCCAGATCCAGAATTGGCCCGCTACGCTGCGGGTACGCGCTGATTCGGGAATGGACTGCAGGTTCTGTTCGACGTCGGTCTGCGCCGTTGCAGCCCCAGGCGTCGCAGTGGATAGGTTCTCGTGCATTGGGGGATCCTCCGTGTAGGAAAGGGACTACTTCAATGTATGTGCCCCACATCACAGCAACAAGATACGATGTGTACGATAGATCCCAACAATTAGTTACGGAGTGTCATGTCTCTGCTCCTTGCCGACGCTTTCGAACACGAGAGCCTGAAAGCCGCTGAACCAGTCCTGCGGACGGATGTGCCCGAGGCCCTGTCCCGCCAGCTCCGTTGGGTCCATTCAAGCGAAGTGCTGGACATCGCTCCGTTGCTTCGGGGCGGGGAGCTGCTCCTGAGCGGGGGGCAGGCCCTCGCCACCGCTTCGGACGAGCGGCGGGTGGACTACGTCCGCCAACTGGCGGCGCGCGGCATCACCGCTCTGGCCATCGAGACAGGTCCCGAGCTGCCCGCCATACCCGAGTCCATGCTCGACGCCGGCCAGGAGGCCGGGCTGCCCATCATCGAGTTGTGCAAAGTGGCCCCCTTCGTCGGCATCATGCAAGCCATCAATTCGCTGCTGGTCAGCGAATCGGTCGCGCAATTGCAGTTCGGCGACGAAACGAGCCATGCCATGGCGGCGGAACTCGCGCACGGAGGCGGACTGGATCAGCTCCTCGCCGTGCTGTCCAGCCGGACGGATGCAGGCGCAAGGCTCGTCTCGCCGTCGGGCATCACTTTGGGAAGCGCGACGGCGGCCGTGCAGCCTGAGTCCTGCACCGTCACCACAGTCGATGTGCCCGTCCGCGGCGTGCTCGCGGCCCGCCTGGAGTTGGAAGTGCCCGACGACGGCGACGCGAACCTCGCGCGAGTGGCCGGCGAGCGGTGCGTCGATATCCTCGGCTTGGCGTTGCTGCAACGCATGCCTCCCGGGCTCAAGGAACTTGCCGGCATCGAGCTCATGCGGGCCATCAGTTCGGGTACCCAGTCATGGCGTCTCCAGCAATTGGGACCGGCCTCAGGGTTCGCGGCGAGCGGGCCGGTAGCCGCCGTCGTGGTGCGTTCCTCAGCGGCGGGTCAACTCCGGACACAGCTCGACGACATCCTGCATGACGCGGTTCCGCAAAGCGCGAGTTATGCGGACAGCGCCGAATTGATCGCCTTGGCCGCGCTCCCCCACGCCACCGCCGTGGCCTCGCGCATCGCGCTCATCCAAGCGCTTCAGGCCTTGGAAGTTCCCGACGGCTCGGTCATCGCCGTGGGTCCGCTGGCCCAGGGAATCGGCGAAGCGCCATGGTCGCTGGCAGAGGCGCGCCGGACGCTTGAGCTCATCCCGCGGACCATCCAGCGATCCGGATCGGCAGACGCGAACGCCGTGGTGAATGCCGAGGACTTCGCCGTCGAGCGCCTGGCGGAAGCAAGCCTCGACGAGGCCGCCCGCGAGGGATTCGTGCGGCGGCAGCTCGGCGCCGTCGTCGAGCATGACGAGCAGCGGCGCTCGGAGCTGATGCGGACGTTGGCCGTATGGCTGGACACGGGGTGCAACACGGCACAGGCGGCACGGGAACTGCACTTGGAACGGCAGTCGATGCACCACCGGCTCCAACGGATTTTCGAGCTGTGTGGCGGGGATCCCCGGGGAACAGGCCGGCTGGTCGCGCTTCATCTGGCAACCCGCCTGGCCCGGCTCCGGGCTGCATGACCATCCCTACTGGGTGCCCAGGTACCACTCGGTCTGCCAGCGGTGGAGGAACGCGGCCATGGCGTCACGGTTGACCGGGCTCAAGGGCCGGAAGGTTCCATCCGCGTAACCCGTGCTGACCTTGGCCGCAGCCAGCCAGGTGATCTCGTTGTAGAAGTCCGATTGCGGGGTGATGTCGTTGAACGGGGACGTAGCCGGGGCGGTCCAGCCGGGTGATCCGCTGAAGCGGTAGAGGAAGGCTGCCATAGCGTCCCGGTTGATGTTGTCACCGGGACGGAAGCTGTGCTGGCCGTTGCCGTCTACCCAGCCCGTGGTGATGCGGTAGTGCGCCAGCCACGTGACTTCCTTGTAGAACGCGGAATTGGGTGCCATGTCCACGAATGGTGAGGTTGCGGGCGGCGTCCAGGAGGGCGAGCCGGCCTGACGATAGAGGAAGGCGGCCATCGCGTCCCGGTGTACGGGGAGGGACGCCCCGTAGCTTCCGTCCGGGTAGCCCGTGGTGATGCCCTGGCTCGCGAGCCACTGGATCTCGCGGTAGAACTGGCTGCTGACGGGGACGTCGGAGAACCGCTGGGTGCACTGCGGGGTCCCCAGGGCGACCTTGGCGAGAGCGTAGCGAGCCGCGTCGATCGCGCCGTCTGCGACACCCATGACGAAATATTCCGGGTGTGTGGAGCACACCTGAGGGATCGAGCCGGTGGGCACGGTGGCGATCGCCTTGCTTCCGTCGGCGCTGTAGCTCACCTGGGCGTTGGTACTGGTTCCGGGAGTGCCCGACTTCCAGAAGTAGCCGTAGGGGAAGGCGTTGGTCCAGGTCTTGTCCGGTCCGGAGGTGAAATACCCTGGCACGCTGCGGAAGATCAGCTTATCCGTGTAGGAAGCCAGTGAGGTGGTGGAGTCCTTCTGGATGAAGAAGGTCAGTGGCAGGGCCTGCGAAAGGCCAAAGTCAATCGAAGCAGTCGGGGACCCGGCCGGCCCCCCGGCCGTCAGGCCGCTTTGGACGAAGATCCCGCCGTTTCCCGGCGCGATAGGAGTTCCCGTGACCACTACGACAAAACCGGAGTAGGCCTGGGGCGGGACGGTGGTGTTGGCGCAATTCCCCGTGGCGTCATGACAGTACTGCATGGATCCCGGGGTCAGGCCCCCCAAGCCCTGCGGGATCGGGATAGACAGGTGGAGGGTTGAGGAGTCGGCCACGGCGTCGCCGGCAAGAAGTGGCGTGGCCGTGTTGTCCTCAGCGTTGTAGATCCCGTAATGGAGTGTGCTGTTCACGCTCTTGCCGAGCACCGCGGAAGCGTCCGACGGGAGTTTGAGGTCAAGGGTCGTCGCCGACGACGAGAGCTGCACCGGTGGGTTGTTGGCGTAGATCTGCGCCCACGCAGGGGTCGGATCGATGGTGATGACTGGATCAACGGCTTGGGCCGGGACAGCTGTAGATGAGACTACGGTGATTGCAAAAATGCAAGCGGCTATTATGCCGCCTTTCCGACGGATCACGAATGTACGCGCCTTTCAAAATGGCGAGTACCTCGCCCCCCAATGATTGCCGGTGACCGGCAACTGCAACCCTATGCGAGGAAAACCCGGCTCGCAACGCCTGAACGGCCCACCCTTTGGTGGGCCGTTCAAACCCTACTTGAGCACTACGGTCCTGTTGCCTTGCAGGATCACGCGGCCTTCGCAGTGCCAGCGGACGGCGTTGCTGAGTGCTTTGCACTCGGTGTCGCGGCCGGCCGCCACCAGGTCGTCAGGACCGAAGGTGTGGTCCACTTCCACCACTTGCTGGGCGATGATCGGCCCCTCGTCCAACTCGCCATTGACGTAGTGCGCGGTGGCACCGACGGTCTTTACGCCTCGCGCATAGGCCTGGTGGTACGGCTTGGCACCTTTGAAGCTGGGAAGGAACGAATGGTGGATGTTGATGGCGCGGCCGTCCAGTTTCCGCGCGAGATCGTCGCTGAGGACCTGCATGTAGCGGGCCAGGACCACCAGCTCGACGTCCAGGCGATCGATGAGGTCAAGAAGTTGTCCTTCGGCCGCCGCCTTGGTGTCCGGGGTGACGGGCACGTGGAAGAACGGAATGCCATGCCATTCGACTGTTCGCCTGTGGTCCGGGTGGTTGGAGACTACCCCGACAATCTCGACTGGCAGTTCCCCGATGCGGGCCCGGAACAGGAGGTCGTTGAGGCAATGCTCGAACTTCGAGACCATGATCAGCACCCGCTGCTTGGCACCATGGCGTTGCAGCTGCCAGCGCATGCCGAACTTTTCGGCAACAGGCGCGAAGGCATCACGCAGCGAGTCGATGGTCGATTCGTCACCTTCCGATGCGAAGTGGATCCGCATGAAGAAGTGGCCGTCCAGTTGGGAATCGAATTGCTTGTTGTCTATGATGTCGCAGCCGTGTTCCAGGAGGAATCCGGAAACGGCGTGCACGATCCCCCGGGTCTCCGGGCAGTCGAGCGTCAGGACATGCTCAACGGTGGTAACCGGCAGTGCCGCTCCACGTCGCGATGCGGGTTCGTTCTGTGTGACAGTCATGGCTAGCACTCCACTACGTTGACGGCGAGGCCTCCGCGGGAGGTCTCCTTGTACTTGCTTTTCATGTCCGCTCCTGTCTCTCGCATGGTTTTGATGGCTTTATCAAGGGACACTTTGTGGCTGCCGTCGCCGTGCAGGGCAAGGCGGGCGGCATTGATGGCCTTCACGCTGGCGATCGCGTTGCGTTCGATGCACGGAATCTGCACCAACCCGCCTACGGGATCGCATGTGAGGCCAAGATTGTGTTCAATACCCACTTCCGCGGCGTTCTCCACTTGCTCGGGAGTGCCACCGAGGACCTCGCACAGGCCCGCGGCGGCCATGGAACAGGCGGAACCCACTTCACCTTGGCAGCCGACCTCGGCGCCGGAAATGGACGCGTTGATCTTGAACAGGATCCCGACGGCGGCCGCCGCGAGCAGGAAGCGGACCACGCCGTCGTCGTCGGATCCCGCCACGAACTTCGTGTAATAGTGCAGGACAGCCGGGACAATACCGGCCGCTCCGTTGGTGGGTGCAGTGACGATGCGACCGCCGGCCGCGTTTTCCTCGTTCACGGCCAGCGCGAACAGGTTCACCCATTCCATGGCGAGCAGCGGGTCTGCCGAGCTTGAGCCCTGCAGTCCGGCGTCGGTGTCCCTGAGCGTCTTGAACAACGACGGCGCCCGTCGCCTCACGTTCAAGCCTCCCGGCAGGATTCCTTCCGCGGAGCAGCCATTGTCCACGCATTCGCGCATGACTGCCCAGATCTGTAGCAGCCGCTCGCGAAGCTCTGCCTCGCTGCGCCACACGAGCTCATTGGCGAGCATGACATCGGAAATGGACATGTCCTCCCGTGCGCAGATCGCCAGGAGCTCGTCCGCCGTAGTGAACGGATAAGGCAGCACGGTGCTGTCGGCCACTACTTTGTCGCTTCCGGACGCATCGCCGTCCACCACAAAGCCACCGCCGATCGAATAGTAGCTTCGTTCGCTGAGCACTGTGCCTGCGTGGTTGAGGGCGCGGAAAGTCATGCCGTTGGGGTGGGCAGGCAGGGATTTGCGTCGGTGCAGGAGCACGTCTTCGTCCCAGTTGAAGTCCACGCGGTGATGTCCGGCTATCCGCAATTCGGCGTCAAGCGCGGCCGCGGCAACCTGGTCGTCGGCAGTGGACGTGTCCACCGTTTCCGGCGATTGGCCCTGCAGTCCCAGCACCACGGCTTTGTCCGAGCCGTGGCCGCGGCCGGTGGCGCCCAGCGAGCCGAAGAGCTCTGCCTGGACGCGCACCGTTGCCGCGAGTTGCCCGGAGGATTCCAGGCCGTCGGTGAACTGCTTTGCCGCCCGCATCGGGCCGACCGTGTGCGACGACGACGGCCCGATGCCAATGGAAAACAGGTCAAGAACGCTCAGTGCCATCAGGGGACCTCAGGAGAGGCGTATTCCCTCATGCTGTCAAGCAGCCAGCGGCCCAGGAAGTCGGCGAACGAAGCCCGTGGAAAGATCCGGAAACTGTCCTCGCCGGTCTTGAACAGCATGGCGGGGATGTTGCCGATTTCCGTGGCCAAGGCTGTTCCGGCGCGGAAGGCGCGGGGGTGCAAGTCCAACGAGCACCCCTTTTCAAGGACGTCCCGGGCACGGATCCCGGACAGTTCGAAGGTGGTGCGGTTGGCGGACAAGTCCACCACTTGGCCCGGGTCGTCGCCCAGGGCCTCCACCAGGGCGCGGACAAGGTCTCCGCCCAGGGAATCGTGGGCCGATTCCGGTGCGACCACCAAGAATTCGTCCGGCCCAAGCCAGAGGGTGGTTGCCCTCTCATCCCCGCTGATCTCGCCGCAGGCGACCGGCAGGCCGCCGGTCACGGACGCGAGGCGGGCTCCGGCGTCGGAATTCCTGTCAACCCGGATCCCCACCATGGTCTGGAACGGGATTTCCTTCAGCGCCACGGTTCCGGCCACGGAACCGGACTCGAAGGTCGGCGCGAGGTGCGACGCCGGGCTGCGGCGTGCCGCACGGAGCGTCTCGGGGTTTGCGGGTGTTGCTGTTTCAGCCATCTTTACGGGTCCCTTCAGCGTCGAAAAGTACGGTTTCTCCCACAACGACGTCCAGCAACTGGTCGCCGACGGAGGCCACCAGGGTCTCGCCGATGCGGTTGCGGCCGTTGGTGATCAGTGCCAGGCCGAAGGACCGGCCCAAGGCGGCACTGTGGTAGCTCGAGGTCACGAAGCCCTGCATCGGCACGGGACCGTATGCCGGGTTGACCGGAATTCCCTTTTCCACGAGCTGGGTGCCTTCCGGGAGACGGAACGAACCATCCGCCGGGAGGACGCTGACCAAGTGCTTGCGGTCCGTGCGGACTGCGTCTTCGCGGCTGTATGAACGCTTGCCGATGAAGTCCTTGGCCTTGGAAACGATCCACTCCATCCCTGCGTCCTGCGGGGTGACGGTGCCGTCCGTGTCCTGCCCGACGATCGGGTAGCCCTTCTCGGCACGCAGCACGTGCATGGTCTCCGTACCGTAGGGGGTGATGTTGAACTCGGCACCTGCGGCAGCAACGGCTTCCCAGGTGTTGAGCCCGTACCAGGACGGAACATTGATTTCGTAGGCAAGCTCACCGGAGAACGAAATGCGGCAAACCCGTGCCTGGACTCCGGAGGCCAGCGTGGTTTCGCGGAACGTCATGAACGGGAATGCTTCGGCGTCGAGCCCTCCGTCGGCCGCCAACTGCGGGGCGACTTTGGCGATCACGGCGCGGGATTTGGCCCCGACGACGGCAATCGTGGTCCACTGTTCGGTCACCGAAGTGCACACGACGTCGAGTTGCGGCCACTCGGTCTGGTGCCATTCCTCGAGCCAGTAAAGGACCTTGGCGGCGCCGCCGGTAGTGGTGGTCATGAAGAAGCGGCCTTCGTCGAGGCGCAAGGTCACGCCATCGTCGAAGATCATGCCGTCCGGGGTGCACATGACGCCGTAGCGGGCCGAGCCGGGGGCAAGCTTCTTGAACGCGTTGGTGTAAATGCGGTTCAGGAACTCACCGGCATCCTTGCCGCGGATCTCGATCTTGCCGAGGGTGGTGGCGTCCATGAAGCCCACCGACTCGCGGACTGCGGCGCATTCACGGAGCACTGCGGCGTCCATGTCCTCGCCCGCTTGCGGGTAGTACCACGGGCGCTTCCACTGTCCGACGTCCTCGAAGAGCGCTCCCTGCGCGACGTGCCAGGGGTGGATGGAGGTCACTCGGGCGGGATCGAACAGCTCGCCGCGCTGGCGTCCCGCCAATGCCGCGAAGGCCACCGGCGTGAACGGGGCACGGTACGTCGTGGTTCCGATGTCACCGATTCCGCGACTGCCTCCGGCGGAGGCCTCGCCAGCCTGCTTGAGGGCCGCCGCGATCACGCCGATGGCGTTGACGCCGGACGTCTTGCCTTGGTCGTTGGCGGTGCTGATGGAGGTGTACCGCTTGATGTGTTCCACCGAGCGCATGCCGGCCCCTGTGGAACGGAGCACGTCGGCCACGGACTGGTCGCGCTGGAAGTCGACGAAGTGGTGGTGCCACTCCCCCGCATTTCCGCTCTGGCCCGGCACGAGCCACAACTGGCGGGTGGGGGCGGAGGCCTTCGGCTCGGAGACCGGCGCGGGCACCGTCTCGGTGCTGAATCCTGCGGCGGTCGCGGCCGCGGCACCCGCGGATGCGCCTTCGCTCAGGCAATCCCCGAGCTCGTAGCTGCCGCGGCCGGAGCCGACAACCTGCTGGTCCCTGACCACGGAGCTCGGCACGAATCCTGCCAGCTCGTCGTCCCAACGCAACTTCCCTTGGCGCTGGCTGTGGAGGTGGACCACGGGACTCCAGCCACCGGAAACCGCCAGCAGATCGCAAGCGATCCGTTCGACGCCCGAGGTGACTTCGCCGTCGTCGTTGAGGCTGCGGATGGTGACGCCGTCAATCCGGCCGTTCTCCCCCGCTCCGGAGGTATCGGCGACGGCGCTGCCGACGAGGACGCGGATGCCGCTTTCGACGGCGGAGGCAGCTTTGTCGCTGAGCTTCGGGCGGGCGTCAACGACGGCGGCGACCTTGACACCAGCGGCCAGCAGATCCGCGGCCAACAAGTAAGCCGAATCGTTGGTGGTGCCGATGACGACCCGCCGCCCGGCGGCGACTGCGTAACGGTTGAGGTAGCTACGGACCGCCGAGGCCAGCATGATGCCCGGCCGGTCGTTGTTCTCGAAAACGAGCGGACGCTCGTGGGCGCCGGGGGCCAGGACCACCTGCTTGGCACGGATGTGCCAAATACGCTGGCGGGAGACGCAGTCGGCGGCCGGACTGCCGAGGTGGTCCGTACGGTTCTGTGCCGCGATCACATAGTTCGCGTCGTAGGAGCCGAACGCGGTGGTGCGGTTGAGGACGGTGCATTCCGCCGCGGAAACGAGCTCCGCCTCGACGTCGGCGATCCATTCCAGGGCCGGCTTGCCTTCGATGACCTCGGCGAGTTCCGGGGCGGTGGCGCCGGAAAGCAGCGAGCCGCCGAGTTCGGGCTGGTCATCGATCACGATGACCCGGGCACCGGTGCGGACCGCTTCGCGGGCAGCCGCGAGGCCGGAAACACCGCCGCCAACTACCAGGACGTCGGTGTGGACGTATTTCTTGTCGTACTCGGCGCGGTCCTCGTTGGGATCGAGCTTGCCGAGGCCGTTAAGGAACTCAACGTTGAGCCCATCCACGAGGGACACGGTGGTCGCGGGAAGCATCGACTCTGCGACATGGCCGGGGAAGCGGGCAGCCACCTTGACCAGGGCGTTGGATTCTTCCACGCCGGCGGACATGATGCCGCGGGGCCGATCCTCATAGAGCGAGTTGCCTGCGTTGATGCGGCCGTTGGCCAGCAGTGCGGAAGCAACAGTGTCGCCGGGATGGCCGGTGAATTCCTGGCCGTCCACTGTGAAGCGCCAGGAGATGCTGCGGTCGATGCGGCCGCCGGTGGCGAGGCGGGCGTTCTGCGGGGTCACTTGGTTGCTCCTTCCGGGGTGGTGGCTGCTGAGGTGTTCACATCGGCGCGTTCCATGTCAGGTCGCGGTTGGCCCATTTTGTAGATGGCCTGGATGTCGTAGCTGACGGTGTCACGGAGCATGTTGAACCATTGGCGGCAACCCGTGCTGTGCACCCAGCGTTCGGCGAAGGCGCCTTTCGTGTTGTCGCGGTAGAACAAGTACTCGGCCCACTGGCGGTCGGTCAGTGCGTCCGGGTTTTCCGGATAGGCCACGTGGGCCTGGCCGCCGTAGTGGAATTCTGTTTCGTCTCGTGGCCCGCAATTGGGGCAGCTGATGAGCAGCATGGTTGGTCTCCTAAAGGGCTGCGGCTAGTGGGGCTGCGGCTAGTGGGCGACGGCGGCGGCGCCGTGTTCGTCGATCAGGGCACCGGTCTCGAAGCGTTCCAGCGAAAACGGCTTGTTGAGCTCGTGCGGCGTACCCGTGGCGATGGTGTGTGCGAAGGTCAGGCCGGCAGCCGGCGTGCCCTTGAAGCCACCGGTTCCCCAACCGCAGTTGACGAACATGTTCTCCACCGGGGTGGTACCGACGATCGGCGAGGCGTCCATAGTGGTGTCCACGATTCCGCCCCACGTCCGGAGCACGTGGGCCCGGGCGAAGATCGGGAAGAGTTCCACGGCGGCAGCCATCTGGTGCTCGATCACGTGGAAGGAGCCGCGCTGGCCATAGCCGTTGTAGGAGTCGACGCCCGCGCCCATGACCAGTTCGCCCTTGTGTGCTTGGGAAACGTATACATGCACGTGGTTGGACATGACCACCGTGGGGTGGACGGGTTCATGCAGCTCCGACACCAACGCCTGGAGGGGGTGGGACTGGATCGGGAGGCGGAAGCCGGCCATTTCGGCGAGGACGGAGCTGTGGCCGGCGGCGGCGAGGCCAACCTTTTCGGTGTGGATGGTTCCCTGGTTGGTCTGGACGCCCACCACGCGGTTGCCGTCCTTGAGGAAGCCCGTCACTTCGCAGTTCTGGATGATGTCCACGCCGAGTTCATCGCACTTTCGGGCGAAGGCCCAGGCTACGTGGTCGTGCTTCGCGATGCCGGCCCGTGGCTGGTATGTGGCGCCCATGACCGGGTAGCGGATGTTGTCGCTGATGTTCAGGATGGGGCAGAGTTCCTTGACTTGCTGCGGGTCCAGCCATTCGGCGTCGACCCCATTGAGCTTGTTCGCGCCGACGCGGCGGATGCTTTCGCGGACGTCGCCGAGGGTGTGGGCGAGGTTCATGACGCCGCGCTGGCTGAAGAGGAAGTCGTATTCAAGTTCCTCGGGCAGGATCTCCCAGAGCTTCAGGGCGTGCTCGTAGATGGCAGCGCTCTCGTCCCACAGGTAGTTGGAACGGATGATGGTGGTGTTGCGCGCCATGTTGCCGCCGGCCAGCCAGCCCTTTTCCAGGACGGCGATGTTGGTCATGCCGTGGTTCTTGGCCAGGAAGTACGCGGTGGCCAGGCCGTGGCCGCCACCACCCACGATCACGGCATCGTAGGAAGCCTTGGGCTCCGGGTTACGCCACAGGAAATCCGGGTGTTCGGGGAGTTGGTCTGCGCTCACTGGGCTGCTCCAATCATTTCTGCCTCAAGTTCGGTGGCAGCGGCGTCGTTGTCGCTACCGCTTTGGGAAAGATGCGGGTAAAGCGGAAATTGCTCGGCGAGTGCGGTAACCCGCGCACGGAGTTCGACGGCGGCCTGGTCGCCCAAGGTGCCGCTGCTTGCTGCGGCGATCAACGCCGTCGCGATGATGTCCGCGACCTCCGCGAATTCCTTGGCACCGAAGCCGCGGGCGGCGAGCGCCGGGGTGCCGATGCGGAGTCCGGAGGAAACCATCGGCGGCCGGGGGTCGAACGGGACGGCGTTGCGGTTCACGGTGATGCCGATGCGGTGCAAGGTGTCCTCGGCCTGCTGGCCGTCCAGTTCCGAGTGGCGCAGGTCAACGAGGACCAAGTGGACGTCGGTGCCTCCGTTGACCACCGAGATCCCTGCTGCGGCCACGTCGTCCTTCAGGAATCGTTCGGCCAGGAGCTTGGCGCCTTCCAGCACCCGTGCTTGGCGTTCCTGGAATTCAGGCTCTGCCGCCATCTTGAAGGCCACAGCCTTGGCCGCGATCACGTGCTCCAGCGGGCCGCCTTGCTGGCCGGGGAAAACCGCGCTGTTGATCTTGCGTGCGTATTGTTCCTTCGACAGGATGACCCCGCCGCGCGGGCCGCCGAGTGTCTTGTGGGTTGTGGTGGTCACGACGTCGGCATACGGCACCGGGTTGGGGTGCAGTCCCGCTGCGACGAGGCCGGCGAAGTGGGCCATGTCCACCATGAGGTAGGCGCCCACGAGGTCGGCGATGCGGCGGAATTCGGCGAAATCCAGGTGGCGCGAGTAGGCGGACCAGCCGGCAACAATCAGCTTCGGGCGGTGTTCCAGGGCGAGGGCTTCCACTTCTGCCATATCCACCCGGAGGTCGGATTCGCTGACGTGGTACGGGATTACGTTGTACAGCTTGCCGGAGAAGTTGATCCGCATGCCGTGGGTCAGGTGGCCACCGTGTGCCAGGTCGAGGCCCATGATGGTGTCCCCCGGCTCGAGGAGCGCGAACATGGCCGCGGCGTTGGCCTGGGCGCCGGAGTGCGGCTGGACATTTGCGGCTTCCGCGCCGAAGAGGGCCTTGACGCGATCGATGGCCAGCTGCTCGATGACGTCGACATGCTCGCAGCCACCGTAGTAGCGCTTGCCCGGGTAGCCTTCCGCGTACTTGTTGGTCAGGACCGAGCCCTGTGCCTGCATGACGGCTGCAGGGGCGAAGTTTTCGGAGGCGATCATTTCCAGCGTGGACTGCTGGCGGATGAGTTCCTGGGCGATCGCCTGTTCAACCTCCGGGTCCGCCTGGGCGAGCGAGCGGATCAGCGGTTCAACCATCGTGGTCTCCTTTTGAGATACTTATATTTACTGACTAATCAGCAACTGATATATTAGAACTATTGCCATAGTATGTTGAAGATCACACAGCCGTCAACAGCCCGGCGGCAACCGATCCGCCAGACTTGGAATTGTGGCAAACGGGAGAGGCACATGAGCACTGCACTGGAAGCACCGGACACGGGCACGCAGGGAACGTCCTTGGCGGAAAACGCCTACCTGCTCCTACGCGACCGGCTCATCATGCTGGACATCAAACCCGGAGACCCCATCAACGACGGGCAGATCGCCGCGGAACTCGGCATCGGGCGGACACCCGTGCGCGAGGCCATCAAGCGGCTGGAAAGCGACCACCTTGTGGTGTCGTATCCCCGTCGGGGAACCTTCGCCACCGGCGTCGACATCACCCAACTCGCGAACGTCTCCGAAATCCGGGAGCTGCTTGAGCCTTTGGCGTCACGGCGGGCTGCCCGCATGGCCAGCCCGAAGCTGAGGGAAGAGCTGCGCGAGGTCGCCGCAGCCATCAGCGGCCTGGAGGCACACGACGCCGGCCAGCAGGAACTCATGCGCTACGACATCCAGGTGCACCGGCTCATCTACAGGGCAGCGGCCAATCCGCACCTCGAGGACGTGCTGATCCGCTACGACAACCTGGCAACCCGCATCTGGTGCCACATGCTGGACAAGATGCCTTCAGTGACGGGCCACGTCGCAGAGCACGCAGAACTGCTCACTGCAATCGCCGACGGCGATGCGGACCGCGCGTCTGCGCTCGCCCTGCACCACGTGGTGAGTTTCGAAGAGTCGATCCGCAAGGTGCTCTAGGTCTGGCAGGTACCGCGGCTTAGCCGTTTCGCTTCCAGTGTTTGGGCCACTTTACGTTCAGCAACAGCAACCCCAGCAAGAGCCCATCAACTGTCATTACTCCCGCCATGAAGTAAGCCCAACCGATAATCATGGTTCGCTCACCACCAGTTGGCGGCCCGAAGTGCGGGGGTGCATCAGAACACACATACCAATCTCCTGACCCGGATCCCCCCAGTCACTCGATAGTGCATCAAGTGTGGCACGACGGCGCCCAAGAAGGAACGGCTTTTGGCGATCGACGCATCAGCCGGATCGAAGGAATTAACAACGACGGCGTGTCCTTTCCGGGGCGTGTCGCCGTCGTGCGCGCCTGAGAGCGATGAACAGCGGGAGCTATACTTTTGAGACCTCGCCGCTGTGGGGGCCAAGTGTTCCTGTCTGCAGGCTCAGGAGCGTCAAGAGGATTACCATTCCGAGCAGCACAACGGCCGCGGCGATGGTGACGGTGCGGTTCCGGCTCGGCGTTTCTCTGGCTGCAAGAAAGAGGGCAGATCCTGACAGGACAGCAGAGATAGCCGTGAACGGATAGAGCGGCAAAATCAACAAGATGGCCGCTCCCAGCAGGAAAAATCTGGAGAGCGCAACACCTGAGCGCTTCCTTACCAAGGGCTGCATGATTGGTCATCTCCCGAGCCGCCCGAGATGATTGCGTGGCTGGAGACCTGGCCATTGTCGCGCCATCCGATTGCAAACGTCTCACCCCACGTGCTGTTGAACCAGGAACGTGTTGCTGACGAACCGTTGCCACACCATCCGCCACTAACGGTCAGCTTGTAAAGCCACCCTCCGAAGGCATTCGTTCCTATCACCCAGGACGAAGTGTTCCAGCCGCCGGAAGCCAGAGTGCCAAGCTGAGCAGGGGGATCGTCGGACTCAAAGACCTTGCGAGCCACGGCCTCAGCCTTCGCAGCTTCCTTGGGTGCGTTTTCCACTCTCGCCTGAGCGTCTCCCGCGTTGGCATCGACGTCAGCCATGGCGCGTATCGCTTTTGAAGCGGCTAGGAGCGCAGCCATGGCCAGACAGGCCAGGATCCTTTTGATATTCATTTGGTCCCAATCGTGAAACTGTCATGGGCGTGGTCGACGACCCGCCTCACGAAGGCCTCATCGATGTTCCTTTTCGGTAATCGAAAGAACAGATACACCGAGTTCTTAATGCTTCTGGTCGCTGAAAATGGTTCCGGCGAGGTCGTGGGCTGTGTCCACGCCGGCCCGGCCGAACACATCATGGAGACAGCCATGCAGAACGCTCCCGATGCCGAGATCCGGGCGGCGCTTGCTGGGTTCATGTTCCTGACGAAGCTGCACGGGATCGCGGTGCGGCCCGATTACCGCGGCCGTGGAGTTGCCCGGGCTCTGCTCCAGCGAGTGGTTGAGGCCTACACCAGAAGTGGCCGTGACCTGCTCTACGGGCAGTACACCGCGACGGAGGACCTAGGAGACTTCTACCGGAAGCAGGGATTCCAGGTGCCGGGTCCCGGAGTCGGGGGGTGAGGGACAGACGCCCGAGATCCGGCGCTAAGGGCCCAGTCCTCCTGAGCGTGTCATAAGGTGCCAGTCGCTCTACTTTTCGCTGGGTTGGCGTTGTTGATCCGGGCTTTTGGTGTTGGTAGAGGGGTGGCTCGGGACCAGCCGACGAGTTGGACGGCTTAAGGGGGCGCTGCAGAAAACGGATTTTATTGTGTCGTAAGGAAGAGGACTTCGGCGATTCTCCGGCACGTTGGAGTCCATTTTCCGCGGCAAGGGCTAAACGTTGGCGTGTTTGAGTATTCGTGGGGCTTGAGGGCGGAGCTCGCCGGCGAGTGAGACATACCGGTAGAGGGTCTGCCGGAAGACGCCGAGCTCTTTGGGAGTTTCCCGATATGGGTCTCGGGCTGGCCCATGGCAGACATCGCGAGACGGATCTTCGCTGGCGTCATCGTGAAGGGAGACCGGATTATGTGTCTGCTGTCGTCATAAAGCGATAGAGTTCTTCGCCTATTGCGAATCTGCATAGGCAGCATGTAGTTTTCTCTCAGCTTTCCGTGCTTTGGGGGAACGGTCTATTTTTTTGGGGGATCCCGCGCACTTCCTTCTCGTGAAAGTGGTCCCGTGGGATCTCGTCCTTCCTTGCTGTTGCGCGCTTTTTGCGGTTTGTCTGTCGTTGCGGGTCTTCTGGGGGCGCCAGGCCCGGCCTGGGCCGGTTCGGTTTCGCCGGCCGCTGTAGGCACTGGAATCCTGGGCCCGCTCACGGAAAGCGTGGCCAGGACGCAGGCGGCCCAGAGCGGGACCGACGTGGTTGTTGATTCCCTGACGACAGGGTGGACATGCTGGTCGCCGATGGCGTCAATGTGGCGGGGTTCCAGAGAATTTCATGGAATACCCAGAAGGAAAACCTAATAAAGGCGGTAATGAAATATGGCGAAAAGTAGTACGCGACCAGGATGGTGGCGCACTGGCAAGCTATGGTGCAGGTTTGTCTGCCTGGGCGCCGTTTCGGGCGCGGTCGGAGCCTTTGCACTCCATCTCAGTTACACCTTGCCTCGTTTCAATCCCGTATTTCTTCTCTAGGACCTGTTCAACCTATTCGTTTTTGAAATGCCTGCGCTGGTGATCCTTGGGGTTGTAGTTGCCACCGGAGTGATCGTTGCCAGGTTGGCAGTGGCCGAGGAAGCGACCCGCAAGACGCGCGCAACTGTCACGGGTGTCGTGGCCCTGGTCACTTCGGGCGGAATGGCCTTTGCCCTCTCCAACCTTGTTCAGACAGGGAATCCCTGGGCAGTCGCGGGCATCACAGGAGCCTTTGTAGGAAGCACATTCGCCATGGTCACCTACCGGCACACTTCCGAGGCCTGACAAATACGCCCGAACAAGCCGCTACCGAAGGCCGACCGAAGTGCGCATCCTCCTTCAGCGAGTCGCGACGAGGGGCACCAGACGAGGCCGGTACCCACAAGTGGGCTTAAGGGGGTTGAGGGACAGACGCCATGAAATCACTAACACCCCAACACACCGGGCATTCAGTGCTTAGCGCCGGATCTCGGGCGTCTGTCCCTCAACCCCCGAGTCGCCCTCAGCACACTGCGGATCTTCTACCCGAATGACGTAGCCGTGTCGAACGAACCCGGAGAGCAGATCTTCTACCGCAGCCTCCAAAGGCCTGCAGACCGTTCGTGGGAAATCACCCGCCGGGCCAAGGGGTCACAGCTCACCGAGGGAACCCGCTGATGCGTGCACAGATCGCAAGGGCCACCAAGACCTGAGGCCGCACAGACTGGCAGTTCCCTCGCTGCCGGATAACGGAGCCCAGCACCCCAGGTGCTGGGCTCCGGTGCGTTGTGGGACCCCTACAACCGCCATTTTCGGTCCAGAGCGGAAGAACCGCGTGATTCCGGGAAAGTCGGTTCCGCCGGCGTCCTGGTCGACGCAGCGGCCGGCCTGTCGGAACCCTACGAGTCCCGCCGTCCGAATCTCGCTCTACCACCCACGCGTGTTACATGAAACAATGGGGGTATGAGTGTGAAGGATCGAGTCAGTGAGCACAGGCGCCGGATGCGCGAGGCAGGCTTCCGGCCGATTCAGGTGTGGGTCCCGGACACCCGCTCCAAGTCCTTCGCGGAGGAGGCGAAGCGGCAGAGCGCCATTGTGGCGGAGTCCGACCGGCACGAGGACATTCACGAGTGGATCGACGCGGTTTCCGTGTCCTGGGATGAGGAGTGAGGGGCGAGATCTGGACGGTGGCCGGCGGCGGATACGCCTCCAAACCCCGCCCGGCGCTGGTCATCCAGGATGACCGGTTCGATGACGTGGGCTCCGTGACGGTAATCCCCCTGACCTACACTCTGAAAGATGCACCGCTGCTGCGGATCCCGGTGGAGCCGTCCGAGCGGACCGGCCTGACCCAGAAAAGCCAGTTCATGATCGACAAACTGACCACCGTGCCCCTGGCCAACGCACACAAGCGGGTGGGGCACCTGACGGCAACGGAACTGGTCGCGGTCGAGCGGGCACTACTGGTCTTCCTTGGCATAGCCTGACCGAGATCTCCGCACGGCGAAGGCCCGGCACCCTCTGGTGCCGGGCCTTCCTGCGTCCGGATCTACAATGCCGGGTTGCGCCGGCGCTGATGTGCGGACTGCCGCTTCATGCCGGTGGCCGAAGCGAATTTACTTACCGGCCCTGGGTGATGTGCTTGCCCTGGGCGCGGGACTGCTGAACGGCGTTGACCTTGACCTTGCCGACAGCCTTCCCGCCGCCGGCCGCGGCGTGGGAGATGGGAAATTTCTGCTGGGCCTCCCCGAACTGCTTGGCCGCCACCGCCTTCTCGGGGGCGCCTGCAGCGCGCATCCGTGCGGCGTCGGCCTCCAGCTGGGCGGCCCGGTCGTAGGCGGCACCGGCCCTGGCTGCCGCCTTGTCCCCGGCTGCCTCGCGCTGCTTGGCGTCCTGCCGGACGTCGGCAGCCCGCGCGGCCTTGTCGGGATCCCCGGAGCCCTTCCACCGCTCCACAAGCTCACGGTCCAGACGATCCTTCTCGGATGCCACGCCGGCCGCGTACTCGGGATCGTTCGCCATGGCCCAGGCCCGTGCTGCTTCAAGGTCGGACGGTGCAGGCTCCCTGGCCTCCCGGGAGAGCGAATCTGCGTCGTCCAGACTAGGAAGTGAACAACATCTTTCACCGTGGAGGGACGATGTATGAGCTGTCCCGCCAGCTACAAATCATCAGAACAGGAACCCCTGCCGTCCAGCAGGTCCTCGAACAGCTGAGGCCAGCAAGTGGCGACGCCGAACTGGACGGGCTGCTGCTGCACGCCAAAGAACTCTTCCTCTCGCGGAAAGAGAAGGAGCGAGGTCTGGCGCTAGATAAACTGTGGGATGGCTTCACGCGTCTGAAGACAATTGACGTGCAAGGCAACAAAAAGCAGAGTGCCAACGTCCTGCTGGGCAACATCAAAAATGAGGCGTTCCGCGAGGTGACAAGCAATGAAATGCTCGCACTCACCGATGTGGGCAACGACTTCATGATCCGTCATCATGAAACCGGCACACACAGTGCCCCCGGAAGCATATGACTACCTTTTCGCAAGGATGGGGTCGCTCATTGTGTATCTCCTCAAAGTGAGCGATCGTCTGAGCTGACACACACCTGGCCAACGGAGGCGTGAACGAATCCCATGGGACACGTGGAGCTTGCCGTTAGTTGGCGGCCGTCGGCCGTAGCTCGTGATGGTCGCGCCATGCTTTCTCGCCGTCCTCGTACTCCACGGTCCACTCGTCCACACCGACGCTTTCAACGATGACAGCCTGCTCCCAGGTGGACCCATCGCCCCGCAAAACTTCAACGGCGGTCTCGTCAGGGAACGGGTTGTGGCTGCCCAGATACTCGAGAATGGTCTCGTCAAGCGGCGTTCGCCCACCTTCGGGGGCCGAATTGACCCACTGCTCCATGGAATCGGTTCTGGCCCAGCGCATGGCAAGACCGGCTACATAGTTCGCCTCGGTGCCCCTCATGGCTTGTCATTGCTCCACGGCTCGTCAAAGGCAGGGGTGCCAAATAGGCTCATGTATTCGCTGAATCCAATCTGGTTCTCGCGCCGGTGGCGTTCGTTCCGGACGACTGCAAGGCGTGCCACCCACTTCTCGAAACCTTCAACGCTGCGCTCCTGCGACGTCCGCACCCGCCAACCATCGAGCACTTGATAGAGCACTGTCAGGTTTGCGATGTGAGCCTGCAATCCCTTGTCGTGCGCTTCCAGGCCGGCCGGGCTCAACCCGGCAAGGTCACCATCCCACGCAGGCGCTCCTGGATGGCGGCCGGCGCTGTCGCGCTCTTCCTTGGCGGCCGAAATCAGAGCCGCGCCCTCATTATCCTGCTTCGACGTGAAAGATTTAGGGCGCGACGGGGGCCTTCATCGCAAACGCTAACAAGGGAAAACTGCACTGACTGGTCTTCCGAATCAAAATGAGTGGCGAATCGCCCATATTTGAGTGGTATTGAGGAGAAGCACATCGAACCCTAAGTGTGCGGGTGATCAAGACACCCGAGGAAATCCTCGCCAAAGCCAAACCAAAAACAACTTCAAACATAGGCTGCGTCAGCCGGGGGTGAGGACGCAGAACTCGTTGCCCTCCGTGTCGGCGAGGCACACCCATGGCACATCGCCCTGGCCGACGTCGGCGTCTGTGGCGCCCAGGGCCCGCAGCCGGGCCACCTCCGCGGCTTGATCGTCGCCGGGGTACGGCCTCAGGTCGAGATGGGCCCGGCCGCACACGGCATTCGCGTCGGGCGTGCGAACGAACTCGAGATAGGGCCCGACACCTTTGGCTGAACGCAGGCTCGCAAAATCGTCGGTCACTTCGTGCAGGGTCCAGTCAGTCGCCCCGCTCCAGAACCGGGCCATGGCCCGTGGATCCGCACAGTTGACCACCACCGCGGCGATCGGCCCAGTGTCCCGATAGATCGGCCGAGGCTCCAGCACGCAGAACAGGTTGCCCTCCGGGTCGGCCAGGACCGTCCACGGCACATCACCCTGGCCAATGTCGGCGGGCGTCGCGCCGAGCTTCACCAAGCGCGCCACCAGCTCCGCCTGATCGGCCGCAGAGGCGGTGGCGAGATCCAGGTGCGCGCGGTACCTCACCGTCTCCGGGTCCGGGACCGTGACCACATCGACGCAAACGGCCGCGGGGTCCGGCCAGGCGAATCCCACAGGTTCAACGTTGGTCACACCGGGCCCCTCGCTGGAAATATCCCAGCCGAGCGCCTCCGCCCAAAACCGGCCGAGAGACGCGTCATCACGGGCCTTGAAATTCACCTGAACAAGTCGAAGTGCCATACCGCCCGATCATATAGCCATGCAATTCCCGATAGACGGCAGCATCCCAGGACACGCAGCGCAGAGAGGCCGCACACTTGACCGCGTTTGAGACGATGAACCACATGGACGCTGATGCAAGTCTTGCCAACGACCCCGATTCCGATCCGGCCGGCGCGCACCACGCGGGTGTGCAGTCCGTGGACCGGGCCATCACCGTGCTCGAAATCATCGCCCGCAGCGGCGATGCCGGCGTGAGTGAGATCGCTGAGGAAATGGGCGTCCACAAGTCAACGGCTTCGCGACTGCTGAGCGCCCTGGACGCCCGTGGCATGGTTCAGCAGAACCACGAGCGCGGAAAATACCAACTCGGATTCAACATCCTGCGCCTGGCCAGCGCTATTCCGGCCCGCCTCAGCTTGGTAAAGGAGGCCCGGGAAGATCTCGAAGCCCTGGCGGAGAAGTTCGCCGAGACCGCCAACCTGGCCGTGCTGAGGTCAAATTTCGCGGTCAATGTGGACCAGGCCATTGGCCCCAACACGCTTGGCACGCAGGACTGGATCGGCGGGCTCACCCCGCTCCACGCCACGTCCAGCGGCAAGGTCATGCTTGCCGCGCTGCCGCCTGCGACGCGTGACCGCGTTCTCAGGGAATCCGGTCAGGCACGATACACGCCGCAGACCATCACCGACCGCGACGAGCTGGAACAGCAAATGCCGGTCATTTCAGAGGCCGGGTACGCCGCCACGTATGAAGAACTCGAGCGCGGACTCAACGCCGTCGCCGTTCCGATCCGCAACCACAGCGGCACGGTGATCGGAGCCATCAGTCTTTCCGGACCGGCCTTCCGTTTCGAGCCGGAAAAAATACCCGGCTTGCTTGATGCGCTCAAGCAAGCCGGGTATTCAATCAGCGTCAAGATGGGTTACACAGCAGCCAGCGGCGCCTAAGCGCCGTCGGCCTGACGATCCAGCGCTGCCTGGGCGAGGTTTTCGCCCTCGGCTTTGATGGTCGTGTTGTCGCCGTGGCCGGTCCGGACCACGGTTTCCAGCGGAAGCGTCAGGAGGCGTTCCCGGATCGAGGCCAGGATGGTCGGGTGGTCGCTGTGCGACCTTCCGGTTGCTCCCGGGCCGCCGTTGAAGAGGGTGTCGCCAGTGAACACCGTGCCTTCGCTTTCCAGGTAGAAGCAGGTGGAACCCGGTGAGTGGCCCGGCGTGTGGATGGCGTGCAGGGCCGTGCCCGCCACTTCGAAGATGTCGCCGTCTGAAATGTAGCGGTCCGGCCGGGCGTCCGGGTACACCTGCTCCCACAGGACCATGTCTGCGGGGTGCAGGTGGATCGGGGCGTTCACGGCCTTCGCGACGTCGAGCGCTGCTCCGATGTGATCGTTGTGCGCATGGGTGAGGAGGATGGCGCGCACCTTCCGCCCGCGTACCTGATTGATGATCGCCGTTGCGTCGTGCGGCGAATCGATGATCACGCATTCGTCGTCGTTGCCGACAATCCAGACGTTGTTGTCCACGTCCCACGTACCCCCGTCGAGCGAAAACGTGCCCGAGGTGACGAGGTTTTCAATGGCGACAGTCATCCGATTTCCACCACCGAACGGAGCACTTTGCCCTCGTGCATCTTGGCGAACGCCTCTTCCACCTGGTCGATGGTGATCCGTTCGGACACGAACGCGTCCAAGTCAAGGTTGCCCTGCTTGTAGTGCGCCACCAGCATCGGGAAGTCGCGGGAAGGCAGGCAGTCCCCGTACCAGGAGGACTTCAGCGAACCACCGCGGCCGAAGACATCCAGCAAGGGCAGCTCAAGCTTCATGTCCGGCGTCGGGACGCCCACCAGCACCACGCGGCCCGCGAGGTCGCGCGCGTAGAAGGCTTGCTTGTAGGTCTCCGGGCGCCCGACGGCGTCAATCACCACATCCGCGCCGTTGCCGCCGGTCAGGGCCCGGATGGCCTCGACGGGGTCTTCCTGGCTGGAGTTCACGCCGTGCGTGGCTCCCAGGGACATAGCCATCCCGATTTTGTTGGCGTCGATGTCCACGGCGATGATCGTCGTGGCGCCGGCGAGCTTTGCCCCGGCAATGGCGGCGATGCCGACGCCGCCGCAACCGATCACGGCCACGGACTCGCCCCGCTTGACCTCACCGGTGTTGATAGCGGCACCGATGCCTGCCATCACACCGCAGCCGAGCAGCCCGACGGCGGCCGGATCGACGTCGTCGTCCACTTTGGTGCACTGCCCCGCGGCCACGAGTGTCTTCTCCGCGAAGGCGCCGATCCCCAGGGCCGGAGTGAGTTCCGTGCCGTCCTCCAGGGTCATCTTCTGGGTGGCGTTGTGCGTGTTGAAGCAGTACTGCGGCTGCCCCTTGGCGCACGCCCTGCAGTGGCCGCACACGGCCCGCCAGTTCAGGATCACCCGGTCCCCCGGCGCCACGTCGGTGACGTCCGGGCCGACCGCGCTGACCACGCCTGTGGCCTCGTGGCCGAGCAGGATGGGGAAATCATCGGTGATACCGCCCTGCTTGTAGTGCAGGTCGGTGTGGCAGACGCCGCAGGTGAGGATGTCCACGAGCGCCTCGCCCGGACCGGGATCCGGCACCAGGATGGTCTCCAGCGTGACGGGGGCGTTCTTTTCCTTGGCGATGACAGCTTTTACTTTATGAACCATTGGCTTGCGTTCCTTTTCCTAGGTTCCTGGTTACTCGTTACGGCGACAGACATTCCTCCGTCTAGCTGTCGGCGGGGACGTCGGCGATCTTGCTCGTGACCCAGCTGTGGAACGCCTCAATGTGGTGCTCGCTCGGTACCAGGACGCCGCCCTTTGCGTAGATCTTGGATCCCATGGCCGGCTGGCAGCGTTCGCAGGCGTCGAAGTCCTGCTCGTTGACCCGGTGGAAGAGCTCCACCGAAGCGCTCACGTCCTTGCCGGATTCCACCACGCTGGGCAGGTACAGCCAGTCGCATTCGACGATCGTGTGGTCGGCGGCCAACGGGAACATGCGGTGGATGATGACGTGGTCCGGAACAAGGTTGACGAAAACATTCGGCTTGATGGTCACTGCGTAGTAGCGGCGGTCCTGGTCGTCGCCGACGCCGGGAATCCGATCCAGGCCTTCGGAACCGTCAATCGTGAAGCCCTTGATGTCGTCACCGAACTCGGCGCCGTGGCCCACAAAATACTGCGCCGCCAGGCCGTCGGCGAACTCGGGCAGGACTTCGGTGAGTTCGGGGTGGATCGTCGCGCAGTGGTAGCACTCCATGAAGTTTTCGATGATGAGCTTCCAGTTGGCCTTGACGTCGTACTTGATGCGCCGGCCAAGGCTCAGGTTCGCGATGTCATAGTCGTCAACAGCCCGCAGATCCCCGAGGCGCTCCTCGATCGCACCCATGACGTCTTCCTCGAACGACGGTGGCTCATCCGCGAGGCTGACCCAAACGTAGCCCATGTATTCCCGGACGTGGACCTTGACCAGCCCGTATTCGTTTCGATCGATATCCGGCATCTTGGTGAGGTTCGGGGCCGCGATGAGCTTTCCCTCAAGATCGTAGGTCCAGGCGTGGTACGGGCACTGGAACGAGCGGTTGGCCTCGCCGGACTCCTCCATGCACAGCTTCACGCCGCGGTGCCGGCAGATGTTGTAGAACGCGCGGATCTCTCCCTTGCGGGTGCGGTTGATGAGTACGCTCTCACGGCCGATCTGCACGGTTTTGAACGAGCCGGCCTTTTCCAGGTCCGCGGTCCGCACGGCGCAGAACCACATTTGTTCGAAGATGTGTTCCTGCTCGGCACGGAAGATGTCTTCACTGACATAAGTGTGGCCGGGGAGAGTGGGGATCAGGCTGGGGGAAACAACTTCAGTGGTCATGCTGACTCCTATTCAGTGATGAACGTGGTTGAGGCTCGGAATGTCTATGGGGTTGCCAGGACGGGCGGGGCATTGCGGGCGTTGAGTTGCCGGCGCCAACGGGTGAACAGACGCGGCTGGTTCACACCTAGAACGCCCACTGGTTCCTCGCCCCGGTAGTACACGGCCAGGAAGCTGTGGTCCTCGAGCTGCCCTGCCTCAATTTCGACGCGCTCCGCGTCCCGCGCATGGCCGGCGAACTGGAGCGTTACTCCGTACTGGTCCGACCAGAAGTACGGCAGGTTGAGCGGTTGGGGTGCGGCTGAGTGATCCAAGAGCCCTGTCACGGCAAGGGCGGCACGTTCCTGGGCACCGCTCCAATGCTCCACGCGATGGTGCTGCCCGCTGCATTCGTCGTACCAGGCCGCGCAGTCTCCCACGGCAACCACGCCGGGGACGTTTGTCCGTCCCATCGAATCGCACGTGACGCCGTCGTCGAGCTCCAGCCCCGAACCGGCCAGCCACCCGACGTTGGGGACCGCACCGATTCCGAGAAGTACGACGTCGGCGGAACGGTACTGTCCGTCGCTGAGCCGGACACCGGTCACATTTCCTTCGTAGCTGTAATACGAGTCGATTCCCGTGTCACAAATCAGTTCCACTCCATTGATCCCGTGGAGCGTGGCCATGACGGCAGCCATCTCCGAACCGATCGGAGCGCTCAGCGGGATCGGGCTCTTGCAGATAATGGTCACGTCCATTCCCAGGCCCTTGGCCGTTGACGCCACCTCCGCGCCGATGAAGCCTGCGCCAACCACCAGCAGGCGGCCGCCCGGAACGAGTTCCGGAGCCAGGTCCTGCGCATCCTCAAGAGTCCGCAGCGTAAAGACATTGGATAGGCCCGCAAGTTCGGGCAGGGTGCGGGCCGAAGCTCCGGTGGCGATCACGACGCCGTCAGCCACCACCGTGCGTCCGTTACCAAGGGTGATGGTCCTGCTGGCCGCGTCAAAGCTCTTCGCAGGCGACCCCAACAGCCATTCAGCCTGCAGGGGATCTGCCATTCCCGCCTCTTCCGCTTCCAACATCAAGTGCTTGATGCCGATCTTTCCTGCCAGGAACTCCTTGGACAGGGGCGGTCGGTCATAGGGCCGCTGCTGCTCATCTCCAATGATGAGCAGCCGGCCACAAAAACCCTGCGCGCGGGCAGCGCGGGCGGCGGAAAGTCCAGCCAATGATGCGCCCACGATCGCCAATGTCTCCATGGCTTCCTCCTCGTTGAGCCGTTCGAAATTTTATTGCGCATTACGCAACGAACTTCGTTATGCGAAACAGTGTGACGGCCTTCACATCGCGTGTCAAGCAATCTGCGGAGTAATTTCCACCTCTTGACAAGCCCCTGTGAGGTCCATCACTCTGTTGCGTATTGTGATCTTCGTTGATCATGAAACAACCGCCCCCAGGTTTTCGACCAATCCGGTGAAAGAGGTTCGTGAGATGCACAGTGCTTGTCCGCTTAGCTCGTTGGCTCCCGGGGACGCGATTCGACTCGAGACGTCTCCGCCGATTGCCGTATTCCACACCGAAGAGGGCGAACTCTTTGCCCTCGACGACACCTGCACGCACCAAGACGCCTCCCTCGCCGACGGCTGGGTGGAGGACTGCTGGGTGGAGTGCCCCCTCCATGCTTCAAGGTTCAATCTCCGCACGGGAGCCGCCGATGCGCCTCCGGCCAAGCTGCCCGTCAGGGTCCACGAAGTCCTGGTAGTGGACGGCCAGATCATGGTCAAGGAATCCGAGGACGAGCCCAATCTGCCGCCCGGGTTGACCGTCGACGGCCACGTCTAGCTTCCGGCGAGCCCCAAACCTCCATACGACTTACCTCAGGAGCAACACGCATGTCCACATCACCCCGCGTCGTCATTATCGGAGCCGGCATCGTCGGCGCCAATCTTGCGGATGAGCTGTCCACCCGCGGCTGGACCAATATCACCGTGGTCGAGCAGGGCCCGTTGAAGTTGGCGGGTGGATCAACCTCGCACGCCCCCGGCCTCGTGTTCCAGACCAACGCCTCCAAGGCCATGACCGAATTCGCGTCCTACACCGTGGACAAGCTGCTCTCCCTCAGCGATTCCGGCGTCTCCTGCTTCAACCAGGTGGGCGGTCTCGAGGTGGCCACCACGCCAGGGCGCCTGGAGGACCTCAAGCGCAAGCTGGGCTACGCGGCGTCGTGGGGTGTGGAAGGCCGGCTCATCGATCCGGACGAGTGCGCCAAGCACTACCCGCTGCTCGATCAGGAGAAAGTACTCGGCGGACTCTACGTCCCCTCCGACGGCCTGGCGTCCGCAGCCCGCACCGTCGGCCTGCTCATCGCCAAGGCGAGCGCCGCAGGCGTCACGTTCCGCGGTTCCACTCCCGTCACCGGCATTGAACAGACGGGCGGCAAAGTCACGGGGGTCGAAACGCCCGACGGTGTGATCCCTGCAGACATCGTAGTTTCCTGCGCCGGGTTCTGGGGACCCAAGATCGGCGCGATGGTGGGCATGTCCGTGCCACTCCTCCCGCTGGCCCACCAATACGTCAAGACCACGTCCGTACCGGAGCTCGTGGGCCGGAACGATGCCTCGCGGCTGCTTGATCCCGCCAACGGCGCGTGGATGCCCATCCTTCGCCACCAGGACAAAGACCTCTACTACCGCGAGCACGGGGACCGGATGGGCATTGGCTCCTACGCCCACAAGCCCATGCCCGTGGACCTCCGGGAGCTGCCCGAGGTTGCTGCGGCGGACATGTCCGAGCACCGGATGCCGTCCCGACTGGCGTTTACCGAAGAGGACTTCCTGCCGAGTTGGGAGGACTCCAAGGAACTCCTTCCGGCACTTGCCGGCGCGGGGATTGCGGATGGCTTCAACGGCATCTTCTCCTTCACCCCGGACGGCGGTCCCCTGGTGGGCGAGTCCAAGCAGGTTGAGGGGTTCTTCGTTGCCGAGGCCGTGTGGGTGACGCACTCCGCCGGCGTGGCCAGGGCAGTGGCCGAGCTCTTGATCGAGGGCCAATCCCGGATTCCGCTCCACGAATGCGAAGTCTCCCGCTTCGAAGAGATCCAGACCGCGGAGAGCTACGTCAGCGAAACCTCCCAGCAGAACTTCGTAGAGATCTACGATGTCCTGCACCCGCTACAGCCACGCGTCTCGCCCCGCGAACTGCGCGTGAGCCCATTCAATGCCCGGCAGAAGGAGCTCGGGGCGTTCTTCCTCGAAGCCCAGGGTTGGGAGCGCCCGCACTGGTTCGAGGCAAACCGCGGCTTGCTGGAGGTGCTCCCGGAAGAATGGCGCGCACCTGAACGCGAACCGTGGGCCGCCATGTTCCACTCCCCCATTTCCGCTGCCGAAGCGTGGAAGACGCGCACCGCCGTCGCGCTCTATGACATGACGCCGCTCAAGCGGCTGGAGGTTTCCGGCCCGGGCGCCGAAGCCCTCTTGCAGCGCCTCAGCGCCGGGAAGGTCGACAAGAAGCCGGGTGCGGTGACCTACTGCCTGCTCCTCAACGGCGACGGCGGCATCCGCAGCGACATCACGGTGGCTCGCCTCGACGAAACCACCTTCCAAGTCGGAGCCAACGGCAACATCGACTTCGCCTACTTCACTACCGAAGCCCGCAAGCAGACCGCCGAGGACGTCACGCAGTGGGTCCAGGTCCGGGACATCACCGGTTCCACGTGTTGCGTGGGCCTTTGGGGGCCGCTGGCCCGCGAGGTCATCGCCAAGGTGAGCGGCGACGATTTCAGCAACGACGGATTGAAGTACTTCCGCACCAAGAAAGTCCGGATCGGCGGGATCCCTGTCACCGCGATGCGGCTGTCCTACGTAGGCGAGTTGGGCTGGGAGCTGTATACGACGGCGGAAAACGGCCAAAGGCTCTGGGACCTTTTGTTCGAGGCCGGCCAGGAGCACGGCATCATCGCGGCCGGCCGCGGTGCGTTCAACAGCCTCCGCCTCGAGAAGGGCTACCGGCTATGGGGCACCGACATGACCCCCGAGCACGAGCCCTTCCAATCGGGCCTCGGCTTCTCCGTCGGCAAGGACAAGGAAGGATACATCGGCGCCGAGGCCCTCAAAGCCCGCCGCGAACTGCCCATCAACCGCCGTTTGCGTTGCCTGACGGTCGACGACGGCACGTCCGTGGTGTTGGGCAAGGAACCTGTTTATTTCAAGGGAGAGCCCGCCGGCTACGTCACAAGCGCCGCCTACGGCTACACCGTCCGGAAGCCCATCGCCTACGCTTGGCTGCCCGCCGAAGCGGGCGAGGGTGACGCCGTCGAGATCGAATACTTCGGGAAGCGGATCCCGGCCACCATCTCTGCCGATCCGCTCGTGGATCCAACCATGGAAAAGCTACGGGGCTGACGCCCCTCCTGGCTACTCGACACAGCAATGGGGATCACTTCAAAGGAGTTCAACTAATGGCCAACGAAAAGTTTGATTACGTCATCGTGGGTGGGGGCAGCGCCGGATCGGTGCTGGCAGACAGGCTCAGCGCGGACCCCTCCAAGACCGTCCTGGTCCTGGAGGCTGGCCGCAGCGACTACCCCTGGGACCTGTTCATCCAGATGCCCGCGGCGCTCACCTTCCCCAGCGGGAACAGGTTCTACGACTGGCGCTACCAATCCGACCCTGAGCCGCACATGCACGGACGCCGGATCGCCCACACCCGCGGCAAGGTCCTGGGCGGCTCAAGTTCCATCAACGGGATGATCTTCCAGCGCGGCAACCCCTTGGACTACGAACGCTGGGGAGCCGACGCCGGGATGGAGACCTGGGACTTCGCGCATTGCCTCCCCTACTTCAACCGCATGGAGACCGCGCTCGCCGCGGAACCCGACGATGAACTGCGCGGACACGACGGACCGCTGGTCCTCGAACGCGGTCCGGCGCGCAATCCCCTCTTCCAAGCCTTCTTCCGCGCGGCCCAACAAGCCGGATTCGCACGGACCAACGATGTCAACGGGTACCGGCAGGAGGGCTTCGGTCCCTTCGACCGCAATGTCCACAAGGGCCAGCGGCTCTCCGCCTCGCGTGCCTACTTGCGGCCGCACCTCAACCGGCCGAACCTCACGGTCAGGACCCGGGCCCTCGTCTCGAAAATCAACTTCGACGGCATTGGAACGTCCGATGTCAGGGCCACGGGCGTCAGCTATCGACGCAATGGCAAGCAGCACAGCGTGGATGCCCAGGAAGTAGTCCTGTGCGGAGGGGCCATCAACACCCCGCAGCTCCTGCAGTTGTCCGGCGTCGGGGACTCCACGCACCTCAAGTCCCTCGGCATCAAGCCAGTAATCGACCTGCCCGGCGTCGGCGAAAACCTGCAGGACCACCTGGAGGTCTACATCCAGCACGCCTGCACCCAGCCGGTGTCCATGCAGCCGAGCCTGAGCCTGTGGCGCTATCCATGGATCGGCCTGCAGTGGCTGTTCGGGCGCAAGGGACCAGCGGCCACCAACCACTTCGAAGGCGGCGGCTTTGTGCGGTCCAACGAAGACGTGGCCTACCCCAACCTCATGTTCCACTTCCTGCCTGTTGCCGTCCGTTATGACGGCCAAAAGGCCGACGCCAAGCATGGCTACCAAGTGCACATCGGGCCCATGTACTCCGATGCGCGCGGCAGCCTGAAGATCACTTCCACGGACCCGACCGCCCACCCGTCCATGAAATTCAACTACCTTTCCACGGAGCAGGACCGGCGCGAGTGGGTCGAAGCCATCCGGATTTCCCGGCAGATCCTGGAGCAGTCGGCCATGGCGCCTTTCGATGGCGGTGAGCTCTCCCCCGGTCCGTCCGTCCAGACAGACGAGGAAATCCTCGACTGGGTAGCCCGCGACGCCGAAACCGCCCTGCACCCGTCCTGCACCGCAAAGATGGGTCCGGCGACCGATCCCATGGCCGTGGTGGACCCGCTCAGCATGAGGGTGCACGGTACCTCGGGCCTGCGGGTGGCTGACGCTTCGGCAATGCCCTACGTGACCAACGGCAACATCTACGCGCCGGTCATGATGCTGGCCGAGAAAGCTGCGGACTTGATCCAGGGCCGCGAACCCCTCGCTCCGATCGCCGCCGAGTTCTACCGGCACGGCAGCAGCCCGGTTCCGGACAACCTGGAAAGCCTGGACGGCCAGCCCCAGGTCACTCCGGCAAGGAACCAAGGAGCGGCATGAACAGCCCACAACTTTCCCAGACCCACACGGTGCGCGGCAGCTACGTTGACGGCGGCTGGCGGCAGTCCGCCGGAGGAATCCGCAGCATCAACTGCGCGGCGGACGGTACGCACGTTGCCGACGTCGCAGAGTGCACGGCGGCTGATGCCGAGGCAGCGGTGGCTAGCGCCCGTACGGCGTTCGACGACGGCCTCTGGCCGCGCACTCCGGAACTGGAACGCGGCGCGATCCTGCTCCGCGTGGCCGGGCTGCTGCAGCGGGACAAGGCCGCATACGCCGCGGCCGAAGCCCTCGACACCGGCAAGCGCCTGGTCGAAGCCGAATACGACATCGACGACGTCATCGCCTGCTTCCGCTACTACGGCAGCGTGGCAGGCACGGACGCGGGCCGCGTGATCGATACCGGCCGGCCTGGCGCCATCAGTCGGGTCGTCCATGCACCCGTGGGCGTCTGCGGCCTCATCACGCCGTGGAACTATCCGCTCCTGCAGGCTTCGTGGAAAGTTGCACCGGCGCTGTTGGCCGGGAACACCTTTGTCCTCAAGCCCAGTGAGTTGACGCCTTCGACGTCCATCCTCCTCATGGACACCCTGCGGGAAGCAGGCGTGCCCGACGGCGTCGCGAACCTCGTGACGGGAACGGGACCGGAGGTCGGGGCTGTGCTCAGTTCGGATCCGCGGGTCGATCTGGTCTCCTTCACGGGCGGGCTGGAAACCGGCAAGCGGATCATGGTGGCCGCGGCGCAGACGGTCAAGCGCGTGGCCCTCGAGCTCGGAGGCAAGAACCCGAATGTGGTCTTTGCCGACGCTGACCGGGAGGCCGCGATCGACAACGCCTTGACTGCCGTCTTCCTGAACTCGGGCCAGGTCTGCTCGGCCGGGGCGCGGCTCATTGTCGAAGAGTCCATTCACGAGGAGTTTGTGGCCGAAGTGGTCCGCCGTGCACGCCAGATCCGGCTGGGCGGCCCCTTCGACCAGGAGGCCCAGACCGGCCCGCTGATCTCCACGGCCCACCGGGACAAGGTCCATGCCTACGTGCAGGCCGGAGTTGCGGAGGGCGCGCGGCTGCTGTGCGGCGGCTTCATTCCGGACACCCCGGAACTGGGCCGTGGCAGTTTCTACCCGCCCACCGTGTTGGACGGGTGCAAGACCTCGATGCGCGTGGTCCAGGAGGAATCCTTTGGCCCCGTCATGACGGTGGAAACGTTCACCACCGAGGAAGAGGCCGTCCGGCTGGCGAACGACACCGTCTACGGACTGGCCGGTGCCGTGTGGACGGCAGACGCCTCGAAGGCCCAGCGGGTCTCCGAAGCGCTGCGTCACGGGACGGTCTGGATCAACGACTACCACCCGTACGTTCCGCAAGCCGAATGGGGCGGCTTTGGACAGTCAGGCAATGGCCGCGAATTGGGGCTCGCTGGCTTGGCCGAATACCGAGAAACAAAACACATCTGGCAAAACATCAGCCCCGGGCCCAGCCACTGGTTCGAGCCGCCGCAGGCAGGAGTACAGCAATGAGCAGTCCTGACATATCAGTGCGCAACCTCTGGAAGGTCTTCGGACCCGGAGGTGAAAAGATCCCTAAGAATCCGGAACTATCGAGCTTGAGCTCAGGCGAATTGCTTGAACGCACCGGCTGCAATGCTGCCGTGCGGGACATGAACTTCGACGTCGCCAAGGGCGAGGTGTTCGTCGTCATGGGCCTGTCCGGATCAGGAAAATCCACCCTGATCCGGTGCCTCACCCGGCTGATCGAACCGACGTCGGGTTCCGTCCTGGTCGACGGAAAAGACGTGTTGGACGCGGGAACCACCGAACTTCGGGAACTGCGCCGGAGGAAGATGTCCATGGTCTTCCAGCACTTCGGCCTCCTCCCGCACCGCACCGTGCTGGACAACGTCTCCTACGGATTGCAGATCCGTGGGGCGTCAAAAAATGAGCGTTACGCCAAATCCCGCGAAATCATCGAACTGGTAGGCCTCAAGGGCTACGAGCAGCATTTCCCCGATCAGCTTTCCGGCGGAATGCAGCAGCGTGTTGGGCTTGGCCGCGCCTTGGCGGGCGATCCGGACACCATCCTCTTCGACGAGCCGTTCTCGGCCCTGGACCCGCTCATCCGGCGCGATATGCAGGCGGAAGTCATCCGGCTGCACAAAGAGATGGGCAAGACGATGGTGTTCGTTACCCACGACCTATCCGAAGCGCTCAAACTCGGGGACCGCATCCTGATCATGCGGAACGGCGAGACAGTCCAGTGCGGCACCGGCGATGACCTTGTCGGATCGCCAGCGGACAAGTACATTGCCGACTTCGTCTCCGAAGTACCCCGCGCGGATGTCCTGACGCTCAAATGGATCACCAATCCGGTAGCTTTGGGCACTCCCGGGGATGCTCCCGTCCTGAGCGCCGGCACGATCATCCGCGACGCCATTCCCACCGTCATGAACTCATCGTGTCCCGTGCTCGTGGAAGACTCCGGCAGGATCACCGGCCAGATCGACCGCGATAGCATCTTGTCGGTCATCCGCAGCACGGAAGTAGCGGCATGATGTCCACTCTCGTTCGTGACCGGGCCCCGGTTCAGACCAGCGCCAACGCCCTCCGCCCGCCGCGCAAGCGGCTGAGTCGCCGAGCAGTACTCCTGGGTGCCGCCGGAGTCCTCTGGCTCCTCGGGTTCTTGTTCCTGCACGGCACATCGACCCTTACTCTGCCGGCATCGGAATTGACTGACCTGCACCGTTCGCTCAACCAATTCAATGCCTGGGTCGCATCGAACCGAGCGGACAATCCCGTTTTCCAGTACGTCTTTACTCCCTTCCGCTCCGCCGTCGATTCAGTCGCAAACCTTTTCACCAGCACTTTTGCCGCCAGCTCTACCGGGCTTCGCCTACCGGAAATCGGCTGGCTGGGAACTGTCGGCCTGCTCAGCTGGATCGCCTTTGCGGTCGGCAATGCCCGGGTGGGATTGCTGACGGCCGCCGCATTCACGTTCTTCGGCCTCCAGGGGCTGTTTACCGAAGCGGCTTACACCTTCGCCCTCGTCCTCACAGCCGTGCTGTTCAGCCTGCTGATCGGCATCCCGCTCGGAGTCTTGGCCGGGATCTCGGGCCGGGTTTCCCAAGTGATCACTCCGGTCCTCGACTTCATGCAAATCCTCCCCACGTTCGTCTATCTGGCTCCTTTGGCCCTCATCTTCCTGATCGGCCCTGCCTCCGCGGTCATCGCCACGGTGATCTACGCGGTGCCTCCGCTCATCCGACTGACGGCACACGGAATCCGGAACATCCCGGAGAACACCCGGGAAGCCTCCGACTCCTTGGGCACCACAGGGTTTCAGCGGCTTCTCACCCTGCAACTCCCCCTGGCACGGCGCACCATCGTGATGGGGATCAACCAAAGCACCATGGCTGCTTTGTCCATGGTCACCATCGCGGCGCTGATCGCGGCGCCGGGGCTGGGCCAAGTGGTTGTGCGTGCCTTGCAATCGCTCGACGTCGGTACAGCAGTCAACGCCGGCCTGTCGATCGTCCTCTTGGCCATTGTGCTGGACCGGGTCACCACGGCCGCCAGCCGCCGGGCCGAACCCGGGGCAGCCCGCAAGCGCCGGATATCGCGCAGGAGCAGGTATATCCTGCTCGCTGTTAGCCTCGTTGTTGTCCTTGTCATGGTCCAGCTTTCCCGGACGATGCTCTGGGCCGCAGCCTTTCCGAAGAACCTCAACTTTGGCCCGGACATCGTCAGCGGAGTCGGCGCTGCCAGCGCATGGCTGCAGACAAATCTCTCCCTGTTTACGGTGTCGTTCCGCGAGGCCCTGACCAACGGAATCCTCAACCCGTTCCAATCCCTTCTGGCCGACACCCCTTTCTACCTCCTCGTCGCGGTTGTCCTCGTGGCGGCTTACGCACTCGGTGGTTGGAAGCTGGCACTGGTCACCGCCTCATGCCTGGCCGCGATCATTTACCTCGGCCTGTGGAGCGATGCCATGGTCACCCTGGCCAGCACCCTTGTTGCCACGGCCGTGGTCATGGTGCTGGGCATCATCTTCGGTGTGGCGATGGGAAGGTCCAACAAGGTGGACCAGATCATGCGGCCCATGCTGGATGCGGGCCAGACCATGCCTGCCTTCGTCTACTTGGTTCCGTTCCTAGGCCTTTTCGGCGCAACGAGGTTCACGGCCATCGTCGCCGGAATTATCTATGCAGCGCCTGTGGCCATCAAGATCACGGCCGACGGCATCGCAGCGATCTCCCCCACCGTCATGGAGGCTGCGGTATCCAGCGGGTCAACCCCTTGGCAGGTCATCACCAAGGTCCAGCTCCCCATGGCCAGGAAATCCCTGGCCCTCGCCGCAAACCAAGGCTTGATCTACGTCTTGGCCATGGTAGTCGTCGGAGCACTGGTCGGTGCAGGCGGCCTGGGGTACGACGTCGTCGCCGGCTTTGTCCAGAGCTCGCTGTTCGGCAAGGGCCTCGCCGCCGGCCTGGCCATCGTCTTCCTCGGCATCCTGCTGGACCGCATCACCCAAGCTGCGGCAGCCGACCCGGTCCGCAAAATCCGCTCAGCAAAATCGAGCGCGCACTAGTCCTCCCCGTTCACCGCCCCAACAAGGAGACCCCAACCATGAGTAGAACAAGACAGCTTTTGAAACGAACAATTCCCGTCCTTGCCGGAACCGTTACTGCAGCCCTCTTGCTAGCTGGCTGCGGAGGCGCTTCCGTGAACCAAGCGGCAGCCGCAGGCTCCTCTGATACGCCCTGCGGAACCGTCAATGTCGCCCTCAACGCGTGGGTCGGTTACACGGCAAATGCGGCCGTCTACAGCTACGTAGCCCAAAACAAACTCGGTTGCACAGTAGTCCAGAAGGACCTGTCGGAGCAGATCTCCTGGCAGGGCTTTGGTTCCGGTGAAGTCGATGTCATCCTCGAGAACTGGGGTCACGCGGACCTCACGAAGCAGTACATCACGGACCAAAAAGTGGCTGTGGACGCAGGCCCCACGGGCAACGAAGGGCACATCGGCTGGTACGTACCACCATGGATGGTCCAGAAGTACCCGGACATCCTGGACAGCAAGAACCTGAACAAGTACGCCTCACTCTTTGCCACCTCCGAATCAGGCGGCAAAGGCCAGGTCCTGGACGGCGACCCCGCCTTCGTGACCAACGACGAAGCTCTGGTCAAGAACCTTGGCCTCGACTACAAAGTGGTCTTCTCGGGCTCGGAAGCAGCTCTGATCCAGTCGTTCCGTACGGCCGAAAAGAACAAGACACCGTTGCTGGGCTACTTCTACGAACCGCAATGGTTCCTCTCAGAGGTCCCCCTCAAGAAGGTCAGCCTGCCCGCCTATACCCCGGGCTGCGATGCCGACGCCGAGAAGGTCGCCTGTGACTACCCCGACTACAAACTGAACAAAGTGATGGCCAAGAAGTTTGCGGACAGCGGTTCTCCCGCAGCGAAACTGCTCAAGGCCTTCTCGTGGACCAACGCCGACCAGGACTCGGTCGCAACGGATATCCAGGGCGGCATGAAGCCGGACGCCGCCGCCAAGAAATGGGTGGATGCCCACCCCGATGTGGTGGCAGCCTGGCTCAAATAGTCCCTGAACCCCTCTCCCCCCCTGAAGCTCCCCGGATCCTTGCGATCCGGGGAGCTTCTTTTTTCCTTTACCGGGCGGGCCCTGCCCCTTTCGCACCACTCAACGCAACTATGTTGCGACTAACGCACCCCACTTCCCCCACCCTCCCCCGACCGACTCGCACTTGTTGTCGTTTAGCGCCCTCAAAACGACAACAAGTGCGAGTCAGTTGGGTGGCGAGTGAAGACTCTTGACGGTGATGCACAACACATCTATTCTGATGCAACAGCGTTGCGTTGAATGCAACCCAAAAAGTTCTTGGTGGATTCATGAAAAACGAAACATCCTCCGTGGCAGCAATCCAGGGAAACGCCAGTCCCGGATCCAAAGGCGGGTCCGGCGACCTTCCCGATGCGGCAGCCACCCCGGGCGGCCCGTCAAAGCCAACGGCTAGCCACACAGTCAGCAAAGACACCCGCCGCCGCGTTATCACTGCAAGCTTCATCGGCAACTTCGTCGAATGGTTCGACTACGCCGTCTACGGCTACCTTGCCGGGATCATCTCGACCGTCTTCTTCCCCGCATCGGACCGGCAGACCGCACTGCTGGCAACGTTTGGCGTCTTCGCCGTCTCCTTCTTTGTCCGTCCATTGGGCGGATTCATCTGGGGCCACATCGGTGACCGGCTCGGACGCAAACAAGCGCTCTCCCTCTCGATCGTGCTCATGTCCGTGGCTACGTTCTGCATCGCCCTCATCCCCGGCTACAACACCATCGGCGTCATGGCGCCGGTCCTCCTGCTGCTCGTCCGGGTTGTCCAGGGCTTCTCGGCCGCCGGCGAATACGCAGGTGCCTCAGCCTTCCTGGTGGAATACGCGCCGGCCAATCGGCGCGGACTCTATGCCGCCGTCGTACCTGCCAGCACGGCGGCAGGCCTGCTGCTCGGTTCCCTGCTGGCGGCACTGCTCAGCACGGTACTGAGCGCGGAGCAGCTCGGCGAATGGGGCTGGCGCTTGCCCTTCCTCCTGGCCGCCCCGATGGGCCTGATTGGCCGCTACATCCGTACCAAGCTCGAGGACACCCCGGCCTTCCGAGAAATGGCCGCGAAGGACACCGCGGTGAAGGCTCCGGCCTTCGCGATGTTCAAGACGTACCGCAAGCAGCTGATCATCGCGACGGGCGCGGTGCTGCTCAACGCCGTCGGCTTCTACGTGATCCTCAGCTACATGCCGACGTACCTTTCCGAGGAGCTTCATTTCGGTGCGGCCGAATCGTTCCTGGCCACCACGATTGCCCTCGTCAGCTACATCGGATTCATCTTCCTGACGGGTATCGCCTCGGACAGGTTCGGCCGGAAGCGCATGCTCATCACGGCTTCCGTGCTGTTCGTGGTGCTGACCGTTCCCGCGTTCATGCTCCTCGACACCGGCAACTTCCTGGTCATTGTCCTGGTCCAGATCCTGCTGGGCGCCATGCTCACGCTCAACGACGGCACCCTGCCCAGCTTCCTTGCCGAGCTCTTCCCCACGAGGGTCCGCTACAGCGGCTTCGCCGTCAGCTTCAATCTCTCCAACGCCCTGTTCGGCGGCACCGCCCCTTTCATGGCAACACTCCTCATCGGCCTGACCCACAACCAGCTGGCCCCCGGCTGGTACCTCGTGGCAGCCTCCATAATTTCCCTCATCGCGGTCCTCTTCGCCGTAGAGACTTCCAAGAAGCCCCTGCAGCAGGACTGAAAACAACCCACCCATTGAAAGGAACACCACCCATGACCATCACCGAGAATGAAGCCGTCAGCGATGTCGCCAAGCTTGAACGCCTCAAGGTCCTCAACAACGGAGAGAAAGTCTCCCTGACGTTCTCCGACACAGAGTTTGAACGACGCCTCGCGGGTCTTCGCCGGATCATGGCCGAGAAGGATCTGGACGCCGTTGTCCTGACCAGCTACCACTCCATCAAGTACTACTCCGACTTCCTGTTCACCTACTTCGGCCGTTCCTACGCCATGGTGGTCACGGCCGAGGACACCGTCACCGTTACCGCCAACATCGACGCCGGAATGCCGTGGCGCCGCAGCTACGGGGACAACCTTGTCTACACCGACTGGCGCCGGGACAACTACATCTTCGGCATCCAGGAAGTGCTGCGAACCCGCGGGATCACCGTCCGCCGTCTGGGTGTTGAGGACGATTCCCTTCCGCTGGACAACCGCAACAAGATCCAAGCCGCCTTCTCCGGCGCGACGCTTGTGGATGTGGCCCAGGCCGCCATGCGCCAGCGCATGATCAAGTCTTCCGAGGAAATCGAGGTCATCAAGCACGGCGCCCGGATCGGCGACCTCGGCGGCGAGGCCATCCGCAACGCCATCACTGCAGGGATCACTGAGTACGAGGTCGCCCTGATCGGCACCGAAGCCATGGTCCACGAGATAGCCCGGACGTTCCCGGACTCCGAGATCCGCGACACCTGGGTGTGGTTCCAGTCCGGCATCAACACCGACGGCGCCCACAACTGGGCAACCACCCGCAAGATCCAGGAACACGACATCCTGTCACTGAACTGCTTCCCCATGACCTCGGGCTACTACACGGCCCTGGAGCGGACACTGTTCTACGGCGAACCCGATGCGCGCTCCCTGGAACTGTGGAACATCAACGTGGAGGTCCACAAGCGCGGACTGGAACTCATCAAGCCCGGGGCAGTCTGCAAGGACATCGCGGCCGAGCTGAACGAGATCTATGTTGCGCATGGACTGCTCGCCAACCGCACCTTTGGCTACGGACACTCCTTCGGCGTCCTCTCGCACTACTACGGACGTGAAGCCGGACTGGAGCTGCGCGAAGACATCGACACGGTCCTGGAGCCAGGAATGGTGGTCTCCATGGAGCCGATGATCACGGTCCTCGATGGCCAGGCGGGTGCCGGCGGGTACCGGGAACACGACATCCTGGTGGTCGGTGAAGACGGTGCCGAGAACATCACCAAATTCCCCTTCGGCCCGGAATACAACATCATCGGCGCCTAGCACCCACCTCCAATGGACATGCCCTGCCTTGCGCCCGAGCAATGGACATATGACCCATATGCTCATTGCTGTAGGCCAAGGTTGGGCATGTCCCCATTAAAAGAGCCATATAGTGACCATCATGACCCCAGCAGAACCGCGTGCAGAACGGCGTGCAGAACCGCGTACAACCATCAGCGACACCCCGGCCAACGGCGATTCCAAAGGCGCTTCGGTACTCGAGAACGCCATTGCCGTGCTCCGCAGCTTCACCGCCGAGGAACCCTTGCTGGGAGTCACCGAGATCGCCGGCAGGATCGGCTTGCACAAGAGCACCGTGTCCCGGACCCTGGCGACCTTCGAACAAGAACACCTGGTGGAACGCGACCCCGAGTCCCGCCGCTTCCGGCTCGGCCTGGGGATGATCGCCCTTGCCGGCCCGCTCCTCGCCGAACTGGAGGAGCGCCGGGTGGCCTATCCCGTGCTGCGCGAACTGAGCGAACGGACCGGCGAGACGAGCGCGCTCATGGTGTGGAACGGGAGCGAATCCATGTGCGTGGAGCAAATCGCCAGCCGACACCAGGTCAAGCACCTCGCACCGTTGGGTGCCCGCTACAACGAGGCGCTCAGCTCTTCGGTACAGGTCTTCCTTGCCGCCGAAGACGCCGACCGTGTCCGCAAGCTCCTCCGCAGCGGCTCCATTACATTGCCCGGGCTCGACGAGGAAGCACTCGAGGCCTACCTACTTCGGCTGCAGGAGTCCGTAACCCGGGGCTGGGCCTTCAATTTCGGCGAAACATCAATTGAAGAAGTCGGCGTCGCCTCCCCCGTCTTTGACCACCGCGGAGACATCGTGGCCTCCGTCCTGATCCCAGCGCCAAAGTTCCGGGTCTCGCAGGACACGCTCGCCAGCCTCGGCGAGGCATGCCAAGACGCAGCCCGCAAAATCACGACGCGCCTGGGCGGCCGCGCCCCGCGCTAACTCCCAAGTAGTCCCCACCGCGACCCTCGCCTCGCAAGTCCCCACCGGCTCCCAGCCTTCGCAGGCTCAGGCAGGGGCCCACGCAGTTGTCGTTTTGAGCCGCCATAAGGACAACAAATGCGAGTCAGTTGGGCCGGCCGGGCGGAACCCACGCAGTTAGCCCGCGACGACGGCGAGCGCTTCCTCGACGCTGTCCACCAGGAAGATCCGGCCCTCCATCACTTTCCCGGCAGCAAGGCTCTGCAACATGGGCCACGCGGGATACTTGTGCTCCCAGTGGTCGCGCCCCACGAGCACCATGGGCGTGACGGTTTCCGGGGCGCCGTAGAAGTTCTCGCACGCGTCCTGGAAGATTTCCTGCACAGTGCCGGCTGAGCCCGGGAGGAACACGATCCCGCCGTTGCACAGTTCCAGCAGGATCGCTTCGCGCATGGAGTTGGCGAAGTACTTGGCGATGTGGGTGGCGAAGAGGTTGGGTGGCTCGTGCCCGTAGAACCACGTGGGGATGCCCAGCGACGTCGTTCCGCGCGGATGGTGCCCGACGACGGCGGCCGCCGCCCGCGCCCAGGCCGTCACCGAGGGGCGGAAACCCGGCACCGCCGCGAGCGATTTCAGCGCGACGGCGAAGTCGGCGTCGGGCAGGCCGCTCAAGTAGGCGCCGAAATTGGCGGCTTCCATGGCGCCCGGGCCTCCCCCGGTGGCCACCGTGAAGCCGGACAAGGCCAAGAGCCTGCCCAGGCGCGCGGCGTCGTGGAAGTCCGTGGTTCCGCGTTGCGCGACGTGCCCGCCCATGACTCCCACAATCTTGTTCCCCGCGAAATCCCCGTTGCCCAAGAGCTCGTCCAAGGCATCCCCGATGGCGTGGTCGTGCAGCGCGGCGGCGAGGGTGGCGTCCAAGCTGGTCCGTTGCCCCGGCATGATGCTCCAGTGGTAGACCTGGGCGTCCAGGGTGGCTTCGTACTCCGTGGAGTCGATGTCCTCGTACAGTTCGGCGGCGCTGTAGAGGCTGCCCCGGTACGGGTTGAACGGTACTCCGCGCAGCTTGGGAAAGATGAGTGCGCCGCGGCTGCGCAGCGAGTCCTCGACCCCGTCATCGAAGGTGCACCCCAGAAAGATGGCGCCTTGAGGATCCAGCCGCTGTAGGTCCGCCCGTCGGCCCCGCAGGTCCAGCGACTGGGCGTGCCATCCGTGCATCGTCACGGCACCGGAGCTCAGAAGCCTGTCGAAATGGGCCACGCTCTCAATGTCGAGCGTGCGGGGACTGGGAGTCAGGGCGCGGGACGGATTCATGGCATCAGCGTAAGCCCGCGGTTCCCGTTGCGCAGGAGTCGCCCGGCCAGTGCATCATGGAGCATGCAGACTTCCGAACAGCAGAGCAGCGTCCGGCCCCGGATCGGTATTCCCGTCCGCCTCAGCAGCTCCGAAGACGCGGATGCCCGCGTGGGAGAGGCGAATGAACTCTTCGACTTCATCGTCGAACTGGTGCGCGACGCCGGCGCGGAGCCCGTACTGCTGGACGCCTCCTTCACCGACGAAGCCGGCCAGCTGGCCGCCGAGCTCCGTTCCCTCAACGGGGTCCTGCTGCCCGGCGGCGGTGACCTGGATCCGCGACTCTACGGCGAAGAAGCGACTGAAGCCTGCTACGACGTCAACCCTGACCAGGATCGATTGGACCTGGCGGTCGCCCGTGGATCGCTCGACGCCGGTTTACCCACCCTCGGCATCTGCCGCGGCCACCAGCTCCTCAACGTGGTCTACGGCGGGACGCTCATCCAGGACATGCATCCCTCACTGGTGGAGCATAACGGCCTGACCCCGGCGGAAGGTGAGCTAAGTGCCTGGGCGTGGCACGACGTCGAACTTTCACCGCATTCAAAGGTCGCTCGCCTCTATGGCTCACGGAACTCGGTGCGGATTGCTTCGGGACATCACCAAGCCGTGGCGCGGGTAGGCGATGGCTTGGTGGTCACGGCGGTCGCGGAGGACGGGACCGTGGAGGCCCTCGAGGACCCGCAGCGCTGGGTGGCATCCGTGCAATGGCATCCCGAGGCCTCGCAGCTGCCCGACGAGGAACGACTCGCCCCGTTCAAGGCTTTCGTGGAGGTCTGCAGGACGCTGCGTCCCGTGGGGTGATGGAGACGGCAGCCTCCGCCCGCCGGAATCAATTTCCCGCTCCCGTGAACCTGACGGCTCCGGAATTCGTCTCATCAATGTGGCAAACACGTTCTCGCCACCGGACACGAGGAGCGGGGAACGAATCATGAGGAACAACGCCAAGGCCTTGATGGCCGTCGTAGGAGCGGCCGCCCTGATCGGCGTGAACGGTTGCGGGGCGTCCGGAACCGGCTATCAGGGCGCGTCTTCGAGCCCGCCTTCCGCCGCGTCGTCGACTGCTCCGCCGTCCGGGACCTCCCAATCGCTCACCATCACCATCAAGGACTTCGGCTATCAAGGACCCGTCTCGGTCAGCCCGGGCGCCAAAATCACCGTCAAGAACGAGGACGCCCAGGCCCACACTGTCACCTCGGACGACGGAAAGGCCTTCGACGCCGCCGTCGACGGCGGGGGCGGGACAGCCCAGTTCACCGCGCCCACCACGCCGGGCAGCTACCCCTATCACTGCGCGTACCACTCCAACATGCACGGAACGCTGGTCGTGAAGTGAGCGTGTGCGAAATGAGGACAGCGAAATGAGCACTCGTGAAGCGGCCCGCCGCAAGCCGATGAGCCGCAGGCCCAAGGACATCCTGTTGCGACTGCTTGTGGCGGCAGCCCTGGTCATCGACGCTCTGGTGCACTTCGATCTCGCCTCCGGCTACCAATTGGGTGCCCCCGGCGGAATCGGGGAAGGCAATCTGTTCCGCCTTGAGGGCGCGGTCGCAATTCTCGTCGCCCTGTATGTCCTGGTCCGCGGCAGTCGGCCAGCCTACGCCGCCGCGGTGGTCGTCGCTGGAAGCGCCTTCATAGCGGTCCTCCTCTACCGCTATGTCGACATACCTGCCATCGGTCCGCTCCCGTCCATGTACGAGCCCGTATGGTTTTTCGAGAAGACCCTCAGCGCAGTCGCCGAGGGACTGGGCGCCGTGCTTGCCGCCGTCGGCTACGTCCGTCAACGCACCAGCGCCCGACGCCGCCGCTGAAGGCGCGCTCGCCGCTGAAGGCCCCGACGCCGAAAGGCGCACCCGCCGCTGAGGGCGCGAGGTCTGGTCCTGATGTCTGGACATGTCCCAAACAAGAGACCTGAAACGGCTCAATAAACGTGCCTCCGGCACCCTTGACCCGCACAATGCTCCTGCTATCATCAGTAAAGCAGTATGTCCTATCAAGCGAACATGAGCGGACATGCTTGTGACTTCCGGGACAGTCCCGGAATGCGAGGGAGCATGCAATGGCGAATCAACTTGGCCTCACTATCGACCGTTCTTCCCCTGTGCCTTTGTACCACCAGGTGGTCCAGGGCATCGAGGCCGCCATCCACAGCGGAGTCCTGGAGCCCGGCAGCCGCTTGGACAACGAGATAGACCTCGCCGCCCAGCTCAACCTGTCGCGGCCTACCATGCGCAAGGCCATGGACGAACTTGTCCGCTCGGGCCTGTTGGTCCGCAAGCGCGGCGTCGGCACGCAGGTGGTGTCAAGCCAGGTCCGCCGGCCCCTGGAACTCTCCAGCCTCTACGACGACCTGACCAACAACGGCAAGAAGCCCACAACGCAGGTCCTCAGCTTCTCGCACATGGAGGCCGACGCCGCCACGCTGACAGCCCTCCAGCTTCCGGCCGGCTCCAAGGTCTACCACTTCACCCGCCTCCGCAAAGTGGGCGGCAAGCCGCTGGCGCTCATGGAGAACTGGGTCCGCGACGACATCGCGACCATGGACGAGGCCATGCTCGCCGAGGAAGGCCTCTACGCCATCCTCCGTCGCGGCGGCGTCAACTTCCGCCTCGCTTCGCAGCGGATCGGCGCCATGATCGCCAACGACTACCAGGCGCCGCTCTTGGAGGCGGAAGTCGGCTCGGCTTTGGTCACCATGGAACGCACCGCCGTCGACGACACCGGACGCATGGTGGAGACCGGCCACCACGTCTACCGGGCCGATTCCTACAGCTTTGAAATGACACTCGTACAGCGCTAACGCAAGGACATAACTTCATGGCCAACTGGGTCTATCCACTGGGAACCGCCAACGACGGCGATTGGGACATCTCGCTCGGAACTTCCGATTCCGCCTTGACCGTGGACGGTTGGGCCCACACCGGGCTCAAGGTCGCCACGCTCGCCGCGGGCGCCGCCGTCGAGCTCCCCGCCGCAGCTGAAGAGCGGATCATTGTGCCGCTCAACGGCGCCTTTACGGTGACGGTCGACGACGTCGAGTATCCCCTTGCGGGGCGGGCGTCGGTTTTCCATGGCCCTAGCGATGTCCTGTATTCCGGCACGAACGCTGCCGTCACCATCAGTTCGCCCGACGGCGGCCGCGTCGCCGTCGCGACCGCCCCCGCCAACGCCTCGTACCCCACCAGGCTCGTGACCGCCGCGGAAACCCCGGTGGAGTTGCGTGGAGCAGGCAACTGTTCGCGCCAGGTCCACAACTTCGGCACCCCAGCCGCCCTCGAGGCGGACCGATTCATCGTCTGCGAAGTGCTGACCCCCGCGGGCAATTGGTCTTCCTATCCCCCGCACAAGCATGACGAGGAAAAGGACGGCGAAACGCAACTCGAGGAGATCTACTACTTCGAGACCCGCGTGGCGGATGGCTCCGGCGCCCCCGCAGATGCAGACGCGATCGGCTACCAGCGCGTCTACGCCTCCGATGAGCGCCCGATCGACGTGGCCGCGGAAGTCCGCACGGGCGACGTCGTTCTTGTTCCCTACGGCTGGCACGGCCCCGCCATGGCAGCTCCCGGCTATGACTTGTACTACCTGAACGTCATGGCCGGCCCGGGACCCGTGCGCGAATGGCTCATCAGCGACGACCCCCACCACGGGTGGGTGCGGCAGGGCTGGGACGGACAAGACATCGACCCCCGATTGCCGTTCGGCGCCTAAGGAGTCCGCACACCCAATCCCCACCGCCACCCTCGCCTCGCAAGCTCGGCCAGGGAACCCTGGCGGCGTGGGCCCAAGCAGTTGTTGTCGTTCTGGGCCGTCAAAACGACAACAACTGCGAGCTAGTTGGGACCTGTAATCGCCTAACTCGCCTTCGCCCCCACTAGCGCCACTCTGACGGGAACTCCGCTTGCCAGCGACTCCTGCGCGGCATCCGCCACCCGGGAAGCCGCGACGGCGTCCTCCGGGGTGCACGGGTTGTCCCGTTGGCCCAGGACCAGTTCAACGAAGGCCGCCATTTCCGAGCGATAGGCCTGATCGAAGCGTTCGGCGAAGGTCTTGTGGGGTTCTCCGGACGGGAAGGCGATCCCGGCCTCGGCTGACTCCATGGCTGTCTTGTCGTCCAGGCCAACCATGAGGGAACGCTTGGAGCCCTGGATTTCGAGGCGGACGTCATGCCCTGCGCCGTTGTAACGGGTGGCCGAGACTGTGCCAACCGTCCCGTCGTCGAACGTGATCAGAGCCAAGGCGGTGTCCACATCGCCCACTTCTCCGATGGCGGGATCACCATTGTTGGAACCCTTGGCATAGACCTCCACGATCTCGCGGCCGGTCAGCCAGCGCAGGATGTCGAAGTCGTGGACCGAGCAATCACGGAACAGCCCGCCGGACGTTGCCAGGAACTCCACGGGCGGCGGAGCCATATCGCAGGTCACGGCGCGCAGCGAGTGGATCCAGCCGAGCTCCCCCGCCTGGTAGGCGCGCTTGGCCTCGATGTAACCGGCATCGAAGCGACGCTGGTGGCCGATCTGCACCACACCATCGTTGGCGCGGATATGTTCCAGGACAGGCAGCGAATCGGCCACATTCATGGCCACGGGCTTCTCGCAGAACACCGGGATACCGGCATCCACTCCCGCTCGGATCAGTTCCGGGTGCGTGCCCGTTCCGGTCGCGATCACAAGCCCATCCACTCCGGAGGCGATCAAGGCCTCTACCGACGGCAGGAATCGGGCGCCGAGACCGGCCGCCACCTTGCGGGCGTGTTCTTCGGCCACATCTGTGAGCCGCAACTCCACGTTGATGCCTTGTCCATTCAGTTCCCCGTTGAGGGCCGCGATGTTGTTGGCGTGCATCACGCCGATCCGCCCTACTCCAACCAGCCCGAGAACGACATCCTTCATAGTGCTGCCTCCGTTGAAAAAGCTGAATCGTCCTGGGATTCCGCGACGCCAGGCGTGAACGCCCGGCGGAACGCCTCAAGCGCCTCCAGGTCGTCGCCGCTGGCCCATGCCTCCATGCCGACGGTGCCTTCGTAGCCCGCAGCGACGAGCGCCCGGGCCACAGCCACGTAGTTGATTTCGCCGGTGCCGGGCTCGCAGCGCCCAGGGACATCCGCCACCTGGATCTCGCCGACGTGCGGCAAGGCGGTGCGGACCAGTTCAATGAGGTTCCCCTCCCCCAGCTGTGCGTGGTACAGGTCCAGCATCATCTTCACGTTGGGATGTCCGGCCGCCTCCACAAGCGCGAGGGTGTCCTTGGCCCGGGCCAGCGGAATTCCGGGGTGGTCCAGCACGGTGTTGAGGTTTTCGAGGCAAAACGTCAGTCCGTGCTTTTCCCCGAGCGCGCCAAGTCGCTCCAGGGTCCGGGCACCCGTGATCCACATGCTGCCGTTGGAGCGGTAGACGGGACGGGCTGCTTTGCCGTCGATCAGCTCCGCCGAGTGCACCACCATGCGGCTGACGCCGAGCTCCAAGGCCGTCGGAATCAGCGTCTCCGCCGTCCTCACCACGTCCTCGGCGGTGTCAGCGTCAACCAGGCTCCCGGAGGTGTACCCGGTCATGGAGGAAAAGACCGCGCCGCTCGCCTTGAGCGCCGCAATGTCCTTGTTCCTCGAGTCCCAGAGTTCGACGTCGAATCCGGCCTCATGGATCCGACGTACCCGTTCGGTGAACGGCAACTCCGTGAAGACCATCTCGGCGCAAACTGCCAGCCGCATCAGACACCCGCCTTGCTGTTGCTCGAAACAGCCGTAACGGCCACCGGTCCGCCTTGCTGGACCGACTCGATGCAGGCCAAAGCCATCGCCAGGGCGCGCCGCGCGTCAGCGGCTCCCGGGGTGAGGGTGAAAGCGCCCGACGGCGGTTGCGCGCCGTCGCGGCGCGCGCGGACTGCCGCCGCGAAGTCCACAAGTTCGTCGGTATAGGCATCCCGGAACAGTTCCACGTTGAGCCTCGGAGTCTCCGCGGAGAGGCCCTCGGCGGTGTACCTCAGGGCAGCCGTTTCAGTAGGCCGTCCGGCCTGCACCATGCCCTTGGAGCCGAAGACTTCGCCCCTGACGTCGTAGCCGTAAAGCGCGCTGAAGTTGGCCTCGGCCACTGCCAGTGCCCCATTGCTGTAGCGGATGGTGACCACGGCGGTGTCGAGGAATCCTTGATCACGCAGGCTCGGTTCCACCAGGGCGTCCGCGACGGCGTAGACCTCCACCGGCTCGGCCCCTTCGTTGAACCAGTTCAGGGTGTCGAAGTCGTGAATGAGGGTTTCCAGGAAAATCGTCCAGGCCGGAATCCTGGCTGCATGTCCGATGCTCCCGGTGCCGGGATCCCTCGTTAACGAGCGCAAGAGCTGCGGCTCCCCCACGATTCCTTCGGCCAGGTCCTTCTTGGCGGCCTGGAAGTCGGTGGCGTAGCGGCGGTTGAATCCGATCTGGAAATGTACCCCTGCGGTCTCGACGGCGCGGAGGGCGGCGTCGAGCTCTTCGAGGCTCTGCGCGGCGGGCTTCTCGCAAAACACGTGCTTGCCCGCAGCTGCGGCCTGGGCAATCAGGGAAGCGTGGAAGCGTGCCGGGCTGGCAATGATCACGGCGTCGATGTCCGGATCCGCCATGATGTCCGCGGCGTCTGCGGTGACCTTCGCCGTACCAAGCTGGGAAGCCACGGACGCCGCGGAGTCCACGTTGGGATCGGCGACGGCGGCCAGGACCGCACCGGGAACCCGGCGGGCTATGCTTTCGCCATGGAACGCTCCCATCCAGCCGGAGCCTATGAGGCCAAGCCGCACGGGCGTGGGAAGACCGGCTGAATGCTGTTCGATGTAGGCCATGGGCCCGTCCTTTCGATAGTCAGTACAACAATTGCTCAGGCAGGGACGTTGCCTTCGCCCGGGAATTCAATACCCACTTGGCGGCGGATTTCATCGGCGACGTCCATCGTCCGGATGGAGGACGCCAAGGGCCGTTGTGGGGTTTCCATCTCACCGGCGGCGATGGCGCGGGCCACCGCTGCTGCTTCGTAATGCAAGCCCTCCAAATGCCCGCCAGCCGCTTCGTTGTGGCGAAGCCGCGTGCCGTCCGGGAACCGGATCTCGAAACCGCCGGGCATGTTGAAGGGTCCGTCGATGGTCAACGTGGCCTCGGAACCAACGATCGTTGCCGCGGTGGTGGTGAAATTGTGCAGGTGCGCATTCATCACGGCCTGGCTTCCGCCCGGGAATTGCATAATGGCGGAGAGCTGGGCGTTGACACCCGATTCGTGGGGCTGGCCGAAGGCGCTCAAGCGCTCGGGCGCGCCCAGGATCTCGGTGATGAGTGCCAGCGGGTAGGTGCCCAGGTCCAGCAGAGGCCCACCAGCCAGTGCGGGGTCGAAGATGCGGTGGCTGGGTTCGAAGTGCTCGCCGTATTCCGCGAGGACCGTTGTCACGGTACCCAGCGTCCCGGCGTCGAGCACTTGCCGGATCACGTCGAACTTCGGAAGGAAGAAGCTCCACATGGCCTCGGCGGCGTAGACGCCAGCTGCCTTGGCCTGCGCGGCGATATCCCGCGCCTGCGCAGCATTCAGACCGATCGGTTTCTCGATCAGGACGTGTTTGCCGGCGTCGATGGCGAGCACGGCAGCCGCGTGGTGGAAATTGTGCGGCGTGCATACGTACACGATGTCAATGTCCGGAGCCGTGGCCAGCTCTTCGTAGCTCCCATAGGCGGCGGGCACGCCGAAAGCGTCCGCGAACGCCTTGGACCGTTCCAAGGAACGGGAGCCGACGGCGGCGATCACTTGCGTTGAGTGAGCCTGCACCGATTCCGTGAAGCGTTCGGCGATCCACCCCGGGCCCATGATCCCCCAGCGCAACGCTGGAGCATCGCGGGAATCCGGGACCCTTGATACTGGCAGCCCGGATGAAACCATCAGTAGACCACCTTCGTGTATGCCCCGTCGCTGTGGAGCGAGCGGATCATCGCTTGTGCCAGCTGCGACGCCCGCAGACCGTCCTCACCGGTTGCGAGCGGCGCAGGCTCTCCCTTTTCGAGGGCTGAGATCCACGCCTGAAGTTGCAAGCGGTAAGCGTCGGCGAAGCGTGGACGCCAGTCTGCGGGGATTTCGGAACTGCGCTTCCCTTCCTGCCGGACATCGAGGGCGGCCGGTTCCGGGAGTGCGGCGGTGCCGAACTCTGACACGACCTCGCATCGCGTGGTGTAGCCGTACTGTGCGTTGAGGAAGAGTTCGAGGGTGGCCAGGGTGCCGTCGGCCGCGCGCAGGAGCATAAAGGCCGGGTCCCGTAGATCACCGGTACTGTGCCGGGAACTCCGCCCCGCTTGCCAGGACACCTCGGTGATAGGCGAGTCCAGCAGCCAGGGGATGATGTCGAGCTCGTGGATGGCCGAATTGGTGATGGCGGATTCCGAGCTCGCGCCCGGTCCCGCGGACGCCGTCCGGCTAATGCAGTGGACCTGCAAAGGCTCGCCTTGGGTGCGTGCCCGGGTGGCTTCGCGCAGCGCGACATAGCCGGGATCGAACCGCCGCATAAAGCCCATCGACAGCAACCGGGCACCCGTTGCTGCAAGGAGATCGGCTTCGGCCTCCACCACTTCGCGGCTTTCCAGGAGCGTGGGAGCCAACGGCTTTTCGCACAGCACCGGGGTCATTGCTTCGAAGCATTCCAGCACCAGTCCGGCATGGGTGGAGTCATGTGAAGCGACGACGACGGCGTCAACCTCGCTGGAGTTGATCAGCTCGGAAGGATCGGTGGTGATGCGTGCGGACGGCGGCGCCGCGGCTGCCGCACGTCCGGCGTCGAGGTCAGCCACAAAGGTGACTTCGGCCCCGCTGATAGTGGTGGAGAGGTTTCTGATGTGGTCTACGCCCATGACGCCGGCGCCGATAACGCCTACCCGGATCGGCATGCTGTCTTCCCGTCTACTTCTTGTTCACATTCCGGCGGTGGCATGGCGGGCGGGGGCCCATCCGCTTTCCGGCGGACCCCCGTCTCCGTCCGCGCTGGTCTCCTGCGCGCTAGGCGTGCCGCGGGCTGCTTTCCCTTGAATCGTCAGCAGCGCCGGCGACGTCGGTCACTTCGGATACCCCGGCGACTTCGGCTTGGACTTCCTTGAGGGCCTCCGTGTGCCCGCCGAGTTGTTC
>NZ_JARVRF010000013.1 GCF_030209835.1 Arthrobacter sp. efr-133-R2A-120 | reverse complement strand
CGGACCCGAAGGCGTCTCCTTCTACACCCGCGGCAAGGTCATCACCTCCCGCTGGCCCGAACCCACCCACGCCTCCGGCGCCTCCTACAACTTCCCCTCCAACTGACCACCCGCCCAACTACCTAGCAGTAGATGTCGTTATGAGCCCCCATAACGACAACAAATGCGAGTCAGTTGGGCCTGTCGATGGTTGTCGCTTGGGACGGCCATCGGCAGGCTTCGGCATCTGACCGATCCGGATCCGTCTTGAAAGAGTTCCTGAGGAGCAAGAACGGTGTTTCGTTGTTTTTCTTGTCTTATGTCGGCAAGCTGGATGTCCTACGCGACAGAAGTGCGGCCGGGAACCCGGCCCCTCGGGCACGATAGGCGGGCAGGATGATGTCCAAACCACTTATCTGGGGGATTGTGGGTGCCAGTGACATAGCTGCCACGCGAATGATCCCTGCAATTCGCCGCGTCGGCGACGTGGTGGCCAGTGTCGTCAGTGGCGACACCGGCCATGCCAAGGCATACGCCCAACGCAACAGCATCGGAATGCATCATGAGAGCCTTGACGAGCTTCTTTCGGATGATTCGATCGATGCCGTCTACATCTCCAGCCGAAACCAGCATCACTGTCGACAAACAATCGCCGCGGCCAGGGCCGGAAAGCATGTCCTGTGTGAGAAGCCCGTCGCAACGACGCTCGACGAGGCACAAGCCATGGTGGAGGCCTGCCGCGTCCACAACGTGGTCCTGGCCGTCAACCACCATCTCCCGGCGGCCGGGACCCATCAAACTATTCGTGCGCTCGTCGCTTCAGGCTCCATTGGGCGACCATTGAGCGTTAACGTCCGGCATTCGACCCTCCTTCCCGAACGCCTTCGCGGGTGGCGGCTTGAAAAGTCTCCAGGCGCCGGCGTCGTCATGGATCTGTCCTGTCACAACGCGTCAGTCGTCAATCCGCTACTGGGCGGTCGCCCGCTCGATGTTATCGCTTCCACCCTGTCGCAGAGTGATTGGGCTTCGGGTGTGGATGACGCTTCCAGCGCGTCCATCCGATACCACGATGACATTTTGGTCGACTTCCAAGATTCGTTCACGATGCCCTTCACGGCTTCCTACATCCAGATCAATGGTGATCAGGGCAGCATCCTTGGTCATGACGTCATGACTCCTGAGCCGAAAGGTTCGATCACTCTCACGGATGGCTCCGGCACGAGAGAGATTTCAGTTACCGACCGTCGCCATACGTACGACATCACGCTCGAACGCTTCCGATCAGCGGTACGCGAGGGGGCGCGGCCAGTTGTCGATGGCGTGGACGCCGCAAACGCATTGTCTGTCAGCCTCTCGATCCTGGAAGCAGATAGAACGGGCGAAAGACAGCTGATTGAATTCATAGACCGCTAGTTAGAGGCCGTGCTTGCTGAATCTGGACATGCACGCCAGGCCGACGGCAGCGACGACGGCGAACAACGCAGGCAGCAGGAACACGAGGGGGAGTCCGATGGTGGCGACTCCGAGCCCGCCCGCGAGCCCACCCATCGCCGAGCTTACAGCGGCGGAGCTCATGAAGATCGCCGAAGCCGTGGCCACCGCTGCGGGCAGCAGCCGCTGCGCCACGACGATGCCCAATGCCGCGAATACTCCCCAAACCCCTCCCATGAGGATCTGGCCCGCGAAGAGTCCGAGGGCGGTGCCGGTCGCGGCGAAGCAGATGTTCGCGGCGACGCCGAATCCCGCTGCCAGGATCATCAGCCGTATCATCCCGGTCCTCCTGGCAACAAGGACAGCCACGGGCATTAGTAAGAGTTCCACGAGTGGCTGGACTCCGATAATCGCGCCGCCAAGGGCAGGCGTCAGTCGGAGCTGTTCGTTCATGTAGATCGGAAGGTAGGCGTACTTGATCGACTCACCGGCGTACACGCACATGTAGAGCGCAGTGAACATGAGCAAGGGGGCCATCTGTCGGAGCCCGGGCTTTGCGGTGGGTGCAGGTAGGCTCTCCGCCCGCCGGCCGACGCGAGTGCGGCGAGGTGCTGATGCCCTCAACGTCATGAACGGCACGATTTGGGCGAGAGTGCATAAAGCGGTCGCGAAAAGCATCGCCCGAGGGCCGGCATTTGCGGCCAGGAACGACCCCGCGGCCGGCCCGATCACCCAGCCGCCGGTCAGCGCCATACGCACTATGGCGACCACACCATCATTTCCCGCCTTCGGGCGCGCACTGATCTCGTCGTGAAGGGCTGCGAACACCTGCGATGTGGCGGCACCTGCAAACCCGAGGACGAGGGCACTTACGACGAACGGCATCCACAGCTGGGTGGAGAATGCGATTCCGGACCAGCCCAGGAAGCCGGCGACAGCGCACGCGCGAAACAGGCCAAGGCGACGGCCCGTCCGGTCAGAGCGTGCGCCAACCAGGTATCCCGCCAGTGGTGCTGTGAGGCTAGTCAGGTAGTAGAGCCCGGCAACAGTGAGGGACGCGTGGAGCTCATTGACGAGGAACGAGGCGATCTGGGGTGCCGCCGCAGAGAACCCGAGGCCTGACAGGAACATCGCAACTGTTGCCCCCCGGTAAAGGGGAGTTTCGAGGACGAGCCGGAGCGGAGACCTCCGCACCGCCGTCGAGCCAGTAAGGACGGGGTCGGCGTCTTCGACAGCCTTCGGTGCGGTCATTCGGGGATCACAGTGCTTTCTAAGCGGCCGGGTGCGCGGGTCCGTCGATCGATCAACCCGAATTCTTCCACTGTAAGAATATAGGACACGGGCGCACAGGGAAACCCCGAACGGGCATGTGAATACTCGGACATGGAAGGTGCAGGTCAGGCCCATCGAGGCCCGTCTGCCGCGAGCTAATGCGTCAAGGCCGGCCCGGCAGGCGGCAACAGCCGTTCCAGGATTGCCAACGAGCGGTGCACGTCCACGTCGTCCGGGCTGATGAGCCATTGCAGTTGTAAGCCATCGGAGGCGGCGGCGACCAGCGCGGCGGCATCATCGGCATCGATGTCCGCGGCTATGGATCCGGATCGCTGACCGGCCCGGACCCTTTCGGCTAGATCGGCCCGAACCCGGCGAAAACGCTCGTCGATGAAGTCCCGTGTGACCGGGTGATGGCGCTCCTGAAGCGCATCAGTGGTCAGCGTCGCGTACAGCTCAACCAGACCAGGAATTGTGCGGTTTCGTTCGGCGCTTTTTTCCATCACGGCCACGGCTGAGACGTCGGCCGTGCCGGACGGCTCGTGAACCATGCCTTCGTGTTCTCGGTAAACCGCGACCAAGAGCTCATCGCGCGATGCAAAGTAGTATCGCAGCGCGGCATGCGAAACGCCGATCGCAGCTCCAATCGCCCGCAACGAGGAGCCGACTCCCTTTTCGGCGAACAGTTCTATAGCTCGCAAGAGAATCTGGGCTCGTCGTTCGGGGGCTTTCCGGTATGACCGCCCACGCTCCTCGGCTTGATCGTTGGCCATCCCACCATCGTACGTGAGTGGTAGAAGCCAGCTCGGGACGTCGCGCACGGCTTAGAAGCTTGGCCGCCAGGTCTCGACGGCGTCATCGCTGACTGCAACTACCTCGCGCCAGCGGTCAAACAGCGAGCAGGGGTGGGAGATGCCCAGGTCCACGACGTCGCCGACCTGCAGGCCTTCGGCGTCGTCCACGATGGCGTGGTGGTCGAAGAGGCGCGTCAGCGTGGCTCCTTCGCCGGCCGCCAGGAGGGCCCCGTTACGGAACCGGGAGACGATCACCGGCAGGCCGGCGTCGTACGCCAACTCCCGCTTGCCCGCGTTCAGGACCACGCGCCCGGCTTCCGGGGCGGAGATGACCAGCGCCCGCACCACCGCCGCGGCGGTGAGACCGGGGACCGGCGAGACGCTCTGGTAGGTGCCATGGTCGTGAACCACGTAGCAGCCTGAACGAAGCACGTTGACGGAGGTGCTGTGCGGCAGGAACGCGGCTGCCCGGTCCTGGAACGCGGAGCCGCCGTTGCTGAAGACCGGCACTTCCACTTCGAAAGTGGGGTGCAGTTCATCGAAAATGTCGCGGGCCAGGCGGCAATGCGAATCGATCCCGGCCAGGTTTTCATCCGTCCGGGTGTTCGGTGCCACACCCTCGTAGGCGCTGACGCCGGCCAACAGCAGCCCGCTGGCGGCACGAATCTCAGCGGCCAGGGGCCCGGCTTCGGCCTCGCTGCGGATCCCGGTGCGACCGCCGGGGGTCCCGACGTCGATCAGTACGTTGAGCGGCCGTGGCGAGTCCTGGAACACCTCGGCCATGGCCTGGACGCCCGCCGCCGAGTCGGCCAGGCAGTAGATCTCCAGCTCCGGCGAGGCTGTCAGCCAGGCGCGCAACTCCTCAAGGTGGCCGCGGAACAGCACCTCGTTCGCGATGAGGATCCTAGTCGCACCCCACTCGATGGCCTGCGCGGCCTGCGCGGTGGTCGCCACGGTCACGCCCCAGGAACCGGGCAACTGCCGGCGGACAATCTCGCCCGTCATGGTGGTCTTGATGTGCGGGGCCAGCACCATGCCGCGTTCCCGTGTCCAGGCCTCTTTGATGCCGATATTGCGCTCGACGGCGGCAACGTCCAGGAGCATCTGCGGCAAGGTGTGGAGCGGGAGGGTGGCGTCAAGGTGCGTCATGCGGTGCGGTTCTTTCAGGACGTTCTGGAAGCTGGGTACCCGGAGATCCTATCCGGTTCAGTAACTAGAGAACCCGTGGACAGATCGTGGCTAATGACAAGTAGCGGCCACTCGGGCGGTCGCCACGCGGAGTGAGTATGGTCTTTCACGTGTCGGACCGTTCACGCGCATCGTCGCGTGGCTGGCTGCCACGAGCTGAGTCCAGGCCATAGGAGGTCACATCATGTCTGTCATCATTGCAACCAAGGTTTCCGGTGACACGAGCGTTTTCGCCAAGTCGCTGGAGGAGCGCGCGGACGAGTATCGCCAATGGGGCGAGCGCGGCCGGGCGGCTGGGGCGATTCACCATCAGTTCGCAGTCGGGGACGGGTTCGTCCTCGTGGTCGACGAATGGGAATCGACGGAGGCGTTCCAAAAATTCTTCGGTGATCCCGAGATCCAGGCGTTCATTGGTTCAGTCGGCGGCGACCCCAGTGTGGCACCTGAAATCACCGTCGGGGAATCGGTCGACTCTGCGGACAAGTACTAGCCGACTCGCGCATGTCGGCCCCGTCAACGTGCAGACTGTCCGCCCGCGCATGCTGGCCGCCGTCCGGCGCGAGGTCGCACCAGGCGACGTCGGTTCCGCATGGGGCCCTGCGGTGGGCCTTGTCTGGGACTTCATTCGCAGTCAGCCGGGTCTGTGGACGGACGGCCACAATATCTTCGTCTACCACCACTCGAACACGCCCGACGCACCCCTTCTGTGCGACTTCGGCGTCGAAGTCACGCGCAGCTTCGAAACGGCGGGCGAGGTCTACGCGACCGAAACGCCCGGAGGCGAGGCTGCCGTAGCAGTCCACCATGGGCCGTACGACCGTATGAACGAGGCGTACAACGCGATCGACGAGTGGATGGCGGCGAATCACAGGGAGTCTGCCGGGCACTCCTGGGAGATCTACGGAGATCCGACACCCGATCAGGCCGATACTGAAACGACGGTCGTGCACCTTCTGAAGTAGTTCCTCCTGCCGGGACGTCTGGGAGACACTTCACCAGGACCACAGTTCGCCGAGCAGCCGTTGCACGTGATCGGGCTGCTCGATGTGGGCGAAGTGGCCGCAGCGCGGGATTGTCGCCAGCCGGGCGTGGGGGACTATAACTGCCAAGCGGGCCAGATCAGACTCGGGCGTGAACACATCGCTGTCGCCGCGGATTGCCAGAACCGGGCAGCGGATGCCGAGCCACTGGCCGAAATCGTAGTGCGCGGCTGCCCTTGCGGCAGCAGAGAAGCTGGCCGGCCGGGCATCGTAGCCGAGCTCGCGGATCTCGACCGGGGGAATGGCTGCCGGATCTGCGAAGAACGGAGACATCAGTGGTCCCATGAGGGGTGTGGCGGAGACAGTACGCACCAGTGCCGTCCCTGCCGGACCGAGGGCCGCCATGGTGCGCATGGCCAGCAGCATGCCGGTGAACGCCGGGAATCTGTAAAGGCCGGGGAGCGGCGCCCTGCACGCGTCGGACACACTGAATGTGGTGGCCGAAATGGCGGCTACGCTGGCGGTCTGCTCCGGCCATGCCGCAGCCATGTGCAGGGCCAGGAAGCCTCCCATGGAGTGGCCCACCAGGTTCCACCGCTGGTAGCCGAGCGCTTTCAGCACTCCGGTGACGGCGCGTGCCATCGCCACGAGGCTGAACCGTTCCAGCCGGGCACCGTTCGTGGATTCGCCCCAGCCCGGCAGATCAATCAGGACCCGGTCGTTGGCCGGTTCCCCGGAAGTCGGTGCCCCGGAAAGCAGGGCCTGGAAAGTGGTCCGGGATCCCGCGGCGCCGTGGAGGTAGACCTCCGGGGTGCCGGACACGCCCCACCGTCCCGGGGCACCCTGCTGGACACGCACTGTGCAGCGCCCTAGCTCCGTGGGAACGACATGCCGCCGCAGCGTGGGGGCGCTTTTCTGCTGAACACTCATGGTCACCTCTCCTCTTGCTCTGTGACACTGGTTCGTAGCCGCAGAGGTAGCGGATGGGACTTGCCTGTTCCGGCGCGTTCGCAGACCCCCGGATGGGGTTTGTTCAGGGGGTGAGGGGGCCTTGGAGAACGCGGATCGCGAGGGCTTTGTCGCCTTCGATGATCGCTGTTTCCAAGAGATTGGAGCGGCCCCAGAGACCCAGGTACATCCCGCGCGGCGGGGAGGTAATCGAGGCCTCGGTGGCTCCTTGGCCGAACCTCCAGCTGCCGGCCCCGGGTACCTGGAATGTCACTGTCCCCTCCGGCTGGGCCATACGACCCAGCCGAAGCTGTCGCGGGGTGAACATTGTCAGGATCTCGTCGATTCCGTCGAGCATGAAATCTGCTGAGAAAGAGGGAACCGCCAACCCTGATGCTTGGCACGCGTCGATGAGGTGGACGGCGTGTTCATGTGCCTGGCGCCGACGCCAGAAACCGGCTTTGCGCGGGGGTGGGCCAAAGTTCCAGCACTGCTCTTCGGGATCGAGCGCCGCCATTGTCCGTAGAAATGCGTCCGTGCCTTCGAGGAACCACGTTTCGGCGCCGGTGGCGGGTGGTGCCGGTTCCTCGACAAACTTCCCCGAAAGGACTATTTCGGCGGCCCAACGTTCGATTGACCCCAGATGCCCGAAGAGATCCTTGAGCGTCCAGCCAGGACAGGCCGGCACAGGACGAGCCAGGATGTCCTCGGGTTGGCGTGCCAGGACGCTTAGACGGTCCACGCTGCTGGCAAGCTCAGTAAGATAGCGATCCGGCGACATATCCCGAGCATAATGTGCCAGCTGGTTTCCCCGCGCTCGACATCGCGGCGGGGACTCGATGGGCCCCGCCAGAGAGGAATCCTCATTTTTCGGAAAGGGGCACGGCCGGCGTGGAGAACTGCCGAGCGGGCACGCGCCCCACGCCGGCAGCAGTAACGGCCGCGGCCAAAACGATTGCCCCAGCCGTGAGCAGCGCCGGGCCGTATCCCTGCTGCAGAATCGGGGCCACGACCAGCGGCCCGACGATCTGGCCAACGGAGTATCCCGCGGTGAGCAGCCCGACCGATCTCGGGAAGCGAAGCTCGTTGCCGACAGCAAGAGCGAGCGCACTGATCCCGACGAACGTTCCGCCGAAGAGGGCTGCCGAGGCGAGGTCGGCGCCGACGCCGTCCGTCAAGGCCGGGAGGGCGATGCCGACCCCCTGTAAGACGAGGGCGGCCAGCAGCAGGTGGAGGCGGGACCATCGCCGCCCCAACCGCATCCACAGTGCTGACGCCGGCACAGCGGCCGCTCCGGCCAGCACCCAGGCGCTGCATCCGAGCCCCCCTGTGGCCTTTTGTTCGATCGCGGCCACGAGGAACGTCCCGGCGACGATGTAGCCGGCGCCCTCAAGGGTGTACGAGGTGTACGAGATGAGCAGTGCCGCAAACCGCCCCGGCGCCCCCGGCCAAACCGGGCGAAGCTTAGCCCCGACGGCCGGCGTGGGGTCCCCGGGCGCCGTGCGCAGGGTCCAGCCGATCGCGGCAAGGACCGCGGTGAGCGCGGCAGACGCCCACCACGCGGCCCGCCAGTCGGTGATTGGCAGGAGCACTAGAACCAGCAGCCCAGACGCGGCGATTCCTGCGCCGACTCCGCCAAAGCCCCAGCCCGCCAAGTGGGCGTGGCTTTCCCGCAAACCGCTGAGGAGCGCGCTCACCGCAAACACGAAGATCAACGCGCTAGTCACGCCGGCCAGGCCGCGAAGGACCATCCACACGAACTCGCTCTCCGTGGCCGGCATCGCCGCCAGGCTCGCGATCAACACGGCGAAGGAGCCCCGAAGCGTGGCCCGCGAACGAGATACCGCGGGGAAAGCGATGCCGGCCAACGCGCCCGCGAGGTAGCCGACGTAGTTCGCGGTGGCCAGATGCGCCCCTGCGACCGTCGACAGACCCGCTTGGGCATGCATGGCGGGCAGGATCGGCGTGTACACGAACCGTCCGACGCCCATCCCCCCGGCCAGCGCTGCTGCGGCCTGCCCCACGTGGCACCAAGCTCTCATGGGGGAAGTCACTGCGGCGCTCACGATCGAATTCATGATGCCGTGCGGCCGGGGTCGTTCGGGTGGGACTCGAGCGCGGTCACCGTCACGGTCATCCACGGACGGAGCGGCAGCGTGCCGAGAACCTTCTCGTGCAGCTCGGCCTCGTCGGCCGCCCGCCAGGTCCCGATGCTACGCAGCTCGCCGACAGGACGCCACAACCGGACCAGGCGACCCGCGGCCGCCAGCTCCCGCGCGCGCGCCGCCTCGGCGGCGCGGCGACGGTCCACCTCGTCAGGGCTTGTGCCCTCGGGAACGCTCGTCGTGATCTCGACTAGGAACTCGTGCATGATCTGGCTCCGTTCTTTCCTCCGACGGCCCTTTCTGCAGGCCATCCCTTACCGCTTCATCGTCCGGCCTCTCCCGATTCAGCCGCCACGACCGGCGTCCTCGCTTGTGATAGGCAGAGCCTCCTAGCGGCGTACAATCGGGCCATGGAGCTGCGCCAGCTGCGGTATTTCGTAGCAGTCGCCGAAGAACTGAACTTCGGACGGGCGGCATCCCGGCTGCTCATTGCCGGCCCGTCCCTGTCCCAGCAGATCAAGGCGCTAGAACGGGATCTCGGCGTTCGTTTGTTCGACCGGGACCGGCGATCGGTAACCCTCACCCCGGCCGGAGCTGCCCTGCTCCCCGACGTACGCGATCTCCTGGCTCGCGCCGACAACGTCGAGCTGCGGGCGGCCCGCCTGTCCGGGACCGAGCCGGTGCGCCTGGGGTATGTCAGCTGGCTCCCGGCCGACCTCGCCGCGCGCACGGCGTCGGTGGCGCAGGTGCACGTGGACCCGTGGGTCGCGCCGTCGCACACCCAAGCGGAGCGGGTCGCCGAGGGGAGCCTTGACCTTGCGGTGTGTTGGGTTCGCGCGGCGGACCTTGAGGAACACGGCCTTCGCGCCGCGCTCCTCGGTGCCGATCGCCTCCACGCGGTCTCGGCCGGGGACACTGTCGGCGAGGTGGCGGCCCGGGACGTGGTTGCATTGCTCGACGACGACACCGCCTCGTGGTCGTCGTGGAACCTCTATGCCGGGCAGTTCGCGCGCGACACCGGCGCGCACACCCTCCGCATCGCCGACGGCGGCATCACCGGCCCCGCGTTTTTCGATCACGTACGGCGCAGCGGCCGCCCCGTACTCCGATCGCCGAAGGACATCATCGCCCCGATTCCGCCCGACCTGCATGAGCGCCCGGTCGTGGCACCGGAGGTGTACTGGACGTGGTCGCTGGTGTGGCGCTCCGACGAGACGCGGGCCGCCGTGCACGCCGTCGTCGAGGCCCTGTCCGCGGATCTCGGCGACCTCGACCTGCATCGCCCCGAGGTCTGGCTGCCCGCTGGCGACCCGCACCGTCGCCCGACTCCTTAAGCCGTTCTGGGAGCCTCGGACTACCAGCAGGGAGGACGGCGGTCGTGGCAGAAGCAGGCGGATCCGGATCACACTCGATACATGACCACAACGCAACCCACCCCCGCCTCCGCCCGCACCCTGCCCACCCGCCCAACCCTTAAGGTCGCCGTCGTCACCGGCGCGTCGCAGGGCATCGGCGCCAGCGTCGTCGCCGCCTACCGCAAGCTCGGCTGGGCCGTTATCGCCACGTCGCGCTCCATCCCGATGTCCGACGATCCCGAGCTAGTCACCGTGCAGGGAGACCTCGCCGACCCCGCAACAGCCGACCGCATCATCGCCACAGCGGTCGAGCGATTCGGGCGCCTCGACACGCTGATCAACAACGCCGGCGTGTTCATTGCCAAGGACTTCACGGACTACACGGCAGACGACTACGCGGCCGTGACCGGTGTAAACCTAGACGGATTCTTCCGCATCACCCAGCGCGCCGTCGAACAGATGCTGACCGTCGGCGCGGGCCACGTCGTCAACGTGACCACGAGCCTTGTCGACAACGCCGACTCCCGCGTTCCCTCGGTGCTGGCATCACTGACCAAAGGCGGCCTGCAGTCAGCAACAAAGTCGCTCGCCATCGAATACGCAACCCGTGGCATCCGGATCAATGCCGTGGCCCCAGGCACGATCAAGACCCCCATGCACTCGCCCGAGACGTATGCAGACCTCGCAGCACTGCACCCGGTAGGCCGCATGGGCGAAGTGACCGACATCGTCGACGCGATCGTCTTCCTTGAGCACGCCGGGTTCGTCACCGGCGAGATACTGCATGTCGACGGCGGCATGAGCGCCGGCCACTGACCACACCCACCAGAGGAGTAAACACATGACTATGACAGCAGCCGACGCGGAAATCCTGCGGAGCGTCCTCGACCCCTGGATAGCCGCCATTGACGCACACGACCCCGAAGGCATCGCCGAGCTGTTCACCGAAGACGCCGTCTTCCAGGGCCTACACCCGTACACTGTCGGCCGCCAGGGGGTTGCCGACTACTATGCCTCCCAGCCCCTCGGGCTGACCGCAGAGTACCGAATCCTCGAAACGAGGAGGCCCGCAAGCGACTTCGTCTACGGCTACCTCAGCGTCGAATTCGGGTTCGCCGACGGTCGGCCGACGCTGCCGGTACTCATCGGTGTCGCCGCACAGCGCAGCGGAGACGACTGGATGCTGGCGCTCTACCAGGTATCTCACCGGCCCGGACTCTGATCGGGATGCAGCCCTGCGTTTCGGACTTCACACCGTGCTTCGCAGCCGTCGCCTCAACACCGTGGCAACCACGAGAAGCACGACGACGGCGCCCAGGCCCACTCGCGCTGTCAACTGGCCGTAGGGTTCGGCCCCGGTGAAATACATCAGGGCCAGCACGGGAGCGATGCTGGTGAACTCGTAACGGCCGCTCAGCACCACGAACGGCAACAGCAACAGCGCGTACCAGGGGTAGCTGGGCGAGACGATCAGCAACATTCCTCCGACCATCAGCACCTGTCCGTCCCAAGGCCGGGAGACGTCGGTGGTCCGCCACACGTAAATGGCCAGGACGAGCAGCAGCACCAGTGCGGCCGAGGCCGCCCAACTGGCCGGGAGCAGCAGCTTCAACAGGGTGAAGCGCGGGCTGTCCTGCCCGTCGTATCCCTCCGAGCGAAGGTATTCGGGCAGATAGCCCAGTACAGCCCAACCGCTGGCGAGGAGATATGGCACGTATGTCAAGGCAAATGTGGCCACGGCCGCAGCCACAAAGCGGACCGGCCGCCGGTACAGCATGGCCGGGGCGCTGATGGCCGGAATGAGCTTGGTGGCCACCGCCGCGCCAAAGGCCACGCCGGAGCCCAGTGTGCGCCCGCCCACCAGCAGCAGCGCCGCGGCCAAGACCAGAGCGGTGCCCAACGCATCCACGTGCGCACCGTTGATGGCTTCAAAGGCCACCAGCGGGGACCATGCCCACCACACGGCTCGGTGTGCGGGCCTTCCGGTGCGGCGCAGGAACGTCAACAGCGCTGCCGTTATCGCGAGGCTGAGCAGCAGCCCGGCCAGCTGAAAGGCGATAAACCCCACTTCGGAACCGGGGATGAGCCGCACGGCCAGGAAATACAGCTCCGCCACCGCCGGATAGACGGTGGGCACGGCGGGCCTGTTGATGGCCGTGCACAGGATGCTGCCGCTTGGAATGTTGGTAGTGGTCTCCGTGCCCGTCGGGAAGGGATTGGCATGGCAGGTTCCGTCCGGTCCGGGGTCCTGGAACAGCCAGGCCGGCCGCAGCGGCCGCAGCGCCTCGTCCGCCGGAACGTGGGCATAAGGGGAGATTCCGGCTTTCTGGACGATGCCGTCCCACGCATAGCGTGCAGAGTCGTTGCTGGTGGCCGGCGGTGCGGCGATGGCCGCTGCTCCCACCAGAAGGGAGCCCAGGAGCACCACGGCGGCCGCGTACCGCGCAGGGATCCGGCGCGCCGCCAATGCTGCCGGGACGAAGACCGTCCAGGCGGCCAGCGTGCCAAGGGGGGACACCCACTCCGCGGCTGGATCGTTGGTGACCGTCCACCAGAGGACCCCGGCCAGCAATGCGACCAGAGCAAGTGCCACCGCCGCAGCCGCAATGCCGGACGCCCGCCGGGTTGTTGGTTCGCTCACCCTTCGATCGTGCACTACGTGCAGGCCGGCGGGCGATGAATCCAAGGGACCGTTTGCCTTTCGTAAGGTCTGGACCGGGACGACGGGAGGGTCTTGGTGGTCTGATCGAGGTATGGACAGATTGACCACTTTCCTCCAACAGCGGATGGAAGCGGTGAACGGACGGTTCTCCTCGCCCTTGCGCAGCAGGCGGCTTACAGTAGTGCTTGGCCGTTGGCTCGGCCTTGCCTTTACCGTTTGCTTCTTGACCGGGCTGTTCAGCCACCTTCTGCAGGATCCGCCAGATTGGATGCTTTTCCTTACCCGTCCCGTGTGGCTTTACGTGGCTACGCAGGGTATCCACGTCGCCACCGGGATAGCTTCCGTCCCTCTATTGGCCGCCAAGCTATGGTCCGTGTATCCCGAACTCTTGCGCTGGCCGCCGCTAAAGTCCGTGGTGCACGCACTCGAACGGGCCTCGATTGCGCTCTTTGTGGCTTCTTCGCTGGTGGAAGTCACCATCGGATTGCTCAACACTTTTCAGTGGTATCCTTGGCCGTTTTCCTTCAGGGATGTCCACTATTGGCTGGCCTGGGTCATCATCGGGTCCTTGGCGCTTCATATCGCTGTCAAGATGCCCCTCATCCTGGCCCATTGGAGCCGCCGATCGGACGAGGCCGCTATCGCCGCGGACACGGAGAGGGGAGTGCCGGCGGGCAAAACCGATCCGGCTGCCGTGAAGCCCGGAACCGGGCACGGCTGGAGCCGCAGGGGGTTCCTGGCGGCAATCACCGCCGGGACCGGCGTCGTCGTACTGGCGACGGCGGGCCAGTCGTTCGCCTGGCTGTCAGGCTTGAACCTCTTTGCGCCGCGACGAATGGACTCGGGCCCGCAAGGCGTACCCATCAACAGGACCGCAGCCCAGGCGGGTGTGGCAGATGCCGCGCTGGCCCCTGACTGGGTGCTGACCGTGTCCTCGGGATCGGTGCAGAAGACGTTCACTCTGGCGCAGCTGGCGGCCTTGCCGCAGTACAGCTATGGATTGCCCATCGCGTGCGTGGAGGGCTGGAGCCAAGGAGCCCAGTGGCGCGGTGTCCGAATCAGGGACCTGATGGCGACGGTGGGCGCACCGACGGATGCCGAGCTGCAGATTTCCAGTATGGAGAAGGGCGGCGTTTACGGTCGCTCCTTCATGCCTGCCGCGTACAGCCAGGACGAGCAGACGTTGCTGGCGCTCGAGCTCAACGGCGAACCACTTGACCTCGACCATGGCTATCCGGCACGGATCATCGCCCCCGGCCGTCCCGGAGTCCTGCAGACCAAATGGGTGCACAAAGTGGAGGTGATCTGATGCGGCTCCCTTTGGTGACTCCGTCGGCGCCCGGTGAACACAGGACTGTCTGGTGGGTGCGGGCAGCCCTGGGCGCCCTGGGCCTGGCTGCCCTCGGCTATGCCGTCTTCGGATTCCTGGCGAACGTGCCGCCTATGCAGCTGATCGGTGTGGCGGCCTGGCTTGCCGTGGCGTTATTGGTGCACGACGGCGTGCTGGTCCCGCTAACAACGCTGGCCGGCGGCGGCTTGTCGCGGCTGACGTATGGACTGGGCCCAGTTCAACAGGAGATAGTGCGCGGGGCCCTTTTGGTGGGGGCGGTGGTGACCCTGGTGGCAGCCCCGCTGATCCGCGCCCAGCAGGTGCTTCAGCCAGGGGGTCAGGGCAGTGGCGCCAACGGCACCGTCCTGCAGGGCGACTATACGCTGGCCTTGGGTGTCTTTTGGCTGGTTCTGGCAGTGGCCGCGGCGGTTGTCGTGGCCGCCGTCGGACTTTACGGCCGCCGTTCCAAGGTCAGAAAGACCCGGTTCTGAACGGTCCGGGTGGCCACGGCATCCAGCCCCGCCCGCGCCGCGTGGAAAGCGAGCGCTTTCGACCCGGCGCGGGCCCAGGGAAAGGCCGCGCTGGCGCGTCCGTCTGAATCCTCCAGCACAGCCAGGTAGGCCACATCGAGGAAGTCCGGGGCTTCGGCCTCAGCCAGTACGTGCCCGCCCGGCGCGAGCAGTGAGGCAACACGCTCAAGCAGCATCCGGATGTTTCCGCCGATGCCGATGTTGCCATCCAGCAACAGGGCCGAACCCCAGCCCCGCTCGTGCGGGACGGGGTCAAAGATGGAGCCGAGGATGGCCGCGCCGCCGCGGTCGGTGGCCAGCGCCACCGCGGCTGGGCTCGAATCGATGCCCATGGAGGCCAGCCCCAGTTCCCGGGCGGCCTCAAGCATCCGGCCTGGGCCGCAGCCCACATCGAGAACGGGCCCGCGGAGGGTGCGAAGCAGTTCGCGTTCGTCTGCCGTGGCGGGGCCCGACCAACCGAGCATGTTGAAGTGGACGCGCCCGATGGTTTCGTGCCAAGGAGATTCCGGACGCAGCGTCAGGCGCCCCTGGCCGAGGGGCAGGCTACGGGCGTAAGGTTCGTGCCCGCCCTGTCCGAATAGAGCTTGGCCAAACAAAGCTAGCGGGCCCATCCCCGCTGCAGAACCGTCTGCCCGGGCGCGGGGACCCTTGGGGACTGCCTGGGTGCTCATCACGGGGCAACCCTTCGGGTGGGTGCGGCCGCGGACGGGGCCTCAGCCGGCACGCCGGCCGCTGGCCGCCCCGTGGCCAGGCGCTCCACTGCGAGGGCAAACGGGGTTCCGCCACACTCCCGGGAGGCAGCGAAGGCATCGGAAAAGTAGTCCACATCCCTCAGGACGGGCAGCAGCCCCACGTCCAGGCCAGCGCAGGCCAGCCGGGCCAATTGGTGCGCTCCCGTTTGCGGGGTGGACATGTCCACCCCGCGGAGCAGACCGCCGTCGGGTCGGTACAGTCCCAACGCCCAAAAGCCACCGTCCGACGCCGGGCCGAACCACGCGCCGCGATGCGGCACCGGAGCGGGAGTTGCCCAGTCTGCCAGGAGCGGGGCCAACTGGTCCCCGCATAGCTGGGGCGTGTCCATGCCCAGGATCAACAGCGGTCCGGCCGTCAGCGAACAGATAGCCGCCAGCCGTTCGTCAAGGCCTCCGGCACTCTGGGCGAATACTTCAAAACCAGCAGCGTCCCCTTGGCGCGGGGAGCCGTCAAACACCAGCAAACGCCGGGCCGCGGGAAGGGACCGCACTGTTTCCAACGTCTGGCTCAGGCTTGTCTGGGCCAGGGCTGCGGCCTCCTCTGGAGTGAGCGGGGGAGTGAGTCGCGTCTTGACCCTGCCCGGGATGCATTCTTTGGCAATGACGGCGATGGTGAGATTCACGGCGTCGCTCCATGGGGACCCGCCGCTGGTCCGCCGCCCTTCGTCGCCTGAGTCCGCTGCGATGCGGCGGCCAACTGGGTCCCCATGTCTTTGAGCGCAGTGACGGTTCCGCGGAGTGTCCCCGTGACTTTGGACTTTCCTAGCCGCGGCGCATAGTCGACCGGAACTTCGGCCACACGCCAGCCGTCGCGGTGCGCTTTGAGGAACATCTCCAGCGGGTAGCCGCTGCGCCGGTCCCTCAGGTCCAGGCCGAGGAGTGCGCTGCGCCGAGCAAGCCTAAGGGGGCCAAGGTCAGTGACGGGGATGCCCGTTAGCCGGCGCAACCGCCGGCTCAGGGCCATGTTGGCCAGCCGGGCGTGGATCGGCCAGGCACCGCGGGCCGGACGCCGTGCACCCAACACCAGATCGGCACGGCCGGTGCGCACGAGCTCCAGCATCGGGGCCAGTTGGGCAGGGTCCAACGAACCATCGCAATCGCAAAAGGCCACAAACTCGGCCGTGGCCACCAGGAGTCCGGCATGTGCTGCCGCGCCAAAGCCGCGCCTCGCTTCGTCGACAACAGTGGCGCCCAGGCTCTCGGCCAGGGCACCGGAGCCGTCGGTTGATCCGTTGTCCACGACGATCGCGCGATATCCGGGTGGCAAGGCCCCCAGCACCTTGGGAAGGGCCGAACGCTCGTTGAGGCATGGCAACACCACGTCTACCAGCGCGGCGGCTGAACCCCCGCCGTCGTCCTCCGGTCCGTTTGGGATGCTGGGAACGCCGATTCGATCGTGCGAACCGCGTGCACCGCTTTGCTTTTTCTCCACCCTTTGACCGTAGAATCCGCAGGCCCGGTGCGACAGGCGGAAATCCTTACGGAACCGGGACTTTTGGCCGCCGGCAGCCTAGCTTTGATCCCCGCGTAGCGGTGCAGTAGAGAACTCCCGCATTCCGTCCTCGAAACCATGCCTCGGGAACCAGCCCAGCTCGGCCCGGGCCCGGGCCGAGCTGGCGGTGATATGTCGGACGTCGCCTAGCCGGAATTCGCCTGTGACCACCGGCTGGGGGCCCCCGGCAAAAGAACTCAGGACCGCCGCCACCTGCCCTACGGTGTGGACCTCGGAGGCGCCGATGTTGTATGCCCTCAGGCTGCCCGAGGCAACCCGGCCTCCCGCCAATGCGTCAATGGACAACAGATTTGCCTCAGCAGCATCTCCTACATGGATGAAACTGCGGCGCTGCCAGCCATCCTCGAACACTCGCACTGCCTCCCTGCGGGCCAGTGCAGAGCGGAACAGGCTGGCCACGCCCGCGTAGGGGGTGTTTTTGGGCATCCGGGGACCGTAGACGTTGTGGTACCGGAGGGCGATGGCGGAGCCTCCGGTTGAGCGCGCCCACGCGGAAGCGAGGTTCTCCTGCGCCAATTTTGAGGCTGCATAGACGTTCCGCGGATCCATGGCCGCGTCTTCGCTGACCAGAGCGGGCAACAGCAGCTCGCCGGTGGCAGGGTCGCGGGGGTCAAAGATTCCGTGCTCCAGATCCTCCACCCGGCGCGGGCCGGGGCGCACCGGCCTGCCTGCTGAATCGGTGTAGGCGCCTTCACCGTAGACCACCATGGAGGAAGCCAGGACAAGCTTGCCGATGCCGGAGGCCGCCATGCCTGCCAGGAGCACAGCCGTGGCCAGGTCATTGTTTCGGACGTAGTCCGGAGCGTCGAAGAAGTCCACGCCAAGGCCCACTTTGGCGCCCTGGTGAACGACGACGTCGACTCCCGCGAGCGCCTCTGCCACCGCGGCCGGGTCTCCGACGTCGCCCACGAACAGGGGCACTCCGGGAAGTCCAGGCGGCCGAACCGGGTGCACTGCCGGATCCAATGAATCCAGGACCCGGACCTCCCAGCCGCGGGCCACGGCGGCTTCGACGACATGGCTGCCTATGAAACCGGCACCACCGGTGACCAGAATCCTCACTGCACTTTTCGTCCCGCGCGGGGGCGGACGGGGCCGGCGGCGCCCATCACGGTGGCCACCGCCGTAGCCGGCATGAGCGCCATCCGCCATATTCCGTCGTCGTCCGCTGGCTCAGCGCCGGTCAGCCCCGCGGACACTGTCCGCACTGCGTCCGACAACACCGCGAAGATCCGTGGCTGCGCGGCTGCCAGGCGGCCCAGCACCAGTTCCGCCGTCACTGGCTCGGAGCCGTCGTGCCCCGTGTCGGCGTCGGTAATGAATGCCAGCGCCGCGAAGTGCATGTTCAACTCCGCCGCGAGCATCGGCTCCGGGTACTGGGTCATGCTGATCAAATGCGCGCCGGACTGAACCAGTGCCGCGGACTCGGCCTTGGTGGAGAAGCGCGGACCATTGATGACGGCCACGGTGCCCGACGCGGCGAAGTCTTCCCCTTGGCGCTCCAGGGCGGCGATGAGTGCCGCGCGCAATGGGACGCTGTAGGGCTCGGCAGCGGGCAGGTGCTGCACCCCGGTGGGCAGCGAGCCGTCGTAGAACGTGTCCGCCCGGCCCCAGGTTTTGTCCACGACCTGGTCCGGTACGGCAAAAGTGCCGGTTCCGTGGCTGGAAACCAGTCCGCCCACGGCCGCGGAGGACACAACAGCCTCCACGCCGAGGCTCTTGAGGGCCCAGAGGTTTGCGCGGTAGTTGATCTGCTGCGGGGCAACGCTGTGCCCCCGGCCGTGCCGGCTCAAGAATGCGACCACCGGCCCGCCGTCGTCGCCGGGGCCGTCCGGTGCGGCGAGCCGGGCGACCGTCACGGGACTGGAGGGAGGCCCGAACGGCGTCGGGACGTCCAGCGTGCTGAGCACGACGGCCCCGGGCAGCTTGTACAGGCCGGTGCCGCCAACGATCCCGATCCGGGGACGGGGTTCCAAGGGGGGTTCTGCGTGGGGTTCGGGCAGCGTTGACATGACCCCATCATGCCAACGCCGGCGTCCGGCGTCGCGGGTGGAATCCTTACGTGTCCGGAACGGGGCTGCCGGGACAGTCGGATGTTACCTTAGCGCTCGCGGTCGATCTGCAGATAGCTGAGTCCGCTTACATCGAGCCAGTACCGCGTGGGAGTCTCCACGAGGCGGAGCAGCACGCCCTCGCAGGACGCGCAGCGGACAACGATGCCCGGAGCGTCCACATACACCTTCGTCTCCCCGAAGACGCGGACCGCGCCGCAGTGCTTGCACTGTCCGATCGCTGCGACGATATCGAAGCGGAACAGTTCCCACAGCGGTCCTGCCACTGCGTTTCCGTCCAGATGCGGTATTGCGTTGCCTGGGATTCCGGCGATGTCCTGATCCTCGAAGCCCGGATCTTTAGTGCCCGGGGAATCGGAGCCGTTGTTGCCACTCACCGGGTTCCTCCCGTTCCGCCGAAGCGTTCGGTCTTGATCGAGGCAGCCGGATATCCCGCCTGCACGAGCCATTCCGCGACCGTTTCCACGAAGACCGTCTGGCCACATATGAAGATGTCCGGGACGGCGTCCGTCGGCAGGATGTTGGCCAGCAGGGTTTCTGCCGTGAGCCGTTGCGGAGTATTCGGCCAACCCTCCGGCGCCTTGCGTGTGTACACGTAGTCGATAGTGAGCTTGCGGGATTCCTGGCCCAAGGTTTGGAGTTCTTCCCGATAAAACCCTGCTTCGGGTGACTTGAGCGAATACAGCAGCCGGAACTGCGCCGGATTTTCCGATGCATGGTGTGCTCGGATCATGGACATGAGCGGTACGATGCCGGATCCTCCGGCAATCAACTGAACGGGGTTTGTGTCCGTTGGTTTCCAGACGAACCAGCCACCGACTGGTCCTCGGATCTCCAACTGGTCTCCGACCGCCAGTTCCCTGACCAGATAGGGGGAGACTTCGCCGTTGGCCAATTCGTCAACCGTGATCTCCAAGGTTTCTTCCATGTCTGCCCTGGACACGGAGTACGAGCGCACGGCCGTGTAACCGTCGTCGGCCGTGAGGCGAATGTCGATGTGCTGTCCGGCGAGGTTGCCGTTCAAGCCGTTCACCCGCAGGCCGATGGTTCGCGCGGTTTCCGTTTCGGGTATGCTGCTGACGACGTCGGCCACTCGCCATAGCGTGCTCATCCGGCGCACCTCATGAGTAGCGCTCCTCCCGCCACGGATCGCCGTGGATGTGGTACCCGTTGGACTCCCAGAAACCAGGAACGTCATCCTGCGTCAACTCGATGCCATTGATCCACTTTGCGCTCTTCCAAAAGTACAAATGCGGGACCAGGAGGCGGGCAGGTCCGCCATGGGCACGTTCAAGTGGCTCACCGTCGAATTCCCAAGCCACCCACGCCCTGCCGCCAAGAAGGTCCGGGAGCGGGACGTTGGTGGTGTATCCCCCGTAGGAGTGGGCCATCGTGAACCTGCAGTTTGTTTCCACGTCCTCAAACAGAGTGTCCAGGGACACCCCGCGCCACGTGGTGCCCAGCTTGGACCAGCTGGTCACGCAGTGGATATCCGTATGGATGTCCATCTGGGGCAATGCCATGAATGTGTCCCAGGACCACGCGTGACGCTGCCCTGACTCGGTGCTGATGAAGAATTCCCACTCGTCAGTCGGGATCCGGGGAGCGGGGCCGGCGGTAAGGACCGGGAAGCTGGCGGTCTCGTATTGGCCCGGTGGCAACGCTGGATTGCCGGTCTGCCGTCTTCCGTGAAATCCAGACGAGATGATGCCCATCATGTACCTCCGATGCGGAGTCTCAAGCCGACTGTGCTCGGTTCCCCAACGATAGGGCAACGGCCGGGCAGGGTCCAGACACTACGGCAAAGCCCAAGGGGAACGACGGCGTCACCAACCGCCGCGGGTGGGCGTATGTCCCTTTCGGGCATCGTCGGGCATCGCCATTTCGGCCCGCAGGCCCAGGAGCCGGATCGGACGTCCCGCTTCGATTCCCGCTGCGAGGTCCAAGGCCCGCGCGAGGATTTCGTTCCGGTCGAATGTCTCCGGAATCTTCTTCCCCTGGGTCGTGGTCAAGAACGGCGCGTACCGGACCTTCAGGGTCAGCCCGATGACGGGCCGTCCTTCGGCCACGACATCCTCAAGGACGTGCGCTGCCAGCTCCCTCACGGCGTCCTCCACTTGGGTCGGGTCCGTCAGATCCTGCTGGAAGGTGGTCTCGCGGCTATGTCCTCGGGCAACCCACGGTGTGTCGTCCACAATGCTGGCGCCGTCGCCTCGTCCGAGCTGCGCGTACCACGGACCCATCCTGGGGCCGAACTCCGGGACCAGGTCCTGGGGATTGGAGGCGGCAAGTTCGGCGACCGTGTTGATGCCGAGTTTGGCTAGCCGGGCCGACACCCTGGTGCCGACGCCCCACAGATCCTTGGTGGGCCGGCTGCCCATGACGTCGAGCCAGTTCCCTGCGGTGAGGCGGAAGACTCCGGCCGGCTTTCCGAACCCAGTGGCCACCTTGGCCCGGACCAAGGTGTCGCCGATGCCCACGCTGCAATGCAGTTGCGTTCGCACCAGGACGGCCGCCTGCACTTGCCGGGCGTAGGCTTCCGGATCCTCCGCCTCGACGCCGACAAAGGCTTCATCCCAACCCAGCACCTGTACTGTGGCTCCTGGCTGCGAGCGCAGGGTAGCCATCACCATTTCAGACGCCTCGAGGTAAGCCTCGTGATCGACGGGCAGGATTACGGCGTCGGGCACTTTCCGGGCTGCAATGCGCAAGGGCATTCCGGAACCCACACCGAACGCCCTGGCTTCGTATGACGCGGTCGACACCACGGCCCGTTCCGTGGGGTCGCCCCGACCGCCGACAATGATCGGCTTGCCCGCAAGTTCCGGCCGTCGGAGCACTTCGACCGCTGCGATGAACTGGTCGAGATCAACGTGCAGCACCCACGGGATTCCGCTCACACGCCACCAGCTGTCATGTCTGCGCGCGCTCCGCCTCGATGTCGACGCCTGTGACCACATCGCCCGCGCGCTCATAGACGAGCCAGATCGCGCCCTTCGGGAAGGCTTGAGGTGGCTGGGCGAGCGTGAAGGCGGCGGGAACCGTACCCTCCCGGAAGATCCGCTTGCCTGCGCCGAAAGTCACCGGGTACAGCCAGAGATTCAGCCGGTCGACGAGGTCCTCGGCGAGGAGGGTCTGAAAGAGGCCGCCGCTGCCGATGACGTGGGTCTCGTCGTGGCGCTCGCGGATCCCGCGGACCTCGGTTGCGACATCCGTCAGCACCGTCGTCCCGGCCCAAGAGGGGTCAGTGATTGTGTGTGATGCGACATATTTCGGCACGGTGTTGAACCGGGCCGCGATCGGGTCGTCGGCGGGTGCGGTGGGCCAGAAACCAGCGAAGATGTCGTACGTCTTCCGCCCAAGCAGAAGCGCGTCGAGGCGTTCAATGCCCGCGCCTATCGCCTCGCCGGACTCCTTGTCGAAGTATGGTGCCTGCCAGCCGCCGAACTCGAAGCCGCCCTCGCGATCTTCGTCGGGCCCGCCTGGAGCCTGATAGACCCCGTCGAGGGTACTGAACAAGTCGACCACGATGATTCCCACAGGCCCCATTTTTCGGCGCGCGCTGCGAGAAGGCAAGAGCTTGTACGAAACCTAGCTATTCGCTGGGTCCCGCTCGTCGAACAGGCGCGTCAGGCAATCGGCATAATGGGTCATTGCGTCCGCGAAATTGAGAAGTTGGACTCCGCCGTGGGTGGCCTCTGCCCTATCGGTGCTAGCTTCGTCGGCGTGGCAGAGGAGTGGCTCGCAACTCGTTCCGTTCGCGGTGAGCCTTGCGATTCCCCAAGGATGGCTCGGGTCGGTGACTGCTATACCTGCTGCGTCGAAGGTGTCGCGGAGGACGTACCTTGTGACTGTCCTCCATGACTGCAGGAACTGTGGCTGCAGTTGTTCAATGAGTTCGTCGTCGTTGCTGCGGTAAGCGCGTCCTAGGTCCATGGAAAGCTCGTCCCACTCCTGGGCGTCGCGGACCATGAGGTGTCCGGCCCGCAACCGGGCTATGGTTTCGTTCAACGTCATGGTCAGTCCCCAAACTTCCTGTCGTATCTGTTCCTGCCTACGAAGCAGGTCATCAAGGGGAAGAACGGACGGGAACCCGGCATGATTCCCACGCCGGCAGCAATCCACGATCATGAGACCACGTCGATCGGTATTTCCAAGACTCGGTCGCTCTCGATCCACGTGCTCCGGGTGCCGAACTGCCTGCTCAGCCTTTGCATCCGCTCGGCGATTTTCCCCGCGCTCCGGCTCGCCAGCCGGGTTTGCAGGCGGGCGATGTTCGTCGGATGCAAGCGCAACGTGCTGGGTACGTTTCCATCTGTTTCCAGGAGGAAGACGAACGACTGATCGTTGCGTTCGTCCGGGTCAACCGCGTAATCATCCACAAAGTCGCCGGCGCTGTAGACAATGGGCCGGCCCCTGTAGATTTCGATGCCGCGGAATATGTGGGCCGAATGGCCGAACACGACGTCGGAACCCGCGTCTATCAGCGCCCGGGCCAGGCTCTGGTGCGCGGACGGGACCTTGGACCCCCAATTGGCGCCCCAGTGTGCTGAAACGACCAGCAGCTGGCTGTGGTCTTTCGTCCGACGGACCATGTCCAGCAAATCCTTCACCCGGCGGTCACCGGAGTCGACCGGGACATAGTAGGTTCCTGGAGCTCGGGCGGTTGCTTCCCAGCCCGGTTCATTGTCGGTGAAAGCAATAAATCCGACCGCAGTGGGTCCTGCCCGCCGGACCGCCGGGCTGCGGGCAGATTCCAGGTCGATCCCTGCCCCCGCATGCAGGATCCCGTTCGCGTCGAGTGTCGGCAGCATTTCCAAGAGCGCATCGACTCCGTAGTCGAGTACATGGTTGTTGGCCAGCGAGACCACGTCGATCCCCGCCGAGCGCAGGCTCTCCACGTTCCTTGCATCCGAGCGGAAGTGGTACATCTTGCCGGCCGCAGGCGTTCCGTCGTCCGCGAGAACGCATTCCAGATTCGCGAATCGGATGTCAGCCTGCCGGAGGACCGGGAGGGTATCGCCCCAAGGGTAGTCGGTAGCAGCCACCTTGAGCTCGTCGTTGACCAGCCGACCGAGCATGACATCTCCGAGGAGGGCTATCCGCATTCTCCACCTCCAACGTCGCAGGCCTTTGGTATCAGGATGGGCCGCTTCGCCGCCTGGTGCCAGTCAACCGACGGACGCGAAAACCGGCGTCGAACCCCAAGGGGTGCCGCTTGAGCCGTTCTTCACGGAAAGGCCTCGCGTGGTCCGGATTCGTGGGGGATAGTTGGATCAGGAGGCCGCCCCGCGTGTATTGCTTGCTGCTTTCCGGTCTGGACGTGGAGCGCGGCGGCTTTGATGGGAATGTCGCGACGATGGGGATTTTTCAGGACAGGGCTGATGCAGGACGGCAGTTGGGGCTGCGGCTGGCGCATCTGCGTGGTCAAGAGGCAGTCATCCTAGGGGTGCCACGCGGCGGGGTTCCGGTGGCCTTTGAGGTTGCAGCGGCCTTGGATGCGCCGCTGGACGTGATCGTTGTGCGGAAGCTGGGAGTCCCGTCCCAGCCCGAACTCGCGATGGGCGCCATCGGGGAGGACGGCACATATGCGCTCGAGCGGAGCGTCCTCGCAGCCACAAGGGTCAAACAGGAAGAACTGCGGGCTGTTGAGCGGCGGGAGCGGGCCATCCTCGAGGACCGGGTGGCCAGGTTTCGCGCCGGCCGGGGCCGCGTTGACTTGAAAGGCCGCATCGCCGTCGTCGTCGATGACGGGATCGCTACGGGGTCAACCGCCAGGGTGGCATGCCGGATTGCACGGAACTTGGGGGCCGCCAAGGTGGTACTGGCCGTTCCTGTCGCCTCGTCCGACGTCCTCGCGGGACTGACGGAACCGGACGACGTGGTGTGCCTTGCCACGCCGCCGCGGCTTACGGCTGTCGGCTACCACTACCGTGATTTCTCGCCGACGGGCGACGACGAGGTGGTGTGGCTGCTCGCCGCCGCTGCCAAGCGCCTGCAAAATGCCTCTTCAACCGTGGAAGACCGCGGCCTTGACGAGGAGGTCCATATTCCCGCTGACGGGTTGTGGCTTCAAGGACACTTTCATTTGTCCGGATCAGCTGCCGGAGTGGTGGTGTTCGCTCATGGGAGCGGTAGCGGCCGCCACAGCCCGAGAAATAGATTTGTCGCCACAACGCTTCAGCGGGCTGGCCTGGGGACCTTGCTGCTTGACCTGCTCAGCCCAGGGGAGGAGCTCAATCGTGCCAATGTGTTCAACATCGAACTGCTTGCGCGCAGGTTGATCGCGGCAACGGGATGGCTTAGCGGGAGGCCGGACGCGGCCTCATGCAGCGTGGGATACTTCGGCGCGAGTACCGGTGCCGGCGCCGCATTGTGGGCGGCGGCCGAGCTCGGGGAGAAGATCAGCGCAGTCGTCTCGAGGGGAGGCCGTCCGGACCTGGCGGGTGCGAGGCTTGCCATGGTGCGGGCCCCGACGCTCTTGATTGTCGGGAGTGCGGATCACCGGGTGCTCGAACTCAACCGCCGGGCGCAAGCCGTGATGGGCTGCCCCAACCGCCTCGAGCTTGTCCCGGGGGCCACCCATCTCTTCGAAGAACCCGGAACATTGGAGGCGGCGGCGATTCTCGCCAGGGATTGGCTTGTTCAGTACCTGCCGTAAGGCCGGACAGTGGTCCCTTGAACCTCTGTTCGCTCCAGGGCTAGCATTGCCGCCACGGGACCCGGCTGTCCTTGGCCGAGGCCCAGGGGGAAACCGACGTCGATCATATTCGAGGAGACGGGCATGGGCGAGACAATGGCGGATGCGTCATCAGCGAACCTGATGGTCGACTTGATCATATCCTTGGACGGGTATGCCTCAGCCGAGGGATGGCCCGGCTGGTGGGGTCTGGAGGCTCCGGAATACCTGGCGTGGCTCGGGCAGGAGGGGGAGAAGGGTTATACCTTCCTTCTCGGGGCGAAGACCTACCGGCTTATGTCCAGGATGTCAGAGGAAGCCGCAGCCGAGGACTCGGGATTCTCCGAGGATGAGGGTGCCGCCCTGACCGGCCTTGCCGCCGTGCCGAAGGTCGTCTTCTCCTCCACGCTGCAGGCTCCCTTGACGTGGCCGAACTCGCAGCTGGTCACCGGGGACGCGATCGAGGCCGTGGCGGAGATGAAACGGACCCGGACCGGGCCCCTGAGCACTCTCGGGAGCCTGAGCCTGTGCCGGTCGTTGCTGACTGCTGGCCTCGTGGACAGGTTCCGGGTGGTCCTTTTCCCGGTGATCACGGGCAGCACCGGTCGGGAGCGGATTTACGACGGCTATCCGGATGTCTCGCTCGAGATGGTGGAAAGCAGGACCTTCGATGGTCGGCTCCAACTGCTCGAGTACGTCCCCACCGTGCTCAGCGGTCCGCCGGGCAGCGGTCCGGCGTGAGCCGATCCGAAGGGAAACGGCCGTGAACTCGACGATTTTGGTGACGGGTGGAACCGGCACGCTAGGGCGGCTGGTGGCTTCGCGCCTACGGGGCGGGGGCTACTCCGTGCGCGTGGCGGGACGCCATGCCCCTCCACCGGAGCAAGACATCGAATTCGCGCAGTGTGACCTCGACACCGGCGACGGCATCGAAGCCGCCTTGAGCGGTGTCCGGACCGTGGTGCATTGCGCGGGCACCCAGAAGGGCGACGGCGACAAGGCGCGCCACCTCGTCGCCGCGGCTTCCCGAGCGGACGTGACGCACCTTGTGTTCATCTCGGTCGTGGGGGCCGACACGATCCCGGTCAAGAGTAGGTTCGACCGTGCGGCTTTCGGCTACTTCGCGTCCAAACGGGATGCGGAGGAGGTCGTGGCCGGGTCCGGGATCCCCTTCAGTACCCTCCGCGCCACGCAGTTCTTCGAGTTGTCGCTCTTGACCGTGCGGGCCATGGCCAAGCTTCCGGTCATTCCGGTGCCGAAGGGCTTCCGGTTCCAACCGGTGGACGCTGGCGAGGTCGCGGACCGGCTCGTCGAGCTCGCTCTCGCTCAGCCCGCTGGCCTTGTGCCCGATCTCGCCGGTCCGGTCTGCTACCCGATGGGTGAGCTCATCCGCTCCTATCTCGCCGCAGCCGGTCTGCGGCGCCTACTCGTCCCCGTTCATATGCCGGGGCATGCCGCCAAGGCAATCCGAGCGGGCGCCAACCTGTCCGAGGACAGGGCCGTCGGGCGCAGAACCTGGGAGGAGTTCCTCACCGAGCAGGTTTCCACGGCTGTCCGGAGGTGACCCCACTGGTGCGGGCTCAACGTCCCACGTCGTCAGCGACCGGGGGTTGCGCGGCGTGCCTGGCCCGCGCCGCCGGTTCAACTAAGTCCACGGCGTAGGGTTTGGTGGCCGAGCGCTGCAACGGAAGGCGCAAGCGCACCTGATAAGAGCCATTCCGGAACTTGGCGCGGGGATCCATCTGGATAACCAGGAGTGGCTCTTGGCGGGATGCGTCCACCCTCAGCAGCATTCCGTGCCGGCGACCATCAACGAGCAGTGGGGTCGCAGGCTCCACCGCGGTCTGCTTGAGGACTTCCTGATATTTCGGACCCGCCGCCAAGAACAGGATTCCATGGGAGAACCCGACTACTCGCAACGGGATTGCCGTGTCAGGCTGCCGGTCGGGCCCGGGGCTTCTTTCGTGTTCCTTCGCAAAGGATTCCGTCACTGACTTTAGCGATCGATCGCACTCCTGGCACCTGGCCCGCGTCCCGACGTCGGCCAAAAGGGTCACAAGCAGCCCCCTGGGGGCGGTGCTCCATTTGTCGGAAACGATGTGGCACCACGCCGGGTGGTACTCCTCCCCGTACTTCATGACATAAACCTGATCTTCGCCGAGGAGGGGTTTGCCCTCCCGCCTGGCGGCCGGCTCCACGGGTCTAAGAGCGCCGAGGCCTTTGGCATCTGGGCGGCCTGCGTGACTGCGCTTGAGGTATGTGCGGATCCATGGATTGAGTGGACGTTTTGGGCTAGGAATTGCGGGGCCTTCCTGTGCGGAGGGAGTATGTTCGTCCCTCATTACCCCCTACCTAGCTTGATGGCTTTTCGAGCAAGTCGCCAGTCCGGCTGCCGTAGTCCGTCATCGTCCGCCCCTTGACTTTTCCCCTAGGGGAAGGTGCAAAGGTGGAGCGCAGGTCGGCCTCCAGCCGGTGTGGCAGCTAACCGCTGGGGTGGGGGAGTAGCCCGGGCCATTCAATAAGGGGAAAAGCATGGCAAAAAACAAGGAGGTCACTGACGCGTCTTTCGACGCCGACGTGCTGAAGTCAGCCAAGCCCGTCGTCGTCGAATTCTGGGCGGATTGGTCTGGACCTTGCACTAGGCTTTCTCCCGTCCTGGAACAGCTCGCGGTCGAATACGCCGACAAAATCGAGGTTGTAAAAATCAATGTCGATGAGAATCCCGAAACCGCGGGTGCCTTCGGCATCAGCTCAGTCCCGTCGGTGTCCTTGTTCAAGGACGGCAAACGAAGAATCTCCGTGATCGGCGTCGGCGCGATGCGGTACTTCGAAATGGAATTCGCTGAGTACTTACGCTGACTCTTCTTCACCCCATGAGCGCCGTCCCCTACAGTGGGAGTTCAATGGGGAAGACGAGGTGCATGGTGCGAATCGGTGAAGCCGCCCAAGCGGCGGGTATGACGAGCAAGGCCTTGAGATTCTATGAAGAGCACGGGCTGCTGCCGGCTGCGAAGCGCACCGCCAACGGATATCGCGATTACACAGGCGAAGCCATCAACAGGCTCGACTTCATTCGTCGCGGGCGCGCCGCGGGACTGGCCCTTGCACAGATCCGCGAAATCCTGATTCTGCGCGACGCAGGCCGTGCGCCTTGCACCCATGTGCGCGACCTCCTGGCCGGCCAGCTGGCCGACCTCGACGCGCAGATCGCCGAACTCGTCGCACTGCGCACCACCGTCGCTGAATACCACGCCATCGCCGCCGCCGCGGACCCGGAAGCGTGCGACGCCGAACGGATCTGCAGCTACCTCTGAAATGGGGTCAGCCGCCTCCCTGATTGGACACATGTTCGTGAGTGAGTGAAGTGAAGCGATTCGTCGTAGCCCTGATGGCGGTGGTCCTGTGGTTGTCCGGGTGCGCCAGTCTGGGCGGTCCGGGCACTGGGCATTCCGGCGTTGTCACCGGCTTTGTCCTGACCGCCCCGGTGTGTCCCGTCGAACGTGTCGGTCAGGAGTGTCCGCCGCGCCCCGTCCCAGGGGCGGCGGTTGTCGCCTTGGACGGGGAAGCTGCCCGGGGCTCGACGCTGACCGATGGCACCGGCGCCTTCCATCTAACGCTGCCTGACGGCAATTACGTCATCAAAGCGAGCAACGTCGGCGGTTACGCGTCGACGGCTACCGAGGCGGTGGTGATCTCGGAGACTCCCGTCCACATCACGCTGGTTGTTGACAGCGGGATTCGCTAATCCGTATTACTCGGCGGACGGTCGTTTTCGTTGTTGTTTCGTCGCCGACCGGTGCTCCTTTGTGACCCGGTGCCGACGTTTCGAGCTCCGGGTGGGTTTGCTCGCCCGGCGGGCAGCGGCTTCGGGAGCAAGCGCCTCCGCTACGAGGCGGGAGAGTTTGGCCAAGGCGATCTCGCGATTGCGTAACTGGGACCGCTGCTCGGAGGCGGTCACCGTGATGACCCCGGCGATGAGGCGTGGTCCAAGACGCGTGAACAGCATCAGCCGTTGGTCGTCGGAAAGCGCCGCGGAGTCGGCGGCATTCCATGACAGTTCGACGCGGCTGTCCGAGGTATTGACATGTTGACCGCCTGGCCCTGACGAGCGGGAGAACCGCCAGCCGAGTTCCGACGCCGGAATCGTGAGCCCGGGCAACACTTCGAGATCCATGCTGCAAGCGTTTCACGTTATGGGCAGGAACGAAGCCCCGCCCTGCGCTCCTCAGCGCCCGGATGCCTTCGCAGCCTTGATGGCGGCCTTGGCAGCTTGCTTGTTCGCCCGCACTTTTCTGAGCGACTCCGGATCCACGATGTCGGCCACAGAGACAAATGCGTTCTCTTGGCCGTAGGCGCCGGCAGCCTCACGCCAGCCTTGTGCCTGGAGTCCGCGCTGCTTGCCGAGCAGTGCCAGGAAGATTTTTGCCTTTTGCTCTCCGAAGCCGGGCAATTCCTTCAACCTACGGAGCACTTCCTGGCCGTCGGGATCGTCCCGGGTCCAGATGGCAGTTGCGTCCCCATTCCAATCGCGCTGAACGACTGCGGCCAGATCCTGGACGCGGCCGGCCATGGAGCCGGGGAAACGGTGGACAGACGGACGCTCCTTGAACACCTCAACGAAGCTTGCCGGGTCATATTCGGCTATTGCGGCAGGGGACATGGACCCGATGCGCGCGCGGATCTTTTCGGGTCCGGCAAACGCCGACTCCATGGTCACCTGTTGGTCGAGCAGCATGCCGATGAGAAGCGCGAACGCATCATCGCTGAGCAGTTGGTCGGCGGCGGGGTCGCCGGTAATGTGCAGTTCCATGCGCCCATCCTCCCACCTGCTTTGATTCGCGTCATGGTGGATGAGGCCCGCAAGCTCAGCAGCCCAAGGGCGCGCTGGCCCGGCCAGCTCAGCAGCCCGGTTCCGGTCCCCGTCTGTTAGCTCCCCGGCAATTCGCGCCGCTCGAGCGTCTGCCCATAGGGAACGTCGCGGCTGATGGCGACGGTGTACCTCGTGTATCCGTGCTGGGTGACGAGGATGCCGTGACGGCGGTCCTTGACGGCGTGTTCGCGGGCGATTTCGACGGCGGTGTTCAGGTCGTTTTCGATGGTGTCAGGGTCGTGGGCGGTGATTTCCAGGACGACGTCCGAGTGGCGCTTGATCATCGTGGTCTCTTTCTCGGCGGGAAGTACCGGGGTCTCAGCGGTCACGGGCTTCCGGGGCCGGGCGCACCCGGGGAGGCGGAAGGCGGTGATTCGAGAGGGGTTGCCCGGCATTCTGTGATGGGGCGGTGGCTGGCCGAAGAGTCCGGCGGCCTTGATCGGCGGAAGCATCTTCCTGCGGATCTGTAGCCAGTTTGGATGATCGGCGGCCCGGACACAAGGTGAACTGCCGAAAAAGTTGGCCGTGTCGCCAAAATACATTCGGCGATGCATTCACGTGGGAGCGGGTGTCTGGCTGTCCTAGGACCGGGAGGGCCACGCGCCGGAGCCGGTTTCTGCCCTAGTGTCGATTCGGAACGGCCGATCTATATCGAGGGAGTACCGATGAGAATCGCAGTGACGGGTGGAAGCGGAAAACTGGGCCGGCATGTTGTGCGCCGGCTCAGCGGGGACGGGCACCAGGTGTTGAACCTGGACCGTGCGGGCGAAAGGAGCCCGGGTCTGGCGATCGTTGACCTGCGTGACTATGGTCAGGTGCTGGATGTGTTCCTGGGGCTGGACGACCGGCATAGCGGCTTCGATGCCGTGGTGCATCTGGGGGCCATTCCCGCACCCGGAATCGTCCCGGATGCCGCGACGTTCGGGAACAATATGCTGTCGACGTACAACGTGTTCCAAGCGGCCCGACGGGCCGGCATCAAGAAGGTTGTCTACGCCTCAAGTGAGACGGTGCTGGGCCTGCCGTTCGACGTCGACCCTCCCTATATCCCCGTGGATGAGGAGTACCCGGCCCGGCCGGAAAGCACCTACTCGCTGGTGAAGCATTTGGAAGAGCAGATGGCCATCGAGTTCACGCGTTGGGACCCCGAGCTGAGCATCGTGGGGCTGCGGTTCTCCAACGTCATGGACGTGTCGGATTACGAACAGTTTCCGTCCTTCGACTCCGACGCCAGGCTGCGCAAGTGGAACCTGTGGGGTTACATCGATGGACGCGACGGCGCGCAGGCTGTGGCGCGGGCCCTTGAAAACGGCAAACCCGGGTTCGAAGCATTCATCATCGCAAACGCGGATACGGTCATGAGCCGGTCCAGTGCCAGCCTGGCTGCGGAGGTATTCCCCGGCGTCAAGGTGATCAAGGAATTGGGAGAGCACGAGACCATGCTCTCCATCGACAAGGCCAGGCGATTGCTGGGCTTCGACCCCGAATACACGTGGCGCAGCTACCACCCGAACCGTACTACCCCCACCGAGGATTGAGGAACATCATGCAATACCGCACTTTGGGCAACAGCGGCGCCGTGGTTTCGAACTACGCGCTGGGAACCATGACATTCGGGGCCGAGGCCACCGAGGAAACGTCCCGCGCCATCCTGGACAGCTACGTTGCTGCCGGCGGCAACTTCATTGACACCGCCGATGTTTACAGCACGGGGGTATCGGAGGAGATCATCGGCCGCTGGCTGGCCGAACGGCCCGATGCGCGGGACCGCGTAGTGCTGGCCACGAAGGGCCGCTTCCCCATGGGCGCGGCTCCGAACGACGTCGGCACCTCCCGACGCCACCTCACGCGGGCGTTGGACGATTCGCTGCGCCGCTTGGGAGTGGAGCAGATCGACGTGTACCAAATGCACGCGTGGGACCCCATTACGCCTTTGGAGGAGACGCTGCGCTTCCTGCACGACTCCGTCAGCAGCGGCAAGATCGGCTACTACGGGTTTTCCAACTTCCTGGGGTGGCAGTTGACCAAAGCTGTCCACATTGCCAAGGCGTTTGGCTGGAGCGCGCCGGTGACCCTGCAGCCGCAGTACAGCCTGCTGGTCCGTGAGATTGAATCGGAGATCGTTCCGGCTTCCCTGGACGCTGGAATCGGGCTGCTGCCGTGGTCTCCCCTGGGTGGCGGTTGGCTCTCCGGCAAGTACAAGCGCGACGTGCCGCCCACGGGTGCCACCCGCCTGGGTGAGAACCCGGAACGCGGGATGGAGGCGTGGCAGGCCCGCAACGATGATCCCCGCACGTGGGACGTCATCGGAACGGTGGAAAAGATCGCAGCGGATCATGGCGTCAGTGCCTCCCAGGTTGCACTCGCGTGGTTGGCGGACCGGCCCGCCGTGACCTCCGTGATCCTCGGCGCCCGCACCACGGAACAGCTAGCGGACAACCTCGCCGCGGCCGACCTGGAACTCAGCCCCGAGGAAACCGGGCGGCTCACCGAGGCCAGCCAACCGCGCGTCGGCGTCTATCCGTACGGTCCGATGGCGGAGAACCAGCGCAGCCGGAAGATCGAGGGCGGCCGGTAACTCCGGGCGCCGGGTCCGACGCCATACTGCAGGGCCCGAGGTCCATTGCCCACGAGGCAGGACAGGCGTTGAATGTGGCTTATGGTCGACTGGGTTCTGATTTCCAATCTCGGCACCGCTCTCGGCACGACTGTTCTCGCCGTCGCGACCTTCATTTCGACGCGCTCGGCGAACCGGTCGGCGCGGCTCGCGGAGCGCGCGCTCCTGAATGGATTGCGGCCTATCCTGCTGCCCTCGAACTGGTCTGACGCCCCGCAGAAAGTGCGGTTCATGGAAGGCAAGTGGATGGTAGTGCGCGGTGGCCATGCCACGCTCGAGATCAGCGACAACACTGTGTACCTGTTGATGTCTGTCCGAAATGCCGGTGCGGGAGTGGCGGTCCTGCACGGCTGGCACCTGCCACCGGACGCCAGGGCTCCGCTGGCGCCCGTGGAGGAGTTCCACCGGCTGACCCGGGACATCTACGTGCCGGCCAACGACGCCGGATTCTGCCAGGTCGCGATCCGGGACCCGGAGTCTGCCGACTTCCGCAACGCCACAGCGGGAGCGGCCGGCGAAGGCTTCACCGTTGATGTCCTCTACGGAGACGCTGAAGGCTCGCAGCGCGTCGTCTCCCGTTTCTTCATCACACCAGGACCCGGCGGCGCCGGCCACGAAGACGACGTCGACTGGCTGCTGATGGTCTCGCGCCACTGGAACCTGGACTTGCCGGCACCGCGCGGCTGAGCCTGGACCCTGCCGTCCGTCCTGGATTTCGCGGATACGACGCCGGCCGCGGTCCGGGTGGCCCTAGCCTGCTTCGCTTTGGATCCGGTCCTTCACGCTTTGGGGCATGGTCGAGCACGCATCGTTGTCGGAGCGCTGGTCGGCATGGCTGTCGGCAGTATCGGTGATGCCGACCGTCGCAACGGCCCCCTGCCAGCCGCCCAGGCCAACGAGCTGCCGGGGGACCCAGACGTTCGCGGCGCCGTTCACGAGGTTCCACACGGCAGGGTTGACACCTGCGCCGAGGTAGATGCCTCCGTTGGGGTCCCGCTTGACGAGATCCGGCAATGGAAGGACGCCCATCAGCTGGGCCGACTGGTAATCGGACATGTTCCACGGCGGCGTTCCGAAGTAGTACCAACTGGCGGCGCAGACGCCGTAGAGATGGGGGCCGAACTGGGCATAGTTCAGGTAGAGCTCCAAGGTGCGTTGGGGGCTCAACGTGTAGCTGAACTGGGTCGCCAGGACGGCTTCGATTCCCTTGCGGACGGCGTTCTGGTCGTCCCAGAGGAAGATGTTCTTGACCAGCTGCTGGGGGATGGTGGAACCGCTGGGGTCCGGCTTTCCCTGGAAATACGCCTGTGCCCTCGCCTGGAGGTCGCCAAGATCGAAGGCCCCGCTGCGTGTTCCGAGCTGTTCGTCTTCATGGGCGATGGTCGCGGCCAGCAGGTGGCGGCTCATGTGGTTGATCGAGACGAACTGGTAGACGTTGGGCTCGCCCGCCTCCAGCATGTAGGCGGTGCGTGGCGGGGTCACGCCCATGCTGAACATGAAGGCGATGATTTGGACCAGAACCAGCGGGGTGATCAGCGCCAGGAGGAGCTTGCGCCGCCACTTCCGCTTGGATCGCTTAGCATTCTTACCGCCTGAGGGAAACGGCGGCTGGGCCTGATCCGGCTCTTGCGGCTCCAAGGGGACTGGCAACGGGTAGCTGACGACCCTGCCCCGGGCAGGATCAGGGCGGCCCGCTGAAGGAGGTCTTCCGGGCTGCGGACGCCGAGGCGGGGTCGGTGGTGTTGGAGTTTCCATCGGTCTGCCTTTGCTTCTCGTCCCGCGCGGTTACCCCCGGAAGGGGGAGAGGATGGCACGAAAGTCTACCGGGCCTTGCTGGTTGTTCCGTTCAGCAAAGTAGCCGGGGTCCCGATCCCTTAGGGTGCAAGAGAAGATTGTAAGTACACTTACCGAAGTCATCACGAGCGAATATCGGAGCGGCAATGACTTCTGCACGGACCTTTGAATCGATAGTCATTATTTTCAATCCCAACAGCACGGGGGATGCACGCAGGCTGGCCGAGGGTCTCCACAACGAGCTGGAGGATCTTCTCAGCTACCCGGTGGACATCAGGCTCCAGCCGACCGGCCACGCCGGCCATGCAGTCGAGCTGGCACGGGACGCTGTCAGCGGTGGCGGGCACGTGCTGGTTGTGTCAGTCAGTGGTGACGGCGGCTACAACGAGGTTGTCAACGGCGTGATGCAAGGTGGCAATCCCAGGGCTGTGTGCGCGGTGCTGGGGGCGGGGAATGCCAATGATCACCGGCGGACCACCGGCACCAAGCCGCTGGGAGAAGCAATCGCCGCGGGCAGGGTGCGAAGCATTGACTTGCTCCGGGTGCACACGGGCAAGGGATCGGACTTGCCCGGGGAGTACGCGCACTCCTATGTCGGCTTCGGGCTGACGCCGGTGGTGGCTAAGGACTTGGAAAAGGGCGGCAAGGGAGCCCTGAAAGAATTGGTCTCCGTGATGCGCACCTTCTCAAAGTTCGAGCCCTTCGAGATACAACAGGCCGACGGCAAGCGCCGCAGCTTCGACAGTCTCGTGCTCGCCAATATTCCGGAGATGGCGAAGTACGCGACGCTCAGCGACGCCGACGACAAGCTCTCTGACGGAAAATTCGAAGTGATCGCCTTTGCCCACAAGCCAAAGTGGAGGGTCCTCTTGACGGCGCTGCGGGCCGCTACGAAGGGCCTGGGGGACCAGCCCAGCGTGAGTAGCTACTCGTTCACCACCGTCAAGCCCCTGGCATATCAGATCGACGGCGAAGTGAAATCCGTTGATGCCGAGACCCAGGTCAGGATTGAGTGTGCCCCGGCGGCCCTCTCCACCCTGGGATAGGGAAGCGCGGGACCTTGCCTGCCAGTAAGCATGCTGATTAACTCAGAGGCGAAGCGCCACACTGGCGCTGCCTTCGCTTGCAAAGGAGATGCGCCATGGGAATTCTTGCTTTTCTTCTTCTCGGCCTGATTGCGGGCGCCATCGCAAAGGCCATTCTTCCTGGAAGACAGGGCGGCGGCTTGCTGCTTACTCTTCTCCTGGGGGTCGTCGGGGCATTTCTTGGTGGTTGGATCGGTTCCCTCGCCTTCGGGGGCGGACTCGGAAACTTCTTCGATCTCAGGACCTGGCTGCTGTCCATCCTGGGAGCCGTCATCGTGTTGCTGATCTTCGGCCTATTCAGAGGACGTCGAAGCAGAGTCTAGGCGTGGATGGCTCGTAGATGGTCAGGCCTTCGCCGGCACAGGAACGTTCGGGTGTGGATTCAGTGGCGTGATCTCCGCGGTCATCCACACGTGCAACGGGAGCGAGGCAAGGATTTCCTTGAGATCGGCTTCGGTGTCGGCGCTTCAGAGGCCGAGAGTGCGCCACTCGCCCGGCTCTGTGGGCGGCCGCCACAATCGCAGGAGGTGGCCCATCTGCGCGAGTTTGTTGCGTGATCTAGTCCCGCGAGGCATCTTTTCCGGGTCGAGTTAGATGCGGCCCGGGAGGCGATCGGTGACTTCCTGGACGATCCACAGATTGCCGTCGGGGTCTTCGAAAGAGCAGAAGGACCCGTAACTGGTGCGTTCGGGGTCGACGCCGGGCTGCCGCGCCTCAACCGGGAACGGGGGACCGTGCCAGATGTCAGTCACCTCGATGTCACGCCCGACGAGTTCGTGGTGGGCAGCTTCAATGTCGGAAACGACGAGTGTGTTCACGGCTGAGCCCGGCTTGGCCGGGTTGAGACCAAGGCCGAAGTCGACCGAGGTTCCCGAGCCCGGCGGGGTGAACTGGACAATGCGCAACCCTTCCATGGGGGCGGCGTCTTCGTCGAGGCGCCAACCCAGTTGTGCGTAAAACTTCTTGGATCGGTCCGGGTCCGATACCGCGATGACCTGGACCTCGAGCTTCATCGGGATGCCTGCACTCATGGCTAACTGTCGCTTTCTGTGTTTGTTGGTCTCCGGGCGGGTGCCCCTTCTCTGAGTCAACCCGAGTGCACGGCTGCGGTCCACGACTTGTATCCGAACACTGGTAGGCCCCGCCTCCCACCGGTCATCGCGGCGTACAATCGATCTCGTGGAACTGCGGCAGCTCACCTACTTCGTCGCTGTCGCCGAGGAGCTGCATTTCGGTCGAGCCGCGGAGCGGCTTCACATTGCCGGGCCGTCGCTCTCTCAGCAAATCATCAACCTCGAGCGCGAGCTTGGGACGAGTCTGCTCATCCGCGATCGCAGGCATGTCGAGTTGACGCCCGCCGGCAGCGAGTTCCTGACTGATGCCCGCGAGGTCTTGGCCGCTGCCGCACGAGCGTTCGATCGGGCTCGCAACGGCGACCGACAGTTGCCGCTGCGGCTGGGCTATGTCAGTTGGCTTCCCCCAGGGATCGCGACAACGCCCACCCTTCGGGTCCGTATCGACGAGTGGGTCCTGCCATCCCATACCCAAGCGGCACGGGTGGCCGAAGGCAGCCTCGACCTCGCCATCGCGTGGATTGAGAACGCCGACGTCGTGCGGCAGAACCTGGTGGCCGAGCTCCTAAAGTACGAGCGACTGCAGGCGGTCATGCCAGGCACCCACCACTCGACCCGTCACGACAGCGTGCCAGCAGCCGAGCTCACGGTTCTCGTCGATGTTGACGAAGCGTCCTGGGACTCGTGGAACCGCTATGCGTTGGCCTTCGCGAAGGCCAGCGGGGCGTCCGTCACACACATCGACGACGGTGGCATTACTGGCCCGGCATTCTTCGAGCATGTGGCTCGTTTGAGGCGGCCAGTGCTGCAGTCGCCCAAACGCCATGCGGCGCCGATGCCGCCCACGTTGACCCGCCGGCCTGTCACGTCCCCGGTACCGCTGTGGGCATGGGATCTGCTGCACCGCGCGGATGACACGCGGCCTATCGTCGCGGGCGCGATCCGAACGTTGATCGACGGTGCCTCGGCGGCTAGGTGGCGAATCCCCCCGACCGAAACCCACTGGCCCCCAAGCACTGAAAAGCAAGCGTGAAGCGTTCCGCACCCCTAGGAGTGGATTTGCTCGTGGCCGAAAAGACCTGGCAGCCCGCCTGTATGGAGAAATACTGCCGTGCCCTCTGGTAGGCGATCGTGGCGTGCCGCGCTGATTAGGCCGGCCATAGCACGCCCGGTGTACGTCGGGTCGAGGATAATGCCTTCCATCCGGGCGGTCAGATCTATCGCTTCCCGTGCCGCCTCGGTGAGGTATCCGTATCCGGCGCCGACCTGCTCCCCATCAATGCGAAGCGCGCCGCTGGCAAAGCCCATCTCGTCGAGGAGGCGTGCGACGGCGGATCGCGCATCTTTGAGAGCTCCGGAGTCAACACCGAGTACGCGCTCCGCCCCAATCGCTGTGACGAGGCCAGCCATCGTCCCGCCGGAGCCTACTGCCACGGTGACGCTCCCCAGATCAGGCACCTGCTCGAGTAGCTCCATTCCCGCTTCCCGATACGCCTCCGCGCTAAGCGCGTTCGTTCCGCCGAAAGGTATCCGGAACGCGTCGCGTGCACCCGCCAACTCAGCGGCGATGCCTTCGGTGTCCGAGGTCCCGGCGAATACAAGCTCAGCGCCCAAGATGTGATCGAGCAGGAGGTTGCCAGTGAGTTTCTCCGGGCGTTCCCCTGAAAGCACTAGTATCACCTGCATTCCAAGGCGGGCTCCTGCGGCAGCCGTGAGCCGCGCATGATTGCTTTGCTGAGCGCCTGTGGTCACCAGGACGCGCGCACCCTGCTTTACAGCGTCCGCCATGAGGATTTCGAGCTTACGCACCTTGTTGCCACCGCCGGCAAGGCCCATCAGGTCATCGCGTTTGAAGACCAACCGGTCTCCTGGGATGCCGAGGGCCGCGGCTAGCCGGGGTACGGCTTCTACCGGTGTCGGCCGTAAAAAGAATTGCATTTTCTCTTCCATCCTTAGCTTCGTACCAAAGGTCAAGGGAACGGAGGCGCCATCGGAGGTTAGTACGCGACGAGCCGCCGCCGAAGGGACACGGTCCCCAAAACGAGCCCGGCTGCGGCAGTCACCCCCAGCACCGCGAGGTCCCGGCCCAGGTTGTCGGTCGATTGGTAGAAGATCGCGGCCTCCAAGGCATCCACGCCGTAAAAAGTTGGTGTGAAATGCGCTATGGCCTGGATCCAATCCGGCAAGAACGCCGCAACACTGATTCCCCCGCTGAGGAAGAACAGGTAGATCGACAGGTTGATGCCGGCCCCGGCAACCGCCGAGAAGCGCCGCAGCGCACCTCCCAAGGCAGTCCCCAACCCAGCGGCCGCTAGCGCGATCAGTCCGATCGCGGCCAGCGCCGGAAACCAATACCAGCCGGCAGGCCGGAGGACCCCAAAAGCGAACGACAAGAGCAGCACCACCGCCGCCACGAGCATTGTTGTCACCCAGCACGCCAGGATCTTTCCGGCGATGAGCGAGCCGCGGCCGATGGGCGAAAGCAACAGTGCCTTGATGGTCAGGTCTTCGAACTCACGGGCGGCGGCCAATCCGCCGTTGACGATCCCCATGATCGTGAGCAGGAGCACCAGGATCGGCACGAGCTGGAACTGGACCAGGCCGACGTCGTGCGGCCTCAGGTCCGATTCGGCGACGCCAACCATGATCGGCGTGTCCGGCTGGCCCGCATAAAAGTTGGTAATGGCAGCCGGAACTGAGCGGCGCAGATCGTTGGTGAAGTCGAGGTTCAGGTTGTTGATCTGCACGCTGACGGGGTCGGGCCGCTGTGCCCGGTAGTCGTCGTCGAACGCGGCGGGTACGGTGATGACCGCCGCGACTTGGAGCGTGTCCAGCAGATGGGTGGCCTCAACGGGAGTCGCCCGCTGGACGCGGAACGCGTCAGAGTCCTCAAGGATCGAGACGAGTCGCTGCGCCTGCGGCCCGCTATCCTCGACCACCAGCGCGACCGGGTTCCGTCCGACCGCCCCGGCCACCACGAAGATGATCAGCAGGAATGCAACGGGAGGCAGGAGGCTGGCCAGAATCGCCGACGGCGTGCGGAACCAGGTCAGGATGTCTTTCGCCGCTATGGCGAGCACGGCACGTCCGGCGGCCATCAGTGCCTCGCCCCCCGCCGGCCGAACACGAAGGCCGCGAACCCGACGGCCACCAAGGTGAAGGCTGCCAGCACGATCGCGTCGACGGTCAGGCCTTGCGGAGCCGTCTGGTAGCCGTGGAAGGCGTGCTGGAAGGCGGCGATCGCATACGTGAGGGGAGATATCGCGGCGATCCCGCCGGGGATGGCGCCCAGCCAGTTCGCCGGCCCGAACGGTCCGCTCAAGAAGAACAGGGGAAGAACGGCCGCGATGGACAGGGGGATTGCCTGCTGCCTCCGACGGACGAGTGTCCCGACGAGGACGCCGAGGGCGAGGAACGCCGCCAGTATCAGGAGTCCGAAGCCCAATACTTCGAGGGGATGGAGCGGATGGACTCCGATAAAGAGGACCACGACGGCGAGTAGCAGCAGCGCGGACGCCGCCGCGAGGACTGCGGCGCCCAGCACCTTGCCCACCCCGATGGTCAAACGGCTCACAGGCGCCAAAGCGAGTTCCTTGATGGTCCCGAGCTCGTAGTCCCGCGCGGTATTGACGCTGCCTTGCAGCTGGGACGCGAGCATCAGGCCGGCAACCATGATGCTCACGGCGAGGTACGGAATGTAGCCGGTGTCTTGGGCTTGGACGTCGGATTCGCGGGCGGTCACTACCACCTGGTCGGGGAAGGCATCCGCGTAGAAGGACGTGATGGACAAAGGAACTGCCCGCCGGATGTCGTTGGTGAAGTCGACGTTCAAGTTGTTGACTTCCACCGGAATCTCGATTCGCGCTCCGGCGGCGAGTGCGGCGTCGAACTCTTGTGGCACGGTGACGACGGCGACAATGCTGCCGGAACGGATCTCGCGTTCTGCGTCGGCCGGGCTCGCGGTGTGGATGATGAACGAATGCGATCCGTCCATGGCCTGGACGAAGCGCTCCGCGAGCGGTCCGCGGTCATTCATCACGACCGCGATCGGTGCCTGGCCGCCGCTGATCGCGAAGAGGAGGAAGAGCAGCAAAAAGTTGATGGGGATGAGGACGCCGATGATCGCGAAGAGCGGCTCCCGGAGGGTGAGGCGGATGTCTGTCGCCGCGACGGCCCGGATCACACGAAGGTCATGGCGGATGCTCATTCCCGGAGCTCCTTGCCTGTCAGGCTCAAGAAGACCTCGTCGAGGCTCGGTTCGCGGCTCTGGATCTCCTCCAGGCTCGTGGATCCGACGACGGCGGTCACCACCCTGCCGGTGACATCGGAGCCGCCTTCCACAGTGACCTTCAGCGAGCCGTCGGAAGTAACTGCCGAGACGACGCCGGGGAGCGCAAGGACCTTTCGAACGATGTCCTCCCCAGGCGCCGGATGTGTGCGCATTTCGACGACCGTGTCACCAAAGCTGCGCCGCAGCTTGGACGGCGAATCGAGCGCCACCAGCCGTCCGCGGTCGATGATGGCCAGGCGATCGCACAGGGCGTTCGCTTCCTCGAGGTAGTTGCTGGTGATGAGAACCGTGGTGCCGCGCTCCTTGAGTTCGAGGATCCGGTCCCAGAGGGCATGCCTGCTCTGCACGTCGACTCCGAGGGTCGGTTCGTCGAAATAGAGCAGCTCCGGTTCGTGAAGCATGGCCCGGACCAACGCCAGCCTTCGCTTCATGCCGCCGGAGAACGTGGCGACGCGGCTCTTCCGGCGCTCCTCCAGTTGCGCCAATTCGAGCAGGGAGGTGATCTTCTTATCAAGACCATGCTTGGGCACGTCGAAGAGATCGGCATGAAACCGGAGGTTGGCCTCCGCTGTGAGCTCCTCGTACAGGGCGTTCTCCTGCGGTACTGTCCCGAGCGAACGCCGGATCCCGCGTGGATCCTTCAGCAGGTCGATGCGTAGAACCCTGACCCCGCCGGAACTCGGGCGGCTGAGGCCGCTGATCATGTTGATGATGGTCGTTTTGCCTGAGCCATTGGGCCCGAGAAGGCCGAAAATCTCCCCACGCTCCACCTGCAGGCTGAGGTCGTCGACGGCGGTGAGGGAGCCGAACCGCTTGGTCACACCTATGAGCTCGATGGCTGTTTCAGTCATTCCCTTCCTCCCTGTCCTGTCCGGTGGCACTGCCCGCCATTCGCGCCGGGCGGGACCGCTCCGCGCGAATGGCGGATGCGGCATCCGCCAAAGCCGCGTAGTTGTGCCCGCTGACGAAGGCGTCACAGTACGGCAGCGCGGCTGCCATACCGCCTGCCAACGGTTGGTAGTCCGTGCCGGCCTTCCTCGGATTGACCCAGACGATCCGGTACGCAAGGCGCCGCAACCGCGCCATCTGGGCGCCCACCAATTCCGGCGCATCCTGGGCCCAGCCGTCGGAGAGCACCACAATGACCGCGCCCCGGGCCAGCCCACGGCGCCCATGACCGTCGATGAAGTGCCGGAGGCTCTCCGCGAGCCGTGTGCCACCTGCCCAGTCCGGGGCGGCTGCGGCTCCAAGAGCGAGGGCTTCGTGTGCATTCCGGTTCGAAAGCTGCCGGGTCAGCCGGGTCAGCCGGGTGGAAAACACGAACGCCTCGGCCTGGGCGCCCGCCACCGCTCCCTGCAGCAGGGACAGGAAGACCTGCGTGTACGGTTCCATGGAGCCGGATACATCGCATAGGAACACCAAGCGGCGCGGACGGGGACGACGGCGGGCATAGACCAAGGTGCTTGCGTCGCCGCCGGTGCGCCGGGCCGCGCGGATGGTGCGGCGGAGGTCGAGCTTTGCGCCGCTGTGCGCCCACTGGCGTGTCCGGCGGCTTCGGCGCTCCGGTGTAGCGAGCACGATGCGCCGCACCAGCTGACGCACCCGGGCGGTCTCTTCGGGGGTGAGCTCGGCGAAGGACTTCTCGTGCAGGTGCTCGTCAGCGGAGGCCATGGCCAGGATAGCCTCGAACCCGGGAGCGTTGGATTCGTCGCCGTCGCTCTCTATGCCGGGGAGGGCGACAGGTGCCCGCGACGCCGGGAGCTGGCCGGCAGCATGAGCCGGTCGTCGTTCGCTCGGAGCTGCCCGGGTGTGCTCTGTCGCGCCGATTGCCGGTGGGCTGTTGGCATCACCGCGGGTGTCTGCCGGATCGGCCATTCCGTCAAATGCGGCCGTCCCGTCAAATGCCGCTGAGAAGACGGCATCGAATACCGGCAGTTGTTCATGCGAGAAGACGAGCGCCACCCGGCACGTCCAGTACAACGGCTCACGGGAAGTAGGAGGAACGATCCGGAGCGCCTGGGCCAGCCAGGCAGCGCGGTCCGGGGAGTTCGGCAGCCCTGCACGGCGCAGGGCCGTGCTGAACGCGACCGCCAAAGCCGCAGCATCGACGTCGGCCAGGCCATCCCCGAGCGCGTGTTCAGTCATTGCCGCCGGCCACCCACGCCGGACCCCGGGCCCACGCAATGTCCAAGTCGTCGCGATTCTTCAGGACAGAACCCCAGGTCTGTTTCACCGCAGCCGGATCCAGCCGGTCCACGCCGAGCACCGTCAGCGCGGACACCCAGTCGATTGCCTCCGCGATCCCCGGGGGTTTGGCCATGTCCAGGGACCGCAGCCTCGTGATAGCCGCCGCGGCATCCAGGGCTAGCGGCTCGGCGCTCGCGGGAACCCTGCGGCGAACGATCGCGGCGATGCGCTCGGGCCGTGGGTAGTCAATCCAGTGGTACAGGCAGCGCCGGGTCAGTGCGTCATGCAGGTCCCTGGTCCGGTTCGAGGTCAGGACGACGACGGGCGGATGCGTCGCCCGGATAGTGCCCAGCTCCGGGATCGTCACCGCGGCCTCGGCCAGCAGCTCGAAAGTGAAGGCCTCGAACTCCGCGTCCGCCCGGTCGATCTCATCCAGCAGCAGGACCGCCGGACGCGGGCCGGGATGCTCGATCGCCTTCAGCAGCGGTCGGCGCAGCAAATACTGTTCCCCGAAGAGATCGGCCTCCTCCACACGGACATCCCGGACCTCCGCCAAGCGGATGCCAAGAAGCTGGCGTTGATGGTTCCACTCGTACAGGGCCTCGCCCACATCGATACCCTCGTAGCACTGCAAGCGATACAGGGGAGTGTCGAGCACCCTCGCCAGCGCCTTCGCCGCCTCGGTCTTCCCGACGCCGGCCTCACCCTCCAGCAGGATGGGTTGCGGCAAGCGGACAGACAGGAACAATGCGGTCCCCAGTCCGACGTCGGCGAGGTAGTCGCCGTCGTCGAGCGCGGACATGAGGGAGGAAACGTCCGGTACAAGACGCCGCACCTCGTCTTCCGCTCCCGCCCGCACCGGCCCGGCAGCCCCGGACTCAGGACGCAGTGGCATAGCGTTCCGGATCGGCGAGGAAGGCCCTCCTGCATCCAGGGGAACAGAAGTAGTACGTCGCTCCGCCATACTCGGCATGCAGCGTCGACTCCACAGCCGCGACGCTCATGCCGCAGACGGGGTCCACGGCGCTCGCGGGTTCGGCGCTCGCGGGTTTGGCGCTCGCCGGCACCGGATCCGGCGTCGCAGCCTCCGCCGCCGTAGTCTCTCCAGCCGCGCCGAGGTGGCGCACGGACACGAGCTCGGCCAGAATCGACAGCGCAATCTCAGCAGGCGTCCGGCCGCCCAGCAGCAGCCCGGCCGGGCTGTGCACGCGCGCACGCTGGCCGTCGTCGACGTCGAGTGAGGCCAGGACGGCGGCGCCGCGCGTGCGGCTGGCAACCAGGGCGACGTACGGCACCCCTAGCCGGAGTGCGGCCTCCAACGCGGGCTCCTCGTCCCGGCCCTGCGACGCGACGATGAGGGCGGCGTCGTCGGCCCGCGGCTCCGCGGCGGTTCCGTCGCTGAGTTCCATGTCCAGGTCGAGGATGGCACCCAAGGCCCCCAACGCCTGTGCAACGGGCGTCGCGCCGACCACCACCACCCGGGGCGCGGGCATCTGCGGCTCGAGGAAGATCTCCACCGCGCCACCGCTGAGGCAGGGGTTTGAAACCTCGACGGCGCCCTCCTCGCGGGTGCGGGACGGTTCGCCGGGGACAACACGGAGCAACAACGGTTCGTGCTTGGTCAGCGTCTGCAGGCCGTATTCGCGCACGGAAGCCTCGACGCACGTGCCGCCGAGGAATCCGTCGATTTCCCCGTTGGCCAGCACCAGGGCGGTGTCCCCGGCGTGGGCGCTCGTTGGGTGCTGCGCGCGCACTACCGTGGCACGCACAAACGGTTCCCGGCGTTCCGCAAGTTCCTGCGCCCTCGCCGCCAGGGCTTCTCCGTGCAGGGGCATGTCACACCGGTGGCCTGGCCCGGCCCTGCATGGCTTCCCACACCCGCGCTGGCGTGCACGGCATATCCATGTGCGTCACTCCATATGGCATCAAAGCATCCACGATGGCGTTGACGATGGCCGGCGGGGACCCGACCGTGGCGGATTCGCCGATGCCTTTGGCGCCGATGGGGTGGTGCGGCGACGGCGTGACGGTGAAGCCGGTCTCCCAGTCCGGGACTTCCATCGCCGTCGGGATGAGGTAATCCATGAACGAGCCGCTGAGGCAGTTTCCCTCTTCGTCGAACGCGATGATCTCCATGAGCGCCATCCCGACGCCGTCGGTGAGCCCGCCGTGGACCTGGCCCTCGATGATCATCGGGTTGATCCGGGTCCCGCAATCGTCCACCGCGATGAAGCGCCGGACCTTGACGTGGCCCGTCCCGGCGTCGACGTCCACCACGCAGATGTAGGCGCCGAACGGGAATGTCAGGTTGGGAGGGTCATAAGTCACCTCCGCGTCGAGGTTGCCGTCGATGCCCTCGGGCAGGGCCACGGTGCCGTGGGCGCCGAATGCGATCTCGGCGATCGTCTTGCCGGCGCTTGGATCGCCCTTGACGAACCAGCGGCCCTTTTCCCACTCGAGGTCCTCGGGCCGCGTCTCAAGCATCGCTGCGGCAATGAACCTCGCCTTGTCCCGGACCTTCCGCGCCACAAGCGCCACCGCGCCACCGCTGACCGGCGTCGAGCGGCTCCCGTACGTGCCCAGGCCGAAGGGCGTCTGGTCAGTGTCGCCGTGGACAACGTCGATGCTCTCCGGCGGGATGCCGAGCTCCTCGGCCACGATCTGCGCGAACGTGGTTTCGTGGCCCTGCCCCTGGCTTTGCACCGAGATCCTGACGACGGCCTTGCCGGTGGGATGGACGCGGAGTTCAGCGCCGTCGGCCATGCCGAGCCCAACGATGTCGAAGTGCTTGCGGGGCCCGGCGCCGACAGTCTCGGTGAAGAAGGAGACGCCGATGCCCATCAGCTCACCGCGCTCCCGCTTTTCGAGTTGCTCGCGCCGGAGATCCTCGTACCCGGCCATTTTCATCGACAGCCGCATGGCAGGCTCGTAGTTGCCCGAGTCGTAGACCCAGCCGGTCTTGTTGGCGTAGGGGAATTGCTCCGGCTTGATGAAATTCTTCAGCCGAAGCTCTGCCGGATCCATCTCCAGTTTCCTGGCCAGGATGTCCACCATGCGCTCCACGAGGTAGACCGCTTCGGTCACGCGGAAGGAACAGGCATATGCCACGCCCCCGGGGGCCTTGTTGGTGTAGACGCCCGTGACCTTGCAGTAGGCCGCCTTCAGGTCATAGCTCCCGGTGAAGATGGAGAAGAAGCCGGCCGGGGTCTTGGTGGGCTGTGCAGTTGCGTTGAAGGCACCGTGGTCTGCCAGCACGCTGGTCCGGACTGCCAGGATCTTGCCGTCCTTGGTGGCCGCGATCTCGCCCTGCATGATGTAATCGCGAGCGAACGACGTCGACATCAGGTTTTCCGAACGGTCCTCCACCCATTTCACCGGCTTGCCGGTGACAATCGAGCCGACGACGGCGAGGACGTAGCCGGGATAGATGCCCACCTTGTTGCCGAAGCCTCCGCCGATATCGGGGGAGGCGATCCGGATCTTGTGCTCCGGGATGCCGGCGACTATCGCGTACAGAGTCCGGTGGGCATGCGGGGCCTGGGTCGTCTCGTAGAGCGTCAGCCTGCCGTCGACCGGATCGAAGTCCGCGACGGCGCCGCAGGTTTCCATGGGTGCCGGGTGCACGCGCGGATACACGACCTCCTGGGCGACGACGACGTCGGCAGCCGCGAACACGGCCTCGGTTTCGGCCGCATCGCCGATCTCCCAATCGAAGATCCGGTTGTCGGTCCGGCCCTCGATATCGTCACGGATGACCGGCGCGCCGGGGTCGAGGGCGCGGCGGGCATCAATCACCGGCGGCAGCATGTCGTATTCGACGTCGATCAGCTCCAGGGCGTCCCGGGCGGCGTAGCGGTCTTCGGCGACGACGAAAGCGACCTCCTGGCCTTGGAAGCGGACCTTGTCCGTGACAAGGACTGCCTGGACGTCCGCCGACAGGGTGGGCGCCCACGCGAGGTTGAGGGCCTGCAGGTCCTTGCCGGTGATGACGGCGAGGACCTTGGGATGCGCCAACGCCTCGGTGGTATCTATTGAAACCAGCCGGGCATGCGCAACGGGTGCGCGCAGGATGGCTCCATGCAGCATGCCGGGCAGCACGATGTCGTCGAGGTAATTGCCCTTGCCGCGGACGAACCGCGGGTCCTCCTTGCGCTGGAGGCGGCCGAAGCCGATCGGGCGGCCCGGGTCTCCGGCCGCCGGGTTGGGTGCATGCTCCTGGACGGTGGTCATGCCGTCACCTCTTCAGAAGTGGACTCCTCGGCACCGGCGGCGTCCCCTTCCGCCTGAGCACCGAGCGGGTGGGCCGCGGCCCATTGCACCGAGCGGACGATCGTCGCATAACCGGTGCACCGGCAAATCTGGCCGGAAATGGCTTGGCGGATCTCGGCGTCGTCGGGATGCGGGTTGCGGTCCAGCAGGGCCCTGGCCGTGAGCATCATGCCCGGAGTGCAGAATCCGCATTGCAAGCCGTGTTCCTCCATGAACCCCTGCTGCACCGGATCGAGCGTGCCGCCGACAGCCAGTCCTTCAACGGTCCGGATGTCGTGTCCGTCGGCCATGGCTGCCAGCACGGTGCACGATTTCACCGGTTGTCCGTCCATCAGGACCACGCAGGTTCCGCAGTTGCTTGTGTCGCATCCCCAGTGCGTGCCGGTCAATCCAAGGTTTTCGCGGATGAAATGGACCAGCAACACTCGGGGTTCGATCTCCCGGGTCACCTTGTCCCCGTTGACCGTCATGCTGACCTGCATTGCTTTCAGCCTTCCTTTGCACCTGCGGCGCGCGCACAAGCACGGCGCAGGACCCTGCGGGTGAGTTCATCGGCCAGGTGCCGTTTGTAATCGACCGGCCCACGCTGGTCGTCCACCGGGTGGCAGGCGGCGGCTGCGATGCGGGCGGCCTCGACGAACAGGTCTTCGCGCGGCTGCTGTCCGCGGAGCACGGCCTCGGCCTCTGGAACAGTGCCGTCCAGCCCGACCGCCGTCAGCCCGATGGCTGTCTCTTCCACCGTGCCGTCTGCGGAGAGCCCGACGGCGGCCCCGGCCGCGACGACTGCCCAGTCACCTACCCGGCGTTCCACTTTTTCATAGGCGCTGCCCGAACGAGGGCGGATCGTGAAGCGGACTTCGTACAACAGTTCGTTCTGCGCAACGGCGGTTTCGTAAGGGCCGCGGTGGAAATCCGACATCGCGACGATCCGTTCGCCATCGGGGCCGCGGATCACGGCTTGGGCGCGCAGAACATCGCAAACGGTAGACAGGTCTTCGGCCGGATCCGCTTGGCAGAGCGAGCCGCCGATCGTGCCGCGGTTGCGGACCACAGGGTCCGCGATCACCTGCTCGGCGTCGCGGATAATCGGAAAGAGCTCTGCGACGTCGGCTGACTCGAGGAGCGCTGTGTGGCGGGTTAATGCGCCGACTCGCAACTGATCACCTTCGCGACGGATGAATTCCAGTTCCGCGAGGTCGTTGATGTCGATCAGCCACTCCGGCCGCGCCAGGCGCAGCTTCATCATCGGCAGCAAGCTGTGTCCGCCGGCGATGATGCGCGACTCGGGACCGTGGCGTTCGAGGAGGGTCAGCGCGTTTGCGACGTCGCTCGCGCGCTCGTAATCAAATGGAGCCGGAATCTGCATTGTCCACCCCTTAGGGCCAGACATCCTGCACCTCGTAGGACGCGGACCTATGATCAGTCTTGCCCGCGTCATTGTGGGTGTCAACATGGCCAAGGGGGCAAGATCACGGCCATTCTGAATGGCAAAAAGAATTTCCCAGGCGCCCCATGGACCCGTGAGCGATCCGGAGAGCGTTGACACTGTTCTGGCCCGCGAGGAGACTTTTTTCTGGGGATGCCTCGCCGAAAGGAGCCCCAGATGTCGTGGCACGTCGAGGGTACGTATTTTGAGAATTGCAACTGCGACATGGTCTGCCCTTGTTCGACTTCAGGGCTGACCGCACCGGCGGATAACGATCGCTGCAACGTGGCCCTGGCCTTTCATGTGGACACGGGTGAGGTAAACGGCGTTGACGTCGGAGGCCTGACGGTCTGCGTCGTCGCCGATACGCCCGCCCTCATGAGTGACGGGGGATGGAAGATCGGCGTTCTGATGGATGCCGCCGCCTCGCCGGAGCAGGCGGAAGCGCTCGGTGGCGTCTTCGGTGGACAGCTCGGCGGACCGATGGAGGGCCTCACGCCGTTGATCGGTGAAATGGCGGGAATGGAGTCCCTGGAAATGGCCTACACCGAGGACGGGCGCATGCACCAGGTCCGAATCGGCAGCGCCGTCGACATGGCTGTGGAGGACTTTGTGTCTCCGATGGATGCCACAGGACTCGGGGTGAAAATCAGCGGGATCGGGTTCCCGGCCGACACCCTGGCGGCGGGCACAGCCAGCACGGCCCGCGTGGACGTGTTCGGGATGACCTGGGACAACGCCGGGAAGAACTCCTTCTCGGCTCCTTTTGCCTGGTCGGCCTAGGCGCCGCCCCTGGGTCGAGCGCCAGATTGTCTGACGTCGACCGGGACGCTCGCTCACATATACGGTCAAGTTCCACGACGTTCGCTCACATCATGCGAGCGAGCGTCGACGGAAAACACCCTAAAAGTGAGCGCGCGTCGGTGCAAAACACCCTGAAAATGAGCGCGCGTCCGGCGAGGGCGTGCGCAAGGCAAGATGACCGCGCAAGGGGACTGCCCGCCGTCGGGCGGTGACGCGCCGGTGAGGCCTTCACCCACGACGCTCGCTCTGATATGTCGTCAAATTCCGAGACGCTCGCTCACATCATGTGAGAGAGCGTCGGTGGAAAACACCCTAAAAGTGAGCGAGCGTCCGGGGACGCGAAGCCTAGTCAAGCGGTCCGACAACCCGTGGCGGTTGGCTGCGGTCGTGTGAAGGCCAGGAGGGAAAGAAGTCCGGTTGCTCAGCCGTTCAGGGTCGTGAACGGCAGGACGAGCCGTGACTTGTGCGCGGCATCGCGGTAGATCTTGTGGGTGACGGGGCGGCCCACCGGCAAGTGGAAGGCGTCCGGCGGGAGCAGTGCGTTGTGCTCATCGGCCAGTGGCTCGTCGTTGGACAGTTCAACCGTGAGGCGATGACCCGGCTTGAACGTGTTGGCGAACGGGTAGAGCCGCAGTACGTACTCCTCGATCGTCCCGGGCTCCACCGGCACTGACCGGGTGTGCGGGTGGTAGGGGTTGCCCTCGGTGGTCCGGTCATCCAGCTCGCGGTGCGAGGCCTTGAGGTAGCCGGTGGTGATCAGCTGGCGTTGCCCGTTCGGCGCGGTGTCCCAGAGGCGCATAATGAAGTTTGTGTCGGCCTGGTCGATTTCCGCGAAGATATGGGCGGCGCCTGCGCCGATCAGTTCGGTGTCCTGCTCGAACGGCTGGGTGCTCCACGAGAGGATCTCCACCTTGTCGGTCACCGTCAATGGGGCTTGGTAGAAACCGTCCGGGGCGGCGTACTCGGCACCCATCGGCTCCGGCTCTTCCGACAGCTTGTGGCGCGGCCGGAGGTAGAGGGACTTATACTCGATGTCCTTTGGCGGCCACTGCCCGGCGGTCACCACTTCGCGCGAGCCCTCCACGAAGATGCTTATGGGCGGCTCCTCCATGACGCCGTTGTCGATGCCTTTGATCCAGTAGTCGTACCACCGGAACATTTTGTCGTGCTCCTCGATGAAGGGGCGTGATTGCATGGGCGGGTAGGGGCCGATGGTCAGTTTTTTCGGGCCCTTGAGTGCGTTGTACAACTCGATGGTGCCGTCAAGGGTCCACCCGCGGCCCTGGTCGAGCTGCAGCCAGACCGGGATGTCGATGTTGGGGGCCAACGTGATGGGGTTGCGTTCTTCGTACCATTCACCGTCCAGTTCATTCATGACGATGTCGAACCAGGCCTCGTGGTTCTTGGGGTAGTTCAGTACGTGGACCAAGTTCGGCCAGGCCGCGATGTCCGGATCCTCGAGGCGCTCGGCGACGAGCTTCTTCAGTTCCTCCGAAGAGTACGTCTCGATCATGCGGGACTTCACGTTGTCGGTGAACGCCCAGCCCGAGTCCCCTCCGCGGCCCTCGCGGGCGGCACGCGGCATGAACCACATTATGCCGCCGTGGTACGTCGTTTCATAGAAGTCGTAATGGCCGCCGGAGACGAAGATCGCCTTGAGGTGCGGCGGACGCTCGGCGGCGGCCAGCACCTGCATCGAACCGAAGTAGGAGATGCCCACCATGCCGACGTTCCCGTCGCACCATGGCTGCGCGGCAACCCATTCGATGAAGTCGTAGGCGTCCTGGCCTAGCGACACACCTCCGGCGTTGTAGTTGCCGATGTGCTCGCCGCCCGAGAAGCCCGAGCCTCGGAGGTCGCCGATGACATGGACGTAGTCTTCCTTGACGATCCTGGCGATGTCCCCGGCCTCGATGCAGCCGTCCCACATGGGGCTGGGGCGCCGCTGGGGGGGAGTGGTGAGGGCAAGGGCCTGCAGCTCCTTGCCGTACGGACTGAGTGCCACCAATGCCGGGCGCGGCTTGTTTTCGGGGCCGTGGTAGGCGTCCGCCGCAAGCTCGACTCCGTCGCGCATCGGAACCCGGAGGTCCTTGCGGACGGCAATAGTCTGCCCGCTTGCATCCAGCAACTGAAAGTCATCCATGAGTGTTTACTCCTCGTCTTCGATCAAATGGTCCAGCGACGTGCGGTACCCGTGGAGGGTGGTGAAGAACGGGGAAGGCTCCAGCGTGGGGTCCCCGTCGTATCCAAGGTCCTCGGCCACGCGGGTGAAAGGGGAGTAGGGCGAGTCTGTGTCCTGCAAGCCGGAGGCCAGGCAACCGCCGGCCGCATTGCTGACACGGGCCTCGATGTCCAGGCTACCTTGGAGCGCTTCCCTTGCCTGTCCGGCGTCGAGCTCCACGCGGTAGGGCGTGCCGTCCGTGCGACGGTACGGGTGCCCCAGGTACATGTGCCGTGGACGGACCTCATCCCGCAGGTACTCAAGGCTCGAGCGGTAGGCGACCGGGTCCAAGAACCCCGGAAAGCCGTTTGCCGCGCCGTGGATTTGGACCGCGTCGCCGACGAACACCCCATTCTGCCCGTCGAGGACGTATGCCACAGACCCAGGGGTGTGGCCCGGAATCGAATGGACCGAAACCGTGGCGCCGCCGCCCAGCGAGATGCTCTCGTCTCCCCGCACCAGCAGCGTCGGCTCCATCTCGCCCGAGATCACGGCATTCGTGGCCGCGGTGAGCTTCGCCTCGCCGTCGGGATCCTGCAGATACTGCGCTCGCCCGGAAAGGTATTCGTCCACATGGGCCCGGCGCGAGCGCAAGAACGGTGCGTCGGCCTCATGAATGACCACTTGGGCGCGCCGTCCGGTGAGCTCCCACAGGGCGTAGGCGCCGCCAATGTGGTCGATGTGTCCATGGGTCAGCAGGATCCAGCGGACGTCTTCGATCCGGCGTCCGATTGCCTCCAGTGCCGGCACCATGCCTTCGGCGGGGGAGGATGCGATCCCCGTGTCGACGATGGCCGGTTCGGCGGCGTCGATGAAGAAGCTGTAGAGGCCGAAGCGGCCCCACGGCGAGAGGAGGGGATGTACAGCAAGCGGCTTCGTCATTGGCCGGTCCTCGCGTTCAGGAATTCGCCCGTCTCCTCGAATGCCCTGTAGAGCTCCGGGATCCAGGAGAAGTGCTGGACAAAACCGTGGTTGGCGCCGGGGTAGCGGGTCACTGTTGTCTCGACGCCGGCCTCCGCCAAGCGCCGGCCATAGAGTTCGCCCTCGTCCCGGAGGGGATCGTGCTCGGCGGTGATGACCAGCGCTGCCGGCAGCCCGGCGAGATCTTCCCGCTTGATGGGGGAGACACGGGGGTCTGCAGGGTCGGCCCCGTTCTCAAGGTAGAACGAGTTGAAGGGTTTGAGGCCCGCCGTCTCCAGCCCGTACCCTTCGGCGTTTTCGCGCAGTGAGGGGTAACGCTCGACGTCGAAATCCAGGTCCAGCGACGGGTAGAACAGGACCTGGTGGGTGATCCGCTTGAACCCGTCGTCGAGGGCTTTCGCGGCGACGGCGGCAACGAAGTTGCCTCCAGAGCTATCACCGGCGATGGCGAGGTTCTTCCCGTCCCACTTCAGGTTTCCGCCCTTCCCGGCCGCCCAGCGGACCACGCCGTAGCAGTCGTCAAGCCCTGCAGGGAATGCGGCCTCGGGAGCCAAGCGGTAGCCCACCGAGATGACCTTGTGGCCGGTTTCCTTTGCCAGTGCCCGTGCCACGTGGTCGTGGGTGTCCAGGCTGCCCAAGAAGAAGGCGCCGCCGTGGAAGTACACCAGCAGGCCGTAGGAGTCGGCCTTCATCGGCGTGTAGATCCGCACCGGCACCTCGCCCGACGTCGTGACAGCCGTGGCGTCTTCGACCGAGTACAGCGGTAGCCGGTCCGCCAGCGGCGGGACCTGGGCTGCTTCGCCGGCACGCATGGCTCGAGGGTCCAAGGGCGAACCATCGGGTGCTGGCAAGGTGGCCAGGATTTTGGCGATTTCCGGATGGATGGCCATGGCGTTCAGGCCCTCGCTTCTGCTGCTGCGGTTGCGCTCGTGGGCTTTTGGGACGTGGGCTTCTGGGACGTGGGCTTCTGACCGGGGAAGACATCGTTGACCTCTTTCTCGCTCCAGCCTTGGCGGGAGATGCGCTGCAGCTCGTCCGTCACCGGCTTGCGGGTTGCCTGGAACAGGGCCAGCGCCTCCTTGACCGTGGCGGCCTGGGTGAGCGCGTCGGCGAGTGCACCTGCGTCCTCAATGGCCGAGTTTGCGCCTTGTCCCTGGTGGTGCAACATGGAGTGCGCCGCATCGCCCACAAGCACCACGGAGTCGGTGTGCCACGAGTCGACCGGCTCGATGTCGTAGACGGCGCGGACGTTGACCGCGTTCATGTCGAGACCCCTCGTGATGTTCACGATGCGCTCGTCGAATCCGCTGACGGTTTCCAGGAGGCTTTCCTTGCACACCTTCGGCGCCCAGGTACCGTCCGGGTTCAGGGCAGTGATGTCGAAGGACACCTGGTTCCGGTGGCGAAGCGGCAACAGGTAGACCTTGGTGCCCTTGCCGATGTACATCCGTAGGTTGTCGTCAACCACCAGGCCGTGGGCGTCGTCGGCGGAAATGACCACACGGTAGGCGTGTTCTCCGGAGAACACGGGGCCTTTGTCGCTGAAGAGCTGCTCACGGACCACGGATTTGATACCGTCGGCACCCACCACGAGGTCTGCCTCGACGGTATTGCCGTTCGTGAAGCTCAGCACGGAACGGCCGTCCATTTCCTCGATCTTCTCGAGCTTGTGGCCCAGGTGCACCATTCCCTTCGGGAGCACGCCGAGCAAGGCCTCGATGAAGTCGCCCCGGTGGATGAGGTAGGTGTGGGCCTGTCCGCCGAACTCCGGCCACGTGTCCTTCAAGATCGGTTCACCGCTGGCCGTGAGGATCTCGAAGTAGTCGCTCGGCGAACTGACCTTGGCGATCGCATCGAAGATCCCCCACTTGCTGAAACGGTCCATGGTGGCGGGACGCAATCCAATGCCGGCGCCAACCTCCCGCATCTGCGACGCTTGCTCATACACGTTGACGTTCGCGCCGAGCAGGCTGAGCGCCTTGGCCGCAGCTGCGCCCCCATACCCTGCGCCGATGATGGCGATATTGAGGTTCTTGATGTCTTTAGATTTCATTGCTTGGATCACTTTCTGGACTCTTCCATGGCAGACGCCAAGGCTGGAGAAGCGGTAGCTTGGGGTGCCTGCCCGACGTCAGGCGTCCAGCGACAGGAAATCGGCCGGGTTGTCTTCGAGGAGGAGTTTGAGGGTGGCGTCGTCGATTCCCGCCGCGCGCATGTCGGGGATCATGTCCTCGAAGATGTAGTTGATGGTGTGGCCCTTCACGCCCGGCCAGCCCAGCGGGCTGCAATTCGCGTCTGCCGAAACGAGGAGCTTGTCCGCGTAGCCCTTGTTCACGAGGTTCACGAAGTGCTGCATGCGTTCGGCGCGCTTGCGGCCCCAAAACGGGGGATCCGGAAGTTCGAGGTCGTAGCCGAAGGTATCGAAGCCGATGCGGCCGCCCTGCTCGTAGATCCAGTCGTGCGGGGTGATCGGAGCGTTCAGTCCGTCGTCGGCGTGGCCGAAGAGCACACGGTCCAGGGAGAGGCCCTCTTCGTTGAAGATGGAAACCGCCGGCTCGGGATCGATGGCCAGGTGCGTCAGGATCGGTGCGCCGGTGACGACGGCGGCGCGGGCCGCTGCCCGGTAGATGCGTTTGTCCAGCTCTGTCATCCGGCCACCGCGGCTCACGCCTACCTTGATGACGCCGGCTTTGGCGCCGGTGTTTCCGATCCCCACGGTGATCTCGTGGATGTACACTTTCGCGAGGTAGTCCACGGTGGCGCGGGAGAAATGCGGCAGGGCGGTGTCGCCGCCGACGAACCCGGTGCAGGCCACAATGTGCACCCCGGTCTTCCGGGACAGGGACTTGTAGTAGTCGACGTCGCGGCCGTTGCAAATACCCGTGGCGTCCACTAACGTGCCGCCGCCGTATTCGCGGAACTTCCGCAGCTTCGGCACGGTTTCTTCATAGGCCTGTTCCGGGGTCTTCCACCATTTGGTGTCGAGTTCGGACCCGGGCATGCCGTAGCCGATGTGTTCGTGGACCGCCACGATTTCCAGTTCTTCGGCCGGAATGGTTCCCAGCACTGTATTGACCTTGGTCATTCGTTCACCTCAGGGGTTCTCAAGCTTGTTGCGGGTGGGCGGGTGCTTAGCGCACGCTCAGGAGATTGCGCGGATTGTCCACGAGGATGCGTTGGGCGTCTTCGTCGCTCAGGCCCTGGGTCTTGAGGTGGGGCACGAACGTGGCCACCACGTGGCTGTACGGCAGCTCGTACTCCGGGAGGCCCTTGGCCACTCCGATTGAGTTGCCCGAGAGGATGATCTTGTCGGCGTGGCCGGCGCTGACGAGTTCGAGTACCAGTGCAGTGCGTTCCTGGTCGCTGAGGTAGCCCGGATGGTCGTTCAAGCCCACGTGGTCGATGCCGACGAATGCTCCGCGGCGGGCCACCTCAATGGCCGTTCCGGCGGCGTCCTTGCGGTCCAGGTCACCGACAAGCACCCGCTCGGCCCCGATCTGTTCATCCAGGACGATGTCCAAGTCGTGCAAGGCGTCGGCGCCGAAGCGGATGGAGACCGGAATACCTGTGTCCCTAGCGGCGCGGGCGGAGCCGCGGAACAGGCTTTCCTCGGTGGGGGTCATCCCGGCACGGTCGGCGATGGCAGCCACGATGCCTGCGGCGGCGCGGCGCTCGAGCCGGGGGACCACCATTCCCTCAGTGACCTCCCGGCCGAAGAGGTCAGAGAACTTTTCGGCCGGCCAGGGAGTGGGCGGGTTGGTCTGGGGGGTCAGGAAGTACCCGCCGAGTTCTTCCTCCGGGCCCAGGCCCGTGGACGCCACGATGTGGACGCCGGTGGAGCGGGAGAGTGCCTCGTAGAGTTTGAGGTCACGGCCGTGGAACATGCCGGTGCTGTCGACGATCGTTTGCCCGCCGTGCCCGCGGAACTCCGTGAGTTTCGCAGCCAGGGCCTCGAAGATCTCCGCCCGGTCCATCGAGATGTCGGGAGCGTACTGGGCGCCCGGGAGCACCGACAACAAGGCTTCATGGACCGCAACAACGCCCAGTTCAGAAGCAGGTACGGGGCCCAGGACCGTGTTGACGGTTTGCCCGGCGGGGGCATCCAGCACGTCGGCGGTGCCGGTGGGGGTGGTGTGACTCACGGGGGTCTTCTCCCTTGAAGATCGGATGTTGAATGCAGGGACGCCGCGGAGTGTGACCGTGCCGTCGCTCCGTTGCGATGCAGCCAGCATCACACTTTCCTTTACATGCTGTCAAGAAATTTATACTTATGAATCTTCCTTGACAGACTGTAAGAATTAACTCCACACTGTCTCATACAGTCCCCATGAACCAGATCGAACAGAAACAAGGGAGTTTCATCGATGAGTCAGACCATTTCGGTAGCGAGCCGCGGCTCTGTACGGGCCACTTTCGTGGCCGCCTACAGCGCTGTCACCCTCGCGCAGATCACCAACGCGTTGCCAGGGGCCCTCAGCGGCACCTTTGCCGTGGAATTCCATACCTCGGGCGCCGGCCTGACCTGGATCGCGGGCATGTTCCTGATGGGCATTGTGGTGTTCGAGCTCAGCTGGGGACTCCTGGGCGATATGTTCGGGCGCAGGAAGCTGCTCTATGTCGGCGCTGCCGTCAACATCATCGGCTCGGTCATGGCCGCGATGGCGCCCTCCACCGGCGTGATGATCGTCGCGCAGGCCATCGGCGGCATAGGGGCGGGCATACTCTTTCCCATTTCGCTTTCCATGATCGCGGCGATCACCCCCGACCACCGCGCCCGGGCGAAGGTCATCGCCACCTGGGCAGGGTTCCTGTCACTGGGCGCGGTGATTTCCCCGATGCTTGCCGGGTTCACTGCGCAGTTCTTCACGGTGCCCGGCGGTGGCCCAGGCGCCCCGAACGCCTTCAGTGGCTGGCGTGCGGCCTATTTGATTGCGGCCGCTGTTGCCGTCGTCGTTCTTCTCATCGCGGTCCGGGCGAAAGATTCCGCAGCCGCCGAGGGGCGCAAAGTGGACATGCCCGGCCAGCTCACTCTCGCCGTCGGCCTCATTGCCGTCCTTTACGCCACGGTGACGGCGGTCGACGCCGGCTTCGGCAGCGCGCAGGTTATCGCAAGCTACATCGCCGGCGGAGTCCTGCTGTTTGCTTTCGTCGTCATCGAGTCACGCACCGCGGAGCCACTGATCCACCTCTCGCTGTTCAAGAACAGCTCCTACTCGATCACCGGGATTGTGGCGGTCACAGGGATGTTCGCTTTCCTCGCGATCTGCTTCAGCACGAGCGTCGCCGTCAGCGGGCTGGCCCTGGCCGAGACCTGGAAGGTCGGAGTTCTATTCGTCTTCATCCAGGGCCCGGCATTCGCCTTCATCCCGGTTGTCGGGTGGCTCATCCACCACGTCGCTCCGCGCTGGGTCCTCACAGCGGGCTTCGCTTTCATGGCCGTTTCCGGTTTCTGGCTCTCGACCTTCACCCTCGGCACTCCGGAGACCTTCGGCGGCACCCCGTGGACGGCGTTCATTCCACCGCTGCTCGTACTGGGTATCGGATTCGCCCTCACGGTCGGCTCCGTTACCGCCGTGGCCATCAACACCGTCCCGGCCCAGCAAATCGGCATGGCGTCAGCCACGACGAACCTGCTGCGCGACCTCGGCTTCGCCCTCGGCCCCGTCATCGGCTCGGCCATCGCCTTCGCCATTGGAGCCACAGTCTTCGCGGGTCCCCTCGCCGGGATCCTCGGCGCGGCCGGCTTGCCCGCAGATGCCGTGGCCGGACTGGCCCATGTGCCGCCGCTGGGCTTCCTCTCAGGCTGGGACGGCGTCGTCGCCCAATTCTCCGGCCAGGCAGCGGCAGGCGGCGCACCCGCCCAGGCCGTCGACGGCATGGTCAAGGCCCTCACCGTCGCCAAGCCGCACATCCAGGGGGTCGCCGGGACCTCCCTCGGCCAGGGCTTCCAGACCGTCTACCTCTCCGCGGGCATCGCGGCGACCCTCTCCGCCGTTCTCACCTTGTTCATCTCCGCACGGTCCTCGGCACCTACCGCAGACACGGTTGCGGAGACCACCGAAGCAAGCACCGAGGCCGCCGTCATCGACTGACGGACGCCTCCACCCCTACTATCCGCAAGGAGAACACTGTGACTGCACCCATCGAGTCAGACATCGACATCTGGGATGACGACATCCTCGTCGACCCCTACCCCACATATGCCGCGCTCCGCGAGCAGGCTTCCGTGGTCCACCTTCCGAAGAACGAGCTGTACGTCCTGACGCGATACGACGGCATCCGCAATGCGCTCGGCGATCCGGAGGCATTCTCGTCCACCAGCATCGGATTCAACCCGATGGTCAACGAGGCACTGCAGGGCACCTCCCTTGCCTCCGACCCGCCGATCCACACGCAGCTCCGCGCCACGCTGTCACAGAACCTCACCCCCCGGGCCCTTCGCGGCCTCAAAGTCGTCATCGACGAAAAGGCCGACAAGCTTGTCGCGGAACTGGCCACCAGTGGCAGCTTCGAGGCCATCGATGCCCTGGCCCGGGCCTTCCCGATCGAAATCGTCGCCGACCTCATCGGCTTCAGCGGTCATGTCAAGGACAACATGCTGCGCTGGGGCCAGGCCGCGATGCAAGTGATCGGCCCGCTGAACCAGCGCACCCAAGAGAGCTTCCCGATCGCCGGCGAGCTGTACGGCTGGTGCTCCTCCGTCACCGCGGACGACCTCACTCCCGGCTCCATCGGCCGTGGCATCTTCGACGCCGAGACCCGGGGCGACATACCTGACGGTTCCGCGGGCCACATCATCCACCAGTACCTCGGAGCAGGCGTCGACACGACCATTGCCTCCATCGGCAACATCGTCGCGCTGTTCGGCCGCCACCCCGACCAGTTCGAGCTGGTCCGGGAGAACCCCGAACTGGTTCCCGCCGCGTTCGCCGAAGTGCTGCGCTACTGGGCACCGGTCCACATCTGGGGACGCAAAGCAACCCGCGATGTGGAAATCGAAGGAGTTACGATTCCCTCAGGTGCCCAGGTCGGCATCCTCTTCGGTGCCGGCAACCGGGACCCGCGCCACTACGCGAATCCCGACACCTTCGATGTGAAACGCAATCCTGTGGACCACCTTTCCTTCGGTTACGGACCGCACGGCTGCGCCGGCCAGGGGCTCGCGAAACTCGAGGCGCATGCGATCATCGAAGCACTTGCCCGCAGGGTGAAGACCCTGACCCTCTCCGATGAGGTCCGCGAGCCGAGCAATATTACGCGGAGCTTCGAGGTGCTCCAGGTTGAAAAGGTGGTGGCGGCATGAGGATCGAACTGGACCGTCCCCGCTGCGAAGGCCACGGCCTGTGCGAAGAAGCCGCGCCCGCGCTGATGCACCTGAATGACGACGGCGAATTGGTCATCGATGTGCCGGATGTGGATGGGGCCGGGCTTGATGCCGCCCAGGCGGCGGTCAGGGTTTGCCCGGTAGCGGCGCTCCGATTGGCTGCGGCATGACCTTGCGTAGGATTGTGGTGGTTGGCAACGGGATCGCCGGGCTCACCGCCTGCGACACGCTGCGTTCGGCGGGCTTCGACGGCGAGTTGACGGTGGTCGGCGCCGAGCGCCACCAACCGTACAGCCGTCCCGCCCTGTCGAAGGCGCTGCTGCACGATGTTAGGGGGAGCGGGGTTAGCGGGAGCGGGGTTGGCGGGAGCAGCGCCGGCGCCCTCCAGGCGCACCAACTTCCCGAGCCGGGCCACGAAGCGAGCGAGATGCTCGGCGTCAGCGCCACGGGACTGGACGTCGACGCCCGGCTGGTTCATCTGGACGGAGGCGATGAACTGCCGTACGACGGCCTCGTCATCGCCTCCGGTTCCCGGGCGAAGTACCTCACGGCGGGAGCGCAAGGGAACGGCTCCTCCCGGGAGCTCACACTGCGCACCATCGAGGATGCGATCCTGCTCAAGGAACGCCTCGCATCGCGTCCCTCGGTGGTTGTGATCGGCGGCGGGCCGCTCGGAATGGAGGTCGCCTCGGGTTGCCTGCACGTTGGCTGCGAAGTCACGCTCGTCTCCGACGCCAAGCCCCTCTCGCGCCAGCTCGGCGGCCATCTGGCGGACATGTTCACCTCCGCCGCCATCCGGCAGGGCCTACGAGTGGTTGTCGGGGGGAAAGCCCGCCTAGTGGAGTCCGACGCCGGGACGCAGGTTGTCTTGGCCGACGGCACCGAGCTTGAGGCGGATCTGGTGGTCACCGCCGTCGGCGACGAACCGAACACGGACTGGTTGGCTGAAACCCGGCTCCTCGTCGATGGGGCGCTGCGGGTCGACTCCCGCGGCCGGCTTCGGCCGGATATCGTCGCCGCCGGCGACGTCGCGTTCTTCCCGAGCAGTCGCGGGGTGAGGCGGGTGCCCCTCTGGACGAGCGCCATCGACCAGGCGAAGGCGGCCGCCGTCGGGCTGCTCAAGGGTGACTCGGCGCCCGAGTTCACTTTCCAGCCGTACTTCTGGACCGAGGCTTTCGGCCTGTCGCTCAAGTCGGTCGGATTCACGCCCGTGGTCGGCGCACCGGACTACTGCGAGCCGGGGGAGGACAGCGACTCGATGCTCTTGCGCTGGGAGGACAAGGACGGCTCCGGGACCGCGGCGGCGATCAACTACCGGATTCCGGTCCCGAAATTGCGGCGGCTGGCCGACGCCGGCCCATAAACCCGGACCCTCGCTCACATATACGGCCAAATTCCAGGACCCTCGCTCACATATACGGCCAAATTCCAGGACCCTCGCTCAGATCATGTGAGCGAGCGTCGGCCGGAAAAGCCCCAAAAGTGAGCGGGCGTCCGGGGAGGGCAGGCGCAATGGCAGGACGACGGCGCAAGGCGACTGCTGCCGTCGGGCACTGACCGAGCAGCGCCGGCACATCCACCCGGACGCCCGCTCACATACACGGCCATAAACCCGGACGCTCGCTCACATACACGGCCAAATACGAGGACGCGTGCCCATCTTTACGGCATGTCAGGCCACTGGGCGACGCGCATCCTTTGCGACTCCTCCGCACAATTGCCGAACACCACGGTTAGGATTGACCCATGTCGTCGTTGCGAGAAGCCCAGAAGCAGCTGACCCGCGACATGATCGTCGAACGGGCGCTCGAACTCTTCACCGAGAAGGGCTACGCCGCCACCACGATCGACGAGATCGCCGCCGCTGCCGGCACCACAAGGGTGACTTTTTACGCCTACTACCCCTCGCGCAGTGACCTGATGAGGGACTTCATGGCGCGTGTCAACGCCGTGCTCGACCGCGCGGATGGTCCCGACAAGGCGTCGACCGCCGTCGAGCTCGTCGACGTGGTACGGGAGGGCAAACTGCCGGGAATCCTTGCGTGGCTAGAGTCGCGCGCTGCGCTCTGGCCGGTCTTCCGTCCGTACCTCGATGTGCTCGACGAGGCCGCCGCGGTCGATCGCGAAGTGCGGACGTTGGTGGAGGGATGGCACGAGGAAGTCATCTCCGACATCGTCCGCGGCATGCAACAGGCTGGCCGCTTCCCTGAGGAAACGCACCACATCCGCGGAACACTCGCCTTCACGCAGCTGGACTACGTCGCGACGCTCTGGACTCGCCGCAAGCTCGAGCCAAACCGCGACCACGCGCTTGAGGTGCTGGCCGACAGCTGGTACCACTTGCTCTGCGACGAAGGATAATCCAGCTCAACGCGGCTGGTCGCGCCTCGGCTGCCGACTGTGCCTCACAGGAGTAGCGTTTGCCTTGACTGACGATAGGGGTCCACATGAGCTACAAGTATCGAACCGTCCGGGTTCGTGGCACCGAGATGGTTGGAACCATTGCGCGAAAACACGGCAGCGCGCCGGAGATCTATGAAACGTCGAAGGACGCGAACACGTCGGTAGTTCCCGTGTTTTTCCAGGCAACAGGAGAGATTCGATTCTTCGACAGGGCAATGCTGGAGGACGTCGTGACCCCGACGTGAAATCCACTGGGCCAATGGAGGAATCCAATGACTGAAAGCAACAATTCGCCGAACAAACCCACGATGTCGGCGATCTGGTCCGACGGCCTTGGCCGGGCCGGGATCCGTTCAGCGCAGATGCTCCTGGTCATCACCCTGGTCTCGGTGATTGTGTGGGCGATGACCACTGTGCCGCTCGTCATGATCCCGGTCACGATCGCGCTCATTCTTGCCTCTGCGATCTCGCCTCTAGTGCGTTGGCTGACAGCCCGCCGGTGGCCCCGGGCCCTCGCCGTCGCAGCATCGTTCGTGGGGATCCTCGCAGTCTTCGGCGGAGTTATCACCGGAATCGTCTTCCTTATCAGGGCGCAATCCAAGGAGCTTGCCGTGAAATTCACTGCCGGCATCGACCAATTGCACCAATTCCTGAACAACGGACCTTTCAGGGTCAGCGACGAGCAGATCCGCTCCGTGGCCGATTCCATCCAGCGTTTCTTCACGAGCAGTAGCTTCGGTGCGGAAGCGCTCACCGGGGCCCGTACCGTCGGTGAAATCCTGGCCGGCTTGGTTCTTATGGTCGTGATCTTGTTCTTCTTCCTCAAGGACGGCGAAAAGATCAGGACTTTCCTCTTCGGATTCCTTCCGGCGGCTCACCGCGGGAAGGCGCATCTCACGGCGGAAAGAAGCGCCACCGTTTTGGGAGGCTATGTCCGCGGCACGGCTCTGATCGCAGCAGTGAACGGCGTGATCATCGGGACAGTCCTGGCCATCCTCGGTGTCCCGCTTGCCCTGCCCCTGGGTGTTTTTGTGTTTATCGGCGGCTTCATTCCGATCATTGGTTCCACTGCGGCAGGTACCCTGGCTGTGGGTGTCGCCCTGATCTCTAACGGTCCGGTGACGTCCCTCATCGTCCTCGCTGTCCTCATAGCGGCCAACCAGCTTGAGCACCATTTCCTCCAACCCGTTTTGATGGGCAAGGTCCTGAGCATTCATGGACTGGCCATTTTGCTGGCTTTGGCCATCGGCACGATGCTCGCAGGCATTATCGGTGCCCTACTGGCCGTACCGACCGCCGCCGTTGCTTGGACTGCCATCAAGACGTGGACCGGGCGAGGCGACACGGCGCCCGCCGCCATCGACGCCGCCGACGGAACCGTGGCCTGAATAGGACTCACACAGCCAAAGCTCGGTCCTACGGTTGCGCGAGAAGCTCGTCGTGCAGTTGTTGCAGGTGGGACGGTTGTTCTGCGAGTGCCCGCATGGTCGGCGGTGGACTAGGTGCCTGAACGTCCGCGAGGGGGTCGTCGGTGCGAGGGACGGCGAGGCTCAAGGCCCCGCCGACGTCGGGTGCCGCGGCATCGCGTCGGGTGAGGGCCGGCAGATTCCAACGATGTTCGATGGTCGCAAGGACGCTCGTGTGATCGAGCGGGACAGGTCCAGGGGCCCTAAAGACGGTACCAGCGGGGATGAGCGGACTCATCAGTACCGTTGGCACCCGCACTCCGAACCGGGTGAAATCGAAACCGAATTCCCCGGGGGTATCGTCCGGTGGCGTTGCGCCCCACGGCGGGGCGACGTGGTCGTAGCAGCCGCCGTGTTCGTCATACGTGACGATGAGCAGGGTGGAGTCCCAGGCCGGACCATCGCGCACGGCGCGATAGGCGTCCAGCAGGAACTGCTCTCCGAGCGCGACGTTGTAGTTGGGGTGCTCGCTGTTGCCTGTCGAGGACCAGGACGGTTCGAGGAAGGCGTATGCGGGGAGCCGCCCGGCCGCCGCGTCGGCTTGGAAGTCCGTGAACAGGCCAATGTTCGACGCCGGAGCGTGCCGCGTGTCGTCGAAGTCGAGTTTCGTCAGGGGTGACCTGGTTTCGCCATAGATCTTCCACGGGATGCCATGGTTGCCGAGGTGCCCGAAGATACTCGGCACGGTGAACCGCTTGGCCTTGTCATCCAAGTTGCCCTGGCTGGTGCCGGCGCAGGCGAAGGCCCGGTTAGGCATCGTCATCGTGGGAGCCGACGCGAACCAGGCGTCACAGACGGCGAATCCCTTCGCCATCGCCGACAACACAGGCAGTGTCTGCGGGGTGAAGCAGCCCATGATCATGTGCTCGGTTGTGCCCGGCACCACGTGCCAGCCCTTGGCGAGGTTGTCCTTGATGGCGCCGGCGTAGTTGCCTACAAAACCGGTCATGGAAGGAACAGCCCCCGCTTTCGGCGCGCCGGCGCTGCCAAAGAGCTGGGCGTTCGTTGCCCGGTACCCTTCTCCAGGGTCGGCGCCCGGCATGAAGTAGAGGTCGGGGGTCGAGGGAGTCAGCCGATAGACTCCAACCGGACTGCCATCGGATCCTGGGCAGGACTCCGTGCCGGTCAGGCCCTCGAACCGGTCCCCCGCAGGGGAAACATTGCCGGAATCGGCATAGAGGTATCCGAGCATGTGATCGAATGATCGGTTTTCAAGCATCAAGACGACGATGTGGTCGACGGCGTTGAGACCAGTTACCGTCACGGCGACCATCCCCTTCGAAAAGAGTTCCTGTCCGTGCTGAACAGTCTCCCACGCCGCCTTGCCGGTGGGTATGCCTTGGGCTCGTTGCTCTCAGCCGGGAACGGTAGCCATGACGCGTTCACCGTTGAAGTATTCGAGCTGCCAGCCGTCAACGGGATGGTGGTGGGCAAGGTTGAGCACGGCGTTGTCGATGCTTTGCAAAGTGCGGCCAACCGCGCGGCCGAGGCTCACGCGGAGGAGTGTTCCGTGGGCGACAACCAGGACGCGGCGGCCGCTGAACTCGTCCGCCAGCGCTTCCAGTGCGGCTAGCCCACGGGAGGCTGCCTCGTCCTCGGATTCCGCGCCGCGGAAGCCACCGGGGATGCGCAGCGCCTCCAATTCAGGTCCTGCATGAAGGCCTTCGGCAGGTCCAAAGCGTCGCTCGGTGAGCTCCGGCACGTGCCGGTCCACGCTCAGCCCCAACCCTGCAGCGATCAGCTCGGCGGTTTCCGCGGCCCGGCTCAGCGGTGAGGAAACGACGACGTCCCACTCGTGACCGGACAGGACGGCGACGGCGTCACGCGCTTGCCCACGGCCGACGTCGTTCAGCGGAATATCGGTGGATCCCTGCAGCCGGCGCTGGGCATTCCAGTCTGTCTGGCCGTGGCGGACGAGGGCGAAGGTAGTAAGGGGCATGCCTTCCATTCTGCCTTGGGAGGACCCCTGGCTAGATCCAGTCTCGCTTCTTGAATGCCAAGTACAGGAATATTGAACCGCCGGCCATGAGTGCGCTGGATAGCCAGAGGCCGTAATCGCTCTGGAAGCCGAAGAAGGGCACGTTCTGACCGAAAAAGCCGGTCACGGCAGTGGGGACGGCGATGATCGCGGCCCAGCTGGTCACCTTCTTCATGACGAGGTTCATCTGGTTCCCCTGGATGCTGATGTGGGTTTCCAGGATGGTGGTGACCAGATCGCGGAGGGATTCCGTCCATTCCGTGGCACGCAGCACGTGGTCGTAGACGTCCTGCAGGAAGGGCTGCATCGCCGGGCTGCAGCCGACCAGGTCCTCCCGCCGGAGGAGGGTGTTGAGGACTTCACGCATGGGCAGGACGACGCGGCGGAGCCGGACGAGGTTCTTGCGGAGTTCGAAGGTCTTCCGCTGCAGGTCATGGTCGGGGGAGTGGTCATCGAAGAGCGACTCCTCGAGGGCGTCGATGTAGCCATCGAGTTCCTGGACGGCGTCGAAGTGCCCGTCGACGATCATGTCCAGCAGGCCCCAGAAGAGGAAAGGCACGCCGTGTTGGGCGAGGTCGGTTTCCGCGTCCCAGTGCGCCGTCAGCTTGTCGGTGTCGAACCCGGTCCCGTGCACTGTCACGAGGGCGTTGTGGGTCACGAACGCCGAGATTTCGACGACGGCCAGTTCGCCGGTGCCTGGCCGCAACGCCGCTTGGTAGGCCGAGAGGAACAGATGGTTCGGGTACCGGTCCAGTTTGGGCCGCTGGAAGTCGTGGACGGCGTCCTCGACGGCGAGGCGGTGGAGCCCGTACACGGTTTCGACGCCGAGCAGGTCATCCGCCGTCGGGTCCGTGTAGTCGATCCACAGCACCACGTCATCCTGGCGGGCCAGGGCTTCGATTTCGTGGGCCCGGACATCGTCGCGTTCGAGTTTGCCTTCGCGGTATAGCCGTATGAACACCATCCGCCCCATGGTACGGGACCCTAATCCGTGCTTCCTGAGTGGCAAGGCTTCCCTGCCGGGACGTGTCTTTGCCGCGCTTCCGTCCCTACAATTTAAGTGCGGCCGCGCGGTGTCCTGCCGCGGGCCGCCGACTAAGGAGAGCCATCATGGGTTGGGGTGAGAGGATCCATCACGCTGCCGGGAAATTCCACGGCAAGGCCACGGAAGCGGCCGGCGAGGCCACCGGCAATGACCGGCTGAAGGCTGAGGGCAAGTCCCGTCAGGTCAGGGCCGATCTGAAGCTGGCAGGCGAAAAGATCAAAGGCGCCTTCAGGAAGCACTAGTCCTCCGACGCCGACAGCAGGGCGCGGGCCGTGCGGCCCGCGCCCGCGTCATGTCCCGATACTTTGTTCGAGCATCTGGACGGGGTCATTACGGCCAGCCATGATGAAGGGAGGCGCGGAGGGCTGGATCGTCAACCCCAGTTTGCGAGTGGCACCCGCAGTGGAGGCGCGGTGACATGACACGCGAATCGGTGCCGGCGGAGCAGGCGAAGTCAGTAGCTTCCCTTGAGCCCAGCGAAGCTTTCGTGGCCGAATACTTTGCCCAGGTGCCCCCGGAGGATCTGCGAAGCTACAGTCCCGAGACACTCCGTGCGCGGGCCGCGCACCATCTGAAAGTGGCGTCGTCGCGCGCGCCCGGGCGGGCCGCCGTCGGGATCCTGACGGAATTGGATGCCAGCGTCGTCGCGGTGGTGACAGAGGACATCCCGTACCTGGTCCACTCCGTCACGGCGGAGCTTACGCGCGACGACACGTCGATCAACCTCCTTGTTCATCCAGGCTTTCGGGTGCTTCGCGACCCGGTGTCCCACGAGCTATTGGACGTCCGCCTAGGAACGTCCGAGGGCGCGACCCCTCCGGAGGCCGGGGAACCCGAGCTCTGGATTGCCGCGGAGATCGGCAGGCTGGCCGATGCTGCGGCCGTGAGTCAACTGACGGAAAACCTGCAGAGGGTGCTGGACGATGTCCGGGTTGCCGCCGATGACGCGGCCGCCCTCCGTGGCAAGGTTGCCGAAGCGGTTGCCTCCGTGGACGGATTCCCGCGCGGTATGGTGCCGCCACCGGAACAGCTCAAAGAACTGCTCCTCTGGCTCGACGACGGAAACTTCCTGTTTCTCGGGTACACCGAAGATGAACTCACGACGGCGGGCGGCCAGGAACTGCTTTCGGAGCGGCAAGGTTCCGCGCTGGGTCTGCTGCGGCGGCCACGGGGGGACGCCTCCGGAAGCGCTGGGGCACGCGCACCCGGTATCCCAGGGTCCCGGGCCCTCGCCCTTTCCACCTCGGAGGTGCGATCCACCGTCCTGAGGCGCTCGTACCTGGACGAAGTTCGTCTGCAAATGTTCGATGCGGCCGGCCGGGCCACCGGCGAACGACGCTTCTTGGGGTTGTTCACGCCCGGCGCCACGCACCAATCGGTCCGCCGGATTCCGGTAATCCGCGAGAAAGTCCAGGCAGTCAGCGAAAGACTGGGGTTTACGCCCCGATCGCTCCAAACCAGGGACCTGATGGCTATCCTGGAGACTTTTCCGCGGGACGAACTGTTCCATGTTGAAGCGGATGAGCTCGCGCGCCTGGCGGGCGAAATTCTTCGTGCCGAGGTGCTGCAGCGGATCCGTGTGTTCCTTCGACCTGACAGCCATGGACGGTTCGTGTCCGCGCTCGTCTTCTTCCCGCGCCACCGTTACAGCACCGCTGTCCGGCTGTTGATGGAGGAAGAACTCAGGCGGGCGTTCAAGGCGGACGCAGTCGATTTCGAGGTCCGTCTGAGCGAGTCGCCCATGGCCCGGGTGTTCTTCCGGATCCATGTAGGTGCCACGCCCGACGCCGCCGCGTCCAGGGCCGCCGTCGTCGACCCTTCCCAACTCGAGCGGCGCCTGATAGCCGCTACCCGCTCATGGTCGGACGGGCTCGAGGACGCGGTCCGGGACCGCTTCCCGGCGGCGGAGGCCGCAAGGCTCGCCGGGCTCTGGTCTGATGCCTTTCCCCCGGGTTATCGCGCGGTCTACGAGGCGGAGGCCGCGCTCGGGGACATCGTCAACTTCGAGACCTTCGACCTGGACGGAGCAGGGGGCAGGCCATACGGGGATCCGCTGCTCACGGTATACGCCAGGAAGGGTGCGCCGGGCACGCTCGTCGAGGACGCCCGGATCCGCCTCTACCTGACAAGGCCCAGGAGCCTGACGCAGATCCTGCCCTTCTTGCACAACTTCGGGCTCGAAGTGCTGGACCAGCGGCCTTTCGAGCTTCGGCGGGGTGGCCAGGAGCTGTTTCTTTACGACCTCGGCGTGAAGTTTCCTGGCGGCGTCGACCCCGAGGGAACCAGCGGACTGCTCGCGGATGCCTTCACGGCCGCCATGCGGGGGGACATCGAATCCGACCGGATCGACGCACTCGTCATCCGGGAACGGCTTGCGTGGCGGCAGGCCGCAATCCTGAGAAGTTACGCGAAATACCTCCAGCAGCTGGGGACCACCAACTCGTACGGATTCATCGCGGACACGCTGATCAGCAACGTCCGGGCAACACGCGCGCTCCTGGCACTGTTCCAAGCGAAGTTCGATCCGGGACTGGACGAGTCCGACCGCGGCAGGAACATTGCTGATGCCAAAAAGGAGTTGCTGGCCGCGATCGACGACGTCCCGGTCCTCGACGCTGACCGTCTGCTGCGCACGTTCATGAACCTCGTCGAAGCCACAACGCGGACCAACTACTTCCTGGACAAGGCCCACTTGAGCTTCAAACTCAATCCCGCCGCGATTGCCGGTGCCCCGTTTCCGCGGCCGAAGTACGAGATCTGGGTGTACTCGCCGCGGGTGGAAGGCGTTCACCTGCGCTTCGGAACCCTGGCACGCGGGGGTTTGCGGTGGTCTGACCGAAGCGAGGATTTCCGGACCGAGGTCCTGGGACTGGTCAAGGCACAAAACGTGAAGAACTCCGTCATTGTGCCCACAGGAGCAAAAGGAGGTTTCTATCCCAAGCGGCTACCCGACCCGGCACTGGACCGGGAGGCATGGCTCGCTGAGGGCCTGGAGTGCTACCGGATCTTCGTCAAGGGCATGCTGGACATCGCTGACAATCTGCTCGCCTCATCCAAGGGAGAGTCGGTGGTGCCCCCGGCCGGCGTGGTGCGCCATGACGGCGATGACTATTACTTGGTGGTTGCAGCTGACAAGGGAACAGCGTCATTTTCAGACGCAGCCAATTCCGTGGCCCGGGAATACGGCTTTTGGCTCGGCGACGCGTTCGCGTCCGGGGGATCCGTGGGATATGACCACAAGCAGATGGGCATCACGGCCCGCGGTGCATGGGAATCCGCGAAACACCATTTCAGCGAGCTCGGCATGGATTCACAGAGCGAAGACTTCACTGTGGCCGGCATCGGAGACATGAGCGGGGACGTGTTCGGAAACGCGATGCTGCTCTCGCCGCACATCCGTCTGGTGGCGGCTTTCGACCATCGGGACATCTTCCTTGATCCGAGTCCTGACGCGGCAACGTCCTTCGAAGAACGCAGGCGTCTCTTCGGTCTTCCCCGTTCGTCCTGGGCCGACTACGATCCTTCGCTGATCAGCGAAGGCGGGGGTGTCCATTCCCGCCGGGCCAAAGCCATCGGGATCACGGAGCAGGTCCGGACTGCCCTCGGCCTGGAGCCGGGGACGGCTTCGCTGCCTCCCCACGCGCTGATGCAGGCCATTCTCCGGGCGCCCGTGGACCTGCTCTACAACGGGGGAATCGGAACATACGTCAAAGCCTCCACCGAGGACCACACCGACGTCGGCGACAAAGCCAACGACGCCATCAGGGTCAACGGCAACGAGCTGAGGACCCGGATCGTGGCCGAGGGCGGGAACCTGGGGTTCACGCAGCGCGGCCGGATTGAGGCGGCACTCGCCGGTGTCCTCCTCAACACCGATGCGATAGACAATTCGGCCGGCGTGGACTGTTCGGACCACGAGGTCAACATCAAGATCTTCGTTGACCGGATGATTGCGGCAGGGAAAATGGGGTCTGGGGAACGTGCGGGCTTCCTGCATTCCCTGACCGATGAAGTGAGCCGCCTGGTCCTGGCAAACAACACGGACCAGAACGTCCTCCTTTTCAACGACCGGCACTTGGCGCCGGAGCTGAGTCCTGGTTTTGAACGGATCATGGACTGGCTGGAGGACGCGGCGGACTTGGACCGCGGCCTGGAGGCTCTGCCGGGCACGGAACAACTCCAGGACAGGCTGCGGGCAGGCACTGGACTGACCTCGCCGGAGCTGTCGGTGCTAGCCGCCTACGCGAAGATTGAGCTGGCGAGGGAGCTGACCGCCAGCGACCTCGCCGACGATCCCTGGTTCAAGCGGGTCCTCCGTGGCTACTTTCCACGCCAGTTGTCCGAGCGCTTTGATGCTGAACTGGACTCCCACCCGCTGCGTCGGCAGATCATCTGCACGGTGGTGGCCAACGACATGATCAATCTTGGAGGGATCACGTTCGCCTTCCGAGCCATCGAGGAGACTACGGCAACTGCGGCGGCCGTGGCCAGGGCTTTCGTGGTGGTCCGCGAGGCTTATGAGCTGCAGCGGTTCGTGGACAGGATCGCAAGCCTGCCTCCCGGGTTTCCCAGCGAACACGCCGCTGTGGCCCTTCCACTGCGCAGGCTCCTCGACCGGGCAACCCGGTGGTACGTGACACACGATCATCGGGACCAAGCCATCGCGGAAGCCCTGAGGAGGATCGGGCCGACCCTGGACCTGCTACGGACCCGGACCACGGAATTTCTGCGCGGCTCGGACCTTGACCGCGCCGAGCAACGGCTGGCGCATTGGAACGACGTCGGGATGCCGGGTGATCTGGGGCGGCGCGCCTCCGATTTGCTCGAGAGCTTCTCCCTCCTGGACATCTCGCTGGTGGCGGAGCAAGTGGATGAACCCCTCACCACCGTCGCCGACATGTACCACACGGTCATTCATTGGATCGGTGTGGGAACGCTGTTGCTGCGCATCACTGACCTGCCGCGGCAAAGCCGGTGGGAAGCCCTGGCTCGTGCAGCCCTGCGCGACGACGCCTATTCCGCCGTCGTCGACATCACCATTTCCGTCATGCGGACGACCCGGGCGAGCGGGGCCTCCGGCGCCTCTGCCGTGGACCGCATCGTGGAGTGGGAGAGTGGACGCCAGGAGCAGCTGGGAAGGATCAAGGACACCTTTGTGGAGGTCACCAAACCCGGGCAAGTAGACCTCGCGTCGATCTCCGTGGCCCTGAAACTCCTGCGAACGCTGGCGAAGCGCTAGCCGTTTTGAACCTTGAACCCGGGGGATCGTCGCACAAGACGCTTTTTGGGCTACGGGATGCGAATCCTCTAAGGTTGGTGCCCGATGGCAGCTTTTAATGAAACGTCCGATCAGCCTGGATCCGCGTCGCCGCGTGGGCCTGTCTTCGTCGACGCCTCAGGCCGGCGCCTGCGGAGGCTCAAGCTTATTGGGCTCGGAGCCCTTGTGCTCGCAGGAGGCTATGTCGTCCTCCTGCTGGTTGCGTTCATGGGAGGGCCCAATGTTGCGGCGCCGTTCCTGCCCCTGCCGGCCGCAGTGAAGCCCTTGGCGCCACCGGCCACTCCGGCAGCCCGTGGTCTTCCGTCATCCCCATCGACTCCGCCTTCCAACGCGGACGGGCTCCCGACCGGCGGGGGCCGATTGCCTGCGCCTTCGACGCCGGCCGCTTTCGGTGTTCCGGTGACTTCTCCTTCGCCCGCTGCTGTGGCACGACCGATCAACGGTGCGGCCGCGCAACATGCTGCCTCGTTTGCGCCGGTTGCGTCCTCTGCGCCGGGCTCGTCGCCGACGGGTCCGGGCAAGAGCGGGACAGCTCCGGGCCAGGCTACGCGACCGTCCACGCCGACGCACCCGTGAGTGCGCGCCGCCTGAGCAAGCGCACTGCTCCGGTCAGTGTCAGGGCGCACTGGTTCATCCTTCTGGCCGTCCTGTTGGCACTGGGTGTCGCACTCGTCGTGCAGGGGTACATGCATCACCTCGCCGGGATCGCCGATGACTCGGTGCCCGGGGGTGGCTCCGCGAGTACCGTCCCGGACGCGGTCTCGCACGGTGGGCCGGTGGTTGATTCCCGTGGCGGCTCCGTTCGTACCGTCGGTCCGCCGGACCGCACGCTCGCGCTGACGTTCGACGACGGTCCGGACCCGGTCTGGACTCCCCGGATCCTTGACGTCCTCCGCAAGCACCATGTCCATGCCACGTTTTTCGTGGTGGGTTCAGCTGCCATCGACAATCCCGACCTCGTACGCCGCATCCTTGCAGACGGCAACGAGATCGGGGTGCACACGTTGACACATGCGGACTTTGGGAGCGCCCCGGCTTGGCGCCAGCAGCTTGAGGTCCAGGGCGACCAGCAAGTGATTGCCGGCATCACGGGCCGTGCCTCGACGCTCCTGCGTCCGCCGTACAGCTCCGAGAACGACGCCGTCCGGGACGGGACGTGGGCGGCGATGCGCACCGCTGCGGACCGGGGTTATCTCACGGTGCTCTCCACCCAGGACAGTGAGGACTGGCAGCGGCCCGGAGTCGCCGCCATCGAGAAGAACCTCACCCCTTCAGGCCCGCAGGGCCAGGTGCTCCTCATGCACGACGGCGGCGGAGACAGGGAGCAGACGGTCACGGCGCTCGACTCCGTCCTCACCAAGGTCGCGGATCAAGGCTTCCGGGTCACGACGGCGGGCGACGCCGTCGGGATCGCAAGCATGCGCGATGCCTCGGTGGGAGAGCAGATCAGCGGAAACGCGTTGGTGTGGGGAATACGGCTCAGCGATTTCTTCATCGCCGCCATCTCCTGGGCGCTCGTTGCGGCCGGAGTCGTGACAGTGGTCCGGGCCGTGCTCGTGGTGGTGTGCGGAGCGCGCCACCGGAAAGCGGCGCGCCGGTCCCTTGCGACCGGCCGCAGCCGACGCCGGGTGGACGTGCCGGTCCGGCCCGAGGTCACGGAGCCGGTCAGCGTCATCGTCCCCGCGTACAACGAGGCCGCCGGCATCGAAGCCGCAGTCCGGTCTATCGCCGAATCAAGCCATCCGGTGGAGATCATTGTGGTTGACGACGGGTCGACCGATGACACCGCGGACATCGTCGAAAAGCTCGGCTTGCCGGGTGTTACGTTGATCCGGAAAGCGAACGGCGGCAAACCCTCCGCGTTGAATGCCGGGCTTGCAGCTGCCGGCCACGATCTCGTGGTGATGGTCGACGGTGATACCGTCTTCGAACCGGAAACGGTTCACGCCCTCATTCAGCCCTTCGCCGACCCTCGAGTGGGCGCAATTTCAGGGAACACCAAGGTTGCCAACCGTGGAGGGATCCTCGGAGCCTGGCAGCACATCGAATACGTCGTCGGCTTCAACCTGGACCGCAGGTTGTTCGACATCGCCGAGTGCATGCCGACCGTTCCCGGGGCTATTGGTGCCTTCCGCCGCGATGCCCTGTTCCGGGTTGGCGGAGTCAGCGACGACACGCTTGCTGAAGACACGGACCTGACCATGGCACTGTGCCGCGATGGCTGGCGGGTCGTGTACCAGGACGATGCGAGGGCCTGGACCGAAGCTCCCGCGAGCCTTGGCGCGCTTTGGAAACAGCGATACCGCTGGTGCTATGGCACGCTTCAGGCCATGTGGAAGCACCGGGGCGCGGTGGTGCAGGGCGGGCAGGCTGGAAAGCTCGGCCGGCGCGGGCTCGGCTATCTGCTCGTCCTCCAGGTGCTGCTGCCGCTGTTCGCTCCAGTAGTGGACGTCTTCGCCATCTACGGCCTGGTCTTCCTTGATCCGGTCCGGATCGCCGCGCTCTGGCTTGTCTTCCTCCTGGTGCAATTCCTCATGGCGGCCTATGCGTTCCGGCTCGACAATGAGTCGCTTCGTCCACTGTGGACCCTTCCGCTTCAGCAGTTCGTCTATCGGCAACTCATGTATCTCGTCGTCATCCAGTCGGTAGTCACGGCCTTGGCCGGCGTGCACCTGCGGTGGCACCGAATGGAGAGGTATGGAAGCCTGCGTGTGCCACCGGCTTCGCAGGGCCAAGCATAGCCACAGAGAGTGCCGGCGCGGGCTGTCCCTAACCCTTAGCGCGCAGCTCCCGCCGAAGGATCTTCCCCGACGCCGACTTGGGAATCGCCTCGACGAACTCCACCGATCGCACCCGTTTGAACGGCGCCACACGCCCGGCGACGAACTCCATGACATCGCCGTCCCCGAGCTCGGCCCCTGCCTGCCGGACGACGAATGCCTTTGGCACCTCTTCGCCGTCGTCCGCGTGGATGCCGATGACGGCGGCGTCCGCAATCCGTGGGTGGGTAAGCAGGAGCGCTTCAAGCTCGGCAGGCGCGATCTGGTAGCCCTTGTACTTGATCAGCTCCTTGAGTCGATCGACGATCGTCACGACGCCGTCGGCCGTGACGGTCGCGATATCGCCGGTGCGGAGGAAGCCATCCGGATCGATCGTCGCCGCTGTAGCGTCGGGCCGGTTCAGGTAGCCGAGCATGACCTGCGGGCCGCGGACTAGCAGCTGTCCGCGGGCGCTCGGTCCTTCGGCCGGGACTTCGATTTCTTCGTCCGTGGCGGGGTCGAGGAGCTTGCACTCCGTGTTCGGCACGGTGTAGCCCACTGAGTCGAGCGGGACATGCTCGGCGCCGTCGCGCGGGATGGCGTGGGATACGGGGCTCAGCTCGGTCATTCCATAGCCCTGGAGCATCGTGCACCCGAGGCGGTTCGCAACAGCGTGCCCCAGTTCGCCGTCAAGGGGCGCTGCTCCCGAAAGCACGGCGCGGACGGACGAGAGGTCGTATTGGTCCACCAGCGGATGCTTCGCCAGTGCGACGGCGATGGGCGGAGCGATGAAGAGGTACGTGCAGCGATGGTCCTGCGTGATGCGGAGGAACTCGGCGAGGTCGAACTTCGGCATCGTGACGAGCCGGGCCCGCTCTCCGAGGGCGAGATTGAGCAGCACGGTCAGGCCGTAGATGTGGAAGAAGGGCAAGACGGCAAGCAGCACGTCGTCGGGAGTCACCCGGAAGAAGGCACTGGATTGCGCGACGTTCGCCACGAGGTTGTACTGGCTCAACAGGACGCCCTTCGGTGTGCCGCTCGTGCCCGAGGAGTAGGGCACGACGGCGGCGGCGTGCGGATCGACGCTCAGCGTCGGCGCGGGAAGGCCGGCGTCGATGATGTCCGCGAGCGAGGGATGGCCCGCGGCCGAGGCGAGGTCGCCGCCGTCGAGCACCACGAGGCGCTCCGCCGGAATGCCGGCGGCCTGGGCGGCGGCCTCCGCGCGCTCCAGGAAGGGCGAGACGGTGAAGAGCCAGGAGGCGCCGGCGTCGCTGAGCTGGCTGCCGACTTCATCGGCGGTATACAGCGCGTTGATCGTGGTGACGACGGCGCCCGCGCGGAGGACCCCGTGGAAGACGACCGCGAACGCCGGCACGTTGGGGCAGAAGAGGCCCACGGTGATCCCTGGGCCGGCCCCGTGGCTCGCGAGCCAGCCTGCGGTGGCGTCGATTCGGCTGACGAGTTGCCGGTAGCTCATTTCCACGCCGGACGTGCCGTCCACGAGTGCGGTCCGGTCAAGGTCCTCGCCGCCCAGCCCACCGAATAGATACTCATAGATCGTGACTTCGGGGATCTCGACATCAGCGTACGGGCTGGTGAACATTGCGGCTCCTTCAGCGCACGACGGCGGGAGTCGCCGTCGTGCGTCCATTACACCCGGCGGCGCGAGGCCGGGACAAGGGGCGCCGCGGCGGGATGCCCTTCAGCGGACGCCCGTTTAGTCGGATTGTCCGCGCGGGGCAGAGGTGGATCCGATATGCAGCTCAAAGCTCGGGGGAGCCGGCACGTCTGATGAGCCACCTGCCGTGGCGATGTAACGGGCGGCAAGTCCGCCGAGCTCCACCAGGGGGAGCGTCATTGTCGTGAGGCCGAAGACTGCACCACCACGCGTACCACCTATGCCGGCGACGGACACGTCTTCGGGGATCTTGTACCCTGCGGTCCAAAGATGCGCGAGAACGCCGACGGCCACTTCATCGTTGGTGCAGACGATCGCGTCCGGAAGTTGAGTCGATGCGGTCAGTTCCTCGGCGGCGCGCTTTCCCGATTCCTGGCTCATGCCGGTCAAGCCGAGGACTTGTGCGGGGGCCTGCGCTTCGAACATTGCATCGCGGTAGCCGACAATTCGCTGCTCGGCCGCGGAGAGTCCGGGAATTCCTCCGATGAAGGCAATTTTTCGGTGCCCAAGCGAAAGCATGTACTGGGTAAGTTCGTACGCCGTCGCGGCGTTGTCGATGACGATCTTCGTGGAATCAAACCCCCGGGGAGCGAGCGCCACTACCCGCGTACCGGCCCTTACGGCGAGGTTGACTTCGCGGGCGAGTTGCGCGGTTCCGGGTGAGCCCTCGATGTCGCTGCCGCAAAACACGATCCCGGAGACTTGATGTTCACGCAGGACGCGGAATTTTGTCCGCTCCTGCTCCGGGTCGCGGTTGGCATTGGCCAAAATAGTGACATATCCGAACTTGGCCGCTTCGATCTCGATCCCGCGGGTCATCTCTGCGAAGTATGGATCGAGGATGTCGCTGGCAATGACGCCGATGATTTTGCTGCGCTGTTGCTTCAGCGCCTGGGCCGTGGCGCTCGGCGTGTAGCCCAGAGTGTCCGCTGCAGCCCGCACACTGGCCCGCACATCCTGGGACACCGGGTGCTTCTCCGCCGAGCCGTTGAGCACGCGTGAAGCGGTGGCTACCGAGACGGACGCCAGTTCGGCTATCTCTCGCAACGTGGCCATGTCCAGACTCCTTTGATGTGATCGACGCTCCAGCCTAACCGCAACCGAAGCTGACGATTCCCAATGTCTTCCGGCGCCCGTCTTGACAGGAGGTCCGGGTGGAACTAGCGTAACGGAAAACGTTATCCATTGCTAGAGCAAGAATCTTGCCGCCAACGGTAAACGTTATCCGCAGTAGACAAACTCAAAGGAGAGACAAATGACAGACATTACGGAGCCTTTTGACCTGATCGTCGTCGGTGCGGGGGCGGCAGGTTTGGCAACCGCAAACCGGGCAGTGGACCTTGGGGGACGCGTTCTCCTGCTTGAGAAGGGCGCGGCTGCGGGAGGGTCTGCCGCGCTTTCAGCGGGCATTCTCTGGACGGCACCGAATGTTGATGTCCTTCGCCGCATCCAGCCCGACGGCGATCCGGTCCTGGGGCCATTGGTGGTGGAAGGTTACGAGCAGGCCGTGAAGGATGTGCGTGCCGCCGGTGTCAGCGTCAGCGAAGAATGGCGCGATCACCTCGAATGGGGTCGCGCCTGCAAGGTTGACATCCTTGACCTGTTCGCCAAGTGGACCGCGAAAATCAATGCCAGCGGCGGCGGTCTTCTCACCGGAGTCAGCGACGTCGAACTCATCATCGACGGCGGCAAGGTTGCAGGCGTGACGTTCACCCACGAGGGAGAAGAAAAGAGCGCACTTGGTGCGGCAACAGTACTTGCAACAGGTGGGTTCCAGGGTGACCCCGAGCTCAAGCAGAAGTTCATTGGCAACGGTGCCGACGACATAGCTGTTCGCAGCAACCCGCACTCAGTCGGTGATGGATTTCGCCTCGGAACCGCGGCCGGGGGAGCGGCGAGCCGCCATCTGTCCGGCTTCTACGGCCACACCCTGCCGAGTCCGCTGCCGGTCTCGCCAGAGGTGTTCCTCCGCCTTACCTTGTATTTCTCCGCCTACGGCGTTTTGGTCAACAGGCGCGGCCTGCGATTCACCGATGAGTCGCTCGGCGACGAAGTCTCCAACCAATTCCTTGTCCGGGAGCCGGGGCAGCGCGGCGTCCTGATCTGGGATGACCAGGTCCAGCAGAATCGCGCTCTCGCTGTCCCGTATCCCAGCGGCATGGCGCTTGACCGTCATGGCGAAGCGAAGAAGCTCGGCGCCCGGACCGCGGAAACGGACACCCTGGAGGAACTCGTCGAGGTCGTTGCCAGTTGGGGTGTCGACCGCGCCGCCCTGGCCGCCACCTTGGAAAGCTACCAGCGAGCCTCCGACGGCGAGTCCGTGGCGCTCGACGCCCCGCTGCCTGCGAACCCGAGTGCGCTCAAGAAGGGTCCCTTCAGGGCAATCGAGGTGCAGCCATGCATCACGATTCCGTTCGGCGGACTGCGTGTGGACGGTGATAGCCGGGTCCTGGACCGGGACAACCTTCCCATCCCCGGACTGTTCGCTGCCGGGGCCGACGCCGGGGGAGCCCAGGACCTCCGGTACGTCGGTGGCATCGTCTTCGGATTCGTTTTCGGCCGACGCGCCGCAGACGCCGCCGTTGCCCACATTGTGCGCGGTCACGGGGCCGACGAACTGGTTTCTGCGCCATGAGCGCCCCGACGTTGGCCCGCCGGGTTGCCTGGACGGGCGCGGAACGGCTCGTCGTTGAGCCACGGCCCGCGCCGACTCCGCCGGGTCCGGACGAGATAGTGATTCGCGTCGAGAGCGTTGGTGTGTGCGGCACGGACGCTGCGATATGGCGCGGGCATAACAACCGCGTCCGGATCGGAACCACACTCGGGCACGAATTCGGGGGCACCGTTGTGGAGGTCGGCCCGAACGTGACGATCCGGACCGTCGGCCAGCAAGTGGCAGTCGATCCCAACCGCGTCTGTGGCGAATGCCGGGAATGCGCAACAGGTTCGCGTGGACTGTGCCGCCGGCGCGAACTCATGGGCCTCGACGTCGACGGCGGTCTGCAAAGCTACGTGACGGTTGACGCCGTCAACACCGTCGCTGTCCCGGGGGCCGCAGATCCACGGGCCCTCGCGCTTATTGAGCCCATCGCCGTCGGAGTGCGCGCTTGCGCCCGCGCGAATGTCTCACCCGGCGCGCGCCTGGTGATCGTCGGCGGCGGGGCGATCGGCATGGCGTCCGCACTCCAGGCCCGCAGCCTTGGCGCGAAAAGCGTCACCGTCATCGAACCCGACGCCGTTCGCCGCGCGACGATCACGGATCACGGGGTCATCGCCATTGCCCCGGGGGAAGGAGCCGCGGAGCGCTGGGATGTCGCCATTGACACCGTGGGAAGCGGCACCAGCGTCAGCGCCGTGATGGAGCTGCTGGAACCGGGCTCGACGATCTGCGTGGCGGGACTCGCCAAAGGAGGGGCCCTTCCACCAACGGAAGACCTCGTCCGGCGGGAACTCACCCTCACCGGAACCTTCTGCTACACCTCGGAAGACCTCTCGACGGCGGCTGCCTTGGTCGCCCGCCATGGCCTGGCAGCAATCCCCAACGACATTGTCCAGGGCCTCAACGACGCCCCGGCAGCGATCGAAGCATTTGCACAAGGCCGCCTCGGCCGTGGCAAGACCCTCATCATCCCCTAGCCGGAGTCCCCAAGGGGTATCAGGCAACTGAATCTGCAATGAAGGAGAAGTCAGTGAACACATCCCTACACACCACGGCGGTCCACCCGCCGCGGGTCAAGAACAGCCCCACGCGCGCTGCCATCGCAAGCATGGCCGGCGGCACGCTGGAATATTACGACAACTACATTTACGCCTTGGCTGCCGCCCTCGTCTTCGGCAAAGTCTTCTTCCCGGAAGCGGGCGGCGTTGCGACTCTGGCAGCCCTGGCCACTTTCGCCGTTTCCTACGTGGCCCGGCCGATCGGCGCGATTCTGCTGGGACACTTCGGGGACCGGATCGGACGCAAGAAGGTCCTCGTCTTCATTCTCATCCTCATGGGAACATGCACGTTCCTCGTTGGTTGCCTACCCGGATACTCCCAGATCGGAGTTTGGGCGGCAGTCCTCCTGGTGACTCTTCGCATCCTCCAAGGCATTTCCGTCGGCGGCGAGACTGCCGCGGCCACAGTACTCACCATCGAGGTATCGCCGGAAGGGCGCCGGGGCTTCTTCACGAGTTGGGCCCCCAACGGGATCGTCGGAGGCTTCGTCCTGGCCACCCTCATCTTCGTACCGATCTCCGCACTGCCCAAAGACCAGCTGCTCAGTTGGGGCTGGCGCATTCCGTTCCTCCTCAGCGCCCTCGTCACAGTCGCCGGTCTCATCATCCGTGCGAAGCTCACCGAGCCGGAAGCATTCCTTGAAGCCAAGGAGGAGCACGCCTTGGTGAAGGTACCGGTGGTCGAAGTGTTCCACTCGCATTGGGGTGCCATCGTCCGGGTCACCTTCTGCTCGCTTGCGTTCGCGATTGACACCGTCATCAAGGTCTTTGCGCTCTCATTGGCGACGTCTGTCTATGCTGTCCCGAGCAGCACCATGCTGTGGGTCCTCATCGTCAGCCACGTGTGCGCCCTCGTGACCCAGCCTTTGTTCGCTGCCCTCTCTGACCGGATCGGGCGGAAACCGGTATTCATAGCAGGCAACATCGGATCCGCGGCCATGATCTTCGCGTACTTCGCCTCCATCCAATCCGGCAACGTGCCACTGCTCTTCGTGGCGGGATTCCTTTCGGTTTCCTTCGCCTACGCGGCCATCAACGCCACCTACCCGTCGTTCTTCGCGGAAATGTTCAACCTGAAGGTCCGCCAGACCGGCATGGCCCTCGGCTTGCAGATCGGCCTCATCGCAGCCGGGTTCGCGCCGACCATTTACACCGCGCTGACGGCCGGCCACCCGCGCGACTGGATGCCGGTCGCCACGATCTCCGCCGTCATCGCCCTCATGGCCGCAGCCAGCGCCCTCACCGCAAAGGAAACCTTCAAAGTGCCCCTGGAACAACTGGGAGCCCCGATTTCCACCGCCCGCGTGCGTCCTTCCACGCCGAATCCCTCAGGAGAGTAGCAATGAACCACCCCTTCCGCGTAGGAATCGTCGGCTGCGGCAACATCGCCGACAACCACTTCCAGTCCTACTCCGCGTTGCCCGACGTCGAAATCGTCGGAGTCTGCGATGTCGCCGTCGAACGCGCACAAATGTTCGCGGCCGAACGTGGCATCGCGCACGCTGTCCCCTCGGTGAGGGAACTCATAGCGCTGGGAATCGACGCCCTCAGCGTCTGCACACCGCACCCGACGCACGAGGCCGTCGTGGCCGAAGCCGCGTCCGCAGGAGTGCACGTTCTGTGCGAAAAGCCAATTGCCACCGACACCGGCGCCGCTGAACGAATGGTCAGCGCCGCCGAAGAGGGCGGCATCACCCTGGGGGTGGTGTTCCAGCGCCGCTTTTGGCCCGGCGCCCGGGCCCTCCGGACAGCCATCGACGACGGTCGCCTCGGCACACCGATGCTTGGACACGGCCAAGTACTCCTGCACCGCGGCATCGACTACTACGACGCGGCCGCTTGGCGCGGCACCTGGGCTGCAGACGGCGGCGGAGTGCTCATGACCCAGGCAATCCACAACATCGACCTCCTTCAGTGGTTCATGGGGGACCCCGTGGAGGTCAGCGCCAAGGCCGGTTCCTTCGTCCTCGGCGACACCATCGAAGTCGAAGACACCGCGGCTGCGCTCATCACCTTTGCCTCCGGAGCCATAGCGACACTCAGCGCTACGGTCGCCGCCAGCCCGAACCTTGGCACGCGCATCGTCGTCACTGGAAGCAACGGTGCGACGGTGCAGGTCACGGAATACCCGGAAGGCTCCGACGCGGTGAACGACCTGTGGGCAATACCCGGCGAGGAACGGGCCGGGACGGTATTCCCGGATGGTTTGAGCGGCGATATCCCTGTGGCGGAAGTCAACGCACGGCTCCTGCCCTTGCACAGAGTCCAAGTGGCCGACTTCGTCGATGCCATTCGCTCCGGACGGCAACCAGCCGTCACCGGACGTGAAGCCATGAAGTCGCTCCAAATCGTCGCCGCCGTCTATGAATCGGCTCGTACAGGGCTACCGGTTCAAATCCGCTCCGCGTCTGTGGAATCGCGCCACTTCACCCATCTGTCGCACTCATTGGCCGAAGCGGGGAAATCCCGATGATGCACGTCCGCAGCGAAACGGTGGAACTTAGCCTGAACCAGGCCACCACCCGCCCCTATCCATTGACTGAGACAGCCGAAGCGGCAATGCAAGCGGGCATCCGGCACATCGGTTTGTGGATCGAACCGGTGGAGGAGATCGGAATCGCCCGCGCCCGGCGGGTGCTCGCCGACACAGGTTTGTCGGTCAGCTCCGTTTGCAGGGCTGGATTCCTCGCGGACAAAGAAGGCGCCGATCTACGGGCGGCGCTCGAAGGAGTCAAGCGGGCCTTGGAGCTGTCCCGCGAGGTCGGCAGTCCAATGCTGACGCTTATCGCCGGCGGTCTCCCGGCACACGACCGCAGCATTCAGCACGCTGAAGTCCGGCTCCGGGCCGCCATCGAAGAAGTGGAGCCGTACGCCCGCGACGCCGGCGTGAGACTCGCGCTCGAACCTCTGCATCCACTGTTCGTCGGCACGCGGAGCATTGTGACAACCATCGCCCAGGCGCTGCGGGTCACCGCCGACTTTCCCGCCGACACTGTCGGGCTACTCATAGATGCCTATGCCACGTCCTGGGACAGCCGCTTCCATGACGATGTGCTGGCCGCGGGTCCGCGGATCGCGGGCTACCAAGTCAGCGACTTCGCACTGCCCCTTCCTGTCCCGGAGAACATGAACGGCCGCCTCTTTCCAGGGGACGGCGAAATCGATCTAGCAGCCCTCACCGCTTCGATCCGCCACGCCGGCTACAGCGGACCCATCGAAGTCGAAATTTTCAACGAAGACATCTGGAAGCTACCCCTCGAGACGATCATCAAGCGCACCGTCTCCAGCTTCAACCGCTATGTCGGCGAACCCCTCAACGAATCGGAGCGTCAACCAGCATGAAGACCCTGACCACCATTCAGCTACCCGCCGCCTCCGGCCGGCATCGGACCCTGGAACTAGCCCAGCCGGCCACGCTGGAAACACTGACTGCGCCGCCCACATCACGTGTTGCTTACGCGGCCGGGCACGTCGTCGCCGACCCGCTACGGTCCGGCGCGGGATCTCCGGCCGCCATCGACTGGGATGCCACTCTCCAGCTCCGGCATTCCCTCTGGAACCTTGGACTTGGTGTCGCGGAGAGCATGGATACCGCCCAGCGCGGAATGGGGCTCGGACCGGCAATAGCGCTCGAACTCGCACGGCGCACACTTGCCGAAGCCAAAAGCGTTGGCGGCTCGGTCGTCGTCGGAATCGCCACCGACCAACTGGACGCCGCACCTCATTCACTCGAAGAAATCACCGACGCCTACATCGAGCAGCTGGGCGAAATCGAGGCAGTCGGGGGCAGTGTCGTCATGATGGCAAGCCGTCATCTGGCCCGCACCGCGAGCGGGGCCGACGACTACTTCAACGTCTACGGCAAGGTACTGGATGCGGCCACGCGGCCCGTGATCCTGCACTGGCTGGGCTCGATGTTCGACCCCTCGCTGGAGGGCTACTGGGGCGCCCCTACCATCGCCGATGCCTCGGAAACAGTCTTGGCGCTCATCCGTGCGAAAAGGGAAAAGGTCGCAGGGACCAAGATCTCGCTGCTCGACAAGGACCATGAGATCAGCTTCCGTCGGCGGCTTCCCGCCGGCGTCCGCCTGTTCACCGGCGATGACTTCAACTACGCCGATCTCATCGCCGGGGACGAACAAGGCCACAGCGACGCGCTCCTGGGCGCCTTCGCCGCAGTGCCCCGGTTCGCGTCTGCGGCTTTCGCCAAACTCGACAAAGGAGACGTCGTGGGATTCCGCGACATCCTGGAACCCACGGTCCCTCTCAGCCGGCTCATTTTCGAAACCCCGACACAGTACTACAAAGTGGGCGTCGTCTGGCTCAGTTACCTCACCGGATGGCAAAGCCACTTCAGGATGGTCGCCGGGCTCGAATCCGGCCGCTCGATCCTCCACCTCGCGGACCTCTTCGATGCGGCCAACGGCATCGGCCTGTTCCCTGAGCCCGACCTTTCGGCAGCACGGGCGACGGCGTACTTCCGAGCACAAGGACTGTAGCCAATGGCCCAATACAGCAACCCCGCCCGCGCCGTGGCTGATGCGTCCGCTCAGATGCCCGCCGCAACTCCTTCATTCTCCGATCTCCGCTGCCTGATCGTAGGCGCCGCGTCCGGAATCGGCCATGCAACCGCGGAACTGCTCAGTACGAAAGTTGGCAGAGTCATCGGCGCCGACCTCCCGACCTCCCAATGGCCGGCAGCTCGAACGCCATACTCTCAGCTTCCCATCGATGTTTCCGAACCCCAATCAGTTGAAGAGGCTGTCGAGCAAGCTATCTCCTTGGCCGGAGGCCTGGATGTAGTCATCAACACCGCAGGAATCCTCGGGAAAGTTCAACCCTCCGTCGAAGAAACCCTCGAAGAGTTCGACAGGCTTCTCCGCGTGAACCTTGTTGGTGCGTTCGCACTATCAAAAGCCGTGCTTCCAGGTATGGCGGCGAACGGATTCGGCCGGCTCATCCACTTTTCGTCCACTGCGGGAAAGGAGGGCGTGGCCGGGATGACCGGCTATTCCGCCAGCAAGGCAGGAATCACAGGTCTGGTGAAGGCCTTGGCACGGGAATATGCGACGACCGGAGTCATCGTCAACGCAATCGCACCGGGCAAAATCGACACCCCCTTGGTGAGCGGGCACCCGCCTACGCGGCAAGACCTCGAACGGATCCCCATGCATCGGCTGGGCACAGCGGAGGAGGCCGCCGCGCTGATCGAGTACATCATCTCGCCCAACGCTTCGTACACGACCGGCTTCGTTTATGACCTATCCGGCGGAAGGGCCACCTATTGACCACCGCACACGATGCGCGGCTTTCTTCCCGGCCGCTGCGAATTCTCGTCGCTCCCGACAAATTCAAGGGGTCCCTCACCGCCGGGCAAGCCGCCGATGCTATTGCCGCAGGCGTGCTTGATGCCGCTCCTGACAGTGAGATCACCCTCCTTCCTGTCGCGGACGGCGGTGAGGGGACGATCGATGCACTTGTTGCTGCAGGGGCAGACCTCCACCATCTCACCGTCAGCGGCCCGCTTGGCGAACCAGTGGAAGCGGCCTGGGCCTCTCTCAAGGACACGGCGGTCATCGAGATGGCCCAGGCCGCCGGACTGCAGCTCATTCCACAACCATCTGCAGCAACAGCCGAAGATGCCTCAACGTATGGCGTCGGTCAATTGATTCTCGACGCCCTCGACTCCGGATTCCGCAAGATCATCGTCGCTGCCGGGGGCGTTGCCAGCACCGATGCGGGCGTGGGGGCGCTTTCGGCTCTTGGCCTGACGGTTCTCGATCCAAGCGGGACCGTGATCACACACAGCAGTGACGCCGTGTGCGGGACCGCTATTGACGGATCCACTCTCGACCCACGACTGGCTGGCGCCGAAGTGGTCATCGCCACAGATGTCTGCGTCCCCCTTGTCGGCGAACGAGGGGCGGCACACCTTTTCGGTCCCCAGAAGGGCGCGGACCCGGTGACCATTGAACGCCTCGAACGCCGCCTTGAGAGATGGAATGGCCTCTTCTTCGGCGCGTTCGGCGTTGACGCCTCAGCCACGCCAGGTGTGGGTGCCGCGGGCGGATTCGCAGTCGGCTTCCTTGCAGCGGGTGTTGGCCGGATCGCGCCGGGCATCGAGCTCATCGGGGAACTCATCGGCCTCGATACCGCCATGAGCGGTTCCGATCTGGTGATCGTTGGAGAAGGTTCACTCGACGATCAATCCTTGGAAGGAAAAGCGCCAATTGCGGTAGCCCGGGCCGCAATGCGTCGGGGCATTCCCGTCCTTGCCCTCAGTGGCATCATTCAGGCCGAAACAAGATCACGCCTCCACCTCAACGGGATCTGTGCGGCTGAATGCATCAGGGATCTAACCGAGGACAGGGACGACGCAATCAGGAACGCACGGCCACTGCTGCGTGTCCTCGCGGCGCGGGCAATGGCTTCACGCCTCGTCTAAACCGGTGCAGGATGGTCGACCAGGGCGGGGGTGTGCCAGGGGCGGCCGGTTCTTTCGCGTGGTGGAAGCGGACTATGGTGCCGCGGCGGGACGGGAAGCTGCGGCATTGGGGCAGGACTGGTTTGGCGTACGGCGGGAACCGGTGGCGTGGGTGATGTTCCGCGAACGGGGACTTCGGGGCATAGATCGGTGATCAGGCCCATTCCTGCATATTCGCGTACGTCACTGATGCCGCTCACCGCGGCGCGCTTGTCGGGAAAGGACTTGGAGACGGCTACCACCGTTCCGTCCGGCGCTTTGAGCCTGAATCTGAAGCTCGTGTCCTCGTCGATGAAGAGTTCAAACATCCCGGCCATGCGTATCCTCCTGAACAGCGGGCGGCACGTGACGCCCGGTAGGTCTCGCCGGGTCCTGGGCGCGGCGTTGCGCCCAGTGGTTTTAGTCCGGCAAATGGATCATCTGACTCACAGTGCGTGGTGCTCGCCACACGGTGTAGTTAACCAAAATACGGGGAAGAGCCTTGGCTGGCTAGTGCACCAGGGCGGAACCACGTTTACCGCTGCTCAAGGATCCGGTGCGCGGCGTCCTGGGCGGCCAATGATCTGTCGTCAACAACCTGGCCGGGCAAGTGTCCGGCGGCGGCGACCGCCCGCCGCAACTCGGCCACGGTGCGAGGGGTGCCCACGCCCCGGTGCGCCATGGCGTGGCAGTTGGCACACAGCGGCACGAGGTCCGCTATGGGGTCCAGCCGGTAGCCGCTGCCAAGCTGTGAAACGGGAACCACGTGGTGGACATGGATGAAGTCTTTGCCGATGTCCCCGTAGCTTACTTCGAAGGAGAAGGTGCACACGGCACAAGACGTTCCATGGAAAGCCAGGCAGATCCGACGGGCCTCGGGGTCCCGTTCGTAGCGGTTCGTTTCAATCCTGCTGACTGCTCCTTCCGGGTAGGTCCCTGGGACGATCTGGCCCGGCTCGGAGGCCGCCGGTCCGTGCTCCCGCCACACGCGTTGAAGGCCCGGTCCTGACTCTGTCGGAATGAATCGTCCGGAACCGCGGAAGGTGTCCCAGGCCACGTCCGGCACCTCGCCGCAGAGGACGCTCGACGGTATCTGGCCGCCGAGGGGGAGTAGGGCATCGAAGGCCACGCTTACGTACCACGCAGTACTCTTCGGCCCGGAGCGTTGTGGCGCCTCATAGCTTTCGGACATGACGACGCCGTGTCCTATCAGCCCGCGTCCGTGTGGACCCTCGCCTTGCAGGAGAAGCCATGCTTGGTTGCCTGGCTGGATCTTCCGGTGCTGCCCGACGTTCCACGCCTCCAGGAATTGGCCTGTTTCGGCGACCTGCTCGAGCACAGCCTCGTAGTTCCAGTCGTTCCAACGCCGTGGATTCCATCCCAGGATGATGGCTGCCATGGCTGCTCCTCCCTGCGTGCCGGTGAATCTATGCGAGTCGGGTCCGGACGATCTCGCTGACGGCCTTACCGTCGAAACGGCCGGCAACCTTTGCTGTGACGGGTTTCATCACGGCGCCCATCTGCCTGAGCGTGAGTTCCTGTCCATTGGCCTTCAATTCGGCGATTGCCTCGTCAACGATGTCCTCGACTTCGGCGGGCGTCAACATTCTGGGCAGGTACGCCTCGATGACTTCGGCTTCGGCGACTTCCGCCGCGGCGCGCTCGGCCTCGCCGGCCTCCATGTAAATGCGGGCCGTGTCCCTGCGCTTAGCGGCTTCCTTCTGCAGCAGGGCGGTCACCTGGGTGTCGTCCAGCTCAACGGGTGCCTTGCCGGACTTCTCACGCGTCTCGATTTCGCCCAGGACGTTGCGGACCGTCGTGAGTGCGGTCTTGTTGCGGTCCTTCATGTGGACTACGACGTCGGCATGCAGGCGTTGCTTCAGGGTGCTCATGGTATTCCCTCTACTTAGTGGTTGCTTTCATTCTTCACGGTCTGGACCGTCTGTGCAGAAGATCCATGCAGCCCGCCGGCCCGGTATCTAAAATTCTGCCTCCGGCGATCCCCCAAGAAGGCCCTCGGCGACGTAGCATCAAGGTAGGCGGCTGCCAGGAGTGTGGCGAAATGTTTGAGAGATTTACGGACCGTGCCCGTCGCGTTGTTGTGCTTGCCCAAGAAGAGGCACGCATGCTCAACCATAACTACATCGGTACCGAGCACATCCTTTTGGGTCTGATCCAGGAGGGTGAGGGGGTTGCCGCCAAGGCGTTGGAGTCGATGAACATCTCGCTCGATGGCGTCCGCGAGCAGGTGCAGGAGATCATCGGCCAGGGCCGGCAAGCCCCATCCGGCCATATCCCGTTCACCCCGCGCGCCAAGAAGGTGCTTGAACTCGCACTCCGGGAAGCCCTGCAGCTCGGCCACAACTACATTGGCACGGAGCACATCCTGCTCGGCCTCATCCGCGAGGGTGAGGGCGTTGCCGCGCAGGTCCTTGTCAAGCTTGGCGCCGACCTCGGCCGCGTCCGCCAGCAGGTCATCCATTTGCTTTCCGGCTACGAGGGGAAAGACCCCACTGGGACGGTTGCCGGACCGAGCCAGGCCGAGGTGGCTCCTGCCGGTTCGGTGGTGCTGGACCAGTTCGGCCGCAACCTGACCCAGGCCGCGCGGGAAAACAAGCTCGATCCTGTGATCGGCCGCGAGCTGGAGATGGAACGCGTCATGCAGGTCCTCTCCCGCCGCACCAAGAACAACCCTGTGCTGATCGGCGAGCCCGGCGTCGGAAAGACCGCCGTCGTCGAAGGCCTTGCCCAGGCGATTGTCCGCGGGAACGTGCCGGAGAGCCTGAAGGACAAGCAGCTCTACACGCTCGATTTGGGGTCCGTGGTTGCCGGTTCCCGTTACCGTGGTGATTTTGAAGAGCGCCTGAAGAAGGTCCTCAAGGAAATCAGGACACGCGGGGACATCATCCTCTTCATCGACGAGATCCACACGCTCGTGGGCGCCGGTGCCGCAGAGGGTGCCATCGATGCTGCGTCCATCCTCAAGCCGTTGCTGGCGCGCGGTGAGCTCCAGACCATTGGGGCCACCACTTTGGATGAGTACCGCAAGCACATCGAGAAGGATGCCGCGTTGGAGCGCCGCTTCCAGCCGATCCAGGTCCAGGAACCCTCCGTGGCCCACACCGTCGAGATCCTCAAGGGCCTGCGGGACCGTTATGAGGCGCACCACCGGGTGACCATCACCGACGGCGCGCTGGCGGCCGCGGCGAGCCTCTCCGAACGTTACGTTTCGGACCGCTTCCTGCCGGACAAGGCGATTGACCTGATCGACGAGGCGGGTGCACGGCTTCGCATCCGCCGCATGACCCGTCCGCCGGAGCTGAAAGCGATGGATGCACGCATTGCCGAGGTGAAGATGGAGAAGGAATCGGCGATCGACGCCCAGGACTTCGAGGGCGCCGCGTCGCTGCGCATGAAGGAGCAGAAACTCGTCGCCGAACGCAGGGAAAAGGAGCTGAAATGGAAGTCCGGCGGCACGGAAGGCAATTCCGAGGTGGACGAGGAGCTGATCGCCGAGGTTCTCGCGAACTCCACCGGCATCCCGGTCTTCAAACTCACCGAGGAAGAATCCAGCCGCCTCCTCAAGATGGAGGAGGAACTCCACAAGCGCGTCATTGGGCAGAATGAGGCGATTAACTCGGTGTCACGTGCCATCCGCCGCACACGTGCTGGCCTGAAGGACCCAAGGCGTCCGGGTGGCTCGTTCATCTTCGCCGGCCCTACCGGCGTCGGCAAGACCGAGCTCGCCAAGGCGCTGGCCGAGTTCCTCTTCGCTGATGAAGAGGCCCTCATCACGCTGGACATGTCCGAGTACTCGGAAAAGCATTCCGTTTCGCGTCTCTTCGGTGCCCCTCCGGGCTACGTCGGCTACGACGAGGGCGGGCAGCTGACCGAGAAGGTCCGCCGTCGTCCGTTCTCCGTGGTTCTGTTCGACGAAGTGGAGAAGGCGCACTCCGACTTGTTCAACTCGCTGCTGCAGATCCTCGAGGACGGCCGCCTGACGGATAGCCATGGCCGGGTGGTGGACTTCAAGAACACGGTGATCATCATGACCACCAACCTGGGCACCCGCGATATCTCCAAGAGCGTGGCCACTGGCTTCCAGTCCGGCACGGACACCACCACCGGCTACAACCGGATGCGTGCCCGTGTCACAGAGGAGCTCAAGCAGCAATTCCGCCCCGAGTTCCTCAACCGCGTTGACGACGTCATTGTCTTCCCGCAGCTCACGCAAGAAGAGATCATCGAGATCGTGGACCTGATGATCGGTCGCTTGGAACAGCATCTGGCCGACAAGGACATGGGCATCGAGCTTACCGACGCCGCCAAGGTCCTTTTGGCCACCCGCGGCTACAACCCGGCCATGGGCGCCCGGCCGCTGCGCCGCACCATCCAGCGCGAGATCGAGGACCAGCTCTCCGAGAAGATCCTCTTCGGCGAGCTGCACCCGGGCGACATCGTGGTGGTCGATGTGGACGGCGAGGGCGACGACGCCAAGTTCACCTTCGCGGGCAACGCCAAGCCCCGCATTCCCGACGCGCTGCCCGCCGTAGGCTAAGGCGAGTAGACAGGCTGCCCCGTCAGGCCGCCGTCGGACCTGTCTCAGTCAAGCCTGTGTCCGAGGCTGGTGAGCAGGCGTGCGACGGCGTCCTCGGCGGTTGGCGGCGGCCCGAAGACCTCGCGTTGCCGTGAGGTGTCGGCGACATAGCGTCCGGTCCGGAACCACTCCATCATCGCCTCAAAGTCCGCCCCCATCTGGTTGATCGGGTTGAGGACGAGCTCGATCTGCCGGCCGAGCATTCGGGCAGAAATATCGGCGATGTCCTGCATGGTTACCGGCCGGTCCCAACCGATGTCGATGCGCTGCCCCTCGACGCCGCTCGCGTCGACTGCCGCCGCAAGGTATCCGGCGAGGTCACTGGCAAGAATGTACGTCAGGGGAACGCTTGACGACCCGAACCATATGAGCCGCCCCTCGCTGAAAGGGTCGCCGAAGCGGGCGATCTGCTCGAGGAATGCGCCCGGACGCAGAGCCACGAACGGGACCCCGAGTTCTTCCAGGCGATCCTCGGTCAGTTTCTTGTGCCAGAAGTGCGGAACATTCGGAGTCTGATCGCACGTGAGGATGCTGGTGAGAACGAATCGGCGAATACCGGTGCGGCTGGCCGCATCGACGAGGTTGATGTTGCCCACCGTGTCGGTGAGAGGGGTGTCGCCTTCCCGGTGATGGGTGTATCCCGCCGCTGAGGTGATCACAGCGTCGACGCCGTCCATGGCTCTCGCAAGCGATTCCGGGTCCATCATGTCGCCACGTGCGATCGTCGCCCCTGCTTCTTCCAGGCGGCCAGCATCCGAACCGGGCCGCACCAAGGCGCGGACCTGTTTTCCGCCTGCCAGCAGCCTGGACACTACCTGGCTGCCGAGCATCCCGGTTCCGCCGACCACAAGCACTGGTCCAGACTCAGTCATCTACTTCTCCACCTCGCGGCGCCACCCTCAGGTTTCGTTTCCACGCGACTCTATGAACTCCTTGAATTTCTTCAGGTCCGCCTTCACCTGCATCGCGTCAACTTGAAGCGCGGCTCCGGCCTTCTCCATGACGGTTTCGGGCGCCCATTCGAAATGTACCTTCACGTGCGTGTGGTCGGCGTCCAGCGGCGAAAACCTGATGATGCCGGCGTGCGACTTGCCGTCAATACTGCGCCAAGCAATCCGATCATCGGGTTCCTGGTCGACTATTTCCGTATCGAATTCCCGTTCCACACCCCCTACCTTGGTGACCCAATGGTTGGTGGTGTCGCTCAGCTGGGTTACGGATTCCACACCGGGCATGAACCGGGGAAACGACTCAAACTGCGTCCACTGCTTGTAAGCCGTATGGACGGGAACGGCCACGTCAATCGCTTCTTCAACCTTTTGCATCTTTCCTCCTCGCTCGGACTTGCGTGAGCCGGCCGCAGGGATGGCCAATGGGGCCGTCCCTCCGGAAAGCCAGCCACTCTTGAACGTTAAGCCAGCTGATTATCCGCGTCTAGACCTGCCACAACCGCGGGCATAGTTGCCTCCTTAGGTCCGGGAGCGCCCGCGGCGTGCGACGGCGTCGATCGTCACGGCCGCGACGAGAACCAGCGCCGTGACAACGTACTTGGCCGGTGCGCTGTAGCCCTGCAGGCCCATGCCGTTATCGATCGTAGCGATCACCAGCCCGCCCAGGACCCCGTGCAGCACCTTGCCGCGCCCGCCGAAGAGGCTGGTCCCGCCGATTACCGCGGCCGCCACGGCGTAAAGCACCAGCGTGCCGCCGTCGTACGACGTCGAGACGGAACGGAGCCGTGACGCGTAGACGATTCCGCCGATTCCTGCGGTGAAGGAAGCGAGAATGAAGGCGAGAGTGCGGATGCGCGCAAGGTTTACGCCTCCCCGCCGTGCGGCCTCGGCGTTGCCGCCAATGGCGTAGACATAGCGGCCGAACCGGGTACGCCCGAGCAGCAACGTCCAGACGGCGAGGACTCCGAGCACCACGAGAAGCACCCACGGCACGCCGCTGATTTCGACCAGGGTTCCCCGGTCCGTATTGCAGAGCCAGACGATGGCCACACCGGCGGCGAGCACCGCCGCGATCTTCAGCGCGCTCACGCTGGCGGGCGGCGCGACGAGTCCGGTATTGCGCCGGCGGGCGTCCCGCAGCCACGTCCATGTGCTGAACGCTCCGACGACGACGAGCATGAGGATCCAGCTGGTGACGGGGCTGAGGTTGCCGCTCGCGATGTTGTTGATGACGGTGTCGTTGATAGGCACCACGCCGCCGCTGCCGAGGATGATGAGCATCACGCCAAGCCAGCCGAGCTGGCCGCCAAGAGTTACGACGAACGACGGCAGTCCGAGCCGGGTGATGATCGTCCCGTGGAGCAGTCCGATCCCGGCACAGCTCAGCAGGCCGACGGCGATCGCCGTCCACCATGGCCAACCGGTCGACTCCTGGACGAGTTCGGCCATGATGACGCCGCCCACCCCGCCGACGTAGCCGATGGACAGATCGATCTCGCCGAGCAGGAGCACGAAGACCTGTCCCATCGCCAAGAGCATGAAAACCGAACCCTGGATAAGCAGGTTCACCATGTTGCCGGGAGTCAGGAAGTTCGGGTTCAGCGATTGGAACAGTACCGAGATCAGCAACAGGCCCGCGAGAACCGGCAGCACTCCGCTCTCGCCGCCCCGGACCCGCGCGAACGCCGCGCGGAAATATTCGGGGAGCGAAGTCGCGGTGATGTCCGGGTTCAACGCCAATGCGGCCTTCCGCTTGGCGGCTGCCGTGGTCGGTTCGTCCTGGAGCACGGCTGCCGCGGAGGGGAGGGGCCCTTTGCCGGCGGTGAGCGGGCGCTTCGACGGCGGCGGTGCGAGTTCCGGCTTTGCCCGATCGGAGAACCCTGTGGTCATCAGGTCGACCACTATCTGCCGGTCCATTTCCGTGACGGGTCTGATTGCCACGAGCTGCCCGAGCCTGAGCACGGCGATGCGGTCTGCGACCTCGAACACGTCGTTCATGTTGTGCGAGACGACGATGACGGCAACGCCACGGTCGGCGAGCTGGCGGATCAGATGAAGGACGACCTCCGTCTGGGCGACGCCGAGGGCCGCGGTGGGCTCGTCCATGATGACGAGCTTCGAGTTCCACAGCACCGACTTCGCGATCGCCACGGACTGGCGTTGCCCGCCGGACAGTGAGGCGACGGGCTGCCGGATGGAACGCACGGTGGTCACGGCCAGGCTCGCGAGCGTCTCCCGGGCCGCGATCTCCATGCTCTCCTCGTCGAGGAGAAAACGGCGCAGGCGTTCGCGGCCGAGGAACAGGTTCTGCACGATGTCGAGGTTGTCGCACAGTGCCAGGTCCTGGTAGACGGTCTCGATGCCGAGCGCCGCGGCTTCGTGCGGCGAGTTCAACCGTACGGGCTGGTTTTCCCAAAACAGCTGCCCGTCGTCGGGGGTGTGAATGCCGGCGACGCATTTGATCAATACCGATTTGCCCGCGCCGTTGTCGCCGGCAAGCGCAGTCACCTTGCCGATCGGCACCTCAAGGGTGATGTCGACCAGTGCCTGCACCGGCCCGAAGTTCTTGTCGATGCCCTCCAGCCGAAGCAGGGGCCCGACGTCGGCGGGGTCCGGGGTTGCCAACTCACTCATCGTTCGGACTACTGGATACCTGCCGCGGTGCACGCGTCCTTCACCTGTGAGATACACAGCGAAGAGCTCGTCACTGCACCGTCCTTGACGACCGTGTCCGCCATGTTCTTCGTGGTCACCCACAGCGGGGTCAGCAGGACCGATGCGACGTCGGCCTTCGCGGTGTCGTCTGTGGTCTTGCCGTTTACCAACGTTGACGGAACGGTCACGCCCGCCCGCAGGTAGAGAGCTGCCGCGGCGGCCGCCTGGGCCTCAAAGTAGATCGGCTTGTACACCGTTCCGCACTGGTACCCCTTCAGGATGTTCTGCAGGCCGGACAAGGACGCATCCTGGCCCGTCGTCGGGAAGGTCTTGGCGGGAATTTGCTTGCTCTGCAGGTAGGCGATCACGGCGTTGGCGTTGTCGTCGTTAGGCGTGACCACTGCGTTGATGTTCGGGTGGGCGGTGTACTGCTGGGCGAACGTCGTCTGCGCTACCGACGGCGTCCAGGTGCCCGCCGGCTCTCCTACGTTGACGTATTCGCCATTGTCGAAGTGCGGCTTGAGTACGCCGTTGTAGCCTTCTGCGAACAGTTTCGCGTTGTTGTCGGTTGGGTCACCATCCATGACCAGGATGTTTGGTTTGGTGACTTTCCAGTCTGCGATGCACGTGACCTCGCCTTGGCCGATCAACTGACCAACCTTGACGTTGTCGAAGCTGACATAGGTGCGATCCTTTGCCCCGCCTTTGACGAGCCGGTCATAGTCGATCACTTTGACGCCGCGCGCGCTGGCGGCCGCCTCGATGGCTGCGCCCGAACCGGAGTCGAGGGCGTCGACAAGCAGCACGGATGCGCCGGCCGTGATATCAGCCTCGGCCTGCGTCTGCATCGTGCTTGCGCTGCCCTGCGCATTGTCGATCTTGAACTTGGAGGAATCGAGTCCAGCGGCTTCGAATGCCTTCTTGAGGTACGGGGCATCGAACGTGACGTATCGCGCCGAAGTGGTGGTGTCCGGCAGCAGCACGCCCACCATGCCCTTTCCTTGTGAAGCGAGTGACGTGAGCTGTTTCATCGCCGAGAAATCCGCCGTGAACGCATCCGCAGATATCTGCGGTACCGCTCCTCCGGAACTCGTGGCGCTCGACGGCGACGACGATGTGCCCGTGCTCGAGCATGCGGCGAGTGCCGTGATAGCGAGGGTTGCAATGAAGGCGGTTCCGGCGCCTCGTGCCGGGACCTTCATGTTTAACATTTCTTTCCTTCTGTTGGTTGCGACTGCAGGCGACCTGGCGGGGTCGGGCCGGAACCTGGGCGTTGGCGGCGGACGCAGGTCCACGCCGGAGGCCACGGCGGTTCGCACCAACGGACGTCGATGAGTCAGCACTGGGCTGACTGCGACGTTACGACCAGCGACTCGATATCACGGGGTCCTCTCCGGACGGACGTCCCGGCGACGCCGGGCATGTTCGTCGATGTTGCTCTATGACTACGTTGTAGACCGGAAGTCTGCTCTTAGCAAGGCTTCATACGCGGCAGGATTCGACGACGGCGGTCCATTACCGCACGCGTCTGTCGGGAAGTAGCTGCGTGCGGATTTTGTTACACCAATACCGGAGTACTTGCTCGGTGCCCCGGAATGCAGTCCACATCACAGAGGTGGGTTCAATGAAGAAATGGACGCGATGGCAGGATTGGGTCACGGTTGTCGCCGGTCTCTATGCTGCTTTATCGGTCATCTGGACCACGGCCGCCGGCTCCTCGGCTGCCTTGATGGTCGTATTCGGCGCTTTGCTGATCGTTAGTGGTGTCATCAATCTGGCCATGCCCGGAACGCCGGTCATGGAGTGGGTGCAGGCGGCCTTCGGTGCCTTGTTGTTCCTTTCTCCGTGGCTAGGCTCGTACTCCATGCAAGCCGGAGTCGCCTGGACATCGTGGATCGCTGGCCTGGTGGCACTCGTCGTCACCGCGATGGCGATCAAGCCCAGCACCGAGGAACATCGGCATCACATGGTCAGCCCTTCGCACTGAAGTGTTGAACGCGATGTGTTGAAACGCTGAACAGCGGAATACCGACCGGCGGGCCGTCATCGGACCCGCCGATCGCCGTTTTTTGCTCCGGCCTGCCCGTCTGTGATGGGGGACATGCGCAATTCAGACCTTCAGGACGGCAGCTCCGGTAACACGGCTACCGGCCAAATCCCGGAGCGCCCGATCGGCCTGAGCCAACGGATACACCGTCGTGGTGGGAGCCAGCGGAATTTCCGCGGCCAGGGACCAGAACTCTTCGCCGTCTGCCCGGGTGTTGGCGGTGACACTGCGGAGCTGCCGCTCATAGAAGAGATCGGCAGAATAGTTCAAGGGCGGTATGTCACTCAGGTGGATTCCGGCAATGGCGAGGGTACCGCCCCGGTCCAATGCCTTGAGGGCGACAGGGACGAGGTCCCCGACCGGGGCAAAAAGTATCGCCGAGTCGAGGGGGCTGGGCGGGGAATCATACGCGTCTCCGACAAACACGGCGCCCAGCTCGCGCGCCAGTGCACGGGCCGACTCCGAACGGGTCATCACGTAGACCTGCGCTCCTTGGTGGCGCGCCATCTGCGCCGTGAGATGGGCGGATCCTCCGAAACCATAGATGCCCAGCCGGCCACCCTCCGGAACAGCGGCCCGTTTGAGCGCCCGGTACCCGATGATGCCGGAGCACAACAGAGGGGCCGCCTGTTCGTCCGAAAACCGGGGCGGGATGGCATAGGCAAAATCCTCGGATACCGTGAGTTGTTCGGCATAGCCACCGTCCCTGTCCCAACCCGTGAAGACGGGGGAGAGGCAAAGGTTCTCGTCGCCGCGGCGGCAGAACCCGCAGCTCCCGCAGGTTCCACCCAGCCATGCCACTCCGACCCTGTCACCGCGCCGGAACCGCACGCACCCTTCGCCCGCCTCGCTGACTACTCCTACTGCCTCGTGGCCGGGGACTACATTCGGCCTCCGAGGGGTGAGGTCGCCTTCGGCCAAATGCAGATCCGTGCGGCATACACCGCAGGTCCCGACTCTGACCAGGAGCTCACGCACTCCTGGTTGAGGATCGGGGCGTTCGCCCCAAACAAGTGGCCCGGATTCAATCGGAGCTGGTTCCCGGACCCACCACGCACGCACGACTGTTCACTCCTTTGGGTTCAGGCCAGCCTTCCTATATGGATTCTCTCGCCGTTCCCGCGTGCACGCCACGGTCCACCTATCCCGCAAGAAGCCACGGGTTCCGACCACGGCCTCAGGGAGTGAGCAGGACCTTGATGGAGCGCCGTTCGTCCATGGCGCGGTAGGCCGCGGGGGCTTCCTCGAGCGGCATCACGGTGTCGAAGACCCGGCCCGGATTGATCTTGCCGTCGAGCACGTCCGCGAGCAGTTCGGGGATGTACGTGCGCGCAGGCGCCATTCCGCCGGCAATCGAGATGTTCGTGTCGAACAAGTAGCGCAACGGGGCTTCGGCTCCGCCTGTCGGGACACCGACAAAGCCGAGGGCGCCGCCCGGGCGGACACTGTGTAGTGCCTGTTCCATGGATTCCTTGGTCCCGACGCACTCCAGCACGGAGTCGGCCAAAACGCCGCCCAGCAACTCGCGGACCTTGGCTACGCCGTCCTCGCCGCGTTCTGCGACGATGTCCGTTGCGCCGAACTCGAGGGCAATCGCCTGGCGGTCGGCGTGCCGGGACATCGCGATGATTCGTTCGGCTCCGAGCCGCTTTGCTGCGAGCACGCCGCAGAGCCCTACTGCGCCGTCGCCTACGACGACGACCGTCCTGCCGGGGCCGACCTTCGCCGCGAGGGCGGCGTGGTGGCCGGTGGCCATCACATCGGAGAGCGTCAGCAAGCTCGCGCGGAGGGCGTCGTCGGGCTCCGTGACGCCGGGAACTTTGACGAGCGTAGACTCGGCGAGGGGTACCCGGACGGCCTGGCCCTGGCCGCCGTCGATCGCGTGACCGCTGTCATCCTTGCCGCCCCAGCCTGCCAAGTGGTCGCAGGCCACTGTGACGCCAGCGAGGCACTGCGGGCAGTTGCCGCAGCTGACCACGAACGGAGCGATCACGAAATCGCCGGGCGCCAGGGTGGTGACGGCGTTGCCGACGCTCTCCACGGTACCGATGAATTCATGTCCGATGGCCGAAGGCTTGTGGGTGGGCTTGACACCGCGGTACGGCCACAGGTCCGATCCGCAGACGCAGGAGGCCGTGACTTTGACAACGACGTCGGTGGGCAGCTGGACCGTGGGGTAGTTACGGTCTTCAACACGGATGTCGCCTGGACCGTGGATGATGGTGGCGCGCATGGGGCTCCTCAAATGGTGGTTGTTGGGCTTGGATCGAGTCTATCCCCGGCACGCCTGTGGTCCTGTACTGACCGGTAGCCTAGGCTGCGAGTCACAGCGGCCCCGTTCGCCGCATGGCCTCCACGTCGAGCACAATAGCCCCATGACAAATACCAGCGGGCGCTTGCCACGGCTTGAAGACGTAGCGGAACTGGCGGGAGTCTCGCACCAGACCGTCTCCCGGGTGATCAACGATCACCCCAACGTCAGTAAAGGCACCCGGGAGCGCGTCGAGGCGGCGATCGCCGAGCTGGGCTACCGGCGCAACACGGCCGCGCGGAGCCTCGTGACCCGCCGTTCCCAGACCATCGGCGTCCTGGCGAGCGAGCTGGCACAATACGGCCCGGCGAACACCTTGCTCGGCGTGGAACAAGCGGCGAGGGATGCCGGCTATTTCGTCAGCATCGCAGCCTTGAGGACGGTCAATCGCGAGTCGATCCTTGATGCGGTCCGGCATTTCCTGGATCAGTCCGTGGACGGGATCGTGGTGATCGTGCCGCATTCGGAAACCCTGCTCGCGTTGGCGGAAGTGAACCCCGGGGTTCCCGTGGTGGCCGTGGGGTCGCTGGGCGGCGCCTCCGTCGGCGGTGCCATGGTGGACCAAAGGCGGGGCGCGGAATTGGCCGTCAGGCATCTGGTGGATCAAGGGCATCGCCGGATCGGGCACGTGGCCGGCCCTCAGGACTGGATCGACGGCGTGGCCCGCTCCGAAGGGTGGAGCGAGGCCTTGCAGGCCGCGGGCCTTGAGGACGACCTGCTGGTGGTGGGGGACTGGAGTGCCGGCAGCGGCTATGACATCGGCAAGAAGCTTGCCGACGAAAGGACTGCCACCGCGCTTTTCGTGGGAAATGACCAGATGGCATTGGGCCTGCTGCGTGCGTTCAACGAGGCCGGTGTCCGGGTGCCCGAGGATGTTTCGGTGGTGGGTTTCGATGACCAGCCCGAATCGGGCTATTTCACGCCACCGTTGACCACGGTGCGCCAGGACTTCGAGGAACTCGGGCGGCGCTGCATGGATCTCATGCTGAGCGGCATCGAGAACGGGGAAAGCGTCGGCACCACCGTGGTGGAGCCCGAGTTGGTGGTGCGGCAAAGTACGTCGGCTCCCGCCTGATCGCTTTCTGTTCATGTGGGCTGGACGGCTTGACGGATACATTGTTAGCGCTCACAATTGATTCTGTCCGCAAGGCTGCGGACTGGTTATTGGAGGACTTTTCATGGACGTCGCAGCGGACGGCAACGAACATTACGTCATCGGCGTGGACTACGGCACGCTTTCGGGCAGGGCCGTGGTGGTGCGGGTCAGGGACGGCAAAGAACTGGGAAGCGGCGTGTTTGAGTACCCGCATGCCGTCATCACGGAGGCCTTGCCGGCCGATCTGGCGGGCGCGCCTGCTGGACCAGCTGTCCGCCTTCCGGGCGAATGGGCGCTGCAGGTGCCGCAAGACTACCGCGACGTGTTGCGTCACGCGGTTCCGGCCGCGGTGCGCGAAGCGGGGATCGATCCTGCCGCCGTCGTCGGGATTGCCACGGACTTCACGGCCTGCACGATGGTGCCGGTGAAGGCCGACAGCACTCCGCTGAACGAGCTACCCGGCTTCGCCAACCGGCCGCATGCGTATGTGAAGTTGTGGCGCCACCACGCGGCCCAGGGCCAGGCGGACCGCATCAATGCGCTGGCCGCCGAGCGGGGCGAATCGTGGTTGCCGCGCTACGGCGGGCTCATTTCATCTGAGTGGGAGTTCGCCAAAGGCCTCCAACTCCTGGAGGAGGACCCGGAAGCGTATGCGGCGATCGACCACTGGGTGGAAGCCGCTGACTGGATCGTCTGGCAGCTGTGCGGAAACTATGTGCGGAATGCGTGCACCGCGGGGTACAAGGGCATCTACCAGGACGGCGCCTACCCGTCCGGGGAATTCCTCGGGGCCCTGAATCCGGCGTTCACGGACTTCGTGTCCAGCAAGCTCGAACACACCATCGGCCGCCTGGGTGATGCGGCCGGTTACCTGACGGCCGAAGCCGCCGCCTGGACCGGCCTGCGCGAGGGCATCGCCGTCGCGGTCGGGAATGTGGACGCCCACGTCACCGCGCCTGCGGCGCGGGCCGTGCAGCCGGGACAGCTCGTCGCGATCATGGGCACCTCCACGTGCCACGTCATGAACGCCGACGTCCTTCGCGAGGTGCCGGGCATGTGCGGAGTGGTCGACGGCGGGATCGTGGACGGTCTTTGGGGTTACGAAGCCGGCCAGTCCGGGGTGGGCGACATCTTCGGCTGGTTCACTAAGTACGGAGTCCCGCCCGAATACCATGCAGCCGCCGAAGCAGCAGGGCTGGGCATCCACGAATACCTCACCGAACTCGCCTCCACCCAGGAGATCGGTGAACACGGACTCATCGCCCTGGACTGGCACTCGGGGAACCGGTCCGTCCTGGTGGACCACGAACTGTCCGGAGTGATCGTGGGCCAGACCCTCGCAACGCGCCCGGAGGACATCTACCGGGCCCTGCTGGAGGCCACGGCCTTCGGCACCCGCACCATCGTGGACGCCTTCCGCGACTCCGGAGTGCCGGTGAAGGAGTTCATCGTTGCCGGAGGGCTCCTGAAGAACAAGCTCCTGATGCAGATCTACGCCGACATCACGGGGCTGCCGCTTTCCACGATCGGCTCCACCCAGGGTCCCGCGTTGGGTTCGGCGATCCACGCGGCCGTCGCCGCGGGGGAGTACCCGGACATCCGGGAGGCCGCGGCCGCCATGGGATCCGAGCCGGGCGCCGTCTACACGCCGATCCCTGAAAACGTAGCCGCCTACGAGGAGCTGTTCCGCGAATACCGGACCCTGCACGACTACTTCGGCAGGGGAGCCAACGAGGTCATGCACCGGCTCAAGAAGATCCAGCGGAACAGCGCGTCGCTGCTTGCCGCAATCCCCGCGGGGGCCTCGGCATGAGCGCCCTGCTGGAGACAATTGCACGGATCCGGGCCGAGGTGTGCGCGCTGCACGCCGAACTCACCCGCTACGAGCTGGTGGTCTGGACCGCAGGCAATGTCTCGGCCCGCGTCCCCGAGCATGACTTGATGGTTATCAAACCATCAGGGGTGTCCTACGATGCGCTGACCCCGGAGCTCATGGTGGTCACGGACCTGCACGGCACACCAGTTTGCGGTATCAACACCAAGAGCGGCGGCACTGTCGCGTGGGGCAACCCAGACCTCTCGCCGTCGTCGGACACCGCCGCGCACGCCTACGTGTACCGGAACATGCCCGACGTCGGCGGAGTCGTCCACACGCATTCCACCTACGCGACGGCCTGGGCCGCGCGCGGGGAACCGATCCCGTGCGTGCTGACCATGATGGGCGACGAATTCGGCGGCACCATCCCGGTGGGCCCGTTCGCGCTCATCGGGGACGACTCGATCGGCCGCGGCATCGTGGACACGCTCCGCGCCTCCCATTCACCAGCCGTCCTGATGCAGAACCACGGCCCGTTCACCATCGGCAAGGACGCCCGCTCCGCCGTCAAGGCCGCCGTGTTGTGCGAGGAAGTGGCCCGCACGGTCCACATTTCCCGGCAGCTCGGCGAGCCGCTGCCCATCGACGCCGGCCAGATCGAGTCCCTCTACAGCCGCTACCAGAACGTCTACGGCCGCTAACGCGCCCGGCGCCCCCAAACTTTCAAGGAGAAACCCATGCCCATAGCCCACAACACCTCCCTCGAACACTACGAAGTCTGGTTCCTCACCGGCAGCCAGCACCTCTATGGCGAGGACGTCCTCAAGCAGGTCGCTGCGCAGTCCCAGGAGATCGCCGCCGCCCTGAACGCGTCTTCCGCTGTTCCGGTCAAGCTGGTCTGGAAGCCCGTGCTGACGGACGCGGACGCGATCCGCCGCACCGCGCTGGAGGCGAACGCGGATGACGCCGTGATCGGCGTGACGGCCTGGATGCACACCTTCAGCCCGGCCAAAATGTGGATCCAGGGCCTGGACCTGCTCCGCAAGCCCCTCCTGCACCTGCACACCCAGGCCAACGTCGAGTTGCCGTGGGCGGACATCGACTTCGATTTCATGAACCTGAACCAGGCAGCCCACGGCGACCGTGAATTCGGATACATCCAATCCCGCCTCGGCGTGCCGCGGAAGACCGTCGTCGGGCACGTCTCCAACCCCGAAGTCACCCGCCAGGTGGGCGCCTGGCAGCGCGCCGCCGCCGGCTGGGCCGCCGTGCGCACCCTGAAACTGACGCGTTTCGGGGACAACATGCGCAACGTCGCCGTCACAGAAGGGGATAAGACCGAAGCCGAGCTGCGCTTCGGCGTCTCGGTCAACACCTGGTCCGTGAACGAACTCGCTGACGCCGTGGACGGCGCGCCGGAGTCCGATGTCGACGCCCTCGTCGCCGAGTACGAGCGCCTCTACGAGGTCGCCCCCGAACTGCGCGCCGGCGCGGCCCGGCATGAGGCGCTGCGCTACAGCGCCCGCATCGAACTCGGCCTGCGCAGCATGCTGGAGGCAAACGGCTCGGCCGCGTTCACGACGTCGTTCGAAGACCTGGGCGCGCTGCGGCAGCTTCCCGGGATGGCCGTGCAGCGGCTGATGGCCGACGGCTACGGTTTCGGCGCCGAAGGCGACTGGAAGACCGCGATCCTGGTCCGGGCCGCGAAGGTCATGGGCGCCGGGCTGCCCGGCGGCGCCTCGCTCATGGAGGACTACACGTACCACCTGACCCCGGGGCAGGAGAAGATCCTCGGCGCGCACATGCTCGAAGTCTGCCCCTCCCTGACCGCGGCCAAGCCGCGCGTGGAGATCCACCCGCTGGGCATCGGCGGCAAGGAAGACCCCGTCCGCATGGTCTTCGACACCGACGCCGGCCCCGGAGTCGTCGTCGCACTCTCGGACATGCGCGACCGCTTCCGCCTCGTCGCGAACGCCGTCGACGTGCTCGACCTCCCCGAACCGCTGCCCAACCTCCCCGTCGCCCGGGCGTTGTGGTCACCCAAGCCCGACTTCGCCACCTCCGCCGCCGCGTGGCTCACCGCGGGCGCCGCGCACCACACCGTCCTCTCCACCCAGGTGGGCATGGACGTGTTCGAAGACTTCGCCGAGATCGCCCGGACCGAACTGCTCACCATCGACGAAGGCACCACCCTCAAGGCGTTCAAGAAGGAACTCGCCTGGAACGCCGCCTACTACAAACTCGCCGGCGGACTGTGAACGGCCAGGAATTCCGGCTGGCCGCCGGGGACTACACCGCCTCAATCGTCCAGCGAAGCGGTGCCCTGCGGCAGCTGACTTTCCGGGGGCGGGACCTGGTGGTCCCGTTCCCTTCCGGCGAACCGATCCCGGACTACCGGGGAATCATTGCCGCGCCCTGGCCCAACCGGATCGCGGATGGAAGCTACCGCCACGACAGCGCCGTCCTGCATCTTCCGCTCAACGAGCCCGCGAGGCGGACCGCACTGCACGGACTCGTCTTCGACCAGCTCTGGACACTTCACTCCGGCAGCGCCGATACACTCAGCCTGGGCTACGAACTTGCGGCCAGCGCCGGGTACCCATTCCGGCTCTCGCTGCAAGTGGACTATCGGCTGGATGGCGACGGACTGCACACCACGGTGACGGCCCGAAACCTCGGTGAACGGACAGCGCCTTACGGTGTGTGCCCGCACCCCTATTTGCTGGCAGGACCCGCCCCGCTGGACGACTGGACTCTCGAACTTCCCGCCGAATCCTTCATGGAGGTCACCGCGGACAGGCTGCTACCCCTGGGCACACGCGCCGTGGCCGGCCACGAATTCGACTTCCGCACACCGCGCACCATCGGCGCGACGGAAATCGATCACGCCTTTACGGACATCGCGTTCGACGACGACGGGACCGCCCGCATGGTAGTCCGCGACCCCTCTGGAACGGGTGTCGGCATGTCGTGGGACCGGAACAGCCCCTGGCTACAGGTCCACACCGCGGACAAGCCCACCCCCTTGCCTAACCGGCTCGGGCTCGCCGTGGAACCCATGACCTGCCCACCGGATGCCTTCAACAGCGGCCAGGACCTGGCCCGGCTGGAAGCAGGCTCGGTGCACGAGGCACACTGGACCATATTCGCTGCGTGACCACAGGAGCGCTCGAGTCGACCAAGGCCCGATGGTCACTGGCATAACCCAGCCGAGTCAGCATCGTCGAAAGAACTGAGCACATATAGAAAGGCCCTCCAATGTTCAACGCCACCGAATGCATCGAAATCCAAGTGAAGAGCCGGCACGCCCTCGACGGTCGGCTCTAGGCCGCGGTGAAGGACCTTCAGGAAACCGCCATGCGATCAAGGACCTGCGGGATACTCATCACGCGTCATCAGCCTGGTCACTATACGGCCGAACTCTCCGGCCAGGTTCCTTTCGGAATCACCCGTGAACTTTGTCGCTGAACACATGCTTGGGGAAATCAACGACTGGCCACCGCTGGTGGGGCACACCATCGAACTGTTCCGAGACGGCACGCGTGTCCGCATCGCTGAAGTGGAAGATGCCACGGCAGATTCTTCGGTTATGTGGCTGCGCTTCGACGGGATCCACGGCAGGCAACTCATCACCCGTGGCGACGGTTACGATGTCCGCGTCATCGACTGAGTAGATCTCGGGGGCCGCTTACGGTTCGCGCGACACAGGAGAAGCCCGGGCTATCGGCGATGGCCGTTAGCCCGGGCTTCTTCGATTTATTCGTGGAATTTCTCCCGCGCCTCCCGCTGTTGCCGCTCAAGCTTGGCTTCCGCTTCGGTCCTTCGCTGGCCTACGATGCGCATCTGGTGAGTGGTCGGGTGTTCGTATTCCTCCACGAACGTGCCCTTTTCCCTGAGAAGGTTTTGGCCGGCAGCCGGGGATACGAGCTTTCGGTCTTCGTTTTCGCTCATATCAAAATCGTCCCACCGGGCGGGACCAGGCAAAAGAGGTTCGGTCGGCGGTGATGCAAATAGGCGCGACATCCCGGTCTTCGGACCGGGATGTCGCGTGGCTTCTGTCCAATTGAACAAAGTCAGCCGAGGTGCAGCGCCGTCCAAGAGACGGGAGGCAGGGTGATTTCGACGACGCCGTTGCGCACCACGGCAGTCTTGTTCGGGTGCAGTCCTACGCGGTTCGGATCGTCGAGCGTGTTCTTGGCGTATACATCCGCGTCCGAGAGCGTCTGCGCGTCCACAACGATCGCGCTGTCGAGGGCCACAAGATCTATGGTTACGGTTGCCTCCTCGCTCCGTGATCGGTTGACCAGGAAGACCGACGTCGTAGCCGCGTCCGCGTCGTAGGTCGCGACGGCGTCGATGAGCGGGACGGTACCGTAGGCGTCCGTGCTGTACGTATCCGCTTCCAGCCTCACATCCAAGGCGACTCCCTTGGCCAGTTTGGATGTCAACGCGAACGGGAAAAATGTGGTCTGTTTCCACGCCGGGCCGCCGGGTTCGGTCATGATGGGAGCGATCACGTTGACAAGCTGCGCCAGGGAAGCGGCCGTGACACGATCGGCGTGCTTGAGCAGTGAAATCAGCAGGTTGCCGAAGACGACGGCGTCGGCCACGGAATACGTGTCCTCAAGCAGCCGTGGCGCCTTGGGCCAGTTGTCCATCCCTTCGATTTTGTCCACGTTATGGAACCGTTCGAGATACCACACATTCCATTCGTCGAAGGAAATGTTGATGGTCTTAGTGCTTCCATTGACAGCCTTGACGTGGTCCGCCGTCGCCACCACGGATTCAATGAAGTGGTCCATGTCGGTCGCGGAGGCAAGGAACGAATCCAGGTCTCCGTTCTTCTCTTCGTAGTAGGCGTGGCAGGAAATGTAATCGACGTCGTCGTAGGAGTGGGTCAGTACTATGCGCTCCCACTCTCCGAAGGTGGGCATGTGGGCGCTGGATGAGCCACAGACCACGAGTTCAACGGAAGGGTCCAGCTGGCGCATTGCCTTCGCGGTCTGCGATGCGATTTTGCCGTAGTCGTCAGCGGAGCGATGGCCCAACTGCCACGGGCCGTCCATTTCGTTGCCGAGGCACCACATTTTGATGCCGAAAGGCTCCGCCCGGCCATGGGCGGCCCGGCGGTCTGACAGCTCCGTCCCGGAGCGGATGTTGGAGTACTCCAACAGGTCCAAGGCTTCCAGCGTGCCGCGGGTGCCGAGGTTGACGGCCAGCATGAGTTCGCTGCCCACCTTCTCCAGCCACGTGCTGAACTCGTGCATGCCGATCTCGTTGGTTTCGGTGGAGTGCCAAGCGAGGTCGAGGCGGCGAGGACGCTGTTCCTTGGGTCCAACGCTGTCCTCCCAGCGGAACCCGGAGACGAAGTTGCCGCCCGGGTAGCGGATGGTGGAGACACCGAGTTCTTTGACGAGCTCGATCACATCGGTGCGGAAGCCGTCGGCGTCGGCGCTGGGGTGTCCGGGTTCGTAGATGCCGTCGTAGACACAGCGTCCAAGGTGTTCAACAAACGAACCGAAGAGGCGGGGATTGACGGTGCCCACTGCGAATTGTGGGTCGATGGTAAGGCGTGCGGAAACCATGGTCTGCTTTCAGTGAGAGGAGCGGGGAGAGAAAGGGTGCTTTGAGGGCCTATTTGAGGCTGCCGAGTGACAGGCCGCCCTGCCAGTACTTCTGCAGGGTGAGGAATGCCACCACGAGGGGAATGATGGAAATGAACGAACCGACCACGATCAGGCTCCAGAGTGAGTGGCCACCCCCGTTGTTGGACGAAGCCAGCTGCTCCCAGAGCCCGATGCCCACGGTGAGCGGATAGAGCCTCTCAGTGGACAACATGGCCAAGGGCAGGAAGTAGTTGTTCCACGTCCCCACGACGGAAAGCAGCAGGACAGTCACCAGCGCCGGCCGAAGCAGGGGCAAGGAGACTTGGAAAAACGTGCGCAATTCACCGGCTCCGTCCACTCTGGCCGCGTCGAGCAACTCATCAGGCACCGCTTCTGCGGTGTATACCCGCATCAGGTAGACACCGAAGGGGCTAAGCAGCGACGGCAGGATGACCGCCCACACGGTATCGGTCAGTTTGAGGTTGGACATCAGGATGAATGTAGGGATGACCAGCGCCGTCATGGGGACCATCACGGCACCGATCAGTAATGCGAACGTAAGGTTCCGTCCCCGGAACTTGTACTTGGCGAAGCCGTAACCGGCCAGGACCGAGATTGCGGTCGCTCCCAAGCCGCCGCTGACAGCGTAGAGCAGCGAATTGCCCAGCCACTGTACGTATTCCCCGCCGTTGTAGGCGAAAAGGTCCTGGATGTTCGCGATGAGGTTGAAATTCTTGTCGAACCACATAGCGCCGGAAGAGCCGGCGAAAAGTCCTTGGGCGTCTTTCGTGCTGGCGACGAACAGCCACCAAATGGGAGCCAGGAAATACAGGACCAGGACGCCCAGAAAGACATGAGCCACCACGTTGCGGCGACGGGGCCGCGACAGCCGGGTTGCGGCCGGGAGATTTGTTGTTAGTGCGCTCATGAGAGGTTGCTCCCTTTCTTACGGGTAGCGAACATGAAGATATACACCGCGATGAAGACGACGATGCCGAGGGAGAAGGATATGGCCGAGGCGTAGTTGAACTGGGCGTATCCGAAGGCCAAATTGAACGCGTAGATGTTCGGGGTGAAATCCGGAGTGATGCTGCCATTGGCTACCGGCCCGAGGATTTGCGGCTCGGAGAAGAACTGCAGCGTCCCGATCAGCGCAAAGATAAGAATGAGCACCAGTGCCGAAGAAACCAGGGGTATTTTGATGCGAAAAGCAACTTGCCTTTCGGAGGCGCCGTCAATCTTGGCGGCCTCGTAGAGCGTCGGATCAATTCCCTGCAATGCCGCGTAAATGATGATCATGTAATAGCCGGCCCACTGCCACGTCACAACGTTGAGCAAGCCATAGAAGACGTTGTCCTGACTGAGCAGGAAGGGCGCCGACGCGTGAAACAGGGAGAACAACTGCTCCAGGGGGCCGAATGTCGGACTGTAGAGAAACCCCCACATCAGGGCGCCGATCACCGCGGGCACTGCGTACGGCAGGAAGATCATGAGCCGGGAGAACCTGGCGAGCCGTGTGGTGAGGTGGTCGAGCACGAGGGCGGCCGCCAGGGAGACGGCCATCTGGACCGGAATGAGTACCAAGGAGAAGCGCACCACGAACCAGACGCCCTTGAGGAACTGCGGATCCGAGAAAGCGTGGAGATAGTTCTCCAAACCGCTGAACCGCGTACCTGTCGCCAGGCCCTTGGTGAACAGGCTGAGGTAGAGGGCGTAAGCAAGCGGAGCCAGAAGGAACGCCACGAAAACTACGCCGAACGGTGCGATGAAGAGCCACCCGGTCCTGGCCCGCCGTGCATTCATTCTGTCGCTGCGGGAGCGGATTCTGCGTTCGGGCGGAGGCGGGGGATTCACCTTGTCCGGCGTGGAAGTGTGTGGCAACGACGTCACCGTTGACCCGTGAACTGCCATGAGCTGTCCTGCAACTTTCTATTGATCGATTCCGTCCCGTTCCGCCCGCCCGGGGCCGGCGGAACGGGAGGGCCTGTCAGTTGACCGTGAACCCTTGGCTCTTCGCGTAGTTCACCATGATGCCCTGCAGCTCGGTGGCTGCTTCGTCCCCGCTGACTTTGCCGGCGTTGATCTTGACCGTCTCGGCCTGCAGCTGCGCGTAGTAGTAGACGCTGAACGGGCTGTAATTGAAGCCCTTGTAGGCATTTTCGGCCGGGATGTAGATGTCCTTGTTTGCGGTCTGTCCGCCAAAGAAGTCCACGGCGTTGTTGGTGAATGCGTCCGACTTCAGCACATTCTGGTTGAGCGGGAAGATTGTCTGGGTCTTCCAGCCATCCGTCAGAGAGGCGTCGTCGGCGTAGAGGCCCTTGGCGACTTCGGCGGCGAGCTTCTGGTCACCGGCCTGTGAGGTGACGGCAAAGGTGGATCCTCCCCAGTTAACGGAGACAGGGTTGCTTGGATCCCATTGGGGGAGCGGCGCCGCAGCGAATGTTCCCTTCTCGTTGCCCTTGCCCACCCCTGACCCGGTGAGGTAGCCGGGAGCCCATGCAGCGGAGATGTACGTGGCGTACTTGCCGCCGATCATTCCTGAGATGTAGTCGGTGGTGAACTGGTCCTGGGTGGCAACCAGGCCCTTCTTCACGAGCCCTGCCCAGTAGTTCAGGACGTCCTTGGCCGGCTGGCTGTCGAGGTGGATGGAGATATTCTTCTGGTCTGCCAGGTCATAAGTGAAGGGAACGGCGCCCTTTTGGGCCATGAGGGCGGTCAGGGCGGCAGGGACATTGCTGCCAAGATCCCCGAATGCGGGGCCGCCGGCGTCTTTGACCTTCTGCGCGGCCGTTTCGTACTCGGCCCACGTCGTCGGCGGCTTGATACCGTACTTGTCCAGCACGTCCTTGCGGTAGATCATGGCCATGGGCCCGCCGTCGACCGGAATCGCGTAGACCGAATGGCCCTGCGAGACGTCTTTCCAGGAACCGGCACTGAAGTTTTTCTTGACGTCTCCGGCGCCATACTTGCTCAGGTCGACAAGTGCGTTCTGCAGTTCAAAACCCGTCAGCTGGTCAGCCTCGAGCATGATCACGTCAGGGGCTCCCTTGCCTGCCTGGATAGCTGTTTGGAACTTCGCGTACTCCGGACCACCCTGGCCGGCCACGGTCCAGCAGACCTGGACATCGGTGTGGGAGTTGTTGAAGTTGTCGACGACCGTGGCCATGTTGGGATACCACGCCCACACGGAGACCTTCGGAGCGTCGGCATGGACAATCTTGTTGGTGCAATTGGTGGTGTTGGAGCCCGCACTGGCGGCATCCGCGCCACCACTGCACCCTGCCAGTGTGGCGGCCAGGGCAGCGGCTGACACTGCTGCCGCGATTGCTTTCTTGTTCACGTAGTTTCCCTTCGGTCGTGCATGGACGTCGTCGTCGGAGGTAGAGCAGGCGAGGGTAGGGCGTCCTCCAGCCAACGGATGCTGGCGGGATCTGGACGGGCTCGGTAGGGACAAGAAGAGATTCCCAAGCTTTTACATCGATGTAAGTAATCGTTGTAAATCCATGATGATGTGACCGGACTTACATGTCAAGAAGAAATTAGGCGGAGTCTTCGGCAGGCTGGATCGCTGTGGACTCCCGGCTGACGACCTTGAAACCTGCTTCAAACTCGCGGGCGGGCGTTGCTTCGGCCGCGCCGTCGATCCGCTCAAGGAGCATCGCGACGGCGGTCTCGGCGATCTCCTGCCGGCCGGGATCTATGGTCGACAACGTCGGTAGTGAATACCGGGTCTCGTCGATGTCGTCAAAGCCGATGATTGCCACATCCTCGGGGATTCTCAGTCCGGCGTCCTGCATGACACGCATGGCGCCCAGGGCGAGGGAGTCGTTGAATGCCACGACGCCGTCGAAGTCCAGCCCGGACGCCAGGACCTCCCGCATGGCCTGGGCGCCGTCGGACCGGTGCCACGACTGGACGTCGATTGCCAGTTCGTCGCGGTAATCCAGCCCGGCCTTCTGCAGGGCGCGGCGGTACCCTTCCAAGCGGAGCCCGGCTGAGCCGATGACTTCATTTCGGTGGGCACCAAAGGCGAGTAGTTTCGTTCGTCCGCGTTGCAGGAGGTGTTCCGTGGCTGCTTGAGAAGCCTCGATGTTTTGCATGGTGACGTGGTCCGTGGGGCCGTGAAAGATCCGCTCACCCAGGAGGACCATGGGAGTCGGGATGTCGATGAGGCCCGCGTCCTCCTGGCTCAGGCCGAGCACGCTGTACAAGACGCCATCGACCATCCTCATCCGTGGGCCATGCAGGATCTCCAACTCGCGTGCCCGTGAGCCTCCGCTTTGCTCGATGATCACGACTTTCCCGCGCTTTGAGGCGGCCGTCATGACGGCGTCGGCAAGTTCAGCAAAGTATGCGTTCTTCAAATCCGGGATGATGAGGCTGATGACGTCCGTACGGCCCGACCGCAACCCACGGGCCGAGAGATTGGGTTGGTAGCCAAGTTTCTCGATGGCTACCAAAACCCGCTCGCGCGTCTCGGCTTTGATGTTTGGATGGTCATTGATGACGTTGGATACCGTCTTGATTGACACATCGGCCGCTTGGGCCACATCCCGCATGGTAATTGCCACTTTTCCTTCTTCCGCGCGCAAGCCGGTACCCGTCTTAACCTGCAGATTACAACGTTGGAAAGATTTTGGGCCGAAATGTCATCACTCGCGTGGCCGAGGCGTGGTCAAGCTTGGCCGAAGGGGGCGGGGCAAAAGGCGCGAACTAGTAGTTGCAGTCCCGGTAATGGGAGATGATGTCTGCATGAGTGGCAAAACTGGAGACTCCCGTCAGGACTTTTTTACCCGGTTCACCACGAGGGTGGCTAAAGTTCTTGGCCACGCCTGGGTATTCAGCGCGGCGGTAATCATTCTCATCGTTTGGGCCTTCACTGGACCACTGCTGGGATTTTCGGATACCTGGCAATTGGTCATCAATACCGGCACCACTATCGTGACGTTTCTGATGGTCTTCATCATCCAGAACACCCAAAACAGAGACAGTGCCGCCCTTCACGTGAAGCTTGACGCTGTGATGCGTGAACTCCAGATCACCAACTCCAAGCTCTATGAAGCTGAAGACGAAGGCGAGAAGGAGCTCGAGGAGCAGCGTCGACGCATCGAGCAGCAGGCCGAGTCCGACTGATCTACCTAAGTCTTGAGGTGGGGGCGGGTCCTACATTAGCCACTGGACTGAGACGTTCATGGCGAGTAGGGCATTCGTCAGCGGCGCAAGTATTGAATCGTCGGCCTCCATACGGTGCAGCGTCTCGAGGAATTCGTCCACCTGAGTGTTCGTGAACCCGCCCGCCCGGAGTTGCTGGACGGCAAGATCAGTATTTTGTTTCCGGGTGTTGCTGAATCGCGGATTTACCTCTGGCTGTACCGGTTCCGAATCCATTGCTTTTGCTTGCCCCCAACTTTTCCATGTCCGTGGGACGCTCCTCGCAAAGCGTATTCCTGCATTCCACATGCTACTATCCCGGGCTGCGTGGGGCGCACTGCCGGTACTGCATGACCAATGAAAGCTCCCTCGGAACTGGAGCAACGGCGCGACCTTAGCCCCAGCACGGGCATAGACTCCTTCAACAGCGGGCACCGAGCAGCGTTCGTCTACCAGGGGGCACAATGCAGTGCAGAGGTGGTTTGCAAGGAAAGCTGATTCTTCTGCTTCTTATCGGAACGACGCTGACTTCGTGTGCGTCACAACAAGCCGGGGAGCCGCGAACCACCGCACCCATGCCTCCCCAGACGGGCCCCACGTCCCTTGTGACAACCCCTGCGCCGCCGCGGGAGATGTGCGCAGCATTCCTGCCGTCGGCTCCGTGTACCGAGTACGTCAGTACAGCCGGAACATCAGACGGCGTTGACCTGCCCTGGGCGGCATCAGGGCGACTCACGGTGCAATTGAGTTCCGTGAATGGTTCCCTCTACATCGCTGCGAAAACTCCCTGCTCGCCGATCAGCGGAGCGGCCACAATTACGGGGGACACATTGGTGGTCGGCACGCTCGGGATCGGCGCCATGGGGTGCGCCGCCGACGCCGCCACTCGGCAACAGTGGTTTGTGGATTTCCTGAAGCGACCCATTGAAATGTCATTTAGCCAGGGCACGCTCACCTGGAAGAGCGGCTCCGACATGCTCACTTTCAAGGGAAAGTAGCCAACCCAAATCGCTCCCCTGGGGAAGGGAAGTCCGGCAGCCAATAGCATGGGTCAATGATGGATAAGTCGCCGGTTCCCGGCGGGTTGAAACACGAGGTGGCCCGTGACCCTGGCCGCGTCCACTGGATGGAGTTGTTCTTCGACCTCGTCTTTGTGGCCTTCGTTGGGCAGCTTGCCCGCGGGATCCATGGCGATCCTGGATGGGCCGAATTCGGCACCTACGTCCTGCTTTTCTTTCCGGCGTGGTGGGCTTGGGTGAACATTGTTTCCGTGGTCAACCTCCTGCCTGGTTTGTCGTCCAGGGCGCTGGGTGTCGCGATGCTCGCGGCCATGGCGGCGGCGAGCGTCATGGCCGCGGCCGCGCCCGGCGCCTTTGGCGAACGGGCTTGGGCCTTTTCGTTGGCCAATGCCGCCATTCGCGTTGTCCTGCTGGTCTTGTGGCTGTACCAACACCGCGAAAATTCGTCAGAGACTCCGTGGCGGATCTGGATCTACAACGGCGGCACGGCCTTCCTCTGGCTCATCTCGGCCTTCTTGCCTCTCCAGACCGCTGTCATTCTGTGGGCTGCCGCGATCGTCGTCGAGGTTGGCATGGTGGCGATTGGCGCCCGCCTTTGGCCCAACCGGGGCATCGGTGGCATCAACATCGAGCACGCTTCCGAGCGGCTTGGATTGTTCGTCATCATTGTCCTCGGCGAATCCATATTCACGATCGTCACTGAGGTGTCCGACGATTGGGGCCCGGGCGCGGGACTCGTCGGCGCGCTCGGATTCCTCGTTGTTGCCTTCCTCGGCTGGGCGTTCTTCCAATACGGCACCGGGACCATCACCGCGGGGCTCGAGCGGCTGCAGGCCCGGTCCGACTTCGCCGGGATCCTTCAGACCACCTTGTTTATGCCGTTTCTCCTGGTGCTGGGAGTCACTGCGATCGCCGGGGCGATCGCGACGGCCATTCCAGCGCCTTATGAGCACTTGCCGTTCGGTTCCGGGATTTCGCTCGGCGGAGGCCTGGCCCTCTTCTATGGATGTAATGCGATCGTGTCGCTTCGCTACGGTCAGCCTCTACGCGCAGTGCTGCCATGGGCAGTTCCTACTGTGGTGATCGCTTTCTTGCTCGCACCGGTCAGCGCTGTGGTTCCCGCCGCCGTCGTCTTGGCCCTTGCTGTGATTGTCGTGCTCCTTGTCACGGCCTACGTCGAGATTCAAAGGCGACGGAGGCACGCCCCAACTGACTGACAGTTGTTGTCGTTCTGGAGCCTCAAAACGACAACAACTGCGGGCTGGTTGGGTCAGCCGTTGATGATCTGGGGTACGCCGAGGGCTTTGAGGCCTTCGACGCCGAATTCGAGGCCGTAGCCGGATTGTTTGGCCCCGCCGAAGGGGATGCGGGGGTCGACGTTGCCGTGTTTGTTGATCCAGACGGTTCCGGCATCGAGGCGGGCGGCGACGTCGCGGGCGGCGACTGGGTTCGTGGACCAGACGGAGGCGCCGAGTCCGACGTCGAGCGCGTTCGCCTTGGCGACGGCCTCGTCCACGCTGCTGTAGCGGATGATGGGCAGGGCGGGGCCGAACTGCTCTTCGGCGACGAGCGGGTTGTCGTTGTCGATGTCGGCCACGAGGGTGGTGGGATAGAAGTTGCCGGGCAGGCCCGGGTCCGGATTGCCGCCGAGCAGGATGCGGGCGCCGGAATCGCGGGCGGCCTCGACGAGGCGGGCTACGATGTCGAACTGCTGCCGGTTCTGCAAAGGTCCGAGGACGTTCGCTTCATCAAGGCCAACCCCCATGGGCATGTTGGCGGCGACCTTGGTGAGTTCGGTGCACACTTCCTCGTAGAGGGAGTCGTGGACGTAGAGGCGCTTCAACGCCGCACAGGTCTGGCCTGTGTTGATGAAGGCGCCCCAGAAGAGGCCTTCGGCGATCGCTTTGGGGTCGGCGTCGGGCAGGACGATGCCGGCGTCGTTGCCGCCCAGTTCCAGCGTGAGGCGTTTCACCGTGTCGGCGCTGGAGCGGATGATGGCTTTGCCGGTAGCGGTGGAGCCGGTGAACATGACCTTGCCGATGGAGGGGTGTTCGGCGAGCCGGGCGCCGACGTCGCGGCCGCCGGAGACCACGGTGAGGAGGCCCTCGGGAAGCTCTTCGTTGATCACGGCGGCCAGTGCGAGCACGGACAGGGGCGTGTATTCGGAGGGCTTGACGACGACGGCGTTGCCCATGCGCAGGGCGGGGGCGATCTGCCAGATGGTGATCATCATGGGCCAGTTCCAGGGGCCGATGGCGCCGACGACGCCGATGGGCCGGTAGTGCAGTTCGGCGCGGATTTCGCCGTCGTCGACGATGGTTTCGGGGTCGAGCGGGGTCGCGGCGGTGGCGCGCAGCCACGCGGCGCAGGCGCCGACTTCGAAGCGGGCGTTGGGGCCGTTGAGCGGTTTGCCTTGTTCGCGGGAGAGCAGGCGGGCGAGTTCTTCGGCGGAGCGTTCGACGGCGTCGGCGGCCCTGAGGAGCGCGGCGGACCGGGCGTCGTGGCCCAGAGCGGCCCACACGGGTTGGGCCGCCCGGGCTGCGGTGATGGCGGCCTCGAGGTCACCGACGGTGTGGACCGGGGCCTCGCCGACGGCGGTGTCCGTGGCTGGGTCCAGGATGGTGCGGGTTTCGCCGGTGGTCGGGGTGATTGAAGCCAGGAGGGCGTCGTAGCTTTCCAAGGGTTTACTCCACTCTGAGTTGGTAATGGTTTCGATGGACAACGTTGTAGGGTCAGACGGCCATCAGGATCATGGCGCCCAAGGCGCCCGCCGAAGAGATGGCCTCAAGCGATGCAGACCGGTGACGACGGTGTCCTCGGCCGTTTCGCCCAACCGTTCGGGCCGCCAGGGCGATTGAGTAGGCGATGACCGCTGCCGCGAGGGCAACTGCCAGGACCGGGTTCGCTCCACCAAGTCCTGAATGCGCATGTGTTTGGTGTGCTGAACTGGATGGGGCTGTGGGAAGGGTTGTGACCAAGATGGCGAACATGGCCACCATGGACAGGGAACGGTGTATTTCCATGCCGCCGCGGCGATCCTTGGGCAGGAGCACCAACGGAAGAGGGGACGTGAGGAGCAGCAACAGGCCCCACACGACGCCCGGAACGATTCCTGGCCCGACGGTCGTGTCCGCCATCGCAACGAGCATGAGTGCCATCGGTCCCCACTGGCTGAGGTTCCTGACCAGTCCTTCGCGCATCGGGCTCCAGATTCCGAGGGCGCAGCAGGCAAGCATGACTATCGAAAGGGTTGTGTGCATGTTGTTCACAAGTCGTCAGTCCCGGCGCTACAAGTCTTCTTCGTCCCCGAGGTGGACGACCGCCGGCCCCTCTTCGCCGTGCCCGATCCGCCGATACACGGCGGGGCTGCTCCGGCGGAGGCGGAACGCCCACGCGACCCCCACCAGCCCGGGCACTATGATCGTGGCCGGCAGGATGAACGTCAGCGCATTGGTCTCGTTTTGGCCGAGCAGTACGTTGAAGTTGACCACGATCAGAACGAAGATCGCCGCCAGGAGCAGGAACCCCAGGGCAGGGGCGATCACGCGGGTCCAGATTCCAGCGTCATGCCTGTTCTTGCGGAAGAATCCAATGACAGCCAGCGAGACGATCGTCATCAAGAGGACAAGTCCCATGGCGCCGTCGTTCGTCAGCCACGTGAACATGGTCAGGACAGGGTAGAGATCACCCAACGATGATCCGGTCCCCGCGATGGCGAACGCCACCGTGACCACGACGGCGATGACCGTCTGGACGATCGACCCGGCGTAGGGGGCGCCACTGTGCCGCCGTACTGCACCCAGCTTCCGGGGGAGGACTTGTTCCCGGCCAAGGGAGAAGAAGTAGCGCGCTGCGGCGTTGTGGAAGCTGACGAGGGCCGCGAAGAGGCTGGTGACGAAGAGCAGGCGGGCCACGTCGGCGAGAAGCACCCCGGCATGGTCACTGAGGAAGCCGAACATCAGGTCGGGTCCTTGTTTGGCGGAAGCGTCGACAACCGCGGACGGTCCGGTTCCGACCGCCATGGCCCAAGAGGAAACAGCGTAGAAAAGGGCGATGATGGCCACGGCAGTGTATGTGGCCCGGGCGACCGTGTGCTTGGGGTCCTTGCTTTCCTCACCGTAGATCGCTGCCGACTCGAATCCCATGAACGCCGCGATGCCGAAGGAGAGGACCGCTCCTACGCCCGGCACAAAGAGGCTCTGCGGGCTGAGCGGCGCTCCGCTGACTCCCTCGGGTGCCACAACGAAGGAGACGACGTCGTAGACGATCACCACAAGGAACTCCAGGCCGACGAGCACCCCGAGGACCTTCGCTGACAGGTCCACCCTGTTCACGCCGAGGAATGCGACGACGGCGATGCAGACCAGCACCGGAATCCACCAAGGGACAGTGATGCCGAAGCGTTCGTTGATTAGGCTTGAGACGGTGAAGCCGAAGAGCCCGTAGATTCCGACTTGCATCAGGTTGTAAGCCATCAGGGCCACCATGGAAACCCCGACGCCGACCGGCCGCGAGATGCCTTGCGCCACGTAGGAATAGAAAGCGCCGGCGTTGACGACGTACCGGCTCATTGCCGCGTACCCGACGGCGAACACGGCGAGGGTTCCGCCGAGCAGCAGGAAGGACAGCGGAACGCCGGTTACCCCCGTGACGGCAAACGTCGTCGTGACGCCGCCGGCGAGGACGGTGAGCGGAGCCGAGGCGGCGATGATCATGAATGTCACCGCGGGTACGCCGAGACGGCGTCGATGGTGATGCGGGTGTCCCACTTCAGTGGTCTCTTTCCCGGTTGTTAAACTCATTTCTGGGCCTCCATGTGGCAGTGGCCGCCTTCGGCGGGCTTCGACGCAGGGACGTCGAGGACGGGGCTCCGGTCGAAGAAGCCCTCGGGGCGGAGTTTGAATCCCACCGTGTCGACAGGCATGATCGGCCAGTCCTCGGGGCGGGGGAAGTGGGTCAGCCCGAAGGTGTGCCACACGACAATGTCTTGTCCATCGATGTCCCTGTCTTGGGCAATGTAGGACGGCAATCCGGCTCCTCCGGAATGCTGGTTGACGAAGTCGCCGCTGGGGTAGCGCTCATTCTCGTCGTAGCGCGTCACCCACAGATCCTTCGTAGCGAACGCTGCGCGCTGGGCGATGGATGATTGGGGGTCCGCCAGGAGCATGGGATGCCCTTGTCCGTGGAGCTTGTACCCCACAGGATCGCCCAGGCGGTTGAGTGATTCGGGATTGGAGATGATCCAGGCCCGTCCGGCCGCCATGTCGGACTCCCGCACGGCCTCCGCTTCGCTCTTGAGCACAGTCCGACGGCGGGCGAAGGCGTTGCCGCGCTCGTTGCCTTCTCCCATGGGTACCCGGACGGCGTCCTCTTCCTCGACCCTGTTGCTCAGGCCGTCGATGGCGAAGTCCAGGCGGGCACTGAAAAGGTGCTGGTGGAACGGAGCCCCAAGGCCCGGAGCGAGCTCCGAGGCGTAAGGGTAGCCTTTTCCGGGGTGGGCACTGGTGAAGACGACGCCGGTGGCCTTGGCTTCGAACTCAATGGTGCCATCGAGGTAGAGGTACCAGTAGAAGCCGTAGTCGTAGTTGCCGATGGTCGTGAAGAAACTGATGACGAGCCGGCGGTTCCGGCGAGTGTAGTTCACGCCGCTCCAGAGGTCGCTGTGCTTGGCGAGGATGCTCCAGTCCTCCTCGTGCATGCAGATGCCGTTGCGGATTTCCCGTGGCCGGCCGAACGCGTCGCTCACTACCGGGCTGAGGTAGGTGATTTCGCCGAGGCAATCGCAGCCGAGCTCGAGCGAGTTGGCGTATTGGCCCACGAGGTATTCGCCGGTATCGAAGTAGTTCTGCCAGGAGCGCACAGGGGAAGGGTCGCCGTAAGGCACCACCATTTCGGCGATGGAAGCACGCTTGAGGATGCTGCGACGGCGATCGACGTCGTCGAACGCCACATTGTGCAGAACAACGCCTTCCCGGACATCGAAGCCGATGTCCAGGCTCCACTTCTCCCACTCGACGTGGTTTCCATTGCGGACGGTGAAGCTCGGACCCTCCGGCTGGGTGATGTGGATCGGCTTCTGGGTGGTGCGCATCGCTCCGGTCAGCTCCGGGTCCGTAAAGTTGCCGTGTTCTTGCGGCACCGGGACGGCCCCGAAATCCAAGACCTGGTCCACCGTCTTGCTGACGACGTCAACGTAGGCAACCAGCCCATCCACGGGGTGGGCCCAGGCGCTGTCCCCGGGGAACTCCTGGACGAAAGCCAAACCGCGCAGAATCCGGCGACCCTTCTCCTCCGGGTACTCGAAGACCCCGGCTGACAGGGGAGCGACCCTGACTTTGCTGACGTCGAGGTTCCGGTCAGCCAAGGCCTTGAGCCACCGTTCGTCCTGCGCGAGGATCTCTTCGACCACCTCGAACTCTTCTTCGATGACGGGAAGCTCGCCCGTCACCGAGGTGTCGAGTTCAACCTTCGAGACGACTTCCTGGTGTGTCACAGAGACCACGACGTCCTGTGCCGCACCGGTTGAAACATTGTGCAGGAACGCCCTGAACCTGCGGTCCACAGCCTCCGCATTCCGTGGTGGCTCAAGGAGGCCAAGGTAGGCGATCCGGATGGATCCGTTGAAGAGTCCGGCGTCAGCCAAAATGCCCCTGACGGCCGTGATGTCTTCGGCACTGGTCAATGCAAACGGAGACAGTCCGGCAAACGCAGCCATTTCGGCGATTTCGGGAGAGGAAGTTGTGCTCATGGAAGGCCTTTGTGTGTGGCGATTTATTTTCTATGTGTGTAGAGAATAGCATCGTGTAATCTGAGTCACAACGGTTGTAGAAAAAAAGATTTGGGGAAAGCGTGCCGAAGATCGTAGACCACGACAAGCGCCGGGTGGAGCTTGTCGAAGCCACGTGGCGGATCATCGCCAGCAGGGGGATAGAGGGCGCCACGATGCGCGAGATAGCAACGGAGGCAGGCTTTGCCAACGGTGCCCTCAAGCCGTACTTCCCTACGAAAGACGATCTCTTGACGTTTGCTTTCGGCCACGTCTTCAACCAGACGAACACCCGCATGAGCGATTCCGCGGCCGGCCAGCGGGGCCTGTCTGCATTGCGCAGCTATTGCCACGAAATTTTGCCGCTCGACGCCGAGAGGCTCAACGAGGCGCGAATCGCGATCGCCTTCTGGCAGCGCGCACTGACAGACCCGGCGAAGGCCGCCTTGCATGATTCCTCGATGGAGCAATGGCGTGAGGCACTATTCGACAAGCTCGGTGAAGCCAGGGAACTTGGCGAACTGAAGGAGGGGCTGAACGACGACGACATCGTTGGCGGGATCATGACGTTCGCGCTCGGTGCACAGATCACAGCCACGCTGACGCCGGAACACCACTCAGCGGATCAGCTACGGTCCCAACTGGAGACTTATATATCGCTCATTTCATCCGAAAAAGGCGATCTCGTGCCGACGGCCGGATCGAAAGGATCCGCCTAGCGGCGCAGGGTGCTCTGCCTCGCCACGAGTTCCGGTGTGAACACCACTTGGCTGTGGACGTGACCGGGTTCGTCGTCGATTTCGTCGAAGAGGAGCTGTGCGGCACGCTCGCCGATCAGCTGCCTCGGCTGACTGATGGAGGTGAGCGGGATGCTCGACTGCGAGGCAAAATCGATGTCGTCAAACCCAACGATGGCGACGTCCTCGGGCACGCGGAGCCCGTTCGCGGCGAAGGATTGCAAGAGACCAAGAGCCAATTGATCGTTGGCGGCAAACACGGCGTCCGGGCGCTTGTCGGACTGGAGATTGGACATTAGGTCTCCAATCCGGCGCCCGCGTTCAAATTTCAGATCCGGCGTTTCGAAGAGCTGAAGCGGGACCCCAGCACGTGCTGCCGCATCGGCGGCTCCCCGATAGCGGTCCTCGACCTGCTGCAGCGTGAAAGGGCCGCCGACGAATGCAGGGCGTACCGAACCGACGCTGACGAGATGATCCAGGGCCGTGGCGCCGCCGGCAACGTCGTCCACTGATACCGAGCAGAACTGATCCGTGCTTGCGAGCCTGTCGACGAGTACTGAGGGGATGCCCCGATCGCGCATTCTTTCGAGCCGCTGAAGAACTTGTCCGAACGGAGTGATCAAAACGCCTTGGACGCGTTGCTGCTCGAACAGGTCCAGATATGCCTGCTCTCGGCCGGCGTCTTCGGCACTGTTGGCCAGGATCAGGGAGTGCTTGTGGTCTTCGGCGACGTTTTCAGCGCCCAAAGCGACATCGGTGAAGAAGGGGTTGCGCACGTCCAGCACAAGCATGCCGAGGCTCCTGGTGGATCCTGAACGCAGCGAGCGGGCTGATTCGTTGCGCACGAACCCCAGTTCCTCGATGGCAGCCAGAACGCGGGTTCTCTTGTCGAAGGACACCTGGTCCGGCCGGTTGAGGACATTCGAAACCGTACCGACCGAAACTCTCGCAAGGGCAGCGACGTCTGTCAGCTTTGCTCCCGGGCCGCTTGGCACGCTCAACCTCCCAATTGATGAATCGAATCAAATCGCTTCATCAATATTACGTGGTTCGACTGGCAATCTCCGGGATTGACTGTTGACACGCCATGGAAGCAGGCCCTAACGTGTGAATAGGTTCTTGAATGAATCGATTCAAGACGGTTTCGATTCAAGGAAGAAAAGCATTGCTGTTCGAAGACGACGCACAGGCAACAGAAGGAACAATCATGAACACCACGGAAACGGCCCTGGGCCGCCTCGGGGAACTGGCCATCGAGGTCCCGTCCTGGGCCTACGGCAATTCGGGCACACGGTTCAAGGTGTTCGGTACGCCCGGCACCCCGCGGACCATCCAGGAGAAGCTGGCTGACGCCGCGAAAGTCCACGAACTGACGGGCCTTGCACCGACTGTTGCACTGCACATCCCGTGGGACAAGGTGGACGATTACTCCGCCCTCCGCGAGTACGCGGCGGACCTTGGCATCGGACTGGGGACCATCAACTCGAACACGTTCCAGGACGACGAATACAAGTACGGCTCCCTGACGTCCTCCGATTCGGCGGTGCGTCGCCGGGCGATCGATCACCACCTGGAGTGCATCGAGATCATGCATGCCACGGGCTCCCGGGACCTGAAGGTCTGGCTGGCTGACGGCACCAACTATCCGGGCCAGGATGACATGCGCGGCCGCCAGGACCGCCTCGCGGAATCCCTCCAGGAGATCTACGCGGGCCTTGGGGATAGCCAGCGCCTGGTGCTGGAGTACAAGTTCTTCGAGCCGGCTTTCTATCACACCGACGTTCCGGACTGGGGCACGTCCTATGCACAGACGCTGGCTTTGGGGGAGAAGGCCTTCGTGTGCCTGGACACCGGCCACCATGCCCCGGGAACCAACATCGAGTTCATCGTGATGCAGCTGTTGCGCCTGGGCAAGCTGGGCTCCTTCGACTTCAACTCGCGCTTCTATGCCGACGACGACCTGATCGTCGGGGCCGCGGATCCCTTCCAGTTGTTCCGCATCATGCACGAAGTCATCCGCGGCGGGGGCTTCGGAAAGGATTCGGGCGTGGCCTTGATGCTGGACCAGTGCCACAACCTGGAGGAGAAGATCCCGGGCCAGATCCGCTCCGTGCTCAATGTCCAGGAAATGACGGCCCGTGCCCTGCTTATCGACACGGACGCGCTCACCGAAGCGCAGCGCGAGGGGGATGTCCTGGCCGCGAACGGCATTTTCAACGATGCCTTCTACACGGATGTCCGGCCGGTCCTGGCCGAGTGGCGTGAATCGCGTGGCCTGCCCGCGGACCCGATGACCGCGTTCAAGGCCAGTGGCTACCAGAAGAAGATCAACGAGGACCGCGTGGGCGGCCAGCAAGCCGGATGGGGCGCATAGAAAATGACCAACAAGACTGTTGAAGAGCTGATCGGCCGTTCCAACCGCCTGGGCGCGGACAAGCGGAACACCAACTTCGCCGGTGGGAAC